>JAGBOF010000016.1 GCA_017633985.1 Bacteroidales bacterium
CAACGTCTTGAACGTCTTGATGTCGCCCATCAAATGTCCGTCAGCCGTGTTTACAAAGCCTGCAAACTGATATTCAGTATCAGGAGTCAAGCCTGTAAGTTCGTAGGTCATCGTGCCGTTATTGATTGCAGCTTCAACGGTCGTGTATTCGTTGTCGGTAGCTTTTCTGTACATGAAGCCCGAAGATACGATTGCCTTCGTAGTCTCTGTAACTGTTACCGTTGCGTTCAACGTAGCCTTAACTGAATCAATACCCGATGCATCAGCCGTACGTACGACAGGATCAGTTTCAGCGACAGGTACTTTCATAGTAGTGAACGTATCCTCCGTGGCATCGCATACAGTATTGGTAACTGTCACGGTATAAGCATGGTAAACATAAACGGTGTTAGGCTGCAATCCGTTAATTTCCTTGGTGAATTTCTCTCTGTCGGAAACACTCACCGTAACAGAATCGGTCTGTCCCTGACGCACATAAACAAATCCCCTGCTGCTTATCTTTTCGGAGTATGTACTTTCCGTCACTTCCGCTGCCAACACGGCGGAATTACGGGTTATTTTGCGTGCTTTAAGCGTCTTAACTTCAGGAAGAATAATCATTCCTTGCGTCGGCAGGGTCGTAAATTGTTTGTGCCCTCCCGTTACATAAGAATATGCAGTAGTGGAAACAAACGCATAAAACACATAAGAGGTATTAGGCGTAAGGTTTTTCAATTCCAAAGAGAAATTGTCCGCATTGGCGCTCAATGTATCCCAGATGTTTGTTCCTGCAACCTTATAAGCAAATCCGCAAGCCGATATTTCTTCACCGCCTTTTATCAAATCAGCCCTTAAAACTGCGGAAACGGAATCAAAATCTGCCTGCGCTACATCTAAAGTAACCACAACAGGAGCTTTAATTGCGTATTCCTTTGTTTTGAATTTAACCCACTGACCGTAGAAAACGGATCCCAAAGGATTGGTTACAAATGCGCGGTAAGAATATTCAGTACCTGATTTTAAATCCGCAGCATCATATTTAAATACAGTGTTTAACGAAGAAGACAAGCATATAATAGTATCTTTATCTTTTATAAGTTCAAATCCTTTTTTAACTGCAGCATCGGAATTAAGCATAACCGTACCGTTTAACGTTGCAGATGCGGAATCAATGTCGGATACATCAGCCGTTGTCACAACAGGAGCTATGTATTCAACCGACGTTTCCGCCTGAACGTGCTGCCACGGTGAATTGTTGTACTGACAAACCGAACGTACGTAAACATTGTACTTGGTTGAAGATTTAAGATCGGTAAATACATAATTATGTTTGTCGGTGGTTTTTATTTCATCGCTGCTTACGTATTTAATGTCATCTTCTTCAGTTATCACAACGTTATATGTATCCGTCTCACCGCTCCAAGACACGGCTACGGTGTTCTTTGTCGCTGTATCAACAGCTAAATATTCCGTTTCAGGGCATTCTTCGATTACGCCTTTGGTTCTGAACGTTACGGAATCCCAATTGGACAATCTGCCGTTTTCTTTAAATACGGGGATGCCGTTTTCATCGAAAGTATCTGTCGGTTCTACGCAATAAGAACGTACGTAAACCGTGTAATCAGTCCCAGGGGTAAGTCCCGTAAGATATACGGACGAATCGTAAGAAGAGGTAAACATACCGTGCAAATTGACTTTGTATTGCCAACGATTGATATTTATTGCATCAGTCCAGGATATGCGTGCAGTAGTTTCATCTATGCTGTCAGCCTTAATAACTTTCAATTGTGTTTCGCATGTATTGTCCGTTTCTTTCATTACAGTCACGCGGAAATTATCCAAATACCAAGAACCCGAACTGTTGCCTGTGTGTTGCAATACTATGGCTCTGTTTTCACCTTTATTGATTACGTTATTGAACTCAAAGGCAAATATATCGTGCTGCCATTCGCTGACCTTCCAATAAGGCAAAACACTGACAGGTTCCCATGTATTTGTATCCCAAATATCCGAAGCAACATAGATTACCATATCGCCGGATGCGAATGCATATAAATCTCTTTTTGCGGAGAATTCCAACTTCAAATGGCTGATGTTGCCTTGGAAATATTGTGTTGCTATTGCACAGTTGCCTTTAAATTCCATGGAAGTGGCATTGCCGTTATAACCTGTAGATGCGTATGTGGTAACGGACGGATAGATTGTATCCCTGTGCGAGGTTATCACTCTTTCCCAACAAACAGGATATGAGCGGTTATCGTAATCTTTGATGTCAAATCCGTCATACCAACCTTCCGCAGGATCCACAGGTAAACAGGAAGTGCTTGCCGTAATGAATCGGTGTACGGATGTAGGCGTATTGTCTTCACAATTGGCAGATACAAAGATGTAGTAATCGGCTCCTGATTCCAAATCAGTCAATGTGCATTCCGTGCGGTCTGTAATCACAGTATCAAAAACATTCAGATTCTTAAGTCCGTAGGCTACACTCCACGATTGAGGCTGCGCTGGGTTGTTATCCTTCCATTTAACGGTTATAGCATCCGTTTTTCTTCTTCCGACAGTTTGCAAATCAGATACGGCAATACAATCCGATTTAGCCTCCTCTAACCTAATATTGTCTATTGCAGCTGCAGGATTATAAGCCGACTCGGAAGCATTCCTCCAATAAAATACCAACTGATAAACTCTTGCCGACACATTGTCCAACACATAAGAAGCATGCCGCCATACATTAACTCCCGTACCCTGCCTGCCTTCCATCAATGTCACTGCACCCTTTGGTGCATGGTAATCATTATGAGACGGAAGTGCCTCGCCTTTAGGAATCAGATAAACATTCAAATTATCCAACGATTCGAAACCCGCTGCATGGTAATCAAAATCCAACGAATACTGCGGAGCATCCCCGAATTGCACGTTAAATACCGCAACGGAATAAGATCTTTCGGCAACATAGGAGTTGGTTTCTCCGTCATCGGAAGAAATGTAAAGAGAATGCGGCACGGTGGTCGTAGATTCATCTATTAATCCTTCCGCATCGCCTACATACCATTGATTCTTCCCCGATCCAAAAACCGTAACGGCGTTGTCTTGCAATGCATCCTCGAACGTTTGCACATACGGAAACTGCGAAATCAATTTACCAAGTGTTGCAAATGTCACTTCCTTTGAAACCTTGGACACTTCTTTGCAATCCGCCGACACACATACCGAATACTTAACTCCCGAAGCCAAACCAGTCAGCGTGCCCGTCACTTTATTCAAAGAATTCTTGTAAACATTAACCGCAGAAACAACAAATTCTTCCCCTTCGGGCATCAATCTGTAATGGAACTTCCACGCATCGGCATTACCGTTTTCCGTCCAAGTAAAGGTTGCCGAATTGTCATCGGCTTCAGTCATTACCAAATCCGTAGGAGTTGCACAATCATTGCCAGTTATCTTTATGTTGTCAATAGCTGCAGGAGGATTGATTTTTCTTTTCGCCGCAGCGTTATACCAAACAAACACCAATTGATAAGTCTTTTCTGCGACATGTTGAAGCCTCACCGAATGATGCTGCCAACCGTCAGTATTGGACACCGTATCCAAAAGCAATGTGCCTTCAGGCCATCCCGACTGCGGAAGTTGCACAGCGGTAGGAACCAAATATACTCTCATATATCCGTGTTGTCCGCCGCCTGATTTATAATCAAACGACAGGTCATATTCCTGCTGTGTGCCGAATCTCAAAGGCAATGTCGCATAAGCATAGTTATCAACTGCCGTATCGCAATGGTAAGAACTCTTATCGCTGGAAACATACAAAGCATGTGTATGTCCGCCTGCATCGGTTCCCACTATCCAATCATTGGTTGCCGTAGAATAGGAATAAACGGCTTTGCTTTCCTCTTCGTCTTCGAAATCCAAAACATAACCTAAAGATGTTATTTGGGTCATCGGCTGTGTAGTTCTGAAAGTAATGACAGCGGATGCATCGGAGGTATCGCCCTCTTGGCAAACGGCTCTTACGTATGCTTTATACAATGTATTCTCTTTTAAAGAAGATATTGTATAATCGGTATCCGTTACCGTCAATTGCGTAAAATAATCTGCGATATCATCAGAATAATCTGCGACGTCAGTAAAATGATCTGCGACGTCAGTAAATTTATCTGCGACGTCGCTGTAATAAACAATCCATTTGTTTGCATCGCCGCTTTCTTTCCATGAAATTTCCGCAGAATTGTCATCCGTACCTTTAACAACCAATGCAGAAGGTTTGGCACAATCAGCACCGCGTACTCTGATGTTATCAATTGCAGCTCCTGTTCCCGAATCTCTTGTAGACGACCATACAAATACAAGCTGCATAATTCTGTCTTCCGAACCTGTTATTGAATATTCGAACTCCGTCCAATCCGTCATGGAGACTTTACTTAATATACATGTACCTTCAGGCATTCCCGTTTGCGGAATCTCCTTATCCGGCGGTACAAGATATACGCTTAAATCAGCCCATACGTCGTCATACCTAGAACAACCTTCGGATTTGTAATCAAAAGACAGAATATATTCGGATTTGCCGTAAAATTCTATGTTCATAACGGCATAAGAATGCAAGACAGAAAAATTGTGTGAGGAATAATTATTATTCTCGCCATCATCATCCGAAATATATAATGATTTGCTGCCGTCTTTGGCTGTTGCAGAACCTATAACCCATGCATTAAATTCATTGTCCGCCGTAAATGAAAACGCATCTATCTTGTCCTGTTCGAAATCAATTACAAAATCAGGCCGCATGGCAGCTCCTTTTGTTGAGAATCTGACCACTTCGGTAGAATCTTCACTTTCCTGGTCGCATTGTGTTTTAACCCAGACATCATATATTGTTCCCGAATTCAAGGCCAAAACAACGGAAAAGGTATCGGTAGTAACAAACGAAACTTCATCAGAGCCTTTTTCACGATAATAGACATTCCATTGCCGGTGATCCTCATTACTGTCGGCAAATGTTATTTTAGCCGATATGTCGGTTATTTCCGAAACTTTTACACCGTCAGACTGCGGACCCGTGCAAGTGGGAGCCAAACCTACACGTATATCGTCAAAATACCATGTAGTTAAGCTGCTGCCGTATTCTCCCTTTTGCGATGTGTATCTGAAAGCGATATAATTATCCGCCGACGGTGTCAAATCGGCATCCTGCAAAGAAATACGTGCGTAATGCCACCTTTCATCCGATTCATCATTATACGGTTCCAATACAGTCAATGGTTTGAATGATTTGGCATCGGCAAGATTGCTTAAAGTTCCGACTTCCAATGTTCCGGGGTCCAAACCGTCCCATCGCTGCCTATTGTCTTGGGAATACCAGAATGTTAATCTGTACCAGCTCAAATCTCCTTCAAGCAAAGGCAGCGCTAATACTGCATCACCGCCTCCTATTCGCAAGGCAACATCAAGGTCTTCGTTTCTCGGGTATGCACCTGCTTCTGTCAAACCGATATAATCTTCCCCTGAAAGCTTTGTCCAACAATCCAAGGTATATCCGTTTTCAAAATCAGTAAACCAAGGTATTGTTTTAACTCCGCAAGCGGTTTTAAATATCATGATATCCGAAAAAGCCGACTGCTCATCTTTGCAAAAAGCCGTCACCTTAACCTCATAACGTGTATCAACTTGCAACCCGTCTATAACGGCTGAATCACTATACACAGTTTTAAGTTCGCTCCACTGCGGCGTACCTTCCTGTCTGTAATAAACGTTCCATGCTTGCTGGTCTTCTCCGTTTTTAGTCCATTCTATCTTCAAAGATTCAGCCGTTGCTTCGGCAAGATGCAGGTTCAAAGGCTTCAAACATGACGATCCGCCTATATGGATATTGTCTATCGCCGCCGAGAAATCATAAGGATTGACACAAAAAATCCCGACATGCCAATAAAACACTAATCTATATGTCCCGCCTGCCAACTCTTGGGTAGTATACGAAACACCCGTCCAGTCTTTATTGCAAACCTTGTTTACCAATACGGTTGCACCTTTGGGTATTCCTGCCAAAGGAACGGGTATAGTGTCCGGAAGTAAAAATACTGACAACGAGCTGAAATCAGCTTCCACTCCGCCGACCTTATAATCAAAACTTATATTTTGCTCCTGTTTGTCATCAAAGGTAAAGGTCAATACCGAATAGGCATTTGTATTGTTATTGCAGGTAAACGTAGTTGTCTTTCCGTCATCATTGGATATATACAACGCCGTAGGATAACCTTCCGTACCTGTTGCAGAACCTATATACCAATTGTCATTCGTGTTTGATCTGTTATCAAAAATACCGTAATAAGCCTCTTTGTCATTGAAATCTATATCCAGCGGCAATTCGGCAACAAGCGCATCGGTTATAAATCTTACGATATTTGAGGTGTCGGTAGAAATATTGCCCGAACAATCGGTAAGAACAAAAACGTCATACTTTTCCGCAGCATCCAAATCAGTTAATTCTGCAGTCTTATCACCTGATGCATCCGTTTCAATCCACTTCTTGTCTCCTACTTTACGGTAATAAACTTTCCATGCACTGTGATTTGCATTGGTATCTTCGAAATAAACTTTTGCCGAATTGGATGTAATATTCTCCACTCCTACCGTCCCCGATATACCTGTGCAAAGGGCAGTGGAATCTGACGCATAATCATCAAAAGGCGGGAATTCCGTGCTTTGGAAACTCTTATTGAGACTGTTTTGGGCGAAACTACCGAATGCATAAAGCACAAATACAAACGGCAAAAACCATAAACTAAATTTCCGCATAATTTTTATTTATTTTTAATTAATGTCTGTCTTTTTACTTACAGTATCATAAAATTTATTGTGCAAAAATATAATATATTTATATACCACGCAATATTTAGCACCAAGTATTTATATACCTGATAGCATTTTAACGGCTTTTTAACTGTCTTACAAGGAAATAAAATGCTGTTAAATATCTGTCAAATTATATTATATCTTCCTTTTACGCCAAGCGGAGAACCTGAAATACAAGAGTGAGAGGACTAAAATCACAAAATAATACACCGCATCGGCAAACCAACAGACTGTAAGCGGTGAATGTTTTACCCAAATGACAATATATATAAATAAGGTATAAACTACAAGCGAAGTTGTCTCCATAAAAAACACCGCACGCGTATTTCCCGTGCCCGCAACGGCATCATACCACACATTGGCGGCTGCCGCTATCACGGTTATAACACATAAAACCCATACGACATCTTTTCCCTGCAATATAACCTCATCTATATCGGTAAAGATGCCCATTATAAAGGACGGAAACAGCAGATAAACCGCCGCAAACGGCAATACGCATATATAAGACAATTTAACGCTTTTGCGTATTAAAGGAATAATCTCCTCTTGCTTGTTTTCACCCATAAGATTGCTCACAAGAGTACTTGTAACTGATGCAAAAGAACAATAAATTATAAATATCAGCGAATTGGCACTGCGCAGTACGTTGGTAACCGCTATCGGAGTTTGTCCCAAATGCTCAATAAACAAATAGAAAAGAAACCACGTCGCAATGGCAAACACACTCTGTGACATAGTCCAGAAAGAAATTTTCAACATCTGCCACAAAAGCTTAACGTCAGGGCGGTGCAGTTTGTTAAGTGCGTATTTTGCGATATTGATATGCCGTTTAGTGCTTATGATAAAGTATATCAGTCCGACAACTTCCGCCAATGACGAACCTATTGCAGCACCCGTTATTCCCAATTGCGGAAAACCCAGTTTGCCGAATATTAATATGTAATTGAACAGGCAATTTGCAACAAAGAGTACCAAAGAATTGCCGATAAGCGAACGTGTCTGCACGGTACCCATAAGAAAGGTTCGGTACATCATGGATATTGCCGCAAAGACAAAGCCGTACATACGCCAATCAAGATAAGAGGTTGCAGCCTTGCATATATCCTGCGAAACCAATATACGTTTGAATATATCTGCCATACACAAAGAGGTGAACAATACAGCAAAGGCTGTAATAATAAGTTGAAAGTACAGTCCCTGATAGAATATATTGCCCACGGCGCTGTAATTCTTCTCGCCGTTACGCCGTCCTATCATAATCTCCGCACCCATTGCAAAACCGAAACTTGCAGTAAAAACCGTCATATACATAACACCCGCTATTGCACTGGCGCCTAATTCCACTTGGGACACTCTTCCCAAAAACGCCGTGTCGGTTATGCTCAACAGTTGCTCCATCAGCATGCTTACAAGCACGGGAAGCGTAATTTTTAATATGTTTTTGTTTGTGTATTGCATATAAAAATTTTTGCAAAGATAGTAATAATTTTTCTTATCGCTTTAATGCAAAATTAATCTGCGACGTCAGTAAATTAATCTGCGATGTCAGTAAATTAATCTGCGATAAAAATTTATTAATACGGCGTTTTAAGATTTTTTAATGCCGTTTTTTAAAATCGGCTTCGTATCAACGTGCTTTTTGACGTGTTTTCAGCTAATCAAAACAATATATTTCAAATATTTTACTCCGCATTTACAATTAATAATCAACATATTACAAAAACAAATTGTAAATCTTATAATTTTTATTAGGAAAAAATTTTGCTGTTATCGGAAACTGTTATATTTTTGCAGTGTATTATTAAACTAATACAGTAATACAATAAATTATTCCGATATACGGTTTAAACAAGATAATAAGTAACAATAATAATTAATAAAGTAATGAGAAAAATAAGTGTTTTAGCGGTTTTGATGCTTGCTTTTGTTGTAGCAAATGCGCAAAACCTGACAATCAAAGGCAAAGTCCTTGACGCAAAAAGCAAAGAAGCGATGGCATTTGCCAATGTTATGCAAATGAGTGACACATCTGCAAATGCGAAACTGATAACGGGAGTAACAACTGACGCAAACGGCGGATTTTCCCTGACAGTTAAGACAAACAAAGCGGTATTGAAGATTAATTCTTTGGGATATAAGGACAACGTTTTCGCCGTTGACGGTTCCAAATACAAGAAAGAAGGCAACAGTATCAATATCGGCGAAATTTATTTGGAAGTTGATGCCGAGAATTTGAGCGAAGTGTCCATTATCGGCAAGCAAACGCGCATTGAGATGGACAATGACAAAATTGTGATGAATGTTGACGAAGGCCTTACCGCAACTTCCGCCAACGTTTTCGAAATGCTCCGCAAGGTTCCGGGGGTTGTGATTGACAAGGACGAAAATATAACGCTTCAAGGGCAGAGCGGCATTTTGTTTCAGTTTGATGGGCGTGATATACGCATACCTTACGACGCTATGAAGTCTATTTTGAAAGGTATGTCGCCTGATAATGTAGCTAAAATCGAAACTATAACCAATCCGTCTTCAAAATACGAAGCCGAAGGCACTGCAGGTATCATTAATATAGTAATGGCAAAGGAGCAGACCGAAGGATTTTCGGGCAGTTTGTCATCTTGGAACGGTATAAACAGTGATTTTAAAACTTTTGACAATATTTCTCTTTCTTACGTCACACCTAAATGGACTGTAACGGCAGGCGGCGGATTCGGTTACATGGATAACCGTAACACGATGCAGCTTGATCAATGGCTTTGGGACATGAGCGGCGATACGACCTTAATGCACCAAAACGAATACAAGATGAAAAACAAATTCCGCTCATTTAACGCCGATATTTCTGCAGATTACAAGATTGATGACAACAATTCCGTAGGTGCGATGTTTAATTACAGCGGTCACAAGGTGCCTGAATTTGCCCAAGACCCGCAACAGATGGTTATATCTTCGCTTAAAAGCGGTAACATCATTTCTTCTTATAACATAAACAGCAAACAGAACGGTACGTCGGGCAATTTCATGGGCAGTGTCTACTATAATCACAAGTTTGACACACTCGGCGGACAGTATTCGGCGTCTTTTGATTTTAACCACAACGCTTCCTCCGACAAATCCACAAATATTACCGACTATTTCGCAGATTATTTCACGACAAAGACATATTCCGAAAATCTTTTCAACAATTCCGACAATAAGTACAACTCCTATGCTTTTAAATTCGACGTTAATCAACCTATAAACAAGAATATGTCTTTTGAATACGGTATTAAATCACGTCTTGCGTTGGTTGATAACGATTTTAAGGCATATCAGAATGACAGTATAGATTTAAACCGCACCAGTCACCTGAAATACAAAGAAAATGTCAATGCTGCATACGTCAGTTTCTCGGATAAATTCTCCGAAAAGCTGTCCATGCGCACGGGATTAAGGTTTGAACACACTTATACCTCAATTGAACAAAAGGCAACGGAGGATAAGCACGAAGATAACTACTTTAATTTGTTTCCGAACGTAAATCTTAACTACCGTGTGGGCAAAATGGATAACCTTTCTTTAACTTATTCCTACCGTATCTCACGTCCTGACTACAACTCATTGAATCCTTTCGTTGAAAAGCAATCCGATTACAATTACACCTCGGGTAATCCGCTTTTAGACCCTGAATATACGCACAAAATCGATTTAAATTATGCTTGGCACTACATTGTTTTCTTAAGTGCGGGATACGGTTACTCCAATAACTCCATTAACCAAGTTGTAATCACCGAAAACAACCCTTTAAAGATGACCCAGCAACCGTTTAACATAGGTTATGAGCAGAATTTCTCGTTAAGTTTGTCTTCAATGTTGCCTTTGGGACCCGTAGAGTGGACTTTATGGCTTCAGGGTGCTTGGCAACAGATGAAAGCAGACGATGAATTATTGCAAACCAACATAAAAAAATTCTCGTTTATGACTTGGCAATCCTTGGCAGTTAATTTCTTTTGGCAGAGTAAGCTTTCCTTGTCGTGTTTCTACTCCACAGGAGGCGTACAAATGGGCGGAGAATTCTCTGATATGCTTATGTTGTCGGCAAGTTTGTCAAAAGATTTCTTGAACAAGGCATTAAAAGTATCCATCGGCGTAGATCAGTTCCCGAAACGTGATTTTAATATTTCCACTCATTACAATAATTACCGTTTGGAGGGAAATATGTGTTGGCAAAGACCGCAATTTACTGTTAATGTGTCGTATAATTTCGGCAAATCGGCTAATAACAATACTCTTCAGAAGCTTCGCAGCGACGATATGGACGATAGGAAGAGCGGAGAGAGCAATGTGGGCAGCGGACAAGGCTCTCCGATGGGCAGATAACACAGATTAATACAATAAATTAAATACAAGAAGTGATATGATTGAGATTAAAAATTTAAAGTTTTGGTATAAGAAAAACAAAACGGTATTGCAGGACATCAATCTGCAATTACAGGAAGGTAAAATCGTAGGTCTGTTGGGTAAAAACGGAGTTGGAAAATCTACATTGTTGCATCTGATTGCAGGATTGCAGTTTCCTGTTGAAGGAATCGTAACTGCAGACGGTGAAATACCCGGACAAAGAAAGGTTTCAACGCTTCAAAACATGTTTTTGCTAAGTGAAGAAGTGCCGGAGACCACAATGACAATAGAAAAGTTCGTTAAAATCAATTCCGTCTTCTATCCGAAGTTCTCTAATGATGATTTCACTTCATACATGCACGAATTCGAAGTGACGGATTTCACTTTAAGGATTGACAAATTAAGTTTCGGAACACGTAAGAAAGTTTTCATTGCATTCGCGCTCGCATGCAATACGAAATACTTGCTTATGGACGAGCCGACCAATGGTTTGGATATTCCAAGCAAAGCATCCTTCAGAAAGATATTGCGTTTGGCGGTAAGCGAAGATAAGCTGGCGGTCATAAGTACCCATCAGGCGAGAGATTTACAAAACATTCTTGACTCAATTGTAATGTTGGACAACACCAACCTACTGTTGAATGCCGACGATTGGCAGATAACGGAAAAATTGTACTTCGGTATTGCAACGGGTGAAGAAAACGAAGACGACATACTTTATTCGGAGCAGACAATTGCTGGCAACCAAATAGTGAAAGTAAACAAAGATGCATCGGAAAGCAATTTGGATGTGGAATTACTGTTCAACGCAGCATTCAACCGCAAAGATAAGTTCAAAAGTGTGTTTAATATTAAATAATTGTAAAGTATGGACTCCTTAAAACGGATATTGAATCTTGTCAAACGTGAACTGACCGTACCGTTTGCCCTTCCTAATAAGTCATTTTTCGGAGATAAGAATACTTATTCTTCGTCCGGCAGATGGCTTTTTTGGACTTACAGTTTTCCGTTCTTAATGGGATTGGTTGATTGTTGGTGGCAAAGCAGTAGTTTCACAACTGCAAAAGGTATTTTGTACGGCGGATTGTTTACGGTTGCATTTGCGTTTATGATAATGAGAGAATATCTCAAAAAGACCAACCGTGCGTTTGTTATTCTCTTACCTGCGAGCGTGCAGGAGAAGTTTGCGGCGAAGATAATAGCATATTACGTTATTATTCCTTTAACTATGTTGGTCGGATGTACACTTGGCTATTATATAGGCGCATTAGCGGGCGGTTTTATCACTAACGGACAGGCTAACTTTGCATTTGATTGGGAATTTTTTGCAAAGGTGTTTAACTTTAGCAGCATCTCAATCGGATTGATGTGTATGTCGGCGTTGTTTTTGATAACTTCGTTTGTGAAAAATGAGATTGTACAGGTAATATTGGGCGTTGCAGTGATTTTATTGTTGATGTCACTGAGTCTTTTGGCAAGCGGAATTAAAGGATATGCGGATTGGTTGGATTTTTCTTCCGACATAGCTACGTATGTGGTTTATCCGCTTATATCATTAATGCTTTTAACGGGTTCATACATTAAATTAAAAAGAGAAAGGGCTTAATTATGGAATTCAATTTAACAAGAACGGTCAATGTTTTGACCAGAAAATTTTATACAAACAGAAAATCATTTTTGATTTTCGCAGGCATATTCTTTCTTATCATGTCCGTGGTTCATTATATGGGCTGTCGAACGGCAGGTATCATAATAGGAGGTGAAAATCTGCGGTTAAACGCAGTTGCTGATGTGCTTTGTTTTATCATCGTTGCAGGAATATATCCGTTTGCCGAACTTACGGAGAAGAAAAACGCAGTATTCGAATTACTTTATCCCGCTTCACGGGCGGAAAAGTTCGCAATAGATTTCTTAACTGCCTTTATCATACTTCCGATCAGCATAATCGTTATTGACATGTTGGCGTTGTATGCGGGTTCTTTGGCAGGAAAGATTTATTTTGCCAATAAAGGTCTCACGTATTCACTGCCTTACTTTTCCAATATCTTCTCTCAATTCGCAAATTGGGAATATGCGGACTGGATGTTCATAACAGGCGGAGTTATTATCTCGTTTCTGGGTGCCGTGGTATTCAAAAAATACCGTTTATTAAAGACCTGGGTAGGTACGGGGATTATATTGTTTGCAGTATTTATCATCGGAGCAATTATTTTATACTTCAACTACAAAGCAACTGGCTATTGGTTCCCGTATACCTACTCGACAAACGGCTATTTCAACGAAGCAACGGGACAAATGGTCTATGAAACGGCAGTATACCACAATGGACAGAAATTAGACTATATTCCGTGGTTTTTCAACAGAACTATATGGACGGTAGTTGTCCAAATATTCTTCTTATGTCTGTTGTGCTTGTCGTGGCTTCGTTATAAAAAAGAAAGGGCTTAAGAAATATGGTTATAAACAGTGACAAACCTATATTTATTCAACTTGCCGAGGTTATCAAGCGCAGGATAATTGACGGCGAATTGCAGCCTGACGACAAAATACCGTCGGTAAGGGAATTGGCTGCCGAGTTTGAAGTAAACAACAACACTGCCATGCACGCCGTGGAGTATTTATCCCGTCAGGATATCATATATCAAAAACGCGGTGTGGGATATTTCGTCAATGCATCCGCATCAGAAAATATAGTTAAGCAAAGACGTGAAAATTTCTTCAATAATACTCTGCCCGAAGTGATACAGGAGATGAAAATTCTGGGCATCGGAATTGACGAAATATCAGCATATTACAACAATACGTCAAAACAGTAAAATAATACGGCGTTTTATTTTACTAATCAGGCGTTTTATTTTATTAAAACGCCTGATTAATTTTTTTTAACGCCGTTAAATTTTTTCTATCGGCAATTGCCGCTGAATTTTTATCAGTCTATGATGTATGTGTAATAGATTGTGCCGCTGAAAGTGTTTTGTTTTTCCAATCTTCCGTTGGAAAAATATCTCTCCGCCCCTACTTCAAAGCCGAATCCGTTCTTATGGTCGATGGAAAACATCAGTCCCACATGCGGAATAACACCGAATTTGAATCCGCTCTCCATTTCAAACTCCTGATAGTAATAACGTTCCAGATTTGTCTCCAATCCCGTCGTGTAATCGTTTTTCATCTGTGAAAAAGAATAATCATACTTTCCCCACATTGCCGAAAGACCCACGCCGATGTAAGGTTTAACCTTATTAACAAACGGATAATAGTTCAGATTCAACGTAAAAGGAATTTCCTGTGCTACGAAAAGTTGTTTTGTAGGCACATAATCCCACTTTAACCATTTGGGCTGGTAACGGTTATAGCCTACGGAAAATCCCCATGACAGATGCAATTCCTGATACAACCATTCTATATTCACTTTTCCGCCCGCACCCCAATCATAGTTATCAAGAAAATTGTCCTGCAGAATATAATAGGTAGGACGTAACGATATAAATATATCATAAGGCTGATCGCCTGCACGGTGTCTGTCCTGTGAAAACGCAGTCAATGATATAACACTCAAAAATACGGCAACAATTATTTTTTTCATATCAACAATAAGTTTATTTTTGCTTTGCCCAAGAATCTTTTAACGTAGCCGTGCGGTTAAAGATTAAGTTGTCAGTCGCAGAATCGTAATCAACGCTGAAATAGCCCACTCTTTCGAACTGGAATTTATCCAAAGGTTTTACATTTTGTAAAGACTTCTCAAGTTTACATCCTTGTAAAACCGTCAGAGAGTCTGGATTAAGATTGTCAAGGAATGTTTTGCCTTCTTCTACCTCATCAGGTTTTTCGGTATTGAACAAACGGTCGAAAACATTTACCTTTGCATCAATGCAATTATTGGCATCAACCCAATGAATGGTGCCTTTAATTTTTCTTCCGTCAGGAGTGTCACCTCCGCGTGTCAATGGGTCATATTCACAATGCACGGCGGTAACATTACCTACTTCATCTTTTTCGCAACCCGTACATCTGACAATGTAAGCATAACGAAGACGTACTTCCTGTCCTACGGTCATGCGGAAATACTTCTTCGGAGCATTTTCCATAAAGTCATCCTGCTCTATATACAATGTATTGGAGAAAGAAATCTTACGTTTGCCACGGCTTTCATCCTCCGGATTGTTTACAGCTTCCAACTGTTCAGTTTGATCTGCAGGATAATTGTCAATAATCAACTTAACAGGATGTAAAACAGCCATAACTCTGTCGGCTTTCTTGTTCAAATCATCGCGCAATGCGTTCTCCAAACGGGAATAATCGATAAGGTTGTCACGTTTTGCCACTCCTATGTCTTCACAGAACTTGCGGATACTTTCAGGTGTGTATCCTCTTCTTCTGAATCCGCATATAGTCGGCATTCTCGGGTCATCCCAACCCGAAACATAGCCATCCTTAACCAATTGTAACAATTTACGCTTACTCATTACGGTATTGGTAATGTTAAGTCTTGCAAATTCGTATTGATGAGAAGGATAAATTTCAAGGGATTTGATAAACCAGTCGTAAAGCGGGCGGTGGATGTCAAATTCAAGCGTACAAATGGAATGTGTTATATTTTCGATGGAATCACTTTCGCCGTGGGCATAGTCATACATAGGGTATATGCACCATTTATCGCCTGTACGGTGATGTGATGCGTGAATGATGCGGTACATTATCGGATCGCGCATATTCATATTAGGATGAGCCATATCAATCTTGGCACGCAAGGTTTTTTCTCCATCCTGATATTTCCCTTGACGCATTTCTTCAAACAGACGTAAGTTTTCTTCAACACTTCTGTCCCTGAAAGGCGAATTTTTTCCAGGGCTTTGGACCGTACCTCTGTTTTCGCGGATTTGTTCATTGGTTTGATCGTCTACGTATGCAAGCCCTTTCTTTATAAGTTCGCATGCCCAATCGTACAATTGCTCAAAATAATCAGAAGCATAATGTTCTTCCGCCCAATCAAAACCCAGCCAATGTATATCTTCCTTAATACTGTCCACGTATTCGGTATCTTCCTTTACAGGGTTGGTATCGTCAAAACGCAGATTGGTTTTGCCGCCGTATTTCTTCGCCAAACCGAAGTTAATGCAGATACTTTTTGCATGGCCTATATGCAAGTAACCGTTAGGCTCGGGAGGAAAACGCGTTTGTATGGCTTGTACCTTACCGCTTTGCAAATCGTTTTCAATTATTTCCTCTAAAAAATTTTTTTGTACCTTTTCAGTATTTGAAGTGTTTGTTTCCATTTGCCGTTTTTATCAGTTTATTTTCAAAAAAGATAAGGTCTTTAAAGTCATTAATAACCTTAAAGACCCTAAATGTAATATGCTACTTTTGATTCTTTAAAAGATCCCTTATTTCCGTTAACAATTCCTGATCTTTTGTAGGAGCAGGAGGAGCTGCAGGGGCTTCTTCTTTCTTCTTTGCTACCTTGTTGATACCTTTTATCATCAAGAAGATACAGAATGCGATGATAAGGAAATCAACTATGTTCTGTATAAAATTACCGTATGCAAAAACTGCGGCACCGGCTTCTTTGGCAGCAGCAAGAGTATCATAATGTTCGCTGCCCAAATTGATAAACAGATTAGTAAAATCTATACCGCCCGTAGCTTTACCTACCAAAGGCATGATTATATCATCAACCAATGAAGACACTATCTTACCGAAAGCACCTCCGATAATAACGCCGACAGCCATATCCATAACGTTGCCGCGCATTGCAAAGTCTTTAAATTCTTTAACTAATCCCATAGTTATTTTGTTTTTAAATTTGTTAATAATTACGTTTATAACGTGCAAAGTTAATAAAATTCCGTCAAATAACTATAAAATTTCAATAAAAAACTGCGTTATTCCTCTTCCATAAAGTTTTATTTAATCTATTTTTTCAGTCTGAATGATGATATTTTCTTTAACGCAGTTGCCGCCCGTATGTCTTAACCGCACCTGAATAATCTTATTCTTAATAATATTGTTTCCTTTGAATGTCACAAACGGATTGACCCACAAACCTTCTTCTGCCGCCCAAGGAATATACCGATACGAATGTATTTTATTATCAAGTGTTTTGTAATCTATAAAATATATTTCATCCTTATAAAGAAAAGATTTTATTTTGCCTATAAGTGTCTTTTTGCTTTTAATTCTCAAACGTAATATTTCATCATCTTCTGCATTTATATCTATCCATTGATTGAATCTTGCCGCTTTAGGTTTATCGGTTTTAATACCATCAAAATTACTTTTATGATTGTGGTGTTTGAATAACATTGCATTTTTTGTCATCTTTACCGTATCGTAATTATTCAATATGTTATAGACTACCGTCGGTTCATCATTAAGAAAATATCTGCCGTCTATTGCCTGTGTTTTGTCAAAATATTTCAAATGCCAAAGAACATAATCCACGCCTTTGTCTTTAGTAAAATTCATTGCTGCAATATTTGACGCCCATAAGGAAGTTGATGCACCTAATTCCACGGTCTTTCTCCCTCTCCAATTGTTTTCCAAACCGTTTGCCACAGCAAATGAATGTTCCCAAGGATAAAAATCTATTGTCTTATTGCCTACTTCATTTATTATATCCTCGGGTAACTTATCCGCCTTTATTAACTGCAATGATTTGGTTTTGTATTTCTCCGACGTCTCATTAAAACGAAAAAAATAATCAATAAAATACTCTGCCCTGTTCAAATCCCAACTGACTAATGACGGTTTGAAAATTATACGCCCGTTAATATAAAAAGCATTTACACATATAATACCTAATAACAAGCCTACAAAAAGTTTTTGCTTATCCGTCATTGCCATAACAACCCAATAAGCAATTAAAAAGAAGATAACGGCAATGTAATGATAATCATCTTCCCTTACCATCGCATGCTTCCAAGCAGAAAACAAAGGAATAAGCAAAATTAAAAACATGTTTCTTGTATCTTTGCTTCTTACAATCAAAGGATAAACGGCAATAAGCAATAGACCTGTAATAAGCAAAGACCATATATTTGCAGGATGCAAAGACAATGTATCGCCGTAGCCGCCTACCAAATAAGCGGTGCCGTTAAGAAAATAAAAGAATCCGCCTATACCTTTAAATACTATGCTGCCATATAACAAACAGACAATTATCATACACACTGCCTGACACAATGAAATCCTAACGTTTTTCTTTTCAACTGAATTTATCAACCATGCAACGCCTACCGCGGATAACGATGCCACACCTATGGAAGATTTGATAAACAACCCTGTTAATCCTAACGCCGCAGCAAGAGTAAATAACAAAACATTCTTGACGCCGCTTGTTTCATTTATTGCGTTAAAGCACCACAAAACACAGGTAAACACTATCAAATAATCGGTAAACAACAGCAATGATGCAATATATATTAATACGGCTGTAAACAATATACCTTTATAATTATTGCAAAGACTTTTTTGTTTAGCCGTATAAAACATCGTCAGGATAAAAGCAAACTTTAAAACAGTATAAAATATCAGATGGATAATAAGATTATTGCCCTGTGTTGTCGGAGTTTTCAAAAAATACAAAGGACCTAATGGATAAATCAAATCTTTTAATGTGCCGTAATCATTTGCAAACAACCAATTAAAAGCCCAGTAATAAGAATAATCCAACCCTAAACCGTATATCGGTTCAAGATTAGGAAATGTCAAAATAAATACTGTTATTGACAAAATAAATACTAATAATTTTTTCATAAACATATTTTGCTTTTCTAAAGCGGCAGACAGGAGTAACACCTGTCTGCCGCAACAACTACACTAAAGACTATCTGTCTTCAACAGGTTTGCTTGTATTGTGTCATTACAATTACCTTATTCATTCAAAAGATCATATAAATCCTTCCATTCTGTATCGTCACATTTATACCAACAATTTTTACAATCAGAAGACATAACAACCCAATATTGTACAGTGTCGTCTGTGGTACTTACACATGATGCATTTTGAACACAAGGAGATTCAAAAATATTGTGCAAATAATCCGAGGATTGTTTAAACCCGTCATCGGTATATTCAAAGAATTTTATTACAATATCCAATTGCTTCTTCTTTGAAGATTTATTATAAACTCTCTTTACTTCCCCGTCAAATACATCTACCATAAGAACTTTATTTTCCGCCGAAATTTGATACGTTCCGTCTTTAGGTGTTAATGTCTGACACAGTACGGATTGGCACAAACCAACAGTTGTTATCAATATGAAATACTTTAATGCTTTCATCTTACAAATCAATTATTAAATTATGCTTATTCTGTATAAAATATTATCACTATAACTAAAATTCAATCTTCCATGCAACAAACAATATATTTTATTCAGTCAAAATATTACGTATAACTTCTGTATCCGGAATTTCCAAATCAATGTATTTAGGGTTAAACCCGTGTATCTTTACTAAACAAACTATATCTGAATGGACTGAACATAAGGAATCCAACTCATACAGTTGCCTATTTGCACCATCCGAGAACCAAAGCCAATCCACAAATACATAATAACGGCTTAAAGGCAATTTATTATATGTAAGAATATCATCATTTAATAAATATATCTTATTGCCTTTCAACCATGAATTCAAGTTTTGCCTAATATAGAATTTGCTGTTTCCTCTATAATTGATTCGTGCTAATAATGGGAATCTATTAGGTTTTCCTTTTATAAGCCTTTTGTCTACAAAATCATAAAGTTCACCGTAACATTTTGGAATATCATACATCTTGCCTTTATTATCAAAACAAAAGGAGTTTGGCATAGGAAGAATAGGTTGTTCCTTATCATAGTATGCTAACACACCCGATTTATCAAACCCATAATAATTAGCAACTATCTTCACAACCTTATTTTTATCAGACACATGTACTGATGTATCTATAGTACCTGTCACTTCTTTTACATCTGTTGTACATGATACTATAAATACTTCAATACATATAAAAAGTGTAACTATTTTTGTCTGTTTTATCATTTCATTGTTGCATAGCGATGACTACTCTTTTAAGGATTTTCGTCTGCCTCCTTTCTTGTTTTCTCTTTTAATTGTATAATTTAATACAATCTTCTTTATTAACGTGTGGCGGAAAACCTATTCCAACGTGTTATAATATACTCTATCAAAACAATTCACTTACTTCTTTTATTAAATACATTTTATCCTCCAATATTTTAATGAACGACTCTGTTATCAGACATTTCAATAAATGTCTTTACTTTGTCATCTTCAGTGAATGTGCTTATTTTATTTATCTTTCCATCATTATCCCTAATAGATTGAAAATATTGATGAAGTAAAAAATTACAATCTTGCTTTTTTCTTGAAAACTTGTTTTCTTGTAAATTAAATCTCGTTGTATTGACTAAATACTTCTCTTCGTATATTACACTTGGCTTATCTATCTTATAATACTTAACCATCATTGAATAATTCGTGGGAAAATATTTATTATCAACCATATTAAACGTTATACCACTAAACATTTCTACAGTAACAATACTGTCGCTCTTCATACCTTTACCCATATAAAAATCTTCTATACATATAAAAGAAAAGTTATCTGCCTTTATATAATATTTAGTTGTACAATAAGAAGTATCCTTGTAATATGCTGTTATGATATAAATATCATCAGCAGAATCCTTTGTTATTATTTGTAAAGAGAGTTTTTTATAAACTTTGTTATTTTGAATTGCTTTTTTTGTGAATTTACTGTTTAACACGGATCTGTATCTGCCTCCAAATAAAATTCTCTCCCAATAATATACTGTATTATTTGTATCTAAATTCATACATTGATGATTCATATTCTTATAATCTGTCAAGTTTTTATATCCAAACCTTTTTTTTATCTTATATAAGTCATCAGAATATAACAAATATTTCAAGCTATCATTAGCATACAATGAAGCAAAAGTTTCCATTTGACAGGTAAAACCCTTTTTCCAATTATGAACATTTGAAGAATCCAAAGCTCTTATTAATATAGTTTGCGGAGACAATGCCTCAACATTAACTTCTTCTAATGTATTTTCAATATGTGTGAGATATATTTTACTCTTTGCGTCTTTTATTACAATATCCTTTGCCAAATATTCAAAATTACTAATACATAATGTATCATAAAGTGTTGAATATCTAATAGCAAAACGTCCTTGTTCATCGCTAACTGTTCCGTATAAGGAATGATTTATTGATATATATGCGTATGTAACAGGTTTATTTGTACTAATATCTAATAAAGTTCCTTCAAACACTCTATCCTGACCATATCCGTTTAATACGAAATACACCAAACCAAACAATAATGTTAATGTATTATTTATTCTCACCTGCAAATAAATTAAAATAAGAGGTTTTAGTATATTTTTCATACCAAAACCTCATTTCTGTCAATCAATCATCTCCTTTTATATTTTCTTTGACAACGGCTGACATTTCTGCTGCTTTTTTCTCGGCAGTTTTGTTACCAATAGGAATCGCCACTCCATTAGAGCCGCTATAGTCATTTGGAACAGCTGCAGTTACTACGTATGTAATTGCATCCGCTGCTGCTCCACAAACTACTGCTGCAACATTTTGTAATGCCTTAAGCAGTTTTTGAGCGGCTTTAAGTTCTTTCTTTGTTGAGTTTGACGATAGGAAAGTTATTACGTCCTGCCATAGAGGGAACCAAGGGCTATTTGGATTATATACAGCATCTGTCCAATAAATATAGCTATATTCTGCTATAGCAAAAGACGCTAATAACTTTTGTTGACTTTCTGTCAGATCATTTGTATCGTGAGTTGTAATAAACTCCATTTCTAAATTCCGTATCTTTTGAGAAAAAGTATCAACTGATAACAGATTTGCTTCATCTAATATATCTGTAAATATATTTCTTAATTTATTCAAATATAAATGAATTTCTGGATCAGAAATATAATTATCAAAAGCTGTACTGTCCTCCAAATAATCAAAGACTCTATCCAACACATTGTTCATATACTCTTTATAAGTATTATAAGTTGTCATGTTTGTATCCAAGTTATAATAAATAATATCGTATTCGTACATTGCTCTATAGAAGGGTCTATCCATATTTATATGAGATATTATATTTTCCAATTCTATATTATGTTCAATACCAACATACTTATAAGGGTTAATGGACGGAACTACAAGATATTTGTTTTTATCATCACTATACCTTACTTCATCGTCATCTTGGCATGCAATGAAGATTATTGAACCTACTGCCAATATTGACAGACATGCTACTGCGAAAACTTTCGCTTTCTTTTTTAGAATTTCTTTCATTGTAATGTTTTTTATTTTGTGACTACTCTTTTAAGGATTTTCGTCTGACTCCTTTTTTGTTTTCTCTTTTAATTGTATATTTTAATACAATCTTCTTTATTAACGTGTGGCGGAAAACCTATTCCAACGTGTTATGATGTACTCTATCAAAACAATTCACTTACTTCTCTTATTCTGCCATATTCTTCTTATTTTTATTAAAAACTTAATTTGAAACGCTTCTGTTTTTTAACCATTATGTTTCACCGTGCAAAATTACAGCAATTGTTTTTACACGTCTGCACTGAATTTCACTATTTTTACATCAATATTTCACTATTTTTATAATACTCCCGAATTAATGCATTACCTTTGCAAAAAATCTATTTCAATTATGCATTATACAGATAACATATTACATTTAGACAGCGATATTTTAAACAATATATGCAATGCTTCTTCAAACAACCAGAATATTGCTACGGAACATATCTGGGTAATAACCGACGCAACACCTTTCTGTGAATTTTTAGGAAACGAATTTTTCAAAACCATGCATCAGCAAGTGGAGTTAATTACAAACGGTTCTGTCTATTGCAATATTGACGGTAAAACATATAACTTACACAAAGGTGCTTTGCTTATCTATCCGAAATATTCATTCATTTCCATTAAAAATACCAGTGAAGATTTTAATTCCGTATGTATTGATTTTGACATCAAAGAATGTTTTGATTCTGAGTTTTTGAATTATATGATTAATATTAATACTTCTGATTCTTTCTATACTTTATTACTGGATTATTTTAATTTAATATACAGCACTGCTAAATATGACAGTTCTGACTACATCTCATTAAAACGTCTTGTCTTTTCATTTCTGACAATTATAAGACATTATTACCTACAAAACGAGTCTTCATGCAAAAACATACTACCCAACAACAGAAGTAACGAAATATATTACAGTTTTATCAAATTACTGAAAGATAAATCCAACGATTTTACAAAAACAATACAAGATTACGCCGATTTGCTATGTATCTCTAAAAGTCATTTACAGAATACCGTCAAAAAAGTATCAGGACAAAGTATAACAACCATAATAAATAATGAATTGACAGATCGTATATGCACTATGATATCAAACGGAATTCCTGCAAAAATAATTATGAATGAATTTCATTTCAAAAACATGTTTGAGTTTTCAAGATTCTTTAAATTCCAAACAGGAATCACTCCTAAAGAATACAGAAGTAATCTTGAAAAAGAACTTCCTTTCTGACATAAAAGATAAACCCTATCTACTTACTATTCTTTCAAAATATCAAATATCTGTTTCCTTAAAATACCGTCACATTTATACTGACAGTTCTTACAATCCGAAGGGGAAAACTGCTGATAAATTATTGAAAAGTGTAATTTTCCCGCATCAAAATATATTGAAAAGTGTAAAATTTCTTTGGTAATTTATATTGAAAAGTGTAATTTTGCATGGCAAAAATGTATTGAAAAGTGTAATTTTCTACATAAAAAATATATTGAAAAGTGTAATTTTATTATGTTATACAGAAAGATAAGCAAAGATATAGAATCCTTCTTACGATCGGACAATGACAAGATTATGATATTAGAAGGTGCCCGTCAAACAGGAAAATCTTTTATTATACGCCAAGTCGGCAAAAAACTGTTTAAGAACTTTGTCGAGATAAACTTCGTAGAAGATCACGGGCAACAAAGGATTTTCGCCGATATTCAATCTACAAATGAATTCTATCTGGCATTAAGCACCGTCGCAGGAGGCAAACTCGGCAAATATGACAACACACTTGTGTTTCTTGACGAAATACAACAATATCCTCAATATCTTACAATGCTTAAATTCTTAAGGCAAGACAGACGTTACCGCTTTATAGTCAGCGGAAGTTTGCTCGGAATCTCACTGCACAACACCTTATCCGTTCCCGTAGGCAGTATTATCCATAAGCAAATGTATCAATTGGATTTTGAAGAATTTTTACTTGCAAATGATTTCTCTTTTGAAGCAATAGAAGCCTTAAAAGTGAAGTACAAAAACAAAGAATCCTTATCCGAACCGATGCACAATAAACTTATGGATTTATTTAAACGGTATTTACTCGTAGGAGGTTTGCCCGACAGCGTGAACACCTATCTTGACACGCACAATATAGTTAAAGTACGGCAGTTGCAACAGTCCATATATTCGCTTTACGCCGAAGATGCTGCAAAATACGAAAGCAATTTCAATAAAAACCTTGTCATTAAACGCATCTACGAAATGATTCCTTCGCAAATGGAAAATAAAAAGAAGCGTTTGGTTGCCAAAGATATTAAAGGAGATAAAGGAGACAGATTTTCACGCTATCAAGACGAGTTCGAATACCTTATTTCGTCAGGAACCGTGCTTTCGGTTAATGCTGTAAGCAATCCGCATTATCCGCTGACTGAATCGGTCAGAAAAAATCTGTTGAAACTTTACTTAAACGACGTGGGACTGCTAACACTGCTGCTTTACCGCAACAACATACAACCTATACTTAACGATGAAAACAGTATCAATCTCGGAGCGGTTTACGAAAGTGTTGTCGCACAGGAACTGAAAGCGCACGGCTTTAAACTGTTTTATTTTGACAACCGTCAAAAAGGCGAAGTAGATTTTATTATTGACGATTACAATAATGTAAGCCTGCTGCCTATTGAGGTAAAATCAGGAAAAGATTATACGGTTCACAGTGCTTTGAACAATCTGTTGAAGACTGCGGACTACAATATAAAGAACGCCGTGGTTTTATCCAATAAAAGAGAAGTTAAAACGGTAAACAATATCACTTACATGCCTGTATATTACGTGATGTTTATTGACTCTTTGCCGCCATCTGATGATACAGTTTATTTTTAAAATAAATTCTTATTATTTTTCTTAACTTTGCACTTCAAAACAGGAAAATCATGTTAATAGTCGGTAACAGCATTATAAGCGATGATATAAAGGACAGACACTTTTGCTGCAATATTGAAAAATGTTGCGGCATGTGTTGTGTGGAAGGCGATTTCGGCGCCCCTATAACCAAAGAAGAAAAACGGATTATCAAAAATCTTTTACCTCAACTGCTTCCCCATCTGCCGCAAAAGGCACAAAAAATTATCAAAGAAAAGAATTTTTTCACCCTTGACGATGAAGGCAACCTTGTAACGCAGATTATTGACGGTAAAGACTGTGTTTTTGCGTTCAAATCCCCCGAAAATTACACTTATTGCATATTTCAGAAGTTTTATTTGGAGAAGAAAATCGATTTCATCAAGCCTATATCCTGCCATTTGTACCCTATACGGGTGAGCCAATACGACGAAATGACGGCATTGAACTATCACAATTGGCAGGTGTGCCAAAGTGCGGTTGAAGAAGGCAAAAAGAAAAACATCCATGTGTATGAGAATTGCAAAGATGCACTTATCCGCCGTTTCGGACAGCAATGGTATGACGAATTATTGCAACAAACCCGCCTGTAAGGCATAAATCTTGGCTTAAAAAGACGTTTTTCAGCGGCGTTTTATCATTTGCAGATTTTATAACGCCGTTTAAAGAAAATAATCACGCAGATTAATTTATTTTTATCGCTGATTAATTTCGCCGTTTGTATGTTACTGATTTTTAAACATCTTTTCAGCCATAAAAATCCGCCGTTTTAAAGCGTTTTTTGCTGCATTGAAAGACCCAATCAGACGCTAACCGATCCACTTTTCATACCACATATAAAATTGCAGTAATTTCCAAATCTCAAACTCGAAGTACGCAGGATTTTTCTGAAAATTGCTTTTCATTTTTTCCGTATATTTGACGGTAAACACCCCTGCTTTTTTGACGTTTTCCTGCGACAGGTAATAATTGACATATTCCGACAAAGGATTCTGCAGCCACGATGCCATGGGAACGCAAAAACCTTTCTTGGGTTTATCCATTATTTCACGCGGAATATATGTATACAAAATATCTTTGAGTATCCGTTTGCCCACACCGCCGCTAAGTTTGTACTCATCAGGCAACATTGCGGCAAATTCCGCAATACGGTAATCCAAAAACGGTTCCCTTGCCTCCAAACTCTGTGACATGGCGGCACGGTCCAGTTCCGTAAGCAAATCATCGGGCAAATATTCCCTGCAATCAGCATACAAATTCTTTGAAAGCAAACTGTCCGTTTCTAAAATCCCGTATCCGCTCTGCCAAATAGGGTTTGAAATGTCTTTGTCAAACATTTCTTTCTCATAAAACGGCAACGAAGAATATTTTAACAATGAATCAAACAAAGGATTCTTATCTTTAAGCACCTGTGACAATATATGCAGTTTGCGGGATCGGACCTCGTCGGTTAATTTGGATGCGGCATTAAGCCCTGATGCCATCAAAGGACGCAGAAAAGCAGGTATTTTGTTTAGTTTAGAGTAATAATTCAGATTTCTTGAATATCTGTCATAACCGGCAAACATTTCATCCGCACCTATTGCCGACAAAGCCACCGTAATCTCCTTACGGACAAAGCCGCTTAAGAATGTCGTGGCAACGGATGTGCTGTCTGCAAAAGGTTCATCGTAAAACAGCGGCAGATTATGCGTTATGCGTTTGATATCTTCGCTTGTGAAATAAAACTCCTGATGTTCCGTACCGATATATTGCGATATTGTTTTAGCCTGCGGGGCTTCGTCGGTGCCGTCACTGAATCCTATTGTAAAGGTTTTAAGCTTTATCGGGCTGTGACGTTGCAACATTGCCGTCAAAAGCGGAGAATCCGTTCCCGAACTTAGGAACAATCCGACGGGAACATCGGAAATCATCCTGTATTGGAATGATGACAAAAGCAAACTGTGTAATTCTTCTTTGGCTTGGGAATACGAAAGCGTTAAACGGGGTTTTAAATAAAATTCTTTCAGATCCCAATATGTTTTTTCTTCTGTTTGTTGCTTTGCCGTGTCTATTCGGAGGAATGATGCGGGTTTTAATTTGTGCGTATTGATAAAAATGGTTTGCGGAGAGGGAATGTATCCCTTTTGCATATACGTTGAAAGCGAGGAATAGTCAATCCGTGAAGACGATTTCACAAAATACGGATGCAAATACAGGGCTTTTAATTCCGATGCGAAAAGAAAACAATTTTCGTCTTCATACCAATAAAGCGGTTTAACTCCGAAGCGGTCGCGGACAAGATATAAATTACCCGTAATGCTGTCATAAACAGCGAAAGCGAACATTCCGTTAAACCTTTTCACACAATCAACACCCCATTTATCAAATGCGTGCAACAAAACTTCTGTATCGGAATTTGTTTTGAATACATGTCCTGACTGTGACAACTCCTGGCGGATTTCTTTGTAGTTGTAAATTTCTCCGTTGTAGACAAGGGTAAATTGCTTGTACGTCATAGGTTGGTCGGCAGCTGAAGCCGTATCCAAAACAGCCAAACGCGTATGCCCTAACGCCACTTCAGTCCCATTATCGGCATATATGACAAAATTATTGCTGTCAGGACCGCGGTGATGTAAGCATTGCACCATGTTTTTTATTATGGCACTGCTTTGAGGTAATGGTTTATAATTTACAAATCCGCAAACACCGCACATTTTCAGTTCTTATTCCTGTTTGTATTTATTGGTTGTAGTTTTATGAGGCTTTTCCGCTTTCTCAACTGCGGATAATATCACGACAATCTCGCCTTTAAATTCTTTGTCCTTATATTGCGCTGTGATATCTTTAAGCGTTCCGCGGATATGTTGTTCAAATTTTTTGCTAATCTCGCGACATATGCAAACCTTTCGTTCATCGCCGAAAGTCTCTTGCAACTCCGAAAGAAGTTTTCCCACACGGAACGGGCTTTCATAGAATATTACCGTACGTTTTTCATCTTTCAATTCCTGCAGACGTGATTGCCGTCCTTTTTTGTGCGGTAAAAATCCTTCAAAACAGAATTTCTCGCAGGCAAATCCCGAATCTATCAATGCAGGAACGAATGCCGTCGCCCCGGGAAGACATTCCACTTCAATATCTTCCTTTACGCATTCCCTGACAAGTAAAAATCCGGGATCGGAAATGCCGGGCGTTCCAGCATCTGTGATTAAGGCTATATTTTCTCCCGATTTCAAACGACTGATTACCTGTTTCACCGTCTCGTGCTCGTTGAACAGATGGTGGGATTGCAAAGGCGTGTGAATATCATAATGGTTTAAAAGCGGTAAGGACGTTCTTGTGTCTTCGCAAAGTATCAACGATACTTCTTTAAGCGTCCTTACCGCTCTGAATGTAATGTCTTCCAAATTACCGACAGGTGTCGGAACTAAAAACAACTTCATTGTTTATGTAGTATGTAATACGTATTACGTAGTATGTGATATGTAGTACGTAGTATATAATGTTACGGCGTTTTTGACCGTATTCAAATTACATACTACGTACTACATACAACATATTACATAATTTATTCTTGTGCAGCGGCAAGTTCGTCGGTTATCTCAAGGTTATGATAAACTGCCTGTACGTCATCGTCTTCTTCAATGGTATCCACAAGTTTCAAAACCTTCAATCCGTCTTCTACGGACAGTTCTGTAGTGTTGTTAGGTATACGTTGCAACTCTGCACTCTCGGCTTCGATACCTGCTTCCTCCAATGCCTTGTTCATATTGGAGAAATCTTCCATCTTGGTGTATACAGTAAAGTATTCTTCATCCTGTTCAATATCATCGGCACCTGCTTCAATCAACTGCATCTCCAATTCTTCAGGATCTCTGTCGCCTATTTTAATTTGAAATACGCCTTTACGCTCAAAAAGGAATGAAAGAGAACCGTTAGTTCCCAAGTTACCGCCCAATTTGTTGAAAATACTGCGGACATTTGCCACCGTACGGTTGTTATTATCCGTTAAGCATTCCACAAACACAGCAATACCGTGAGGAGCATAGCCTTCAAAGGTTATTTCCTGCAAAGCAGCCGTTCCTTTATCGGAAGCCTTGGTTATAGCACGCTGCAAAGTGTCTTTAGGCATGTTAGCACCTTTCGCATTCTGCACTGCCAAACGCAAACGTGCGTTACTGTCAGGGTCAGGTCCGCCCTCTTTAACTGCAACTGTGATATCCTTAATTATTTTTGAAAAAATTTTAGAACGTTTTGCGTCCAATGCACCTTTCTTTCTCTTAATTGTGCTCCATTTATTATGTCCTGACATATCAATATTATATTTTAATTGTTTATAACTATTATTTCCTTTATTCTACCCTGGATTTTTGACATCGGATATCGGATTTATCCTGACGGAACTTATAAATCAAATGTCCTGCATCCACAATCAAATATCATTTCTGAATCCTATTATCTCCCTTACTTCTTTCACTGTTTTCTTTGCGGACTGTCTTGCTTTTTCAGTGCTTATTGCTATCACCTTATCCAAATACGCCTGATTTGAATAGATATCTTTTATTCTCTCACGTATAGGTTGCAAAAACAAATCCATATCCGCAAGCAATTGTTTTTTGAAATCTCCGTATCTTATGCTGCAATCGGCGTACGCATCCTCAAAATGTTTTACCGTATCCGCAGAAGACACCAATTTCATCAAAGAAAACAAATTCTCTATCTCAACGGATTTTTGTGAATTCGCACTTTGCGGACCTTCATCAGTCTTGGCGCCCATTATTTTCTTCTTTAAAACATTGCTTTCGTCCGTTAAATAAATTGTTGCCTTCTCTCCGTAAGACTTACTCATCTTTCCGTTGCCGTCAAGTGACGGAATTTTCACCAGTTCCCCCTCAAAATTAAACGCCTGCGGCAAAGGGAAATAATCTGTTGTGTAAAGCTTGTTGAATCTCTCGGCAATATCGCGCGTCATCTCCAAATGCTGCTGCTGATCCTTGCCAACAGGAACTTTAGTTGCCCTGTGCAAAAGTATATCAGCCGCCATAAGGGTCGGATAAGTCAAAAGACCCGCATTAACGTTGTTGGGATTTTGGCGGACCTTCTCTTTAAAAGCACTTGTCCGCTCCAATTCGCCCACGTATGTGATCATATTAAGATACATGTACAATTCCGTTACCTCGGGCACCATACTTTGAACGTAAATCACCGCTTTTTCGGGATCAAGTCCGCTTGCCAAGTATTCGCTCAATATTATACGGACATTATCCTGTAAATCGTTAGGATTGGGATGCGTTGTCAGCATGTGGAAATCCGCAATGAAGAAATAACAATTGTAATTCTCCTGCATTTTTATAAAATTCGTCAAAGCACCGAAGTAATTGCCTAAATGCAAATGCCCCGTAGGCCGCATACCGCTTACTATTGTCTCCATATATCTTAATTTCTGAACTTAAAGGTGCAAAGTTACGAATATTTTTTCAATATTTACATAAAAACAACCAAAAATCGGCAGAGCCCCGCCGCCTAAAACTTACGCCCCGTCATGTTTTATTTTTGCCCCTTGCCGTTTCACTGCGAAAAAAACTGTTTTTTCGAATCAAAAAAACTATTTTTTTGAGGTAAAAAAACTGTTTTTTTGAAATTATTACGCGACGGGGCGGCAGCAGTCCGCGCAAAGGCAGATTTCTAATACCTCATCACCTTACGCCAACAGCAAAAGAAATTTGGCAACAGCAAATCCGAAGTATGTTCCTATCGCATAGCCGAACAAACCAACCGCAATACCCGGACCAATCACCGCACGGTTTTTCAAAGCCGACCCCATAACGGGCGCAAACGGCGGAGAACAGATAAGGGAAATGCTTGTTGTAAGCGTGGTATCGGTATCTATTCTGAAAATTGCGGAAAACAGCACATGGAAAAGCAATGCGCCGAGCGTTGAAACGGTAACGAATAAAAACAAATTACCGTCAACCTGCGACAAAGTGGAGAAACTTACTTGCGAAGCAACCGCCAAAGAAAATATAAGGATAAAATACGTTCCTAATTCAAAGGTTCTTTTTATTGAACGGACTTTTTGGTTCATTGAAGCAAGCACCGAAAGCAGGCTTATAGCAAGAATAAACATTGATTGGAACATATCTTTAGGGAAAAGCAACGCAATACCCGCTCCCAATGCCACAATGACAACGGTAATAAGCATTGCAAGTCCGAGATTCTTCATATTGTCCTTACGGAAAAGCCCCAAGAACAGTTCGTTTTCGTGATTTTCTATTTTAATACTGCCGTCTTCTTTGGTTTTATCGTATTTGAAATCGGGCATAAACAACCTTAATACTTTCTTTCCCGCAATGATTACAAAGAAAAGATAAACGGCACTCATAACCGTGCTGTATGCCGAAACCAAAATGTAGGTTGCGTCATCCACACCCAGTGCTATTTTCAGCGAAGCGAGGTTAGCGTTTCCTCCTGTGTATAATCCGGTAAGCATTCCGCCTATATTGGCAAAAGTTTCGGCATTGTGGCGTCCGTAAAGCAGGAATCCCACGGTTATGGCAGCTGCACAGCCCAATAATCCGAAGATTGTGGATTTGATAAACGACGGAGCAAGTTTCGCCCATGAGCGTATATCGGAAGAAAGCAGCAACAAAGGAATGGCAAGCGGTATTGTAAAGGACGCAATTGATGTTTGAAGTTTGTGGGTTGCCTCCGTATCGGGTATAAGTCCCGTAAGACCCAAAGCAACACCTATTATATAGGCAATGATTATGCTTCCTACTTTATTCAAAAGCGGAAAACGGTAAGTAAGCCATAGTATCAATAACGGACAAAGCGAACATATTAAGATAATAAGTATATTCATATCGTTGAAATGTTGTAAGGTTAAAATCTAAAGCAAAGTGACGTCTTTATTAAGTAGTCGTACATGCGTATTTTAATATTGTCTTCGGATGTAAAGCGGTTGGTGTTCATAAAAGCGGAGAAACACAATCCGAAATTATCGTTAAAGCGGTAGTTTACCGTAAAACGTCCCATGCAATTGAAGAAATATTTGTTTTTCGTGTTAATTTCTTTAAGTGAACCGTCGGTTAAATAGTTGGAAGTCATAACTACAAACATCGGCATGAAGTCTGCGTGAAACAAAAGTCTGCCTTGATTAGGCGTAAAGTTGTATCCGTAACCTAAAGAGAGTTCCGCTTGGGAATATTCCAGCACTTTAATACCTTTAAAACGGTTGATTATTCCGCTGTTAAGAAGCGTCAGAGTGTTTTGTGAGTAATTGGTGTAAAACAAAAGCGATCCCGCAGATTTCTTTTGCACACAACGTTGGTCTATTGCCGCAGTTGTTGAGTATTTTTTGTTGTTAAACACATAGTAAGCGCGCAAATATTTGGTCTTTATCTTAACATCACCGTTTTTTACGTCAAAATCTTCGCCCAAAGCGGAGGTTGTAACATTTCCCGCAACATCGGGAGTTGCCAATCTGCGGAATTCTACGCCCCAAGCGTTGGCTGACAAAGATAAAGTGAAGTCTTTGACCTCTCCTATGACGTTTGCCAATGAGTAACCCAGGATTAAATTTCTGTAACCGAAGGTTGAAGATAATTGATAGTTGAATTTGCTGTGCAGATTCATCTTTGTTGTGCCGTAAAGCGGCACGTTATTTATTTCACTTGTTAATAAGAACCCTGCAAAGTTGTTGTTCACATTTATCATCCAACCGTTTTTTGCTATAGTATAGTAATTAGTGTCCATCTTCTTGGTTGAGGACAGATTTAACATACGGTCTATACTCCATAGAAACGAATTCTTTTCACTTTGTGCGTAAACAATATCCGTAAATAAGGTAACTGCAGCAACAATAAATAGTATTTTCTTCATAACACACTGATTGATTCGGGCGGATTGCATTATAATCCGCCCGAAAGATTGTTTAATTGTTTTGTAATATGTTTTGCTTTCTGTAATTCTTCGCCCAATAAGCAAATATTGCCAAAAATACGAATGCCATTGCCACTCCGCAGCCCACGCCTATATTATAAGGAATATGAAATCCTTCAGGAGCGACAAGAATATAGGTAAAACAAACGGCAGTCATGAACATTGCGGGAATAACCGTAATGATAAACTGTCTTTTTTCTTTGAATAAATAAACCGAACAAGCCCAAAGGGTGAATATTGACAGGGTTTGGTTGCTCCATGCGAAATAACGCCAAAGCACATCGGCTTGTAAATTCATTATCAAGAAGACTAATGCAAACATAGGCACTGCTATGATTAGTCTTTTCGCAACTGATTTTTGGTCAAAGTGAAGAAAATCGGCTATTATCAATCTTCCCGAACGCAATGCAGTATCTCCCGAAGTTATAGGGGCTACAACCACGCCTATTATAGCAAGTATTCCGCCTACGGTGCCTAACCATCCTTTGCAAATAGCGGAAACTATCTCCGCCGTCTCGTGTCCTTGAGCCGCATACTGTTGAAGGGCGATTATTCCGTTAGGGCTTTCAGGAAACATGCTTGCAAAAAACGACGAAGCGCTTGCTGCCCAAATCAAAGCAACTATTCCTTCGGTTACCATAGCACCGTAGAAAACTCTTCTGCCGTATCTTTCGTTTGTAATGCATCTTGCCATCAAAGGCGACTGCGTTGCATGGAATCCGCTTATAGCTCCGCAGGCTATAGATACGAACATCATCGGGAATATAGGCAATCCTTTAGGATGCATATTATGAAAATTCTCCCAAAGTTCGGGAACAGGCGCATTAGTTCTGAAAATAGAAAATAAAAGTCCCAACGCCATAAAGATAAATATGAATCCGAAAACGGGATATATCTTTCCGATAATTTTATCTACCGGTAAAAGCGTTGCAAGTATATAATAAGCAAAAACGATTACGGCAAAGATTGTAACGCTTACGCCGGGAAGCAATCCGTGAAGCAATGCCGCAGGTTGGGATACGAATACCGCTCCGACCATTACCAACAAAACGATTGTGAAAAGCAACATGACGGTTTTAACTCCTTTTCCCAATTGCGAGCCTACTATTTCCGTCAGACTGGCTCCGTTTTGACGTATACTGATCATCGCAGATATAAAATCATGTACCGCTCCGCCGAAAATAGTACCCAATACTATCCAAAGAAATGCCGCAGGGCCGAACATAATACCCATAACCGCTCCGAAAATCGGTCCTGTGCCTGCGATGTTAAGGAATTGTATCAAATACAATTTCCACCACGGCATAGCGATATAGTCAACTCCGTCAGGGTTTGCTATTGCTGGTGTTTTTCTCTCGGGATTTGTTTTAAAGACTCTCTCTGCTACCGCTCCGTAAAGCACATAGCCCAAAACCAATAAGCATAAAGCTGTAATAAATGTAATCATAATACGCTGCTTTTTATGTTTTATTTTTATAAAAAGGATTTGCAAAGATACAATTTTTTGTATAAAATTCTCATGACGGCGTCGGGGAAAATTAATCTGCGATAATATTTTACTAATCTGCGACAATATTTTATTAATCTGCGTGATTATTTTTACCCCTTGTAACAATATTGAAACATAACGGGTTAATTACTGCGCAAAATTACGTTTTATCGGACTGTTTTTTTGTTGTAACGGGAATTATTCGTAACTTTGCAAATTCAAATTACGAAAGGACCGTTATGACTGATATGCTTGAAAAACTTGAAGCTATTAATAATAAATACCTTCAATTACAAGAAAAAATCAATGACCCTGACATAATTAACGACATGAAGAATTATGTCAAACTTAACAAGGAATATAAGGATTTAGAACCTGTAATTGCTGCTTATAAGGAGTATAAAGACGTTCTTGCCAATATAGACAATGCCAAAGAGGTAATAGAGAACGAAAAAGACGAAGAATTCCGCGATATGGCGAAAGCCGAACTTACCGAATTCCAGCAAAAACAGGAGAAAATGGAAGAAGATATACGTCTGATGCTTATTCCTGCCGATCCGCAGGACGGCAAAAACGCTATATTCGAAATACGTGCCGGTACGGGAGGTGACGAAGCGAGTATATTCGCAGGTGACTTGTACCGTATGTATGTTAAATATTTTGAAAAAAGAGGTTGGAAAACCGAAATCGTGGATTATACGCCGGGAACCTCAGGCGGATACAAGGAAATAGTGGTTAATGTCAGCGGAAGGGACGGTGTGTACGGGCAGATGAAATACGAAAGCGGCGTTCACCGTGTACAACGTGTTCCTCAAACGGAAACACAGGGCAGGGTTCATACTTCGGCAGCCAGTGTAGTGGTTTTACCTGAAGCGGAAGAGTTTGACGTGGATTTAAAGATGAGTGACATACGCAAAGATATATTCTGTGCCAGCGGCCCGGGCGGACAATCTGTCAATACTACATATTCCGCCATCCGTTTGACACATATACCTACGGGAATAGTTGTTTCTTGTCAGGATCAGAAGTCACAGGTAAAAAATCTGGAGAAAGCCATGACGGTATTGCGTACCCGTTTGTTTGAAAGGGAATATTCCAAATATCTTGAAGGAATAGCATCAAAAAGAAAAACGATGGTATCTACGGGAGACAGAAGTGCGAAAATACGTACCTATAACTATCCGCAAAGCCGTATAACCGACCATCGTATTAATTGGACTATGTATAACCTTCCTGCGTTTATGGACGGTGATATTCAGGATTTGTTAGATGCTTTGCAACTTGCCGAAAATGCAGAAAGATTAAAAGAATCTTTGGAATAAAAATCACATTGTCAAAAAATAACTTTATACATTTCACCGTTTATTAGGTATGAAAAAAATCAAAGTTATAGCTGCAATTTTGTTTACATTGTTTTATGTAAACGCATTTTCACAAACGGGAAATGCCGATATAGGCAAATGGAGAGACCATTTATCTTATTATTTTACGGGAGGTGTTGCTAAAGTTGATGACAGAATATTGGCAGTAGGGCAATCATCATTATTTTATTATGATGTAAAGACCAAGCAAATGGAGAAACTGACAAAAGTAAACGGTTTGTCCGACGCAGGTATCAGCACTACGGAATATGACAGTGTAACAAAATCTACGGTTATAACATACGAAAACTCTAATATTGACATTCTGCAAAACAATACCGTATATAACATTCCTGATATAAAGAACAGAGCAATTGAAGGCAGCAAATCCATCAATCATATATACTTTTATGATAACAAAGCTTATCTTTCGTGCGGATTCGGCGTTGTCGTACTTGATTTATTACGTCATGAAATATATGATACGTGGTATTTAGGCGATAATTCCTCGGCAATAAAAGTCAATTGTATATATATAAACGACACGGCAATATTTGCAGGAACCGTTAACGGATTACTGTATGCTGATAAGAACAGTAAAACTCTTGCAACGGGTGAATCATGGAAGAATAAGAATCTTTTCACTGATAATAAGAACAAAGAAATAAACCATATTGTTCCTTTAACGCAAAAAGACTTATTGCTAAATATTCTTTACGACAATTCTTCCCATTCCGCCCTTGTAAAATATGACGGACAGAATATTGACACCGTTGATTCTGACAGTTATGTAGTAAATATGAAACGGTGCGGGGATTATATAGGTATAATAAACTATTTAAGCTTTAGTTTGTTTGACACTAATATGAATTCCGTCTATTACATCAGCGATGAGTGGTATCCTATAAACGGAGTAAGTTTATTGGTTAAAGACTTCGTTATTGACGGCACGTCATTATGGTTGTCCCATACATATTCGGGATTGATTCATCTGCCTGATTTTTTGGAGATGAGAACATGGGACAGAGAAATAATATTTCCTGACGGTCCTAAATCCAACGATGTTTACGGACTTACATTTGATGATGACGGCAGACTGTATGTCGCACCGGGAGGTAAGAATGCATCAAATGAAAATAAAATAAACGAAGGTAACGCTTATATTTATGACGGATTTTATTGGAAAGACTTGGATAAAGGCAATATAACCGCAGATATTTATGATGTACTAAAGATTGCAATTGACCCGAGAAACAAAAACCATCTTATGATGTCCACTTGGTGGAACGGCATTGTGGAAGTACTCAATGATACTATAATAAATATATATGACTCGTCCAATACAGGAAATCTTTTGCAATTTCACGGATACAACTACCGTATTGCCGGAATAGGATACGACCGTGCGGGAAATCTGTTTGCCGCAAATTCATTGGTACCTTACGGTTTTGTCTATCTTACTTCAAAAAATGAGTGGGGCAATTTCTTTACTGCATCATATATTCCTGATGACGAGATAAGAGGAATGACGCTGGATTATTTTTATTCATATAAACTTATCCATACCGTACAAAACAAAATTCTGGTAATAAACAATCAAGGAGAAATGACAATAATAAATCCTAATAACGGATCTTTATTGCAAACATCACAAGTAAATTGTTTAACACAAGATAAAAACGGAGAAATATGGGTAGGAACCGAAAAAGGAATTAAGGTTATTTATTCTTTGTACGATGCCTTTAACAACTCCAACGGTTCGGTATCCAATGTAGAATGTAACAATATCGTATACAGTGAAAACGGCATAGCACAGTATCTGTTGAGTTTTGAATACATCAATTGCATCATGGTGGACGGAGCCAACCGTAAATGGATAGGTACCGAAAGAAACGGAATATATGTTTTAAGTGAGAACGGAGATAAAGAAATCTATCACTTTACACTTGAAAACTCTCCGCTTTTGTCCAATAAAATTACTTGCATGGCACAAAATCCTAAAACAGGTGAAGTATTTATAGGAACGGACAGAGGACTGATGTCTTACAGAGCCGAAAGTCTTGAACCTGAAACAAAAGATATCTCCCTTACGGTATTTCCTAATCCTGTAAGGCCTGATTACGACGGATTAATTGCAATAAAAGGTTTTGTCAATGATTCAGACGTAAGAATCACCGATGCAAAAGGCCGTATGGTTGCCCATTTAAAATCTCTCGGAGGTCAGGCTGTTTGGGACGGACGTAATTTCAAAGGACAAAAAGTTGCTTCAGGCGTATACTTCGTATTCGCTTCCGCAAATGAAGGCGAAAACACCACAACAGGCAAATTCCTTATAATAAGATAATGATTGTAAGCACCTCTGGCATTGTTCTTAAAGCCGTACCGTATAAAGAAAGCAGCACTATAACATCGGTATTGACAAAAGAATTCGGATTAAAATCTTATATTATCAAAGGCGGAAGAAAAAAAAACGCAACTGTAAAATCCAACTTCTTTCAACCGCTGCAAATATTATCACTTGTAGTATACGACAACAACAAGTCTGCTTTACAACAAATAAAAGAATGCAGCATTGAAGAAGATTTGACCCCGATCAGATGCAATATAATCAAAACATCCTTAACGTTTTTTATTACCGAAATTCTTAATTTATCATTAAAAGAAAACAATCCCGGTGACGGGCTTTTTGAATTCGTAAAAAACAATATTACACTGATAAATAACAGTGACAGTAAATTTTTAAAAGACGTTCATATATATTTTCTGTACAATTTAGCCTGTATTCTGGGTTTTGCTCCGCTGAATAACTACTCAGGGAAGACGAAATATTTTGATTTACCCAAAGGTTGCTTTACCGATAAGAAAGATTTGCAGACTTTAAATACCGAATCATCGTTACTGCTACATCGATATATTATAAATGTATCCGACAGTTACTGCCCATTTACGGAAAATTCCGCTGAAAGAAATAATCTTCTACAAACAATGATCTTCTTCTTTGAACATCATATCACCAATCAAAAACGCATACAATCGCATAAAATACTTCATGATTTGTTATAACCGCTAGGTTTATTGATGGGCTTTTTTTAATAAATCATTCAAAGTTTTAACTGGATTGAATGTCTCCAAAGGAACCTCAACAAAAACAGTAAGCCAATCCGCCATTGCACCGTTCCACAAACCCGGACGTTCCATTGCTTTTATTGTTTGTCCCTGATAAGACTTCTCGGATATAAATCCTGTTGAAGCGTCTATATATTTTAACAAGTCGAACTTCTTTCCCTGCCAATCCTTAATTGACACTACCAAATCAACGGGATTGAAATGTGTTGCAGACATAAAAATATTTCTTTGTTTCGGATTATTGATATTCACCTGTGCTTTCTCCACTATCTGCAATGACACGCCGTACATATTCTCGGTATAAAAAGGACCGCCTCCCGGTTCTCCTGTATTTCTTACCATACCGCAAACTCTCAACGGACGGTTTATTAAATCCATAAGATAATGTTTATAGGCAGTAAGCGTAGGAAATTCAGTATGATTTTTCATATTCGGTATCTGCAAATGACGGTTTATTGTCTGTGCAATGCAAACCAAGTCCTGTTTTGTCAGTCCGCGTTGCTTAAGCTTGTTCATCATGGAACCTATCTTCTGTTTCAAACCTATCAACACGCCTGCCAACAATTCTTTATGAAACACCGTTGATTGCATGTACTGCGAAGATATATTATCTATATTTTTTATAAAAATAATATCGGCATCCAAATCATTCAGATTACTTATCAAAGCTCCGTGTCCCGACGGTCTGAACAGCAAATGCCCGTCAGTATCTCTGAAAAGAGTGTTATCGGTATTCACTGCCAAAGTATCTGTCGAATGTTTCTGAAAGGAAAAATCAACATTATACTTTATTCCGTATTTTTGTTCGTAAACGGGTACGCATTTTCTTTTCAATTCTTCAAAGCCTTGTAAGTGTTCTTCGGTAACTGTAAAATGCACATTAGCCTGATTGGCGGAACAAGTATAAAAATAAGCTTCCTCAAGATGTTGTTCAAAGGCAGTTACTGCTTGTTTGCCGTCTTCACTTTTGTGAAACAATATCCAAGCCTTCGGATACTTACCGTAATTCAATCCTTTATCCGTCAAAATAAACTCTATAATCGTTTTATAATCCTTATTATTTATACAATCTTCTACGGACAAAGACTGTCTTGCCATACATTGGGAAAGTTCTCCGTAAAAAGCAAATTTTTCTATATTGTTTATTGTCTGCTCTGCTGTCGGGAAATCAGAAAGAGGCGTAGACTGTTCATCTTTATATTCATTTAAAAATGTATACAAATCTTTCATCATTCTTGTTGCCGCACCCGATGCCGGCACAAACTTCATTATTGAGTATTTATCCTTATTATCTTCAAACAACTTAACAAATTCAGCCGTTTGCTTGGCATCATACACACGTATACCTTTTCTTACGGTGGCTGCCTCCTGCAAATATATATAAGGAAAACCGTTTATAAAATTTTCCGTTTGCTGCTGTGCTTCGCTTTGGGATATTCCGCGGCTTTTAAGTTGCGACAAATCGCTTTTTGTAAATTCCATATATTAAATGTTTTTTACAAAATTATGAAAAATTATTAAATGCAAGATTTTTTATGCGTAAAAATTTAATTATTTATGCATTTATTTTTCATAAACAGCGATAATTTGACATCTAAACAGCGATAATTTCTTTCTGAAAGACAATAATTTTTTCTAACTTTGCAAAAATAAAAACAAATATACGATATGGAGAATCAAGTTTTATATGCTTTAAAGCACAGAAGGAGTATAAGAAAATACAGACCTGAACAAATCACCGACGAAGAACTTAATGCGGTACTTGAAGCGGGAACTTACGCACCGACAGGTCACAACAAACAGGATTTATGGATTGTTGCAGTGCAAAACCAAGCGATCAAATCGCAGCTTATAAGGATGAATGCCGCAATAATGGGCACTGATACCAATCCTTATTATGACGCCCCGACGATAGTATTGGTTTTCGGCTCTTTGATGTCCGAAAATCCGAATACAATACAAAACGGCAGTCTGATTTTAGGCAATATGATGAATGCTGCATACGCAATCGGTCTGGGCAGTTGCTGGATTAACCGCGAAATTGAGATGTTTCAAACCGATGAAGGCAAAGAACTGATAAAACAATTCGGATTACCTGACAATGTTATGGGAATAGGCGCCATTGCATTGGGTTATCCTGTCAAAAACCCCGAAAAAGCATTGCCGAGAAAGGAAAATTACTATCGTATTATAAAATAAGACGACAATTAAACACAGTTTTTAATACCCGTATTGTTACTTAATTTTTGTATTATGCAGCAATACGGGTATTTGTCTTACCCCTGCCGCTATATTTCGTAATAATAAAACTTGCTTATCTCCTTTTTCAAAAAGGCTTCATCCAATTGATCGCTTGCCTGATGGATTCCTTTTACTTGTCCGTCTTTGAAAAGAATATTAATCTGCTGGTCATTGAATGAATACGCACGGTTATGCATCTGTCCCGCAGTGGTAAAATAACGTGTTATGTCTTCAAAAGAAAATCCCTGGTCTTTATGTTTGTCAAACAAATGCTGACGGAGTCCGTTCAACTCTTCGTCGGTGTATTGTGTTGTTTTAACGTACATCTTTCCTATATTACGGTTCATAAGCGAACAAGCCAAAAACGAAAGTATCTTATCATCATGGCACGACCATGTTTTAACGGCACTCCATATATCCGTATCGTCCAGATGTATGAACTTATCCAAAGCCTGTGCATTGTCAACATCCTGCACTCCGTTTTTAAGGAAATAATACAAATTCTGACTTATCGGATATTTCATTATATTCAAACTATCCTTCATTGCCAAATCCTTGGCACGCTGAAGAATATTACGCAACAGACAATCGGCACCGACAACAGTCTTATGCATATACACCTGCCAATACATAAGACGGCGTGATATGATAAACTTTTCTATACTGTACACGCCCTTTTGATCAACCACCAACTCGTCGCCGTAAACCGAAAACATATTCATTATTCTGTCCGTACCAATAACGCCTTCACTCACTCCTGTGAAAAAACTGTCCCTTGTAAGATAGTCCAACCTGTCTATATCCACTTGTGAAGACACTAACTGGTGCAAAAACTTCTTCTTATAAGTATTGTCAAATATCTCTATTACCTGCTGATCGCAATTGAGTTTTTGCATTATAAGTCTTGAAACTTCTTCGTGATGGCAGGAGAAGAAAAAATGTTCCAAACAATGAGAGAAAGGCGAATGCCCGCTGTCGTGAAGCAATATTGCCTGCAATGTCCATTCATATTCTTCGTCCGTTATCTGATATCCTTTTTGTCTTAAGCCGTCCAATGCCCTTGTCATCAAGAACATCGCACCTATTGAATGGGAAAAACGGGTGTGTTCAGCCCCCGGATAAACCAAATTGGAAAGTCCCAACTGTTTGATGCGTCTTAAACGCTGCACATACGGACTTTGAATCAGATTATATATACTCTCCGACGGTATTTTGATAAATCCGTAAACAGGATCGTTGATTATTTTCAGCTTGTTGTCCACTTGTTTTTGCAATATGTGATACATAAAATGCAGTATGTAACCTCTGATTCATACTGCACTTTAATCCGTGAATAATATCTTACCAAACGTATTTTACAGACAATCCCAATCCTTTGGCATAGAACCGCGAAGAAGGTATCAACTCCAAAGAAGGGGTCCAATCCAAGGATATAGTAAAGGGAATATCATTCGGAAGATGCCATTCAATACCTATAACACCGTCAAGTCCCAATCCGAAACCGCTGTCATCGTCTTTACCCCAAACACCTACGTTGGCACCTAAACCGTAATACAAATGAAATCCGTTTCCAAGTTCTTTATCCCATTCGTACAGTCCTAAAACACGGAACCCGTGATCGTGAAAATCCATTACAGCTTCGTAATTGGTTGCACCGTTATACTTTTTAATGTTCAAACCGTAATCCCAACCGGCTTTAACGCCCACTCCCCATTGCTGCGCATTCACTCCTACTGCCGTAAAAGCAATGGCAAGCAATACAATCATTTTTTTCATCTTTCTGTCAGTTATTTTAATTATCACTCAATTAACTTTGCAAAGTTAAGTAAAATTTTTTCCATATATACCGCCTGCCGGATTTTTTTAAAAAGGATATAACTTTTTCTATGCTTTAAAAGGTGTTTTCAAGGCTTAAAAACGCAAAAATTTTACTACTTCCTAACTCACTGATTCTGCGTTATTTGACAACATGATAACATACCGTCAAAAAAAGACGCCGTTTCAGCAAATTATTCTGCGTGATTAATAAAATAATACGGCGTTTTAATATTTTTTTACGGCGTCTTTTTTCGGCGGTGTATTTAATATTTCTTTTTTAACTGTGTTATTACAACTTTTTGTCTTAATTTTGCAGTCTGAAAACGGAAAACATATACAAAAATGACACGTTTAAGCGTAAATATAAATAAAATAGCAACATTAAGAAATGCACGCGGGGGCAACAATCCCGATGTTATCAAGACCGCATGCGACATTGAGTCGTTCGGAGCACAGGGCATTACCGTACATCCGCGTCCCGATGAAAGACATATAACAAAAAACGACGTCTATCAGCTAAAAGACAAAATTACTACGGAATTCAATATCGAAGGTTATCCTGATCAGAGGTACATCAAGATAATCGAAGATATCAGACCCGCGCAGGCTACGCTTGTTCCCGACAAACCCGACCAGCTTACGTCCAATCACGGATGGGACACGGTTAATGACGGTGAAGAGCTGCGGGTTATTGTCGAGAAGTTGAAGAAAATATGCAGGGTGTCGGTATTTGTAGATGCCGATTGCGATATGGTCAAAGCTGCAAGGGATTGCGGAGCGGACAGAGTGGAACTTTACACTCAAAGTTATGCGGAAAATTATCTTAAAAACAAAGAACAGGCGATAGAACCGTTTGTCAAAGCCGCCGAATGTGCACGTCAGTGCGGTTTGGGGCTTAATGCGGGGCATGATTTGTCACTTGAAAACCTTGAATACTATCATAAAATCATTCCTTGGACCGACGAAGTTTCCATAGGTCACGCTTTAGTATGCGATTCCCTTTACTATGGTCTGAAAAATACAGTCTCAATGTATTTACGTTGCCTTAAATAAAGATTTAATACAATTGTATAGATAAAAATCAACACCTCAACGGCAGTTTACAATATAAACTGCCACTGTCTTAATTCGCATGAAGCCTCTTTGGCATCATCGGTTCGGTATATCACATGTCCGAAAGAATTAACCGACTCTATGGTGGCGTAAATCTTCTTACCGTTACATATATATTGACGTCTTTGTCCTTTGAACAATAGCATGGAAAGATATTCATCAACTAACGCTTTTCTGCCGCCGCTTTTTAGTTGCATATAACGCATATAAATTTTCTCCAAAAGCAAATCCAAAACATCTTCCAATGGATATTCAACGCCTGTTTGCAGGGATAACGATGTCGGATTGGGTGCCCAAGTGAATTTCCTTTGGTTTACGTTCAGTCCTATGCCTATATAGGATTTGTATATGTCATTTCCCATTATTTGGTTCTGAACCAAAAATCCGCAGATCTTGTCCTGATTAACGTATATATCGTTCGGCCATTTTATTTTAACGCCTTGTTTGACGTAAAAAACTACTGCATCCGCTATTGCGAGGGAAACAAACTGCGAAATGATGAATTGGTCCTGTGCGGCAATGAATGACGGTTTTAAAAGGAATGAAAAACTTATATTTTTGTGCGGTTCACTTTCCCAAAGATGTGTCCCCTGCCCTTTTCCGTGCGTTTGACAGTCGGTATATATGACGGTAAACTCACCGAAAGCGTTTTTTTTGTCATTTTCGGTGATATAAACCTGTGTAGAAGTTGCCTCGGGCAACTTAATTATGTTAAAAGGATGCACTTTTGATATTATTTTTTGCCGTTATTAGGCAATAATGCAAACGTTCCCGTCTTTCGCTGGAGCATTCCCTTGCCGTCTTTGTACAAGATGTCGTAAACATAAGTTCCTTGAGGTGCCCATGCCCCGCTTTCAAGTTTACCGTCCCACATCTTGTTGTCTCCGTGGAATATTTTCGCTCCCCAACGGTTGTATATTGTCATTTCCCAGTCATGCAACAACGATCCTTTCGGTCCGAACATTCTTACAGACTCTTCAGGATTGTCAGGACTGAACGCATTAGGCACATAAATGGTAAAATCAGCAAGAATATAAACGGTATCAATAGCCGTATCGGGACACATAGCCCTGTTATAAACTATAAGCATCACCTCATAGGCATTACTGTCCTTTGTGTCGTCTACATAATAGTGATGGTAACCGCTTACATGGTCATCCTCCGTATTATCTCCGAACTGCCATTTTCTTGTAAAGCTGTCTTCGGAAATATCCGTGTACTTTATTTCAGGGGAAGAATAAACCGTCTTTTTAGGATAGAGTTCCATCGCAGCTTTTATTATCTTCTCCACTCCGACATACACACTGTCGGCTGCCACACAACCTTCAGCCGATATTGTTTTGATGTAATAGGTTGTATTTTTCAAAGGTTTAACCAGCGGATTGCGTATTTTGTCATTACCCTCATGCGTCAAAGTGGTGTCCTGAGGCGAACTTGTCCATATATACCGCTCCGACTCGCTACAGGAAAGCACAACGGAATCACCTTCGCATATATAATTGCTGCTGACCGATGCAACGGTATTATTTCCCAATACCTTGTACTTAATAACCGTGTCATAGGTTCTGCCGCAATAATCAACCACGGAAATATATACCGATGCCGTGTCGTTGTAGTCCATAATATCGGTGGTAAAACTGTATGTAAGGTCGGTATTAAGGCTGCCGTATTCATATTTAAGCGTATCATCCGCCAGTAGTTTACCGCCGCGTTGGGCTTGTATGTATGCATAGGAAACTGCATTGGTAATCTTAACCGATATGGTGTCTTTTTGCGGAAGTACGTCGTTGCAATATGTCTTTCCGCCCGTGGATTTGCACTCCAAAGGGTAAGGCTCTTTCATCACATAAGCAATAGTGTCATTAGGTGTGCCTGCACAGTCGGTGGAAATAAACAAAAGCGTATCGTAAGTGCCGGGCATTTTGTCAGGATTGTGCAAAAACGTCATCAAATACCTTACTTCCGATTCATCAGGAGGAATAATAAGTTTGTCATTATCGGTTGCAGGAACTTCTTCCGCCATGCCGTCAATAATTTTATAGAACTCATAATCAATTTTCCTCTCCAGACTGCTTCCCTGTGAGTTTCTGATGTAAAATACGAACGGTTCCTGCGATTCATCGGCTATATAGTTGGCTTTTACAATCATCGTGTCGGTGGAACAACCCTTTACAAACACTCTGTCAGTCTTCAACGATCCGTCGGTTACGGCTTCAGCGGAATCATTGGTACTTGTTATGCTGTGATTTATGGATATTGTACGGCTCATAAAGGAATTTGCTTCCAAAAATACGGCACTTTGTAATGCTTGGTCATTGATATTGCAAATTGCTATCTGCACATGGTAACGCTGATTGGGACTTGTCGGTACGGATGCAGTCTCCAAACGTCTTGTACAAGCATTTAAATAAGTATTATTATTCAAACTCTTGATAAAATACTCCGTATTGTCACCCGTATAACTTGCATCACAATAATAGTTACCTTGTCCGCCTGCATTAACAGTATTAATCATAACCGGCGTTGCCTCATCCAACCCGTACTCATCGGTACCGGGAATTATAGCAATGTTGGTTCCGTTTTCGTAGAATATTGATCCTTCAATCTTTTCATCATTCTCATTATACGGTCCGTCTACAAACAAACCGAAGAAATCATTAAAAGGCGAACAAACATAAGAATGATATTCCTGTGAACCGAATGAATATTTAAATGACATTTCACAACTTGAAGGTATCACCCAAAAATCCAATACCGAAATAGTATTAAACTTGGATTCATCAGGTTTGTCATCTAATTTACAATCGTATTTATTCAAATCAGGATTATTAACGAATTTATCGTAAGCTTTATACAAACTTGGACTGTTTTTAACCGCTCCGTTGATAGGATTAGTTCTGGCTTCATAGCCCCCGCTCGTAATATTTACTACGGCATCGGTTGCAAGCACCAATCCGCTTTTAATAGGTATGTTATTACCCGAATAAGATGTGTCTTTGTTTGTGAAAATACCTATTTGGTTATTGTCAATTACGGTTTTGTTGTTGTAATATATAGGATGGGAATCGTCAATCTTTACTCCGTCTCCCAGGAAATTCTTTTCTATAATTTCCTTTACATTCTTATTGGTTATAGGCGTAATGGTTATTTGGGCGAAACTGTTTCCCGTTGCCGTTAAAACAAAACAGCATATAAATAAAATATAATGAAATCTGATTGTACCGCTGCGGCGTTTCAATGTTTTGATATAGTGCTTCATTTCTTTACTGTCATTTTTACACAAGACACTTTTTTATAATTTTTTTTGCAATGCTTTAACAAAATTTGTTTATCTTTGCAAAAATAATAAAAAAGTTTGATACCGGACTATTTATGAGAGAAAAATATATAAAGGTATTGCTTTTTGCGGCAGTTGTATGCTTGTTTTACCAATGCGACAATGCACCGCAAATGCCTAAGCCTTCGACATATTTGAGATTGGATATAAAACCGTCGGATTATGTACAGTTCAACCGAAAAGACTATCCGTTTGTATTCGAATATCCTGATTGTGCAACGGTTGAAGAACTTGATTCGAAAGACAAAAGCATTAAATGGTTCAACCTTAATTTTAAGGACTATAACTTCACGGTTAATATGAGTTTGCTTCCTATAAATACCGACACTTCACTGAATACTGCAGTAAATGATTGCTATAAATTCTTAAAACGTCACGAAAAACTCTCGGGAGGAATCATTCAACAGGATTATAAGAATAATGAAAAAAAAATATACGGCACGGTATTTGACATAAAAGGCAAAGATGTGGTTTCGCCTTATCAGTTTTATTTGACGGATTCGGTTAAATACTTTGTAAGAGGGGCTTTGAACTGCAATGTCGTACCTAACAACGATTCGTGCTCGGCTGTAATAAAACAATTAAAGGAAGATTTAACACATCTTATCAATACATTCGAATGGAAATATTAAGTTTTCTGAAAGAAATAAATAAAAAATATAGTACTATGAGAAAAACACTGATTAAAACATTTGTATTGGCGGCATTACTGCTTACAGGTATTATATCCTACGCAGTCCCTGCCGATCCGAAACCCGTTACGGTTAAACAACCTAACGGCAAAACCCTTACCTTTTGGCTTCAAGGTGACGAAAGGGTACATTGGGCGGTAACATCTGACGGTTACACCCTTTTACAAGGCAAAAACGGTAATTGGTGCTACGCCGTAAAGGACAACAACGGCGATATGGTTGCATCAAAAGTTTTAGCTTCTAATGCAAACGAAAGAAACCAACAGGAATTATCATTCGTTGCCCAATTGCAAAAAGATTTACGTTATTCAAATTCACAAATCAAATCTTTCAAACAAGCATGGCAGCCTGCAACATCCGTTAAAGATCAGGTTCAACCTCATTTTCCTCCTAAAGGGCAGCCTAGATTGTTGGTTATTCTTGTAGGATTCTCCGATTTGGAGTTCACTTCCGACAAATCTTTGTTTGAAGATATGTGTTATAAAGAAAATTACAACGGAACGGGAAGTATCCGCGATTACTTCTTAACTAATTCCAACGGTTTATTGGATCTGCAGATAGACGTAGTAGGTCCTTTCACTTTGCCTAATGCAATGAAATTCTACGGCAACAATGAATCAAATGATGCCTATTACAAATTCGTAAGGGATGCATTGGCTGTAGCGGACAGTAGTGTAGATTTCTCTCAATATGATTATGACAATGACGGCAAAGTTGATGACGTTGCGTTTATCTTTGCAGGTACGCCTGAAAGTTCTACGGGTAATGCCGATGAGATATGGCCGCACAGTGCAGAACTGAATAATTATAAACGTTACGGAGGAATGATTACCGTAGACGGAGTGAAGGTAAACCGTTACACTTGTTCGGCTGAACAATCCACCAAAGGTATATCCGACGCTACTATAGGAACATTCTGTCACGAATTCGGTCATGCATTGGGTTTGCCTGACGAATACGACACCGATTACGGCACCAACGGAGACCGTACACTTAACGTTGCAGTTGCAACCGAAGAATGGAGCGTTATGTGCAGCGGTTCTTACAACAATAACAGCAATTCACCTGCTCTTTGGTCTGCAGCACAAAAGATTTACACTGATTGGATTGACACAATCATCACATTGGATTCCCCTGCTGATTCTTTAAGACTCCCTCTTATAAACGGAAACAATGACACGGCATACAGAATAAACCTTACAAACAACGAATTCTTAATTATCGAACACCGCAGCAAACACGGTTTTGATGCATATATCCCAGGTGAAGGTCTTTTGGTTTATCACGGACAGATGGATAAAATACAGGCTTGGTTCAATGAGCACAAAAATACAATAAATGCCGACCCTCAAGACAGAGGTTGGTTTATAGAGCCTGCCGACGGAGTGGATAACAAAGTCAAAAACCTTTCCAACCACATAGGAACATCTGCAGCATCATTCCCCGGCTCTACTTCCGTAAGATACTATACCGAATCCTCACCTAACGTAACCAGACTTGTAAAAGGTGATACGGTGCACGGAGTTTCAATCACCGACATACAGTATTTAAATGACAGCGTGATCATATTCAATTATAATTCTTCACGTCCTATGGTGGAAACCAATTCCACTGCCGACAGTATTACTTTAAACTCTTTCATCGCAGGAGGTAAAGTTCTTTACAAAGGCTCGCAAGATAAATTCAAGACAAAAGGTATAGTTTATTCCACCGATGAAGAATGTCCATACGATCAAACCAATACGGTTGTCGACGAAAGCGAGAACGCAGATGAAATAAGTGCAAAAATCACAGGATTGCAAGTCGGAACCAGATACTATTACAGAGCATTTGTCATTACCGAAGACGACATATTGGGATTAGGTAATATTAAATTTGCAACAACTGCCGACGGTTTGGGATTCGTTACTACGTCCAACGCATCTGATATTGATTCCAATTCGGTAACATTTAACGGAAAACTTAATTCAGTCGGTTTAGGAGATTTTGTTGAGCAAGGTTTCGTTTATACCTCCGACGCATCCATCACTCCTACCCTTGATGAAGAAAACTGCTTCAAAGCAACAACCGAAGGTATGGAAAACGGAGATTATAAGGTAAAGGTAACAGGTCTTGAGCAAGGATACACATATTATTTCCGCGCTTACATAACCAATATATACGGAACATTCTACGGAACAAAGAAAAGCGTTCAGACACTTTACCCTGCAATTACGGGCAACACCATTACGGCAAAACAAAGTTCCGTTTGCGAGAACTCAATACCTGAAGAAATAACGGGAGAACAACCTGCGGGAGGTTTCGGCAACTTTACTTTCCGTTGGGAACAGAAGACTTCTTCTTACGGTTCATGGTCAGAAGCCGAAGGTGTGAATAACCAAACGAACTACCGACCTGAAAACCCTCTTACTTCCACCATTTATTACAGAAGAGTTGTCTTTTCGGACAATTTGATAAGCAGCGTAAGTAACGAAATAGCTATAACCGTCAAAGCATCTAAAGGCGGAACAATTGTACCTGCAGCAACAAATTACAACGTTGGCGAAACGGCTACTTTGAGAGTTACCGCACATACGGGAAGCGTTCTTCAATGGGAGAAAAGCACTGACAGCGTTAATTTCGTTTCCTTGGGCAATGAAGGAGAGACTTCTTTGGAACAAACATTTGACGTTTCGGGCGATTTCTATTACAGAGTACAGGTACAAATTGACGAATGCGAACCTGCATATTCTTCAATAAAAACAATCCATGTACTTGGAAGTGCTTTGGAAGATGTTGAAAACGGAGCGGGATTTGAAATTACCCCTAACCCTTCATGCAACGGCACATTTACAATCAACACCGCCGAAGGCAAAGCTCAAAGCATGGTAATCACCAATACTTTGGGACAAGTTATTTATCATGAAAAAGATGTTGATCTGAATAACAAGACCGTAACTTTGCAAAATGCACAAAACGGTACTTATATCATCAACATAACGGTAAATGATAAATTGATGACAGGCAAATTAATCATAAACAAATAATAAAAAACAATTAAACAATGAACACACCTATTCATACAAACAATGCTCCTGCAGCCATAGGACCTTATTCACAGGCCGTAAAAGCAGGTAACGGCATGCTGTTTATATCGGGACAAATTCCCGTTAATCCTTCCACAGGCGAAACCCCTGAAGGAATAACCGCACAGGCAACACAGGCTTTGGAAAACGTCGGTGCAATACTTAAAGAAGCAGGTTACGGATTTTCTGACGTAGTAAAAACGACATGTTTGCTAAACTCAATGGACGATTTTGCTGCAATGAACGAAGTATACGCCAAATACTTCAACCAACCGTTCCCTGCAAGGGCAGCATTCGCAGTTGTAAAACTTCCTAAAGGAGTATTGGTGGAAATAGAAGCTATTGCATACAAAGGATAATACAATAAATCAGAATACTTCATTTCCAAGGGCGGGCAAACAGCTATTTGCCCGCCGTTTTTATGTCTTTTTACGGCCTGATTTTACCTCTTTATAAATCACTGATTACAAGTTAGTTCAAAAACAAGGCGTAAAAAAATATTTTTAAGGCTGATTAATAAAATAATCAGGCTGATTAATTTCTTAAAACGCCGTCTTATTTTCAGCATATATAATTAGGGTGTTTCTTTTTATCGGTTCGGCGGGCGGATTAGGCGTATTAATAAATTTTTTTGTAAATTTGCAAAATTTAACTAACAAGGCTATGAATGAAGAACGGGCTTTATTATTGGAAAGAGAGAAAATAAGCAAACTTTTGTGGAAGTTTGCCCTGCCTGCAATAGCAGCGATGATCGTATCTTCGCTTTACAACATCGTAGACGGTATTTTCATAGGACATTTGGGTGCTTACAGTATCGCAGGTGTAGGATTGACGGGGCCGTTTATGAATCTGGCGGGAGCATTCGGAGCATTGGTCGGTGTAGGAGGCAGCGTATTATGCTCAATATACTTGGGCGAAAAAAATTATGACAAAGCCAGAGTCGTACTTGCCAACGTAATTATACTGAACTTCTGCCTGGGTGTCGTGTTTACCGTGTTGGGACTGATATTTCTTGATCCCATACTGATATTTTTCGGAGCCAGCGAAAAGACACTGCCTGCCGCACACGAATACATGCAGGTTATTCTTTTCGGAAATGTTTTCTCCCACATGTATTTGGGTCTTAACTCGGTATTGCGCGTAAGCGGTTATCCGGTAACTGCGATGAACATGACTTTTGTGTCCGTTGTGATCAATATTATACTTGCACCTTTGTTTATTTTCACCTTTGACATGGGTGTTGCGGGGGCTGCATGGGCTACGGTGATAGGACAAACCGTTTGTTGCCTGGTCCTGTTTTATCTTTTCTTCCGCCGCGACAGGGTCGTGTATCTTGAAAAACGTAATTTCTATTTAGATAAAAATATTGTCAAAAGGGCTTTTTCTATAGGCTCGCCTAATTTCTTCACAAATGCAGCGGGTTGCTTTATTGTGATACTTCAAAACTATAATCTGTTGAAATACGGCGGTGATTTGTACGTAGGGGCATTCAGTATAATAAACCGTATTGCGTTTATGTTCTTTATGATTATTCTTGGGTTCTCTCAGGGTATGCAACCTATAGTTGCTTACAATTTCGGAGCGAAAAACTACGGCCGTATGTGGAGAGCTTTCCGTATGACTATAATCTGTGCTTTTACGGTCTCTGCCGTCGGTTGCCTTATATGCGAAATCTTCCCTTATCAGCTTACCCGCTTGTTTGCGGGGGAGAATTCCGAACTTGATATGGAGTTAATACGCATTGCTGTGGACGGATTCCATAAGAATATGTTAGCATTTTGGATTATAGGCGTGCCTGTAATCGGTACTAACTTCTTCGCATCAATGAATCAGCCGAAAAAGTCGTTGTTTTTATCCTTAACACGTCAGGTAATCTTCCTTATACCTATTTTATTAATACTTCCGCCGCACATAGGAGTGGACGGCGTTTGGTTTGCAGCACCTATGGCGGATTTTACTGCAGCGATATGCACCTCTTTACTTATATTAAGGGAATACCGCTTACAAAAACCTTTGTTTAACAGACAATAGGTTCAATTTTATGGATTATCCCGAATATTTATCCCCTACAAAACCGTCCGAAACGGTGTTTGCAGTCAAATCAATATGCTTAAATAAAGGAGGAGTGGGCGACAAATCGTAATAATCAATTGTCTGAATACCCATACGGAAATATTCCAATGCATTGTAATCATCATACAACCGCGGCAATACGGGATTGTTTTCAAAAATCCAACGTTTGGTCATATCATCTACGTCAAAAGCTGCTTTGCCCGTGCATTTGACGGATATTTGACCGTAAAACGACATAATTTCTATGCAAGGATTTTGTTTCAATTGCTTAAAAACTTCTTTTTTCGGCGAAGTCGCAAAATACAAATCATTATCCTGTATTTTCATTATCTGAAACACTCGGATTTTAGGCTTATTCGCTTCGCACGTAGCGAAAGAAACCTCATTATGTTTGCTTAAAAATTCCAATGCTTTATCTTTCATAACCGTAAATTTTCTTTTTATTTCTTTTAATATGCTTATCAGTTGCCGTATATCTGTTTGCGTGAAAACAATATCATAAAAACGCTTCTTCCCGCAAGATAAAGAATAAATCCCAACCACAATGCGTCATTTGTTTTGCCCAATCCGAAATATGAGAAGAAGAACAAAGCCGTAGAAATGAATATTGCGTTACGCATAATCTTACTTTGGGTCATTCCTATCAATATTCCGTCATACAAAAAGGCAAGAAAACCCGTCAAAGGTATCAATACAAGCCACAGTTTACAACTTTCACTGGCTCGAATTACGTCCTGATGGTCGGTAAGTATTGAAATAATTTCTTTTCCTGCAAATCCGTAAAGCAAAGAACACAAAACAGCCAAACCTATTCCCCAAACAATGACGCGGTGTATGACTTGCACAAGTCCTTTTCTGTCATTGGCACCGTAATATTTGCCGCAAAGACTTTCGCATGCGTAAGCGAATCCGTCCATAAAGTAAGAGAAAAGACTGAACAATTGCATTATCAATGTGTTTACCGCCAATGTCGGATAGGGTTGCGAAGACGATGCAACGGTAAAGTAAGTCGTTACGGCAATAATACAAACCGTACGCAGGAATATGTCTCCGTTTACTTTGAAAAACAGTTTCATTTTATCCAATTGCAATGCCCGTTTAACGGAAAGCGAATACTGTTTCTTATACCTTATTATAAATACGGCGGAAATAAGCATCAGTCCTGCATATTGAGAAATCACCGTTGCGTATGCTACACCTTCTATTGTCAAATGCAATCCCATTACAAAGATTACATCAAACAGTATATTGACTGCATTAATCACGATAGCGGTATACATAGGCGTTTTGCTGTCCTGCATACCTATGAACCAGCCTTTCAATGCATACATACCCAATACCGCAGGCGCTGCCCATATACGTATATAAAAATAACGCAAAGCCAGACTCATCACATTGTTTTTATCATCTATCAGTCCTGATGCCAATAAGGCTATCGGTTTTTGCAGAAGCAATATAACAAATGCCACACTTAAACCGATGGTCAATGCGCGGGTTAAAATATCTATCTGTTCTGTCTTATCCTTTGCGCCGTACGCCTGGGCGGTAAAGCCGCTTGTTCCCATACGCAGGAATCCGAATCCCCAATAAAGGAAATTGAATATCATGCTTCCCACAGCCACCGCACCTATATAATCGTTTACCGTGCCGTTATATGCTATGTGTCCTACAATTGCAGTATCCACCATACCCAATAAAGGAATGGTGATATTGGTAATAATATTCGGGATTGTCAAACGAAGTATCTGTCTGTTCAATCCCGCACTATTTGTATCGTTATGCTTTTTTACCCGCACTTTTAAACAAATTCTTCCAATAATTCAAGTGCCAAAGAGCATGTATTATTGCTACAACGGTCATAGATATACCGAAATCAACATGCAATTGCATAAGGGTAAGGTAATTCATGCTCCAACCGTACATTTTGGCGAAAACAACGTACACGCCTATCAAACAAGAAACCAGACACGTGATACCGAGGATTACATTCCACAATCTGCGGTGATTAACCTTCTTAATCTTCTTCGCTTTTACCAATACGGCGGTAAGACTATACAATCCCAATGTGGCAATCAACACCTGCCAAAGATGATACGGGAATTTCCTCTCTTGTTTAGGCATCTGAATTGTCATTGTCTCCTCTGCAGCGGATTCAGTCATCGTTTCGGTTGCTCCGCTTACAGTCTGAATATCTTCATCAGCCGCAACATTTTCTTGAATAGTCTTTGCGGCGGATTGTTCCTGCTTTTTATCTGCCTGCGAAGTCTGTTTAACTGACTTTTCCTGCGTTAGGTTTTGTTCGGATGCTTTTTTATCCGTCTGTTTTTCCGTCTTATTACTTTTTGACAGCACAGCATTATCACAAATGCCGTCACCGTTTTCATCGACAAACAATCCGCACTGTCCCGTGCAATCAACAACGCCTCCGAAAGGGCAATTCTCGGGATGTTGCTCCTGTGCAAAAACTCCTAATGCCAAAAAGGCCGAAAGAACCAATAATAAAATCTTTTTATTCATAATACTGTAATATTAATATCCGATTCAGGAAATTGCAAATTTACACAATTTCTGTCTATTATCAATAAAAATCTGAATGTTATATTAATTTTTTCCGTTAAAGGGCGCTTTCTGTCCCGTAATTATAATTTTTTGTAACTTTGCAACATAATTAAATTTTAACGGATATGTTTTGGAATTTTGTTTTACGGCTTTGTTTGGCGTCGGTACTGGGATTGGCAATAGGTTTCGAACGTGAAATGCATGCAAAAGAGGCAGGCGTTAAAACGCATTTGCTTGTTGCCATGGGATCCTGTCTGTTTATGATATTGAGTATATACGGTTTCGAAGGTTTTTATGACAAAGACCACACATCTTTCGATCCTTCGCGAATAGCTGCACAGGTCGTGACGGGAATAGGCTTTTTGGGTGCAGGTACTATCATATTCCGCAAGAATATAATACGCGGTCTGACCACTGCGGCGGGACTTTGGGTAACTTGTGCGATAGGATTGGCATGCGGATGCGGTTTTTATTACATAGCAATGGCTGCTACGGTACTTGTATTGATAAGTATATTTTTGGCAAACTTCTTTTTGAAAAAATATTCGGAGAAATACACCTCCATAACCTTTATCGCAGACTGTCAAAACGATATTTCCTTACTGTTTGACAAACTGAAAAACGACGGCATTGTAATAAAAAATTACTCAATGCAGCAAATAACGGATAACGGCAACGAAAAATTTTCGGTGAATATTGACATCAAAACCCAATACGGCAAGAACAAAACGGAATTCAATAATCTTATACAGGAGTTTGCCCAAGTCAAGGTTATAAGCATCGAATAAAAAGGCTTTTTTAGGCGAAAAATACCCTGTTGTTACCATCTGTTTTTAAGGTAATTACGTTTGCTTAAATTTTTAAGGCGTAAAAAAAAATTATTACGGCGTATTATTTTATTAATCACGCAGAATAATTTACTGAAACGGCGTCTTTTTTCAGCCTTATTATTTCACACAAAATTTTCCTGCTGTTTTACCGCTTTAAAAAGGCACAAAAACGCAATATTTTTACGCTTTTTCGCATTTTACAGCAATCACCTGACAGTGACGTACGGTTTTATTTTATTGAATGTGTCTTCGTCCATAATATGGATATATCTCAATTGATCGGCATCAGTATATGCTCCGTTGGTATTGCGGTATATTATAATTTCTTTTGCCAAATACCAATCAATATACGGATGTGCTGCAATTTCTTTTATATCCGCCGAATTTATATTTATCTTCCTGACATTGTACTGCCCTACCGACAGATGTTTGACTATGTTTCTATAAAGCGAATCGCTCATTCCGTAAACTTCTTTGAGTTGTTCCACCGATACATAACCGCCTAATTTCTTTCCGTAATTGTAAATTCTCCGCGAATACACCCTTCCAATGCCGCTTATCATTTGCAAATCCAATGTATCGCAAAGATTCAGATCCAAAACCGTATCGCCGTAGGATTTCTTAACCATTCGGCGGTATCCGTCAGCATTAAAATCCGTCAAAGTGTCGGTTTGCAGCCGCGTTTTCTTACTTAAAGAATCTCCTTCAGCATAATAGTAGTTAAAAATATTGTAACGCTTGGTTTTATATGCATTCTTAATGGTGTCTTTCTTGTATCTGCCGTAATTTTTCTTATCATAAACGGCGTTATCATCCTTTTGGATGATTACGATCTTATTTCCGTTTAAATACATGTATGCAAAAGCAATCACCGCACCAGTCAAAAGACAGATAACGGCGGTAATACCTATTTTATGTTCCTTGGAAAACCCTTGTCTTTTCATTGCCGATTAGGTTTAAGGCACAAAAACAAGCACAAAACGGCAGTTTATTTTCTTATGCTTACAGAAGTATTATTCAACTTTCCTGTTTATTCCGTAAACTATGCTTTCCATTTGCATAAGCAAATCTCTTTTCGGTTTTTTAGGCGAATATAGGAAACAATCTATCATGATAAAATCATTGGTTGCGGGATTTTGAAAAACATAATTCACAAAAGGACCGCCCATAAAATCTCCGAAAAGCCGCCAAAGTCCCCTTGATTCTATCATAACAATGTTATTTATCTTCACCGTGTCGGTATAAATATCCGTTCTCAACTCCGTACCCATATAAGAGTCTTTCATAGGTCCGGGAATGTTGTCTTTGGCAATTTTATCCCTTATCTCAATGATTTTATCTTTATTAAACAGGTTTTGTGAAGTGAAGGGTTGTTTGTAAATCATTATTCCGTAACTTTCGTCCTTGGTTTCTTTACGTATCCAGAAGAAATCATTCTTTTGTTTTGCTAAATAAAAATCGGCGGGTATTGTAAGTTTGATACCGAAAGTCTTATTAATCTGCTCTGTCAATTTGATATTCTCGTCTCTTTTGAATACATTGAAAATTCTGTTATGTTCGTTGGTGTAAAACTGCTTTCTTATCGTAGGATAAAACCTCGTAAGGATAGCAAACATACTGTCACGGTTATCAACCATAAGTTTGTATACCGCTTGCGGGTAAACACGTTGGTTTATTTCCTGATAAATTTTATTAGGATTGCCTTTTTTGAAATCAATTATCAATATATTGCGGTGTTTTTGCAACATATCCGAATGAATAAACCCTTCGGGTTTTAGATGTATCACGTCAAACAAAGGTTCATTCTGATTTAATCCCTCTTGCGGGATTTCGAAATTTTTACCTATTGAATCCCTTAATTCACCTTTATATATTTCTTCATCGGCAACGACGATCATCTCCAAAGTCTTGCCTGCTGAAGACGGTAATCCCATGGTTAATTTTTCTTTTGTGCTTGTTTGTTTGCTGCAAGAAACTACTATAAGCATTAAAAGCAAAATAATGCCTGCAAACTGATATAACAATGATTTTTTCATAGCAATTAATCGTATTTGAAAGTGCAAATATAAAAAGATTTTACAATATCACAAAATTAATTCCTTAAGTTAATCATTTCTAACCATTCTTAATCTTTATAATTTATAAGTAATTTTACACCTATTAATATTATAAGTTTATTTTTTTGTATTTTCCAAAAATTATTTTTATCTTTGCATTTTCTAATCCGATTTATCAGAGAATTATTCGGTAGAAAGGATAAAAAGAAAATAGTATACATTAAATCATTTTATTAATTAAAATTAACGGTGCTATGAAACCTACACACATTGAACACATCGGTATAGCCGTTGAGAATCTTGACGAGGCTATAAAGTATTGGGAAAACGTTATGGGACTCAAATGTTATAACATTGAGGAAGTTGCAGACCAAAAAGTCCGCACTGCGTTTTTGAAAATAGGCGAGGTAAAAATAGAATTGCTTGAAGCAACAAGCGCTGACAGCCCTATCGCCAAATTTATTGAGAAAAAAGGTGCAGGGGTTCATCACGTTGCCTTTGCAGTTGAGGATACCGATATGGCTTTAAACGATGCCAAAGAAAAAGGCGTGCGTTTGATTGACGAAAAATCACGCAAAGGTGCAGAAGAATTAATGATCGGTTTCTTACATCCTAAATCCACTTTCGGAGTATTGACCGAATTTTGTTGCAAGAAATAAAAATAATGAATCCTGACAACTTATAATTTTTATAACACAACGTCTTGTTTTTATATAAAGGCGTTTAAAAAAATTAAAACGGCGTTTGGGTAAATTAAAACAACGCTTTAATAGAATAAAACGGCGTTTTATTTTGTCGGGATTAATAACCATAAAAACAATGTAATATTATGGCTTTTGAAGATAAGATAAAACAATTATTAGACTTAAGGGTGCAGACCAAATTGGGCGGAGGTGAAAAAAGAATAGAAGCCCAACATGCAAAAGGCAAACTTACGGCAAGAGAAAGAATAGAATTGCTTTTGGACGAAGGCAGTTTCGAAGAATTTGATATGTTCGTAACCCACCGTTGCACCAACTTCGGAATGGAGAAAAAGGAATTCTTATCCGACGGTGTGGTAACAGGTTACGGAACAATAGACGGAAGACTTGTCTATGTATTTTCACAGGATTTCACCATCTTGGGAGGTTCTTTAGGCGAAAGTTTCGCAAAGAAAATCTGCAAAGTAATGGACCAAGCAATGAAAGTAGGTGCTCCCGTGATAGGATTGAACGACTCGGGCGGAGCACGTATACAGGAAGGCGTAAACGCTTTGGCAGGATATTGCGAAATATTTGAACGTAATATATTAGCCAGCGGCGTTATTCCGCAGATAAGTGCCATATTCGGTCCTTGCGCCGGCGGAGCTGTTTATTCCCCTGCCCTTACCGACTTCATATTGATGAGTAAAGAAAACTCATATATGTTTATTACAGGTCCTAAAGTTGTAAAAACCGTAACAGGAGAAAACGTAACGGACGAACAACTAGGCGGAGCAAACGTACATGCTTCCAAAAGCGGTGTTGCCCACTTTGTTGCGGAGAATGAACAGGAAGGAATCAAAACAATAAGAAGACTTATATCGTTTATACCTTCCAATAATTTGGAAGAACCGCCTGTAGTTGATTGCAATGATCCTATCGACCGTTTGGAAGATTCGCTTAACCACATCATTCCTGACGATCCTAACCAACCTTATAACGTAAAAGACGTTATTACGGGTGTTGTTGATAACGGAGATTTCTTTGAAGTACACGAAAAATTCGCTCCGAACTTGGTTGTAGGATTTGCACGTATGAACGGCATGAGCGTAGGTATAGTAGCAAACCAACCTAACTATATGGCAGGTGTATTGGATATTAATTCCTCAAGAAAAGGAGGCCGTTTCGTACGTTTTTGCGATGCATTCAATATTCCTATTATCACATTTGTTGATGTTCCGGGCTTTTTACCTGGCACAGGACAGGAATACGGCGGCATAATCGTCCACGGTGCAAAAATGTTATATGCTTACGGAGAAGCTACAGTGCCTAAAATCACCGTAACTTTAAGAAAATCCTACGGCGGAGCTCATTTGGTTATGTCGGCAAAACAATTAAGAGGAGACATCAACTACTCCTGGCCTATGGCAGAGATAGCCGTTATGGGAGCAAGCGGAGCTACGGCAATTCTTTACGGCAGCGATTTAAAGAAAATAGAAAACGAAGAAGAAAAAGCGAAATTCGTTGCCGAAAAACAAAAGGAATATGAGGATAAATTCTCCAATCCTTACAACGCTGCTAAATACGGTTACATTGATGACGTAATAGAACCTCGCAATACACGTTTCCGTATCATAAGGGCATTGCAGGCCATAGCTACCAAGAAAGACAGCAATCCTATGAAAAAGCACGGCAACATTCCATTGTAAAACCAACAAAGCGTATACAATAATGAATAAATTAGCAAAACAGATATTCATTGCATTATGCTTTGTCATTGTAAGCGGGAATATTTTCGCACAGGATGATCCGCTTATTCCTCAATCATTTGCAGTGGATACAAAGTCACAAACAATGGCCGTAATTGATGAACCTGAAAACATGATTGCCATTTTAAACAGAACGGCAGACGGATTCAAGGTTACAAAATCAATACTGGTCGATGCAACCAAAGGACGCCATGACGTACAATTCATATACCGTCCGATGAGTGTTGCAATATATGAACAAAATATTATATTCCTCGCATCCAACAGAGATTCTTGCTACATAGAAGTCGTGGATCTGAAAGGAAATAATATATATACTTCTCCGAAATTCGTAGGCAATGCTTCTACATTCTCCTATGACAAACAAAGCAAACATTTGTATATAGGAGGATTGAACGCAACGGGATATAATGTGTTTGACATTGATTGTTCTGCAGGTTTTGCAAACATACACATAGACAATGTATCGTCTGACAAGGCTGCATATATGAATTATCAGGTTCCCAAGAAATCAGAAGAAATAGCAAAACACGATTCCACGGGTTTAGGGCTTACGATGATAGCCATGAGTACGGTATTTTTTGCTTTGGTTGTTATCTCCATTGTATTAATGGGATTTGCAAGAGCATTGCATTCTGCACAAAAGAAGAAAGCCAAACAATCAATCCCCGACAAACAAGAACGCAAAGAAGCTGTCGGAGAATTCAAAGCGGGAGGCAATCTTTCGGGCGAAGCATTGGCTGCAATATCAGCTGCAATACATTTATATAATGATGAATTGCATGACGAAGAAAACACGATTCTTACTATCGTTAAAGTAGAAAAACGTTATTCTCCTTGGAGCAGCAAGATTCACAATATGAATGTTTACCGACGCTAATCATAATTATTAATCAGCAATTAAATAACATTAATTGGTAAAAGACTTATCAGACAATGAAAAATTATAAATTCAAAATAAACGGCAGTACTTATTCCGTAGACATTAATAATGTTGAAGGACAGATTATAGAATTGGAACTTAACGGTACGCCGTATAAAGTGGAAGTTGACAGAGAGGTTAAACAAACTCCTAAACAACGTCCTGTTATCAACACTTCCAAACCTGTTGCCAATGCACCGAAAGTAACGGTAAGTCAATCTTCATCAGCACATGCCGTTAAAGCTCCTTTGCCTGGTACAATATTGGACGTATTCGTCAATGCAGGAGATACGGTTAAAGAGGGACAAAAACTCGTTTTGTTGGAAGCAATGAAAATGGAAAACGAGATAAAAGCCGATTGCGACGGAGTGGTTAAGGAAGTCAAAGTCAGAAAAGGAGACGTTATAATGGAAGCTGACGTTCTTGTAACTATAGGAGGATAGAGCCATGACGTTACTTGATGCACAAGTGAGCTTTTTGGATTTTGTCCAAAGCCAATTCGTACAATTTTTTAACTATACATCATTTGCCAACTTCACAATAGGACATATTGTGATGATTCTCATAGGATGTATTTTCATATTTCTGGGAATTAAAAAGGAATATGAACCTCTTTTGCTTGTACCTATCGGATTCGGAATGCTGATTGGAAACATTCCTTTCTTCCCCGGATTGAAAATAGGTATATATGAAGACGGTTCGGTACTGCATTACTTATACCACGGTGTGCAGAACGGTTGGTATCCTCCGCTTATATTCTTGGGAATAGGTGCAATGACGGATTTCTCCGCTTTATTGTCCAATCCTAAACTTATGTGGATAGGTGCGGCTGCACAATTCGGTATCTTCGGTGCTTATACGGCTGCCTTGGCATTGGGATTTGCACCTAACGAAGCAGGAGCAATAGGAATTATCGGTGGTGCCGACGGTCCTACCGCTATATTTATTTCCTCGCAACTTGCACCTGAACTTATGGGAGCGATAGCCGTATCGGCATATTCGTATATGGCATTGGTGCCTGTTATTCAGCCGCCGATAATGAGACTTCTTACAACCAAGAAAGAAAGAGTCATAAGAATGAAACCTCCGCGCCAGGTGTCAAAAACGGAAAAGATCATATTCCCTATAATAGGTCTGCTTTTGACTTGTATGATCGTTCCTTCAGGTATTCCTTTGCTTGGAATGTTATTCTTCGGAAATCTTCTTAAAGAATCAGGCGTAACAAAGAGACTTGCAACCGAGGCTTCAAACTCTATAATCAATATAGCAACTATATTAATCGGTTTAACTGTAGGTTGCTCCACTCAGGCTACAACATTCTTGACTGCAAAGAGCATAGGAATCTTCTTCTTGGGAGCATTCTCTTTCATAATAGCTACGACAATGGGTGTGTTGTTCGTTAAGTTTATGAACCTATTCTTAAAAGAAGGCAACAAGATCAACCCTCTTATCGGTAATTCGGGCGTAAGTGCCGTTCCTGATTCCGCACGTGTATCCAACAGTGTGGGAATGGAATACGACAAGACCAATTACCTTTTGATGCATGCAATGGGTCCGAATGTTTCGGGCGTAATCGGTTCTGCAGTTGCAGCGGGTATTTTGCTTGCATTCCTAAAATAGTACAACATCACATTATATTTATAAACTAAAACGCCGTATGCTGCCATGCATACGGCGTTTTCTTTTTCTATAAATAATAAACGGTATACATATACAATATTTAAATAATGTATAATGCTGCAACATGAAAACCAGAACATAAATCTGCGGCGTAAAACAATAAATAAAGTAATTTTAAGTTATTATTCCGTAATCTTCTCACAATTATGAAAAAATTTAACACACTCCTTATTATATTTATATGCACATTTGCCGCAGCAAATGCACAATCCGTAACGATGAATGCCTATTGCCGTGCGGACACAATACCTGCCTTTAAAGATTCGTCTGATTTCTCTTTGATAATCTACACTCCCGTAAACTGCGACCTGCTTCTTACGGCAACACGTCCCGATACCAACGATTCAACCGTACTTTTTGCCGCACCCGCAGCATTTACCGCAAAAAATTACAGAGATATTGTCGGCAGGTTTGTAGGCAATGACACGGTTATTGAGAATCCTACCGAAAAGGAAACGGGTCTGTGTACATTATGCGGCAAAGACGTTTACATCGGGGATATAAAGGATTCGTCAATGTTTTATTACAATGCACTGCAATCGGAAAACACCTGCTATTTTCAGCAAATGCTTCTGATAAACGGCGGCATTAAAATAGAATGTACAATATTCGGCAAACAAAAACCTACATTCCGCAGGGCGTTGGCGCTGAAAAAAGGCAAAGCATACGTAGTGGAATCACTCAACCGTATGAATATCGGCGATTTTACGGATATGATGATACAGTTCGGTTTTTCCGATGCCATATATATGGATATGGGCACATGGAGTGAAGGTTTTTTCATATCCCAAGAGGGTGAAAAACACATCATTGGACCACTTAAGCAAAATACTAAATTTCAAACTAATTGGTTGCTGTTTGTTAAAGAAAAATAAAACGGCGTTAAAAAAAATTAATACGGCGTTTTAATAAATTTTTATCGCTGATTAATTTATTAATCAGCCTGATTATTTTTGCATCATTTCACGATGCCGTTTTAAAGCGTTTTTTTTAAAAATAATTTCTCATCAACTTATAACTTTTTTATATCAATTCTGACTGATAAGTAATAAGTTTCGGTTTTTATTTTGCCGATATATTTTTTTTCTTTATCTTTGCAGACTGTAAAATCAAATATTCACACTCATGAAAAGAACAATACTTTATCTGATAGGTTTGATTGCAACGGTAATACCTGTTACAATCAGCGCACAATCAGTAGGCAACGGGCTTAACGGTTACATTGCCAACACGAAAAACACCAAAAACATTAATGAATTGATTCCTAACCGTTACACAACGGAAAACATTAACGGTAAGGAATACATCTCTTTAATTATGGAGGTGGACAAAGATTGTGATTTAAGCTTTCTAAAGAAATATGACTGCAAAATAGGTTCCAAAACCGCAGGCATAGTGACCTTAAGAGTAAACACTAACGACCTTACACGGTTGATAAAAGAAAAAGAGATTAAAGAAATTGAGATTTCCCGCAAATGCGGTGCAATCAACTTGAGTAACGCCGTTGTGGATTTCGAAGCCGCAAAAGTTTGGAACGGCATCGATTTGCTTGAATCCTATACAGGCAAAGACGTTTTGATAGGTGTTGCCGATTGGGGAATTGATTACACCCATCCAACGTTTTATGACAGTCTTTTAAATGAAGACAGCTACCGAATAGTTGCCGCATGGGACCAATTCCGTAACCAAGGACCTGCTCCTGAAGGATTTTCCTACGGTACAGTTTTCACTGATAAGGAATCTCTTTTGGCTGCACGGTGCGACACTGCGAACCAATTGGATACGGGATACCACTCCACACATTGCGGAGGTATTGCTGCAGGCAGCGGTGCGGGAACAAAATACAAAGGAGTTGCTTACGAAGCAAATTTAATCTTCTGTACATGGATTCCTGACGAAGCCCACTACATTGAATGCTGTACATGGATGAACAATGTTGCCAAAAGCCTGAACAAACGTCTTGTAATAAATAACTCTTGGGGTATTTACAACATAGGACGTATGGACGGGGAAAGCATGTTGGATAAGTTTATTAACGCAATGAGCCAAGATAGCAATATTGTCTTCGTTATCAGTGCAGGAAACAACGGAGGGGCAATGTTTCACATAGAAGCTGATTTCAATAAAGCAAACACCGATACCCTTCGGAGCGAGATTCAGTTCAATTTCCCTACACCTTACAGTAATGAATATTGGGGCGAGGTTGTTACATTGCAAAGTGAAAACGGTGCACCGTTTGCTTCCAAACTTGAATTCTATGATTATGCTTGGAATAAGTTCGGTGAGACGCCTTTGATGCAAGCCGACGGATCTACGGTACCTGTTCAAACGGTTTTAAGGGACGAAACTGACAGTATTATTTACAGCGGAGCTTCCAGAAGTTCGAAAGACAAGGTGTCGTTGGTGGATTGGGAAGTAAGACAATCTAGATACGTCAGCAATACAGACCACATAGTCCTTTGCATTGTTGCAGACAGCGGAAAGGTACACGCATGGAATTTAAACAAAAACTCCAAATCGGTGGGCAATACGGGATTTAACTTCTTGGCATCACAAAACGGATATCTGCAAGGTGACAATACTCACGGAGTATCGGAACCCGGATTGGCTGAAAAGGCTATAACCGTTGCCGCACACCAATTCAAAGCCAACCAATGGAACCCTGAAATATGCGGATTTTCTTCCCGCGGACCTAATATAACCAACTACTACAAACCTGAAATCTCCGCACCGGGATATTCTATCATGTCTTCGGTTTCATCATTCAGCGCCAATGCTCCGAAATCGAAAGACAGTATAGTATTTAACGGACGCAGTTACTTCTTCGGCTCTGCAAGCGGAACTTCCATGTCAGGTCCTATGGTTACGGGTGCGGTTGCTTTGATGCTTCAGGCAAATCCGAATTTGACTCCAGACGAAGTAAAGCAATTAATCATTGAGACTGCAAAAACAGATGACTATACCGAACAATGTCCTAATGATATATGGGGATACGGTAAGCTTAACGCCTATCAAGCAGTCAAAGCTGCAGAAAAGAAAGTCGGTTTGGCTGCTGCGGAAGATTTGTCAATAACCGTATATCCGGTTCCTGCAAAAGACATTCTTTATATTGAAGGAATAACTCCTGACAATACGGTCTATGTATGCGACATCACAGGAAGAAACCTTGAAGTAAAGAAATTAAACAGTGAAACCCTTGACATCAAACATCTTTCCAGCGGAGTTTATATACTGAATATTAACGACAAAGGAACGGTTAAGAAAATTAAATTCATAAAAAATTAAAATTATTCACGATTTTAGGCTTGTAATCAACAAAATTATTGTAATTTTGAAACCTGAAATTTAAGTAAAACTAATAAAAAATAAGACAAAAAGATGAACATTCCACAGAATTTAAGGTATTCTGACGACCATGAATGGTTAAGAATAGAAGGAGATGAAGCTTACGTAGGCATAACTGATTATGCTCAACACGAATTAGGCGATATAGTTTACGTAGACGTAGATTCAGAAGGTGAAGAAATAGCTGCAGGCGAAGCATTCGGCTCTATAGAAGCAGTAAAAACAGTTTCTGATTTACTTATGCCTGTATCGGGAACAGTATTGGAGATAAACGCTGCATTGGAAGACAATGCTGCAGCAATCAACAGCGATCCTTACGGCGAAGGTTGGATTATTAAAATAAAGATGAACGATAAAGCTGAAGCTGACAACCTAAAAGACGCAGAAGCTTACACAAAATTGTTGGGTCTTTAATCGTTTGCCTGAAAAGAACAAACATAAGGGCGGGCTGTAACGTCTGCCCTTAATTTTAATGTCACAAAACATGTTTTCATTACAAAAATTCACATTCAAACAATACTGTACGGCACTAATAATATGGACCGTAATCGTTTTGACACTACTTCTTATGCCGTCAAGTTCATTTTCCCACGCACCCAAACTGCTTAACATCCCGCATTCTGATAAAATCGCCCACTTCGTATTATTTTCTGCGGAATCCTTTTTACTTTTTATGACCTTAAAATTAAGCGGCAAAAAAATTTCTTCAAACCTTTACATTTTTACTACGGGTGTTATTTTCATATTCGGATTGCTTACCGAAATATTACAAGGTTTGATGTACAACACTGCAAAAAGAAATTTTTCATTAGGTGATTTGGCTTTTGACACATTGGCTTGTATTGCCGCAATGCTGTTTTTGTATTGGCTCAACAAACGCAAAAAATAATTCCCTTTGCAAAAGACCTTTGTTTTGATACGCAAAAATCCCATCTAAAGGCTCAATATCAAAACATTACAACCTCTGAAAACTTTCAGGTTAAACAAGGCAAAAATAATAAGGCGTAAAAAAATTTTAAAACGCCTTTTCAGTAAAATAACACGGCGTTTTAATTTCTTAAAACGCCGTATTATTTTTGCGGTACATTTTTACGCAAAATTATTGCTTTCTTTTAACGAAATATTTGTACTCATGGTAATATCCGCATTTGATTTCAGCGCGGTAATATCCGTCATCAAGTCCTGAATAATCTATAACCTCATCAAAAGTACTCTTCTTACCGAAAGTTTTCTCCATAACATCTTCTTTACTTCTGCGGTTCATGATTTTTACCGTCATTTCGTTTTCTTCATTATCCGCATTAAAGAAAATTATACGGTATTCGCTGTTGTCAGCATCATTCAATGCAGCAAGTTTTGCCTTTGAATGCTTTACCTTACTATTATCCGATGTGGCAACAAAGCGGTATTCCACTTTACAACCGAAATCAGGTTCAAAAGTTTCCAACACCTCTGTCATGTCTTCGTTATATATCAAAGCATAACCTTCTCCCTGATCAGGGTTTGCCCACCATGAGAATCCGTCACAACCGTCGTCCTCTATTCTTATCATGTATTCACCGTCTTTTACGTCAACCTTTTGTACGTATTTGGTGTTCGGTGCCATCTGACTGCGTTCGTAAAGTTTCTTTTCATAGGACAATACGTTTGATGCAGCATCTTTACCGCAGCAACCGCCGTTTTGTCCTCTTGAAGTACCTTCCAAAACGGAGTATTTATCATCTGCCATTTTGTTTGTCTTAAAAACAAGATTAAACTTGTTAGGTAAATAGTGTACTTCTTCGGTTTCCTGCTTGTTATCCCTGCCCGCACCGAATTTATCGTCAATTTCTTTGTGGCGGTAGTCCTTATCACCTATGAAGAACAACTCATTGGCGATTTGATAACCTGGTTCACCCAATCCTTGATTGTTATAATACTCGAATAACATCTCTACGTTTAATTCATTACCCTCTACAAACGGTGTAAGGTCGTAATATTCTTCCTGAACTTTGGTTCCAGGACACCAACCTGCACGTTTGTAAATCCAAGTACCGCCTTGCGGTTGTATAGGGTTGCATCCGCAATCATCCCTCCACACTGCACTGTTGGCAACAAGCTTTTTGTTGGCAACATACACGAATCTTTTTTCCAAGAACTCCGCTGCAGCGTTAAGAGTATCACCGCCGTGTCCCGAAATCTGCATTCTGGACAAAACTTTCTTCGTTCCTTTTGGCAAAACAACCTTCTTTGTGCCTAAAAACTGATCAATCGTAGAATCTTCCCTGCCGAACGGATAGTAAGAATAATAAATCTGTTCAACGCCTATGAATCTTTTATCATTCTTTTTTATTTTCGGATCGTTTTCCGTGAAGATAAAATCCGTCGTAGCCAAGAATCCGTCCTGATAACCTTCGTATTGCATAACTATTTCAACCGTATCGGTAAGCAAAGGATAGTATTCGGTTATGTTCCACGACCAGATTCTGTCCCATTTAGGCGCATTATCGCCCTGATTGTACCATCCTGAATAAGGAGTTATCATTCTTCCCAATTGATAATCCGTAGTCTTGCCGTCTTTAAACGAACGCAAAACCACATTGATGGAATAATCCCAATCGGAACATCCTCTGTCAGGACATTGCAGATGCAAATCCAACTGAATATTGCTTATGTTTTTGTCCTTAATAGGGAAATAAGCCTTAACGGGATATTCCGTTCTGGTTTGTAAATGTGTACGCTTGTGAGGTGTGATTGTAAATTTGCTTTCCTGCGCATTCAACACCCCGGATACAAGACTTACCGCAGCGATAAGCCCCGTAATTCCGATAAATCTCAAATTTAATTTCTTCATTTTACCGTTTGTTTTATTAATTAATGATTATTAAACTTTCAAAACGAATATTTATTCAATCAAAAATGCTTTTTAATGCCTTATTGACGCTGTCTTATCACTTCATATATTATTACGCCCGCTGCAACTGATACATTCAAAGATTCTATCTCACCTTTCATAGGAATCTTTATCAATTCATCCGACATTTTAAGCGACTGACTGCTTACGCCCTTATTTTCCGAACCCATAATAATACATAAAGGCTCCGTCATATCGGTTTGCGTATATATCTTACTTGCTTTTTCCGATGCGGAATAAAGTTTTATACCGCTTTGACGCAGAAAATTCAACGTGGTTTTCGTATTTACAGACTTACATACGGGAATACGCAAAACGGCACCTGCACTTGTTTTAACGGCATCCGAATTTATCTGCGCCGAACCTTCGGTGGGCAAAATTACACAATCAACCCCTGCACATTCCGCGGTTCTTATAACCGCTCCGAGGTTTCTTACATCCGTCAAACCGTCCAAAAACAAAATAAAAGGCTTGCGTCCTTGGCTGAATACATTATCCAGTGTTTGTTCCAAATCGGCATATTCTATCAAAGAGCAATAAGCTACCACTCCCTGATGGTTTGCGTTTTTTGTAACCGCATTTAATTTCTCCGCAGGGACATATTGGATTTTTATATTCCTTCCGCATTGTCTCAACTGCTCTTTTAACTGCCGTATGTTATCACCCGACAGATTTGACTGCATAAGTATTTTGTCTATCTCCCTGCCCTGTTTTACCGCCTCCGTTACAGGACGTATTCCGTATATGATATTATCCATAATTTTTATTGTTTATCCGTATACTTTACCATCTTTTTTTATCAACACGCCGTTTGAGCAAATTAAAACGCCGTATTATTTTATTAATCACGCAGAATAATTTATTAAAACGCCGTATTATTTCAGCCTCTTACTCGATTATCTTCCCGTCTGATATAATTAATTTTCTGTCAGACATTTGCGAGAACTTTTCGCTGTGAGTCACTATAACGAATGTTTGATTGAATTTTTCGCGGAGCAAAAAGAACAAATCAAACAATGATTGTGCATTTTTGGAATCCAAATTTCCGCTCGGTTCGTCAGCCAATATCAATGACGGAGAGTTTATCAACGCCCTTGCAATAGCAACACGTTGTTGTTCGCCGCCCGAAAGTTCCGAAGGAAAACTGTTTTCCTTGCCTTCAATTGACAAAACGGAAAAAAGTTCCTTTGCATTGTTTTGTGCTAAAGCCTTATTGCCCCCGTAAATCAATGAGGGCAAAATAACATTCTCCATTGCGGTAAATTCTCCCAGCAAATAATGGAATTGAAATACGAAACCGATTTCTTTGTTTCTGAAAAGCGAAAGTTCTTTGTCGGATAATGCTGTTATGTTTCTGCCGTTTATAATTATCTGACCGCTGTCTGCCCTGTCCAAAGTCCCCATTATGTTAAGCAATGTGGTTTTGCCGGCACCCGAAGCGCCTGTTATGGCAACGATTTCGCCGTCCTGTATTCTGAAACTTATATCGTTCAAAACCTTTAAATCTCCGAATGATTTGGATATATTGTTTACTTCTATCATCTGTCAATGTTTTTGTTATTAAATATCACCGTACCGAAAGAAAGCGAAATATTCCACGGTGTAAGTGCCGTATCTTCCCTTTGCGTATATGATAAGGAAAGAGATAAATTACCCAAAGGCGTTGCCGTAATGAATGACAATGCTCCTATGAAATAAAACTTGGAAAACAAATTGCCGTAATAAGGCTGGTTGTCGTCATTTGCCAAAATTTCCCTTATGGGAAGGAATCCGTATAAGCCGCCCCGCAAAGACGTTTCACCTAAAAACGACGATCCTATCTTGAATGATTGTTCCGTTCCCGCAGCTGCGAATTGGTTGGCGCGGTATTCGGGATAGAATCTGGTAAATGTTTCCAATGTCGGAGCGAAATATCCCGCATTTAACAAAGATGAACGTCTTGTTGAGAACAATTCCTGAAACGAATGGAAATATTTTGTTATCAATCCCGCAGAATAGCGCTCCGTTACGTTTTTAAAAAACTTTGTCTCCAATTGTGCCTGTGCCCACGAATGGTTTTTGGAATACAACACATTGCCTTGATACAGCGAAGGGTCGTAAGTATAAGTTGTTCCAGGAATAAATTCTTCCTTTCCCGTAACCAGTTGCATGTTAAACTTGATAAAACTTCCCCGCGTAGGGTAAATATCGTTATTCAACGTATTAATTTCGAACAAAACACCTGCAACAAAGTTCTGGAAAGTAGTCACGTCATTTGTATCGTATGAACTGATAAGATTATTATTAAAATACTTATCGTTAGTAAAGCCTATACCTGTTTTCAATTCTATTTTACCGCGTCTTCCTGCGGGAACACCGAACTTTAGTTGTATATCCGCTTCCCTTTGTACCAGATAATTATTTGCCGAATATTCGAACAATCCCGTACGGTTGCGGAAATAATTCCATCGGTTGATATTTATCTCACCCTTTAAATAAAAAGGGAAAGTCCTGTTGGGTATATCCATGCGGAAATCCAATCCCGATGCCGCATAATAACGTCCGAAATAACCGTTTATCTGCATCTTATAAGCGTATCTGTGAAAGAAATTATACTCCAATCCTACGAACATATTGCTTATCGGGTCCGTGGAAAGTATACCGCCGACTTTTGCAATAAGCAAATTCTTCGTTTTTACGTTTACATCCAATATGAATGTCTTAAGAAAATTGTCATAATACACTTGTGAATTCAACGAACTTACTGCAGGCAAATCCGCAACGGTAAGATAATTCGGTTTTATATCTTCCAAATATATGCTGTCCTTATTAAGATTCATCGTAAGGAGTTTATCAATATGCACAGCCGCTTTCTCATCCACTCCGTGTACAAGTATATTTCCCAAAACAGGATGTTTTTTCTTGGCATTGAAACGTTGTCTGATTCCATTGTAATCCTGTTGCAATGAATCTACGCCTAACAACAGCTTTATACTGTCCGCTTTCTCACAGGCAGACAAATAACCCATTTGGATACACTGTTGTCTTTTTGAAAAATCCATTATATCCACAAAAGACATATCCGGCTCTATCATTAACGAACGTTGGCAAGGTAGATCATAACGCGAATCCACCGCAACCATGTTCTCTATATACAAAACCAAATCTTCTGCATTTGGTTCATCGAAATTACCCGCCACTTTAACGCCTATTAGAATGTCCGGATTGTATAATTCCATCATCTCATACGAAGGAAAATTATTGTAAACGCCTCCGTCGCATAACAAATGCCCGTCAATGTCTATCGGCGAGAAGAAAAACGGAAATGTCATCGATGCTCTGATACACCGTCCGAGATTACCGTGGTCTAAAAGCACTTGTTTTCTCTGGCCGACATCGGAAGCAATGCAAAAAAACGGAATCATAAGTTTGCCGAAATCCTCCCCGCAGGCTTCATTGGCTGATGCAAAGAATTGATTAAACGCAAAATCCATCTGAATAGGGTTGATAAGACTTAAAGGTATCTCCGCTTTAAAATTTCTGTCTATATCAAAACCTACGCTTAACAAGGCAGATGAAGACGAGGGCAAATGCAAATATGATTTATACTTATCGGCAATCTTACTTGACAACCATTCGTTGAGTTCTTCCGAATAAAATATTTGCTCTATCTCCTCGGGCGAATAACCCGATGCATACAACCCGCCTATTATCGCTCCCATGGAAGTACCCGCTATGTAATCAATAGGGATATTATTCTGCTCCAAAGCTTTTAATACGCCGATATGTGCCAATCCCTTGGCGCCGCCGCCGCTTAACACCAAACCTATTTTAGGACGCACCGCACTGTCTTCTTTTGATGACAAAACGGAATCCGCCTGCGCATAAACGCAACCGAACGCACATAATATCAGCACAATACTACATATAATCCGTTTTTTCATACAAGCGGTAACAACAAGACATTAATTTATGATACAAAATTACGAATAAATTTTGATATTAAGCAAATAAACAACTCCTTATTTTACGTTTTAAAACCGTAAAAAGCCTTTCGGCGGCACTGAAAAACACATTGCTTAATATTAAGACGGCTTCCCGCAAAAATAATCAGCGATATTAATAAATTAATCAGCGATATTATTTTATTAATCTCGCTGATTAATTTTGACTCTTGTAATTGGCCCGAAATCAAAGGCTAACATCCGCAGTTTTTTCCGCTGCAATGAGTGCCTTTTACTTCGAATTCAAGTGTTGAATGCGCAATGTTATTATGTTGCAAATAGTCTTTAATTTGCGATTTGGTCTCTTCCAAACGGTTTATATCCTTTATAAACACATGGGACGTCAATGCATTTTCCGTAGTTGATATAGCCCAGATATGAATATGGTGAATATCCTCCACATTTGCTATATTTTTCATTCCTTCTACTATCTTATCCACCGAAATACCCTCGGGAACGCCGTCCAATGCCAACCGCAAAGAATCATGCAGCAAATCAAAGGTAGAATATATAATAATAGCTGCGACAACAAGACCTATTACTCCGTCAATCCAATACATGCCCGTAAGCATTATGATTATACCAGAGACAACCACCCCTATCGACACCAAAGCATCGGCAGCCATGTGCAAATAAGCGCCTTTCACATTCAAATCTTTCTCTTTGTCTTTCATAAACAGCCATGCCGTAACACCGTTTACCAATACCCCAACAGCAGCTGTTATACTTATCATCTTACCTTCCACGACCTCGGCTGCAAACAACTTATGTATACTTTCCCAGATAATAAAGGCAACGGCAATTATCAATATCACGGCATTGATAAGCGAAACGTGAATCGTCATTTTCTTATATCCGTACGTGTAATTATTGTTTGTATGAATTTTTGCCAGACGGAAAGCCAACATTGCAAGAATTAACGACGCCACGTCGCTTAAGTTATGGCCTGCATCGGATATTAAACCTACCGAACCTGCAAAAAATCCGATCAAAAACTCAACTACGACAAACAAAGCATTCAGAACAATTCCCCAAATAAAGGCTTTGTTCAATGAATCGGCGTTAATGTTCCCGTGATGATGGTGATGGTGTCCGTGCGAATGCGTATGGTTATGTTCATGTGAATGTTCCGCATGATTGTGTCCGCATTGTGCTTCGTGTTTATGTAACTCTTCCATTTTGTTTATTAATTTAAATTTTCCATGCTGCAAAATTATACCATTTTTACATACTGCGGTATACACAGATGTGAGTATTTTAAGATATATCAGCGTTTTTGTCCGTAAAAACAATAAGAAGTGTTGCCTTTATGTGACAACACTTCTTATATAACTATTTATTATTTCTAAAATTTGTAACTTGCCCCTAACATTCCGATAAATGAATAAACTGGATAGTCATAATAGCGTTGGTATTTCTGGAATGCCAGATTTTCCAAGTCAATAAAGAACGCCCAATTGTCATTATATTGATATGAAGCCTCAAGATTAACGTCTACCATCGCTTTTAAATCATATTCAGTAAGAATGTATCTTGCTTTTTGTTTGCTTTTGAATGTCGGAGTAAGGGTTACAAACAGTTTGTCGTCATATTTGTAAGTTGCTTTAACGCTTGCCGTGAATTTAGGGCTGTACCACGCCGTTACGTCATCATTGCGTTTTACGCTTTGGAATGTGGTGTTAAGGTTTAAGTTAAATGAGTTTGCTATATTGAAATGTGTCTCCAATGTAGCATAATAACGTTTTGCGTTTGCGTAATCTATATTCACCGTATTAAACACAGGTGCCGCCCAAACAGGAAGATTGTAAAAGAAATGGTGGTTTCTCATCTCCGTTATACCGCCTTCCAATGATACCTGGGCATTAGGCGAGATTGTAGCGATAAGTTTGGCAAATAAATTCTCGTTTGCTTCATCCTGTAAGCGCACTGACGCTGCCAAGAAAGGGTTTTCCTTTGTCATTTCATACAAAGTAGGAAGTTTTGCTTCACTTTTGAATCCTCCGTAGAAGGAAAGAATGTTTTGCATCAACTCAAAAGATATTGTTGCCGTAGGAAGAATTTGAAAATCGTTATATCCGTTAATTTTAGGTATGAATGCCAACGATGCAAAGAAGTGGAATTTTCTGTAATCGAATATAAAATAAGGTGAAAAATTAAATAAAGCACGTCCTTGTGAGAATTCATCCATGTTTTCCCATTCATTTTGTAAATAAATCCATGCAGGATCAGTCAGAAGCATTTCAGGAATATCACTTTTTCCCCAATTGCCTTTATATTTTCTGAAAGCGTGGCGGTAATCAAATGTCATACCCAATGTTTGCTCGGTATTACCGAACAAATGTACCTCTTTGCTACCGTCAATCATAGCATGCAAGTCCAATTCACGCGATTTAAGCTTGGAAGTAGTATAATTAACGGAAGCAAGTGTATTAAAATGAAACGAATTTTCCCTTAAACCTCTTTTATATGCCAAATCCATACCTAAATTGTGGTATGCAGCACGGTAATCTTTCTTTTTAATATCTTCAATTGACGTTACGCCCGGCATAAATATAGAAGGAAGATTTCCGCTTCCGTAACCCTCACTGCCGTAATAGTAATGACGGTTGTAATTGTAGAATGCACGTCCTGCAAGAATCTCATTGTCAAAAATTCTCTTACCCCAAAGGTTCACATCATTATTGCTGTAACCTGCATATCCGTAATCTTTTTGCTGACCTATAACACTGCGTGAATAAACATCCGCTCCGTATATCAGATGTCTGTCCCTCAAAGAAGAATATGATGCCTGAATCAAAGGAGTGAAGCCATTACCGAGTTTTTTACTCAATGCCATTCCCAAACCTCCCTTAATATTGAAATTATACAACCTTGCTACAGGTTCGCCTTTCACTTGTGCCGCCTTAATGGTATCAAAAGCCAGGTGTGTTTCGTATCCCTTGTCAATTTTTTCAAATGTAAGGTTGATTTGTGAAAAAGACGTATCGAAAATACTCGGGTTTTCCGTTATCTTATTAGCATCGGTCACAATAGGATTGAATCCTACGTTTACAATAACGCTCTCATTGTAAACAGAATCCTTTTGTGCAGAAACATTTCCTGACAACAGTGCAGCAAATAATGATAACAGTGCTATTTTTTTTATATTTGTCTTCATCTTATTATATTTCTATATTATTTCTTCTGTTTATTATTGTCTCTTGTGCGTTTTATTGTTTACGGAACAATTATTTCATCCACTGAATTCTGTTGTTCCTGTTCTTTTTGTTCGTTTTCCTGCTTCTTTTCTTCCTGTTTCTTCTCCAAAGCATCGTATTTGTCCTGTGCTTTCTTGACAACCTCTTCGTTATCGTAGTTATCAATAATACTTTTCAAGGTTTGTTTAGCCTGAAATTCGTTTCCGCGTTTTGCAAATATGTCCGCCCACAAAATAAACGATTCCGCAAGATAATATTCATCTGTAGGATTCTTTGAGAATTGCTTTATAATCTTCTCACTTGCATCCAGATTATCGGCATTGTATTCCAAAAGTGCCAGAGTATACATACTTTCCGCTGCAATCTCCCCGTTATCAGAATCCTTTATCTTATTAAACCATTCTTTCGCCTTTTCATTGTCTCCTGTTGCCAAATAAGATTTTGCCAGCAAATATCCGGCTTTGTCCGTATTCTCCTTACCTATACCTTGTGTTGCAATAATCTTTTCTGCATAGTTTGCAGCAGAATTATACTGTTCATTATCGTAATACATCTGCATTAAAGCCAAATGGGATTTTGTTTTATTCGCCTGTGATGAAGTTATACTATCCAAACGTGTATAAAGAATTATTGCCTGCGCTTTATCGTGAATCTCATAGTACGATGCAGCGTTAACAAGAGCTTTCTCCGTGTATTGGGTCGCAGGCTTCATTGCTATTTTTGCAAAATTACTTGCAGCCGATGCGCTGTCACCGATACGCAAATAGGAATCCGCCAAATAATATGTTGCCTTATCGCTGTTCGAAGAAGAAGCGAAAGACTGAAGATATTTCTCAAAAGACGCAGTAGCTTCTTTATACTTTTCATCCATATATTGGTTCTCGGCAGTCTGGTAAAGCATCTGCTCTTTTTCGGCATCGGTTACGGTAATATTGCCTATCGTCTTAACATATGCGAAATATTCATCCGTCTGACCTTTATCCATGTAAATATTTTTAATAGTTGATAAAGCGGCTTTGGATTCTGCGGAGTTAGGGTATTGTTTTACAAGTTTGTCTAATGTGGTCAATGCCGCATTGTAATTACCAGCCTGATATTGAAGCATACCTATTTTTCCCAAACTTTCCTTTACGTTTGCAGATTGCGGGTATTCCCTTACCAATTGCTGATAAGTCTGCATAGCTTTGTCATTTTTATCCAATGCCAAGTAGGTATTAGCCAATTCATACGTCATATTTGCACGGTAAGTTGATGACGGGAATTTTTCTATTGCCGTTTCCAATGTCACTGCCTTTGCTTGCTGATTGCTTGAGGCTCCCTGTGCCATAGCTTTTTGATAATAAGCATAATCAATATTATTTCGGTTCTCTTTAATAACCGTGTCATAATATTTAACAGCTCCCGTATAATTACGCAACATGTATTCACAATCACCTAACCTTAATTTGCTGTCATTAATTACGGCAGAAGAAATTTTATTATTGCTGCCGTCAGCCGTTTTCAAGAAATAATTCTTGGCAAGTGCGTATTTCTTTTGCTTAAACAGGTTATACGCCATGGAATAATCGGCATTATCAACGTACACGGAAGTTTTATAGTCAGGAACCGAATAAAACTTATTCAATGAAGCAATGCTCTTACCGTATTCATCTATTTTGTAATAACTTTCAGCTTCCAAATAATATGCTGTTGCAGTAAGAGAGTTATTAAGCGGATACTTAAGGGATTTATCAAAGGTTTCTATTGCCTGTTTGTACTGACCGACATTGTAAAGTTCTATTCCTCGGTTGACGGCAATCTTTTGATAAATCTCATTCATCTGTTTGCTTCTGTTATCCATCTGTTGCATCAACTCAAGTGCATCTTTGTAATTGCGTGTACGCTCGTAAAGTTGCACAAGATAATTTTGGGCTTCCTGTTTCTTATTGCTTTTCGGGTATTGTTTGATATATGTCTGAAAGTTTTTGATTGCATCATTATAAGGTCCCGGGTCATTAACGCAAAGTTTGGAGTAATTCCACATACTTTCTTCTTGTATTTTTTTATCAAAATTCATATCACCCGCAGCCTTATAACTACTTTTAGCCAATGTTGTATCTTTTTGCTGTAAGTAACAATACCCCAAATAATACAAAGAATTCTGACCCATCTGATCATTTTCCTGTGCAGATTCTGTTAGATAATCTATTGCTTTTACATATTCACCTGTCTGCATCAAGCAATATCCCATCAAATAGTTGTCATCACGGTTTACCGCTTGATTACTCTCTATTGATTTTTGAATGTAAGGCAAAGCCTGTTCATATTGTCCTTTCTTATAATAGGAATCTCCCAACATACGGTTCAACTCCGTTGCTCTCTTACTGTTTTTGGATTTCTCACTCAATGTAGGAGCCATTTCTATAAGTTTGTCATAATCCCCGTTTAAATAATATATCTGGCATATATAATAAGGAACAACTGATTTGAAATATTTGTCTTTTCTTAAACCCTCAAATTCCGTCAAAGCTTGTTTATATTTGCCCTGTTCGTAAAGAATATGCGCATAATAGTACTTTGCCGGAGAGGAATAAACACTTTCGGAATCCTTTACTTTTTCAAACGACGATAATGCCCGCTCATAACTTCCGTTTAAGAATAAGCAATAACCTATTTTGTAATAATATTCCAAATATTCGCTTGAAGGTAAAGATTCAACATCAATTAATTGATACGTCTCCAAAGCTCTAATGTATTCACTCTTTTGAATATACCAATTAGCTATGTAGAAAACAGCGCGGTTGAGTTTCTCACTGTTTGGGAACAACGTCATATATTCATTGAACAATACGTCAACATCATTATTCATTAAATAATAAGCGCACATTGCCCTTTGCCAATACAAATCATTCAATTCATCGGTTTGATTGGCGTGATTATATTTATCAGGTGCAATACTTTGATAATTTTTTATCAAAAGCGAATAATCATTGTACGCATCGGAATAATTTTTTGCATTGAATTTTTCCTGTGCCGTTTTGCTTAAAGCATTAAACTGCTGCGTTGTAAACGTATTTTGTGCATTCAAACTCATATTTACTGAAATAAATGCACCTATCAGAATGCCTATCGTCTTTATTTTAGTATTCATATTAAATATTATTCTTATCAATTTTTTCTGCACGGCAAAGTTAATAAAAATTTACAATCCGAAGCCGAATATCAATTTATTTTCACAGATTATTTCGTTTATTGTTCCAAAAAATAATCATATATTTCATTGTCAGTAGTTAAAAAAGTATTATTTTTGCAACTTATTTTCAGAAAATAAAATAAACTTTAACAAATAATTAGTATACAAATTATGTCAACACCAACACAACAATTTGTACAGGGACTAAAGACCAAGAAGTTTATCTCGTTTGCCATCGCATGCTTGATAACGCTTATCATTTGGAACTTACCCTTAAGTACATTCGGTATCGACGGTTTAACCGTCATTCACCGACGTATCATAGCAGTATTTGCTTTTGCCATCATCAGCTGGATAACCGAGTGCATACCTGCATGGGCTACTTCCGTAGCCGTTATAGGTATTTTATTATTTTCGGCTTCCGACAGCGCATTGGCATGGATGACTGCAGGCTTTGAGAAAGAAGACTTATTGTCTTACAAAGCCTTGCTTGCAACATTTGCAGACCCTATCGTAATATTGTTCCTTGGCGGATTCATATTAGCCGAAGCTGCCAGCAAGACAGGACTGGACGTAGTGTTTGCCCGTTCGCTTTTAAAACCTTTCGGAAAAAAGAGTGAGATAGTATTGTTAGGCTTTTTGCTTGTTACAGGCATTTTCTCAATGTTTGTTTCCAACACGGCAACAGCCGCAATGATGCTTACTTTCCTTGCTCCGGTTTTCAAGGCATTGCCTGCCGACGGAAAAGGACGTATAGCCTTAACATTGGCTATACCTGTGGCTGCCAACATCGGCGGTATTGGTTCTCCTATCGGTACTCCTCCGAACATGATTGCACTTAAGTATCTTAACGACCCCGAAGGCTTGAACATGAATATAGGTTTCGGTCAATGGATGATCGTTATGATGCCTTACGCCATTCTTTTGCTTTTGATAGGCTGGTTTTTCCTTAAAAAGATGTTCCCTTTCAAAGCAAAAACTATTGATTTGAGAATAGAGGGTGAAGTGAAAAAAGACTGGAGAACCGTAGTTGTGGCAGTTACCTTTATTGTTACGGTATTATTATGGTTATTGGACCGTGTAACGGGTATCAACGCCAACGCAGTAGCAATGTTGCCTATCGCAGTGTTCGCAATCACTGGCGTAATTAAAGCAAAGGATTTACAAGGATTAAGTTGGGATGTATTATGGATGGTAGCCGGAGGTTTCGCATTAGGTTTGGCTTTAAACTCATCGGGCCTTGCTAAAGCGATGATAGAAAGCATACCATTCGGATCATTCTCCCCTATATTGATTCTTGTTATCTCGGGATTGATTTGCTATTTGCTTTCCAACTTTATCTCCAACACTGCAACGGCTGCCCTTTTGGTTCCTATCCTTGCATTGGTTGCCAAAGGTATGGGCGACAGTATAAACGGTATCGGCGGAGTTGCAACAATCCTTATCGGTATTGCCATCAGTGCTTCGTGTGCTATGTGTTTGCCTATCTCCACTCCTCCTAACGCAATCGCATATTCGACCGGTTTGGTTGAACAAAAACAGATGTTGCGCATAGGACTTTTGATGGGTATCATCGGTATGGTAGTCGGATATGTACTTTTGTTCTTATTGGGACAAGTAGGATATTTTTAATATAACCGATCATTACTGCTGCGGTGCAATCTAAAAAAACAATTGCCCGCAGCATTTTAAAAACATCTGAATTTTCAGGACGGAGAGATTATTTCTAAGATTGATTTCTCCGTCCTGATTTATTAAAAAACAGTTTTACAAAACCGAATAATTTTCATGCAAAAATAATACGGCGTAAAAAAATTTTTTTACGCCGTATTATTTTATTAATCACGCAGAATAATTTCTTAAAACGTCGTCTTTTTGTTCTCTCTTATAATCAGGCAGTTTCACTGGCGCTTTCCGTGCGGTTAAAATACCTTAAAACATTAATCATCCTGCTCTTTAGAATCATTACCGCTGTCTTGATAATTGGAAAGTTCTATATTCTTTATAAATGTACGCTTTTCCGAAGGCGTGGACAACCTGAAGGTATATGTTTTGCCGTTCTTGCCTTTAAATTCCCTGTTCTTGGCATTTTTAACCAAGTCATTGAAATTATCATCCGAAGATATTGCTCCCATAGATGTGCCGTTGTATGCAAAATAGTACCAATTGTCCAAATCCTGTTCAAGATATATTCTGATTTCAGTATTGACTCCTGATTTTATCATCTGTATCTTTGCCCTGACTTTCCTGTTCACCTGAATATTTCCCACTGTTGCCACCTCAACATCGGTAAGACCCAGATAGCAACGGCGTACAGGATCCCAGTTAAGCGTAACGTCGGTAAGCAATAATGAATAATCCAAAGCCGAAGGCATTTTCTCCCACTCTCCGTGCTCAATCAAGTCCTGATAAAGTTCTTCGCCTTTCTCGTTTCCGAACTTATGATGCAAAAATTCCTGATATTTCTTTGAATTTTCAAAATCTATAACAGGTAAATTCATATCTTCGTACATTCCTTTGCCCATATAATCCAACGCTTCCTTGCTGAAAGGGAAGTTAAATGCCAAAGACATGCGTATATCAGCTCTTTCTCCGTTTGCATCGGCTTTTATCTGTCCGTAATTATCCATGCTGACCGCCGAACCGACAGGTATACCCATTTCTATCTTACCTACACCCTGCGCATTGCACGAAGAATTGGATATTGTCAGGTAATCACCGACCACATTCTTCATATCAGCCAATTTTTCCTTGGATGCAATACGGTATTCATTCGATTTTTTGTCATAAGTCAAGAATCCCTGACCTTTGATAAACACATTGTCGGCTTCTTTATCCGAAGTAAAGAATGCAACTTTAGGTTTCAGAGTATTTTCATTAAACAATATTGAGGTGGTTATGCGGTTGCCTTCCACGTCAACAGGTGCTTCCGAAATAGGTATGTATATATTGTCCGCATCCAAACGTGCCGAGAATTTCAACCACGGATTGTCTTTACCGTCATTGCAGTTTAACGCCAATGTAACGCCGCCGTCAAAACTCATAACGCTGTCAGGTGCCGTTACCATAAGTTGTCCGAAGAATTTAAATGCCGTATTAAGATTCAAAGGTGCATCTTTGGTTATGTCAGCATAGCCCACGGAATATCCTATTGCAGAAGTAATGTCTTTAAAGAACACTTCGGTGACTTTTCCGTCCATATCCTTGTAATCAATGTACCCGTTAGCCGAATAAAGCTTACCCGAAGCAATATGGACACGTGCTTTTTTTACATAATGCATCTTCGTATCGGTATTAAATACTATTTCCGCCTTATCAATCGTATCCATTTGGGCTCCCGGATGCAATACAACACGGTAACCGTCAGGACGTATGGCTGCATCGGCTGATTTAATCATGTAAACGCCGTCTGCGGTAAGTTCATTGGTCTGCAAATTCAGTTTGGCATCCACTGCACTGAATGTAAGCGAGTCTTGACTCGGGTGGACGGATGTGAAAACAGCTCCAGGTTGCGTAATATCTATTATTTCCTTCAACGGCTTTGATGCAATGCCCCCGTCATTAACCGAAGAAGAATTCTGCAATGCCAGAAGTTTATTCTGCATATCCCATGTAAACCTGTCTACCTGACAAACATATTGCAGATAAGGCAGATCATTCTGTTGCAATCCGTTTTTGGTTGTAAAACTTCCTTTTTTCGAATTATAATTAACTTCGGCTCTGACATCTTTGGCGTGGAATGCTACACTTCCACCGTCCAAAGCCATAAGTGTGAAATCCGAACTGTCGGCAGTAAACGAATCAGGTTGATACTTTATAATATCACTCTTAACAATCATTTCATCGGTTTTGTTTTCTCCGCTTCCAGTCAACGCATTAGGATAAACTCTCAAATAACCGCTTTGAATTGATTGGTTGTTGGCGTACATATTAAACGCTTCCGCCTTTTGCTCTACAATCATATATCCTTGTGTAGGATAGAAATGTTCAGATGTTTTGGTAACATTGACAGAAGGGTTCTCGTAAGTAAACTTTGTTGTTTCGCAGAACATACTGTCAGGATGGAAAACAAACATCTTACTTTCGCTTTTCGAATCACCGTATTCAAATCTGCCCGTTCCCAACAAACCGTTGCATGACAAATCTATGCTGTTATAATATTTAGCCTTACCGTTATACGCTGCCAACGGTTGCGAAGCAAAATCTTTCTTGAATCCCAAGGAATAATCTCTCATAACTACAAGCGGCTGCTGTATAGGAGCGAAGATACCTGCCGAGTTAAAAGTTCCTTTCAACACGATATCGTCGGTATGGAAAGTAAACATATTACGGATAACGAATGGTTCCAATTCATAATAGAATGTTGCAGTATCGTAAACACCGCCCTGAATCTTCGGACTGTTGTAATAAACGAAAGAATTCTTTAATGAAGACAACATAGGGTATCCGTCAATTTTCTTTATGCTTGACTTATTGTTTGCTTCGTCTATTACCAATTGACAATCCAGTTTACGTATCGGTGTCTGTATCTTAACCAATGTGTTTGTATCCTCAAAAGACGGAACGAAGAACACAAGGGAATCATTATTAGGCATATCAATAGTAAACTTTCCGTAATCAAACTTACAACCCGTTCCGCTCATACGGAATCTTCCCGCAGCAACGGTGCCGTCAAATGAGAAATTCATGTTTTTCTGCATAACCATCTGCCCGTTAAGCGGAGTGATACGTACATTATGCGAATCGGAAACGGAAAACGTTTCAATACCGCTTAATCTCAAATCCATATCATATATATTAAGCACCGCATTGGCTTCTCCGTTATGCGTGGTGGACTGCATGCGTATTGCATCGTAATCCTGACGTTTGTTGTTTGCCTTGATGTAATCGTATAATTTATCTTTTACTATCGCCGTTTCCCTGTATGATTCGTATGTAACGAATCCGCTTAAAGACAAATTCATCAGAAGCATCTTACACTGGGTTTGATCATACCCTGTATACTGCGAAAAGTTCTTTACAGTTATTTCTTTCTTCCCGTATTCATCCGTATAAGCCTTTACTTTGTACAAAGGACTTACATCGTCAATACCTTTTATCTTATACCAACGGTAATCAGAATAATAAGACATACTTTCTATTGTAGCGAATGCATCGTGTGACGGTCCTTTAACGGCGGAGAACTCTATGGTATGGTCATCCAGCCCCGCATAAACGGCTTCAGTATATATTTCAACCCCATGATATGAATCCATCCACGGCGAAGATGATATACCTTTCTTCGTATCCGTACAAAGTATTATATGCGTGTTCTTATTATAGTTCATTTTCGTTCCCGGATGGTAAATACTGTCTTTTTCGTTTCCTTTTTCATTTACATAGAACGTAACCTGGCAATCTTCGGTAATTATACCTTCCCTTGAAAACGGATGTTCTATTGCTTTGGCAACCATAAACACACTTGATTCCTTATAAAACACCAAACGGGCAGGTTCTTTCTGCGATCCGGTACCTAAAAAGCGTCCTCCCTGTTGTGAGAATCCGCCTACGTAATCCACATTGGGAAATACACCTTTTATATATTCTGTCTTTTTATACGAAGTAAACTTCGGATAACGCGAATCCTTGCTTGTCTTATCCGTTATCTTATCTTCAAAAACGCCGTCCAATGTATAAGAAAAATATTCTTTATTTGTAAACACCACACTGTCCGCCTTAAAGCCTGCAGTCTTCAATTCCGCCGTATAATCATTTATCTTGCAAAAAACACTGTCCGTATTCAAACCGCTTCTTTCCCAATTAACCGTACCGCCGCGTCCTTCCCATTTATCCTCCATAAGGTACAAACGACCCATCGTTGCATATACCGTATTGCTTCCTTTGGCTGCGGAATATGTCAGATTGATTGGGGTATTGAAATCGGCATAAACTCCCCTTTCGTTATCAATACGGAACATATAAGGAGTCCCTTTATCAAACTCCCACTTCACCGTCTTGGACAAATACAGGCAATTATTTGCCAAAAGATTATAAGTCGCATTTACGGCATTATTATATATCTTAATATTATGCTTATCCAAATACTCCTGCATACCTTTTAACCACTGGTTATAGCTTTCCGCTGTCTGGTTACTGCCCGTAAAAGCTATCTGCGTCATAAGAAAATCATAAAAACCGTTTCTTGCACGGATGTTTTTCTTCAACATAACCTGCGATAACTTGATAATATCTTTCTTATGCTGCGAATTAAACGTATTCCACACGCTGTCATAACGGTTAATCAAGCTTTCCCATTCTTTTTTCTGGTCCTTATTCATATTCGGATCGGTTTTGTACAATTCTTCCAACTCCTGAATATAATTATCCGCATTGCCGCTGAAACTTTTAAACCTTTGGGCAAATGCATCCGTACAAATAAACGCCAATACAATTATTAAAATATATTTTTTCATGGTTTCAGATTTTTTTTAATACCAATAAAGCCCATTCATCCTTTGTTTTCTTATCGTAAAACGCCAAACCGTAAGGTTGTGCCGCATCCTGAAGTTCTTTTACATCTTCTTCGTAAAAACCGCTCAACACCAATAAACCGCCTTGCTTTATTTTAGGCGCATAATACTTTATATTATCCAAAAGAATATTCAAATTAATGTTTGCCAAAAACAAATCAAACAAGCAACCGTCCGTCATTTCACCGCTTGAACCCAATTTGACCGTAATGTCCACCTTATTGGCGGCGGCATTGTCCATAGCATTGCGGTAAGCCCACTGATCTATATCGACACACTCTGCATACTCCGCCCCCATCTTCTTGCAAAGTATACCGAGCACCGCCGTACCGCATCCCATATCCATAACATTCTTGCCTTGCATGTCAATAGCGGACAGATAATCTATTATCATGGCAGTTGTCGGGTGATTGGCAGTTCCGAACGACTGTTCGGGATTGATGATTATGTCATAGCGGACTTTTTTATACGGTTGCGTAGATTTTCTTATATGGCAAAAATCCCCGAAAAGCACACTCGGAGAAGTTTCTTCCCATATTCTGTTCCAGTTCTCGTCTTTGATAAACTTTATCTCATATCTCACCGAATCCTTATCGCTTATCAAAGAGCTATCTATCACATTTTGCAAACCGTCCTGATGAAAATCCTTTTCGGGACAATAAGCCTCAAAACTCTTACCGTCAATATCGACAAAGGAATCAAAACCTACCGACAACAAATCATTTTTAAGTAAATCGGCATCATAACTGCGTGCTTTATTACCTAAAAAGAAATTCACCTGAAAGTAATTCACTTGTTTTGTTATTGAATTGGGTAATACCGAAAGACTGTTTACCGCATCAAAACATAATAAAAAATCTTTCGGTATTACGATTTGTGTTTATCAAAAACTACATGCTATTTCTATAAAGTCTTTGCTTTTCAATGAAGCACCGCCTATAAGACCTCCGTCTATATCTTCCATAGCAAACAAGTCTCTTGCATTGGACGGATTGCAGCTTCCGCCGTATAATATGGATACTTCCTGTGCTACGTCGTCATTGTATTTATCGCAAATAAGCTTACGGATAAACGCATGGACTTCCTGTGCCTGTTCTTTGGTCGCCGTCTGTCCCGTACCTATTGCCCAAACAGGTTCGTATGCTATAACGCATCTTTGCATATCGTCAGCCGACAAATGGAATATGCCTTCTTCCACCTGATTGCGTATAACGTCCAAATATCTGCCCGATTCCCTTTCGTCAAGGCTTTCTCCTACGCACATAATAGGCGTGATGTCCTCCTGCAACAGCCTGTCTATCTTTTGTGATACGTCCTGGTTGGTTTCTTTGAAATATTTGCGTCTTTCGCTGTGCCCTACTATACAATAATCCACGCCTAAAGATTTAAGCATTGAGGCACTTACTTCCCCTGTGTAGGCTCCGTTTTCAAATTTGCTTACGTTTTGGGCTCCCGTAAAGAAGTCTCCGTCTTCGCTTACGTCACTTACCAATTCCAAATACGGAAAAGGCGGGCATACAATAACGTCAACGTCTGCCGTATCGTAATTACGCAATTCTTCTGCAATGCCGTTGATCAGGTCGTCAGCCTGCGGGAAAAGTTTGTTCATCTTCCAATTACCCGCAACAATATTTCTTCTCATGATATAAAAGTTTTATTAAATTCTTTTTACAAGTGCAAAGATAAATAAATTTTTTCAATAAACACACTCCGCTTAATTTTTATCTGCCATACTATTTCACGGTTGCATATATTCAAATCATTTTTTCATTGCAGCAAACCAACCTTTCGTTACACCAACATTTTCTTTCTCCGTACCGTATTTTCTTATCTGCATGCCTTTCTATTTATTTCAAACGATAAATAACGCTGTCAAGGCGGCATTTTTTTGGCGGCATATATCATTTTTGCGATGCCTTATATCGTTTTCCTGATGCCTTAAGGCTTATTGCTGCCGCCCTGTGGCGTATTAATTCTAAAAAAAGGGTTTTTTTGATGTAAAAAAACAGTTTTTTTGACCCGAAAAAACCCTTTTTTTGAGAATAAAACGCCACGGGGCGGCGGTAAGGTGCTTTAAAGCATCGGCACATTGTCAAAAGGCGGCAATGTAAAACGGTTTTAAGTTTAAAAATAATCGCAATCTTACCATTATTTATGATTATTTTTTTGTAACTTTGCAAGTTATTAACACGGAATACAGAGAATATAATATATAATGAGCAAACGGTGGAAATATAAAGCCCAAGGAGACGCTGACAAAGTGGAAAGACTTGCCGGTTTACTCTGCATGCCTAAAGAAAACCCCACTGAAAAGGACAAAAGATGCTACAGAATAGTTGCAAACCTATTGGTGCAACGCGGGATAGACACATTTGAGAAAGCAAAAGACTTTTTCCGTCCCGATTTAAACAAACTGCACAATCCTTTTCTGATGGAAAACATGGAGCATGCGGTGGAAAGAATAATGGTTGCCGTATATGCCAAAGAGAAAATAATGGTTTACGGTGATTATGACGTGGACGGTACAAGTGCAGTGGCTTTGGTTTATTCTTATCTGTCTACTTTTTACGATAATCTGACATATTATGTCCCCGACAGGTACGAAGAAGGCTACGGAGTGTCATTCAAGGGCGTCGATACGGCTGAAAACGACGGCGTATCGCTTATAATTTGTTTGGATTGCGGTATTAAGGCTACCGAAGAGATTGCTTATGCGGGTGAAAAGGGAATAGATTTCATTGTCTGCGACCATCATCTGCCTGGGAAGGAACTTCCCAAAGCCTATGCGATACTTGATCCGAAGCTTGAGGGATGCAAATATCCTTATGACGAATTGAGCGGATGCGGAATAGGGTTTAAACTTATTCAGGCATTGCAGCAAAAACGCGGCAAACCTGCCGACGATCTGAAACAGTACTTGGATTTGGTTGCCATATCCATTGCGGCGGACGTGGTGCCGCTTACAGGTGAGAACAGGATACTTGCCTTTCACGGTTTAAGGGTTTTGAACACCAAACCGCGTGTGGGTCTGGAGGCGATATTGGCTTGTGCGAATATTATACACGAAGACGCCGCTCTGCCTTATTATTTCAATAAGGTTTTGACCATTCAAGATTTAAGTTTCCTAATCGGTCCGCGTATCAATGCAGCTGGGCGTATGGACTCGGCATCCAAAGCCGTGGCTTTGCTGAAAACCAAAAACAAAGAGAAAGCCGAACGCATTGCCGAGGAGATAAACGAAAGCAATGAGGACAGAAAAATTAAGGACCAAGTAGCTACCAAAGAAGCGCAGGAGGAAATATCCAACCACAAACTTGATCAACAAAAATGTATCGTCCTTTGTAACGAAAATTGGCATCAGGGAGTTATCGGAATAGTTGCTTCGCGTATTGCGGAAGAACATTACAAACCTACAATCATCTTTACAAAGAAAAACGGCATACTTACAGGTTCGGCACGCAGCGTAAAAAACTTTGATATCTATTCGGCAATAGAAAAATGCAGGCATCTATTAACACACTTCGGAGGACACAAATTCGCAGCAGGCTTATCACTGAAAGAAGACAACTTTGCGGAATTCTGCCGCTTATTCGAAAAAGAAGTGGAAGACAACATGAGCCAAGACGGCATCTTGCCGGAGATTGATATTGATATGGAAATCTTATTGGGCGATGCAAGCGAAAAACTTCTTCGCATATTGTGGCAATTCGAACCCTTCGGACCCGAAAATAACGAACCTGTATTTTCGTCTTCCGAGATATATGACGCCAACGGTGCGAGAAAAGTAGGCCGTAACCATTTAAAATTCTCCGCAATACCTATCAACGAAAACATTTTGCCTATTTCCTGTATCGGATTTTCTCTTGCCCAACATTTTGAAACGCTTAAATCGGGCAAAAAGATAGATTTGTGCTATACGATAGAGGAAAACCGTTATCAAGGACGCAGGGAACTGCAATTAAACGTAAAAGACATAACAGAATCAAAAGATAATAATTATTAAATATCATGACAGATAAGACTGACATAACGATTTGTTTGGGTTCTTCGTGTTTTGCCCGCGGCAATCAACAGAATCTGAAATTTATTCAGGAGTATTTGAAAAGCAAAGACCTGACTGCAAACGTTAATTTCAAGGGACAATTATGCAGCAAACTGTGTAACGAAGGCCCCGTGATAATTATTAACGGCGTGACATACAAAGACGTTAACAGAATCACATTGGAAGACATTTTGGACAAAACATTTCAAACTGCAAACTAATTTTCATTAAACGTTTTGCCTTCTTGAAAACAATATTTACGGCTGTCAAGAAATAAGACGCCGTCTTGCAAAATTAATCTGCGTGATTAATAAAATAATCTGCGAGAAGAAAAAATTATTCTCGCAGATTATTTTGACGTTTTGTAACCTCTTACTATTCTATTATCAACGGTTGCGTAAATTTACCCACATTTATGTAGTAAACTCCCGCTTCAAATTTGCTAACGTTGATCTTGAATTTCGGAGATTGTACATTGGATTTGTAAACTACTTTTCCGCTATTGTTTACAATGGAAACAGTTTCATTTTTATCCAATGTTAAATGTCCCAAATCCAATGTAATTACATCATGTGCAGGGTTCGGATAAATTTGTAGGGAGTTGCCGTTGTCGATTTCATCTATGCCTGAATCTTTAAGGGTTTTGAAGACGATTTCTGCACCAAATACGGTATCATTACCTATTGCCGCAAAAGCGTGATAAGTATACTGTGTTTCTTTTTCAAGATTTGTTACCGTGTAACTGATTTCTTCGCCTTCCGCTTCAATGGTTGTGTATTCAGTGTCATATTCTTTTTTGTACTGAAATCCTTGCGAAGATATGTTTTTGCTGTCTGTTTCAACCTTACCGTTCAATGTTGCAGAATTATCGGTAATGTCCGTAGCGAATGACGTAGATACATTTAGTTCTATGCCTTGTTGCCAACCCAAGATAGGAAAACCGTTATTCAGTTCTATCTCATAATCCTTTTTAAAGGCCGGAGCAGACAAAGATGTATTTAAAAGCGTTACAAATTCGTCGGTTTTCATTTCTTCGTCAGTCTTTCCTTCGCCTGCTTTGGTGTCAGTTGTACCTGATTTCTTTGATACAACCAGACCTATAGCTTTATTCTGACCTGTTGTTGTGGTAGAGAAATAGAAATTGTACGTCAAAACATCATTAGCACCGCCTATAATAGCACCGATAGCCGTTTCGCCTAAACCGATAACAGGTGCGGCAACATAGGAATTGCGTACAACGCCTTGATTAGAATATCCGACTAAACCACCTATGTAGTTATTACCTTGAACTTGACATGTGTTATAGCACGAGGTAATAATGGAATTGTCACCTTTATCTTGATAACCCATAAATCCGCCTGAATAACTTGCAGCATACAGGTATCCACCGTTTACATAGCAGTTGGTAATCTTGGAATTGACGGCATAACCAATCATTCCGCCTGTATATTTCTTCGAGACAACGTTTACATTTGCTATTCCCAAGTTCTTTATCTCTGCGTCCATGGTATACCCGAACAAACCTTGGCAGGAATCCTGTAATTTTTCGATATTGACGTTATAAATTATATGATTATTACCGTCAAATGTACCTCTGAATGGATATCCTTGGTAAATACCATATTTTTCTCTTTTTCCTATAGCAATAACATTATTTGTAACAGATGAATCAAGATAAATATCATTCATCAGTTTATAGTTAGCCTCCGTATATCTACCGAGAACCTCATTATATAAGCCTGTATTATTGTTTATCAATTCAGCTAACAAACTTAAATCTTCGGCGGTACTTATTTGATGAACGTCTCCTTGATATTCAAACGGCAGAGTTTTAAATGTTTTATAGCCATAGTAGTCATAATAAGATTCATAATATTTGCCATAAGCATAACAAAAGATTTTATATTTATAGGTAGTGTTGAAATCTAAATTTGTTAAGTTATAAGAAAAATCTCCGTCTGTGTTTATAACTAACAAGGTATCGGTATCATTAAATATAAATCCCATAGAGTTGATACTGTCTATAGGTACATCACCCCAAGAGATATGCCCGTTAATCGTTGCAACTGTTTTATTAATATTAGTTGCATCTAAAGCAGAAAGAGTTATATTTTTAGTCGTAAAATATTTCTCTGTTTTTATTGTATCACCGTTCCATAATACAGAAAAAGTGTAATAGCTATACTTTGTTCCCGCAGATAGATTCGTGATTGTTGCATAGACAGTATCACCTTCAGAAGATGCTATCACTTGGTCATTGAATAGAACGCCGTTTTCAGATATTCCACTATCAGTATGAAAATACGCTGTAATATTTGCAGTAGTTTGAGTTGTGGTACAATTAGCAAATTGTTCAAGAGTTTTTGTATTAAAAGTTTGTATGTTTCCTATAATGCTGTCCTTATTATTGATTAATAGGAATGGATAATAAGAATATGTGGTGTTAGGTCTTAATTGGGTAATATCTACTGTTAGGGTATCACTATGATCTATTGCTATAGTACTGTCATTGAAAATGATGCCGCAGTAAACCCCACTGTCATTTCCTTTGTAAACTGTATCTGTCCTCCAATATACATCAACTATTTGATAACCGAAATATGTTGTAATATGGGAAGTAGTTGGTGTTGTTGTAGCGGATGATTTTATAATATTATTCACAGGTAATGTCGCCAAACTTTGCTGTGAACCTTTAATGGTGTCACCATTCCATAATACACAAAATGGATAATATGTATAAGATGTATTGGGATACAAATTTACTATATTGGCTGTTAGGGTATCAGCCACTCCTGTTATCCAAACTTCATTATTACATATAATACCGTTAACAATAACTCCTTCTTCGTTATTAAAGTATGCTGTAATGGTTGCGGTAGTTTGCTTAATATTTTTAGATTCTGCTGATTGTTTTAACGGTAATATCCAGATAGAGTCTATAACATCAAAAAGAGTGTCACCCTGATTTGAAACGATAAATGGTCTATAGTAAAATATAGTGTCAGGTTTTAAGAATTGTGCCTTATAAATAGAATCTAAATCTTGTGCTATACTCCATACATTACCGTCTTGAGAATATTGTATATTTTTTGACGAAATATTATCATGATTGTACCAATTTACAATAAATTCAGCCGTTGTTGCAGAAGCGGAATAATTTACAGTTTTCTTTAACCGTAATGACGCCCTCATTTCTCCGTATGATATTTTATTTTTTGTTTTTACATACGGTCTAATATAATATTGTTTATCATTTTTTATATATCCTATAATAGTATTATCGGATGATGTTAATACAATCTTATTAGATAAAATATCTGGACTATCATTTGTTTCAGAATAAACAAATCCTGTTTCAATTATAGAATCTCCGAAAGATTTAAACGAAGCATATAATTTTAAACTGTCCTTTGATGCTATGGATATACTAAAAGTATCTATATCAACAAAATTTGTTGTGTCTCCTATATGAAACATTATATTTCCTGTAGAATTATTTTCTTTTATTCTGTATAAGGGTTTGTTTAAGTTATTACCGCTCTTTGATTTTGATGAAGGAGTAGTATCATCGGTAAATTCTCTTTTATTTTTTGTTCCAGGGAATGCTTGTCCGCTATCATAATGCGATGTATTATTATTTGCGGGTATAAGTTCAAAGCCTAAATCAGATGGATTTGCATTCAGCATATTCTTGCTGTCCTCTTGCCAATCTTTGATTTTATTGTCATCCACTCTGTATATAATAAGTCCATGTCCTGGCAGATAACTGTCAAAATTTTCCTGCTGTCTATTTTCTAATATGAAATATTCATTTGAATCATTGTTGTAATTTAAACGGATTGCTTTTCCTGTTTGACCTAGTTCACCAAGAGTATAATCATTATCAATAGAACCTTCCTCTATATCAACATATCCTAACAAACTTCTTTCTAAAGCATTCCATAACGGGGGATTTGCTCCGTTGTTATTATACAGTCCACTTGCCATTACATCCCATGAACCAGGATGAAAAGCCTGTCCACCACTATATTGGTAGTCTGTATCATAGGTGTCAGGTAATCCTAATACATGGGAAATCTCATGGCAGATAGTTCCAATTTTGATACTATTGCCCATTAATTCTGAAGAACATGAGTATTGATTTATGCGAACTCCATCCAAATCTATAGGACCTGACCTATACCATTGTAACTTTGAAGTCTGTGGCCACATATCTTCAGTGTCTCCTGATAAGTCTTGAGAATATCCTGCATATAATACATATACACAATCAACATAACCGTCTCCGTCATTATCAAAAGCTGAATAATCTACATCTTTATCAGCTGCCTTAACTGCATGATTTATTAAAGGACGTTCTAAAAAGGCAGCATCTGAGTTATAATATTTTTTTGTATAACCTAACTCATACGGACCTACAACTGTCGCCTGAATGTTAAGTTTATTAGAAGATGAGGCTTTAAAGTAGTCATTAACTGAACCGGAATGTCCGTTTAAAGAATACCCCGACTGATTAAATAAATCTTCTACTTCTTCTCTGGATGTTGTAAACTCTAAATCATTAAAAGATACTAAAATAACAATTATTTTATAATCTTTTACAACTTGTCCTTTCGTTATTAATCCGATATTTAAAAGGATTATAACCAATAAAATTCTTGTTAATTCTTTCATGTTAATCTTTGTTTTATTTGTTATCAACTTTTTGTCTACGTTTTGACATATTGCATAAAAAATTATCGTGAAACTTTCTGTTGTGTTTCCCTAGGCTTGCTACAACCTTCATTACCTAACAATAAAGCTCACGATATAGTGAGCATTAGAACTTCATTGTTCATTGGTAATGTTTCTTGTAATATGTAGCAAATTTATATAGGGAAACAACCGAACTAAAGCTAACGCTGTATTTCTAATATGTCTATATTTACTTTACATTTTATTTCTAATTTAAAAGTTTTTACCAATTGCAAAAGTACGAAACTTTTTTGAACTGACAAGATTTGTAAAATAAAAACGACAAGCAAGTTAATAACTTTGTTTGTCGTTTCTTTTTTAATTGAGAATATATTTTACTTTAAGAATTCTTCAGGAGTTAAGACTGTAATATCAGATAATTCAAAGTCTTTCTTATTCCGCGTAATTATTGTGTCGGCACCGAAATTCAATGCAGAAAAATATTGAATTGCATCCTCCAAATCGTTAAACGAAGATTCAAGAGATTGTTTAACGATAGAGGAATCTACATCGGTAGTTTGACATAATTGATTCCAAATATTCAGTTTCTTTCTTCTTATCTCAAACGGAAATTTCAACTTTGTCAAAATATATTCTGCCGTTGAGTAAGTAAGAGAGGAGCAACACAGAATATTATTATGCTCTCTGATTTTCTTTATCACTGCCAAGGAATAGACATACCATGGTTGTCGTTCAGTAAGATAATCAATAACAATATTTGTATCTAAAAATATCTTCATAATCCGTATTTCTCCTGCATATATTCCCACTTGATATCGTCATAGTCCGTATTGTCAGGAATACTATACCCCATACGCATACTTTCCGCTAATGGATCGGAACCGTTTTCAATATTCTTTAAATTCAATACTTGATCGGTCTTACTTTTTTGCTCGGACGCATTAATTAATATGTGTCTGACACTTTCCAATATTCCCTGCAACTGATTATAATCATTGATATTATTGACAGTATCAAATATTGAATATTTCAATTCTAAAGTATTCATATTACTTTTTGTTTTTACCAATTGCAAAAGTACGAAACTTTTTTGAACTGACAAGAAAAACATATACAGAAAAGATGTATATAAAAATAATAACGCCGTCCCGCGAAATTAATCAGCGATATAAAAAAATAATCTGCGTGATTAATAAAATAATCTGCGAAGATAATTTTTTCTTCTCGCAGATTATTTTATTAAGACGGCGTCTTATTTCCGTAGTTTGTAACTTCATATTATTCTATTATCAATGGCTGCGTGAATTTACCCACTTTGATGTAATAAACTCCCGCTTCAAAGTTGCTAACATTGATGTCTTTAACGCCTTTAATGTTTTTGATTTCTCTAACAACCTGCCCTTTGTTGTCAATTATCTTTATATCGCCGTCGGCATGAATAGTTACTTTATCTTTTGCAGGGTTTGGATAAATGCTTATTATCTTCTCTTGCGGTATATCCTCAATGCCCGCCGTAACTTGCAGTATTAGTGTAACAATACTGTCGCATCCGTCCTCGGTTTGTAGATTTAATGTATATTCTCCCGCATCTGATTCAGTAAATCCATAACCCATATAAGTTTCTCCTGCATTTATTTCCGCATAGATATATGTCCTCGTCACCCCGCACGGCGTTATCGTATCGTGAAGATACAATGTATCCGTTAAGGTGATGGTATCTGTTAGTGTTAAGATAATTGTATCAGTTGTATTGATAGTATCGTACAGCGTTAAGGTGATTGTATCGGTTAAAGTGACGGTATCGGTCTGTGTTAAAACGATTGTATCAGTTGTGTTGACAGTATCATACAATGTTAAGGTTATAGTGTCGGTTAATGTGACAGTATCTGTCTGCGTTAAGGTTATAGTGTCGGTTAATGTGATAGTGTCGTATTCGGTAACCGTTACTGTATCGACTGTATTTACTGTGTCGTGAACAGTTTGTGTTACGGTGATTGTGTCATGTAACGTTACGGTATCGTAAAGTGTTGTTTCGATTGTGTCATGTAACGTTATTGTGTCGTAAAGTGTTGTTTCGATAGTGTCGTGTAGTGTTACGGTGTCAATTATTGGGGTTCTTGCTGACATAACTATTCTGATAATACTGTCACAACCTGCATCAGTTTTAAGTTCCTGGATAAACGTTCCCTCAATCACATTATCCGAACAGATTTCCATAGTTATCGTCGTGTCAAAGCCCGCAGTAACTGTCAAATCCAACGTAACAATGCTATCGCAACCGTTGATTGTTGTTAAATAAAGCGTATGCATTCCCGCTTCATTCGTGTTAAATCCGTTGTTATTATATGTCTGTCCTTTGCAAATCGTTGCGGTTATTGTGGTATCATACGTTGGGTTCACGGTAAGCGTTAAGGTGATTATGCTGTCGCGGTATTTATTGACGTTTACCGTCTTGGTATAGATGCCTGCCCCATACAATTCATTATCATCAAACAAATATGCCTCGCCTTGGCAAATGGTTGCCGTGATATTATTATATATTGTATCAATGCTGTTGTCATAGTCGTAGAAAGTGATGGTCGTTACAACAGAGTCGCAACCGTTGATTGTTTGAAGGTTGTTTACTATTGTGTCGTAATAATCTTCGCCCTTTTCGTCCACGATTGTGTTTACGTAGATGGTTGTATCGCATACAGGATAGACAGTCAAGTTTATTGTAACGATGCTGTCGCAGCCGTCAGTGCTTTGTAATGTGTCCACGAAGATACCGCTTTGCATTGCCGTGCGGTCGTTAAACACTTCGCCGTAGCATAAAGACATCGTTACAGAAGTATCGTAAGTTTTTGTTTGGATATTAGTAAAATCTCTCCACCCATAAGCGGTTTTGTAACTGTTCAGACTTCCGCAAGGAACTATCACAGTAATGTCTTTTGGTATTCCATCGAAAGCATAGACTAAAGTAGTAGGTGGATCTAGTGCTTTGCTTATTATTGTATCTAATCCTGTACAATTCCAGAATGCATAACTTCTGATATCTGTCACGCTGTTGCCTATCGTCACGCTTGTCAATCCTGTACAATAACTGAATGCATATCTACCAATAGACGTCACACTGTTTGGTATATCTATACTTGTCAGTCCTGTACAACCTTCGAATGCCCAATTATCAATAGATGTTACACTGTTTGGTATCTCAACACTTGTTAACCCTGTACAACCTGCGAATGCTTCCTCTACAATGGATGTTACACTGTTTGGTATCTCAATGCTTGCCAAGCCTGTACATCCTGCGAATGCACGCATTCCGATGTATGTTACACTGTTTGGTAGCTCAATGCTTGTCAATCCTGTACAATTACGGAATGCTGCAGCATCAATAGTTGTTATACTGTTTGGCATCTCGATACTTGTCAATCCTGTACAACCATAGAATGCGCCACCTTCAATAGATGTTACACTGTTAGGTATCACAATACTTGTCAAGCCTGTACATCCTGCGAATGCTTCCTCTCCAATGGATGTTACACTGTTTGGCATCTCAACACTTGTCAACCCTTTACAATCCCCAAATGTTAATTTAGCAATAGATGTTACGCTGCTAGGTATCTCTATAATTGTCAATCCTGTACAATTACGGAATGCTCCATAACCTATTGTTGTTACGGAGAAATTTATAACTCTTTAGAAATCACTTTGTTACCTTAACTCAAATGGTAATTAGGTAACGATTTAGAAACGAGCTGAATTACATATTCTGTCTCGTTATACACATTTCCAAAGAACGCTTCTTAGTGAG
>JAGBOF010000017.1 GCA_017633985.1 Bacteroidales bacterium
ACAAAGAAAAAGAAACCTTATACCTGAGAAAACGGCAGTAATTTTGCAATTGAAAAATTTGAATACTAACAATTAAAAAACAAAATAACAATGGAAGATTACAAAATCAAAGGTGAAGCAAAAAGTGTCGTATTAGACAACGGCGTTGAATTGACTTATTTGGAGTTAGGGGAAGAAAACGAAGAGGTTTTGATAAGCGGTGCGTTCTTTTTCTATACTTTCACTCCTGTTTTGGAGAAATTGGCTCAGAGATACCACGTTTATGGCGTTGTAATGAGATTTACGGGTATTACAGACCAAAAAGACTCCCTTGGCAGGGTACATTGGGGCAATCAATGGGGTAAAGATATTTATGATTTCGCAACTAAACTCGGCATAAAGAGATTTCATTATGTCGGAAAGTGTCACGGGACTATTCCGGGGTGGTATCTTTTCCGCAATCACAGAGAAATGCTGATTGATTTCGCAAGTTTCTTCCTTGCTCCGCATCTTAAAAAGCAGGTAAGTGACAAATGGTTTGACCTTTTGAAGAATCCAAAAGATATGATGGCTGCCGCAATCCGCAATGTTGAGAAAGGCTTGCCTAAAAAGATGGAAGAAATGAACGCTTTGCATAAAGAAGATATGGCGGAGGCATGGGCAATAAAGGAATACGCAGGTTGTCCCGAAAAATTGTGGAACTCTTTGGACGAATGCGAACAAGACTTAAAGAATTGCGATATTCCAGTCGGTTTTTTGTTCGGTAGCGATGACCCTTTCTTTCAAGACCACTACGACAGCAATATGTACATCTGGCAAGTGGTGAAAGGTTGTCATTTTGTTATGCTTAATGGCGAGAAACACTTAATGGAAATTGACGTTCCCGAAAGAGTGGCTGACGAAGTCCTTGCTTTTATAGACCAAGCCCACAAAAACTACGACTAAATCATAATTAACTGCAATATATTTGCACCTCACAAAAATAGAGTTCCACTTTATTACAACGAAGCCCAACTTCACAAAATTTTTATCGCAGATTATTTTACTAATCTGCGATAAAAATTTATTAATCTGCGATAAAAATTTTATGAGACGGCGTTTTGTTGAAATGACATGTTGTTTTGATTCTACAGAATCATAAATTGGCGTGTCGGAACAATATTTTCAGCCCGCAATTTTGCAGGTTAATAAATTGTAGTATCTTTGCAGGGTAAAATTATATGGTGTTAATGATTTAAAACATAACAAAATGGACGATAAACAAATAATTGAAGGAATTATCCGCAGTATTGCCTCTTCTTTTTCGGGAGAAGAATCCACCAAAAATTGGAATGAAGAAACTATTTGGTTTGATACCGCTCCTTATGCGTGTATCGGTAAGGACAAAGCGAAGAAAGTTTTCAACGAAGCCTTCGGAAATTTAAGCAGTTGTAAGGTTGAAATCCTTGATATGCGTACAAGGATAAACGGAAATGCGGCATTGGTTTGCTCTGTGCAGAAATGGGATACGGTAAACAAGGACGGAAACCAAAATTCTTTTATGATGCGTCAAACTGACTATTTGGAGAAAATAAATGGCAAATGGACGGTTTTACACGAGCATACATCGGCATCAGACGGCTGGAACGGAAAGATAGATGAGTAATCACCGCCTTGTGCAGTGATGATTAAAAGATTGAAAAATATGAAATTATTGCGGTATTTTGTAATAACGGTTTTGTCGGTTTGCATAACGTTAATTGCAAATCCGATAAAACCGCAGTCATTATACGAAAGTATTGATTCACTTGCAAAGACAAAGAATTTAACGCTCGGTATATCAGCGTGGCAAGGCGGAAAGACTTTTGAATATAAAGACACGGTGAAATTTCCTTTGATGTCGGTGTTTAAACTTCACGTTTGTTTGACTGCACTTCACAAGATGCAGGAAGAAAATCTCACCGAAAAAGATTCAATTCTTATAAAACGCAAGCAATTACAAGAAGACACCTATTCGCCTTTGCTTAAGGATAAAATCGATAAGCATTTCAAGATGTCGTATTTTGATTTGATTTATTACACTCTTGCACTCAGCGATAACAATACTTGTGATATTTTGATAGATTATTGCGGCGGAATAGCGAATGTGGATAATTATATCTGCAGTTTGGGTATCACGGATTTTAATTTGCAGGAAACCGAAGCGACTATGCACAAAGATATAGACAAATCTTATAACAATTGGGCAAATCCGCAATCAGTCAATAAATTATTAAAGAAAATCACTGTTGAACCGCTGCTTGATGAATTTTATCGGGCAATTCTTCTTGACAATATGAAACTTTGCCGAACAGGAGAGGATAAAATAAAAGCAGGATTGCCGAAAGATGTTGTTATAATGCACAAAACAGGTTCTATTCCTGCAATTAACGGAAATATTATCGCAGATAATGATGCTGCAATCATACAAACTAAAAACGGCGAATGGCTTTATCTTACCGTATTTATAAAAGACAGCAAAGAATCCGCAACAACCAATGCCCAAGTCATATCCCAAGCCACCGAAATAGTATATGGTTGGTTCAATGAGTAGCAAGATAGTAATAAAATATTGACTAAAAATAACAGCACGTCATGCAGCAAAATTTTCATCGCAGATCAGTGAAATAATCAGCGACGAAAATTTACTGATCTGCGACAAAAATTTATTAATCTGCGATAAAAATTTTGTGCGGTGACAAGTTGATGTTTTTATTCATCCGTTGAGGTCTCCGACATCTGCAAATCCCACAGTTTTTTGTAGAGTTTATTGTTGTTAATCAACTCCCCGTGCGTTCCTTGTTCGGTTATATAGCCGTTATCCAGCACTGCAATATTGTCCGCCGTTACAATAGTGTTCAGTCTGTGGGCAATAACAATTACAGTCTTGTTTTTAATCAAATTGTTTATTGCTTTCTGAACCCAGAACTCGTTTTCCGCATCCAGCGATGCCGTTGCCTCGTCCAAAAGCACTATCTCAGATTCTTTAAGCATAGCCCGTGCAATGGAAATACGCTGTTTCTCGCCTCCCGAGAGCGTTTGACCGCCTTCACCCACCATTGTGTCGTAACCATTAGGCAATTTCATAATAAAATTGTGGCATTGCGCTTTTTTGCAGACTTCAATCATTTCATCCTCACTTGCATTTGGTTTTGCGAAAAGTATATTGTTTCTCACGGTGTCCTTAAACAAATACACGTCTTGGAATACCATCGAAATATTACGCATCAACGCCTCGGGGTTAAGCGTCTTCAGATTCGTGCCGTTATATAATATCTCCCCCTTGTTGCAATCGTAAAATCTGGCAATTAGTTTCATCACCGTACTTTTGCCGCTGCCCGATTTGCCGACTAATGCCGTTAAAGTATTACGGCGGAATTGCAGATTAATGCCGTGCAATACTTCTTTATCATTATAAGAAAATGACACGTCTTTGAATTCTATCAAATTGCGGTGCGGATTTCTTGGTTTCTCTTCGCTGTTTAATGAATCTTCCTGCGGTAATTCTGCTGCGCCGTCTTGTTCTTTTTCCTGCATAAGCGACAGAATCCGTCCGCCTGCCACAGAAAAGTAACGGAATTCTGCAAAATTTGTAAGGGCGTTGGTTAGCGGATCAAACACACGCGAACCTATTACAAGGAACATCACAAAAGTTAAAACATTGAGACTTCCGCTTAAAATCAGATACACACCCGTTAAAACCATAAACGTTAAACCTGCACGGACAATCGCTATTGACAGCAAGACAAAAGGACCGGACAAAGCTTCAAGCCTTATCGATGCTTTTTTTAAGCGTAAGAATGAATCCTTGAGCCTACTGAATTTTTCTCCTTCCATATTATACGCCTTTATGATGCGGAGTCCTTGCAAATATTCTTCGGTTCGTGCCGCTGCAGCGGTTTTTGCTTGAATTTGTGCGGCGTTTAATTTGTTTTGAACCTTGGTTGCACACAATATTACAAGTATTGCTATCGGCAGGGCGGCAAACATTGCAACCGACATGCGCCAATCTATCCATACCAAGCCCAAAAACGCCAACAAAGGCATAACTACCGCTCCCATCAACTGCGGTAAATGATGTGAGATGCCTGTTTCCGCCATTGCAAAGTCGGTTATCAACATTGAGGACAAGTCTGCGGGGTCGTACTTGCTTAAGAAACCAAGCGGTAAACGCCGTAAGTGTTCCGCTAACTTGATTCTGCCCTCCGATGAGACACTATACGCTCCCCTGAAGTTGGCTCGGTAAGACAGTTTCTCAAAATACGCCATCACTGTCATATATAAAAGCATTGCGGCGGTAATTATCCACAGCCTTTTTGTGTCTAATGAGTGTGTTTGGCCTGCAAAATAACGGAAAATCACGTTTATTGCCTCTATACTCAAGGCAAAGGGGAATATATTTATAAGATTGGCCGTCATTGTCGCCAATACGGGTTTTCTTATCTTGGAATAATCCCCTACGGTTATGTTTTTTATTGCATTCATCTGTGTTTATTGTTTTTTAATATATGTTTAATTTTTTATTTGCCACTGACGGGATTGAGTGAACGCCTTATACATATTATTATATATTATTATATATGCCCTCGGTTTGCAAAAGCGAAGAGTGGGTACCCGTTTGTGCAATCATGCCTTTGTTAAGTACGATGATTTTGTCGGCATTCTTAATCGTGGATAAACGATGTGCTATCATAATAACAGTTTTGTCCTTGACAAGATTGTTTATCGCCTTTTGAATCAACTGTTCGTTCTCCGTATCGGCAAAAGCAGTCGCTTCGTCCAAAACAAGTATGGGTGCATTTTTCATAACAGCCCTTGCAAGACAAATTCTCTGCCTCTCACCGCCTGAAAGATTGATGCCCTTGTCACCGATTCGGGTTTGGTAACCGTCAGGTAAGGACATAATGAAATCATGACACTGCGCCTTTTTTGCAGATGCGATAATGCGTTCGATATTTGCCGTGCTCTGACCTGCGGAAATGTTTTCGGCAATCGTATCAAAGAACAAAAAAGTATCTTGGAAGACAAAGGAAACCATATTCATAAGCTCTGCATTGGCAATATCCTTTATATTAACTCCGCCAATCAGTATCGCTCCGGTATTTACGTCATAAAATCTCGGAATAAGGCTTGCCAACGTGGATTTTCCGCTTCCCGACGCTCCGACAAGGGCTGTTATTTTTCCTTTTTCGGCAGTAAAATTTATGTTTTGCAGTGTGTAGTTTTCTTTGTCCGCATCAGGGTCGTAGGAAAAGCAGACATCTTGGAATTTTATGTCATAAGAGTTTGGAATTTGAGGATTGGACGGTTCGGGATTGGTTTTAATGTTTAGGATTTTGTCGATACGTTGCACCCCTTCGTCTATCTCTTTGGTGGAAGAGCCTAAATACATCAGTTTAAACACAGGTGAAGCCAACCCCGGAGACATTATAATAAAGAATAACCACACCACAGCGAAAGAAACAGCGGATACAGAATGGTTAAACAGCAATATACCGAAAGGAAGTATGAATGTAACAACGGAATTCAGTCCCACAACAAACCGCATCATCGGTTTCTCGTACAAATCACATATCTTAAGTGCCGTTGTCTTGTAATTTTTGATTTGTTTGGTGAAGTCCTTGAAAGAATTTACGCTTTGTGAAAAGATTTTCACTACCGGCATTCCGCGGACATACTCCACAGCCGAGGCAGACAATGATTCCTGTGTGTCATAATAGGTTTTAACGATTTTTTCAGCCTCTTTACCGAAAAAGATGGAGAACTGCAGATACAGACTTACGCCGATAACGACCAAACATACCAAAGCAAGCCATACGTTTAATGAAAAGAAAACTGCAAACATCAATACAAGCGATGCAATCACCCCTACAAAATCGGGGATTGTGTGGGCAACGAATGTTTCTACCTTTTCAACGTTTTGTTCCATCGTTTTCTTTATCGCACCAGTGGAAGAAGATGTTATAAATCCTAATGGAAGTTTTGCAATATGTTCACTGATTTTTATTCTCAGACCATAAAGGATATTAAAGGCCGCAACGTGCGAAGCCATAAGCGAAGCGTACAAAGTAACTAAGCCTACCGCCAAACCGATAAGGGCAATCCACGCCCACGATTTCATCAACACTGCATTGATATGCGTAATGTCGGCGGCGTTTTGCAATAACTCTTCCAGAATCTTATAAACCGAAAGATAAGGAACTAACATTGCCGCCGCAGATACCGAAGCCAAAGTACCCGAAAGAATAAGCAATGATTTCTTTTGCCCTGCTATCTCAAGCAATCGGGCAATACCTTTTTTGTTTTTCTTGTTTTTAATTTTGTTTGTTGTACTCATGATTTTAAATTGTATTTATATGTTATTTATTTCCCGTTTGCGTGGTTCGTTTTCCCGCCTGTCAATAACGAACAAACCCAAGAATTGTTCATAAAACAACAAGAGGCTGACATTTTGCCAACCTCTTGTTTTGAAAATGAGCATTTGTGTTTTAATATACCAATTACGCCGTGTGTTTTCATATCCCCGTGAGTTGTTTCCACCCTTGAATTTCAAATGTTATGTAATCGGAAAGCGTTTTCACCGTTTCCTTTTCCGAATAACTGTTTTTAATTATCTGTTCAATCATTTCGAACATCCAAAATGTATGAAGCGAAAGAAAAGAATCCGAAAAGTCCGTTTTAATATGCGGATATTTCGCTTTCATATCGCTGAACCAAGTACTCACAAGCGAATTGGAACGTATCACATAGTTGTTTTTAAAATTTTTAAGGCGGCTTCCGTCAGATAAAATCAGAAGCAACCGCAATAAATCCTTGTTTTCTTTTATTAAAGTAAAGTATTCATCAAGCACGACGGAGAAATAATTTTTGTCTTTCAATGCAATAATTTCAACACCTTGCTTTCCGTGATGTTTATCCAGCATCTTGTACAAGGCAATCATCGCAGGACAGACAACAGATAAGAAAACCTCGTCTTTGGATGCGAAATAATTGTAGATATTCCCCAACGAAACGCCGCTGCTTGCGGAAATATCCCGCATACTTGCCTTTTGAAATCCGTTGGTTAAGAAAATATCTTTGGATTTTAGGATAATCGTGCGTTGTATGTCGTCTTTAATTATTTGCATCGTAATAAGATTTTACAGATGCAAAATTACACCGAAACAAAATGCCCCGCAATACTCTTTTCTTGGTATTTTGTTGCAGGCTGTGAGCAAGCGTCAAAATTTTTATCGCAGATCAGTGAAATAATCAGCGATAAAAATTTACTGATCAGCGATAAAAATTTTTTAATCTGCGTGATTAATTTTCAGCGGTGGGGTGTTGTTTCTGTCAAGTAATATTTTGTTTTAACCTTGCATAGTTTTGCGGTGCTCAAGTATGTCGGGCATATTTTTCATTGCCCAATCGTTAAGTTGAAATATTATCGGCATCAGACTTTCTCCCCTTTGGGTCAAAGAATATTCCACTTTAAGCGGCATAACATTGAATACCTTGCGGTGAATTAAGTCATCGGCGTACAAAGTCTTCAAAGTAGAGGACAGAATATTCTTGGAAATATCGGGAATCGCCTTTTCCAACTCTGAAAATCTGATGTTTTTATTTTCATTAATTACCAAAAGAACCAAAATTGCCCACTTGTTACCGAATCTTGCGATAACATTTCTTACAGGACAGATTTCAATAAACGCATTTTTCTTCTCTTTTTTCAGCATTGTAATTTCCTTATTTTTAGTTGCAGTAATAAATTTATAACCTGAAATTTTATTTGTAACTTATTGTGTATTAAAATATTTTGTTATATCTTTGCAAACGTAAAAACATTAAAATTTATTATTAAACACTAAAAAATTTTAAACAGATGAAAAGAGCAAACATGAATTCTTCGGTTTTGAAGAGCGTTGCACAGGATTATCTTTGCAACAACGGTGGTAACGGTACTCCTGCAGGTGCTTGCGGCAGTGCATGCGGTACTAAAGATCCTAAACCAACAGCTTGTGGCAGTGCATGCGGAACAAAAGACCCAAAACCTACTGCTTGCGGCAGTGCATGCGGAGCCAAGTAAATGGAATACTTTGCTTTTCAATGGCATATCACCGATGAATGCGACCAAAGGTGCGAACATTGTTATATTTTCTCGGAAAACAATGACATTGTTTTGAAATCGATGTCGTGGAATGACATCTTACACACTTGGGACGAAATATCGGATATGTGCAGTCAAATGGGACGCCTTCCTTATGTATATTTAACGGGAGGCGACCCCATTTTACATCCGCATTTCTGGGATTTACTGAACCTTTTTCACAAAAACGAAGTGCCTTTTACCATTATGGGTAATCCTTTTCATTTGACAAAGGAAAATTGTCAAAAGATGCGTGAATTAGGTTGCAGAAAATATCAGTTAAGCATAGACGGATTGGAGCAAACTCACGACTCCATCCGTAAAAAAGGCTCTTTTCAAACTACAATTGAGAAAATAGATGTAATGCATCAGGCTTCATTGCCAGTAGCAGTGATGACAACGGTTTCAGGTACGAATATAAAGGAAATACCTGCCATTGTGGATTTGGTTGTTGAGAAAAAAGTGGAAGTATTTGCCTTCGCAAGATATTGCCCTACCTCTTTGGAAAAAGATGTTCATATTTCGCCGACAGAATACCGCAATTTATTGGAAACATTATGGCAAAAATTTGAACAATATAAGGATTGCCAAACTTCTTTCAATCTGAAAGACCACCTGTTTACGCCGTTTCTTTACGAGAAAGGGTACTTTAAGATAGACACTTCACTTGATACGGACACAATATATGACGGCTGTAATTGCGGAGCGAACCATATTACAATAACTCCTAACGGTGATGTGATGGCTTGCCGAAGATGTGAATCAGTTGTAGGAAACATTTTCAAGGATTCATTATATAATATATGGAACAGCGAAAAGATGGATTTTTACAGACAATATGACAAATTTGAAGCGTGTAACGACTGCGAATTATTGCGGTTTTGTCGTGGTTGTCCGTCAGTTGCATACGGTATGACGCACAATTTCTACGCCAAAGACCCGCAATGTTGGTTCAAAGAGTAATTAAATTTTATACAGATATAATAAAGAAAAATTAAAGTCGCTTTTTAGTAGAATAAAGTCCCACTTCAGTGAAATAAAGTGGGACTTTAAGTTTATAAGATATGATAATAAAATTATTTATTTTTCATTCTGCGTTTATACCTCAGCAATCTTTGACGGTGCAGTGCCGAAGTAATCTTTGAAAACGTGGGTAAAATGTGTCGGATTCTCAAATCCCAAAGAGTAAGCCACCTCTGAAACGGGCATTGCAGTACTTTGCAAGAGTTCTTTGGCTTTTTGCAACCGTTTTTCCCTTATATACTTGGCAGGAGTTGTGTTATAAATCTGTTGAAAGTCCCTTTTGAATGACGAAAGACTCCTTCCCGACAAATAAGCCAAGTCTTCCAAAGATACAGGTGAAGTGTAATTTTGCTCAACTATGCGATGAATGTCCGTTTTTACGGGATTACGTAACTGAAGTATCTGACGGAAAATATTTTTACTGCAATCCATAACATTATATAACAATTCCATAACCTTTAACCGCAAAAGACCTTCGTTAATCTGCGAAGGATTGTCAAAATACGGCGAAAGGGATTTGCAATAAGCAATCAAAGTATCACTCATTTGGCTTACCTTGGCAGTATATTCCTCTTTCATCGGCGGAATTTGTACATTCTGCGATGTAAGAAAGTCTTTTATCAAATTATCCTGCAATGCAAAAAGCATACTTTCAAATAATCCTGTTTCATTGTTACCTTCTTTTATATAGGAAACGGATTGCGATTTCTTTAAAAGTATCATCTCGTTTTTATTTACAACAAACGTTTGATTGCCGCAACAAGATAAGGTTACCCTGCCGCCTAACACTACATAAAGCAGGTGCTGTTGTAAAAAGAAAGTTCCTCTTTCGCCTGCCGTAACTATGCACTGGTCTATGACAGAACCGCCATCCAAGACAAGAGAACTTGAAGAGTAATCACCCGAAACTAATGCCGTAGGAAACTTTATTACTTTTGCCATAATGTTATCAATAAAAAAGTCTGCAAATTTACATAAAAATTCACAGACTTTTAAATTCGGACTATTTAATTGTGTTAGAATTTTGGTTATATGCCTTTGCAACGCATTTCCATTCGCCGTTAATTTTCAAAAGCAGCAAAACGTCTGTAAAATCTATCGTTCCGCCCCAACCTTCTTCCAAAACACGGACAACGGCAAGCGTTTCTTCCAATTCCAATACGTCAATACGGGTTTTAAATTCCTTTCCCGCTCCGACAGTATCAACATTCTTGTAAAATTGTTCAATACTGCCGCGTTCCAATTCGCCGTTCAAAAATCCGAAAAGGCAAGCATCCTCTGTAAATAACTCTTTTGCATATTTGCTGTTGCCTTCCGCAACGCTGCGTGTAAATTTCTCCGCAGCCTTTACCACTGCGTTGTAATCTTCTATTGAACTTCTCATTTTACTTTTTGTTTTTGTCGTGATAAATCTTGCTTACAATTTTCCATTCTCCGTTTTCACCTTTTGCAAGTGTAAACATATCGTCAAAATCAGACAACTTACTGAAATGAGATTCAATTCTGACAAAAGCAATATCGCCTGCAACATTCAATTCCTGTAATTCGTAAGAAACTTCTTCTTCTCCCGTTTGACCCAAAACTTCAAACAATGCGTTGATAGGTACGGTTACGATTTTGTTATCTTCAACCCAAGACATTGTTGCTTCTTTTGTGAAGGCTTTTTCGCCTAATTCTTTACTGCCTTTACGTCCTGCTTCTGCGTAAAGTTCAACGGCTTTCATTATTTCCGTTTTTTCTTGCTCTGTGTAATTCATCGTTGTTTTATTTTCTGTTTGTTCTGCTTTATTGTCCGTACATTTTTCTTTTTTATCACAATTACAAGCCGTAAATGCAACACAGAAAAACATCAGACATACAACTAATTTCTTCATTTTCTTTATTTGTTTATTTTGTTTGATAATTAAATTTTTTACTTTGCAAAATTACAACCGTTTAATGAAGTGTAATTGGCAAAAAAGTCCAAGTTATTTGCTTTTTAAGTCCAAAAACAATAATAAATTTACAAAAACATATAGCAATATTACTTTTAACCGTTGCCATTAGTATAGATTAATCCTGCCATTTATCACCTGATTTCTGCCAAAAGTGGTGTTGTTTTTGCCACTTGCGGAAAGAGTGGCAAAATACCCCCTTTTTTTAGTAAAAATACCGGGTCTTTTCGGTAAAAATACCCCCTTTTTTCTGAACTCTTTCCGCAAGTGGCAAAAAAGAGATGTGTTTTGGCAGTTTTTATTTGAGAAAAGGCAGGATTTTGTTATACTGTTACATAAATAAATCCGAAATTTATTTCAACGAATTGCAGAG
>JAGBOF010000018.1 GCA_017633985.1 Bacteroidales bacterium
AGGCTTTGTAAACACTGCTGACGGACATTTGATGGGTGACATCAAGACGTTCAAGACGTTGGCAACATCGGGCTTGGCAGAGATAGCAAACATGATGTTGATAAGCACATATCCTAACCCTACGACAAGCGATGCAACCTTGAGAGTTGAAGGCTTGAATGCAGACGCACAGGTTATTATGACTAATACTAACGGTCAGATAATCAGTACGAAGACACTTGCAAAGGGTCAGACGGAAATGAGAATAGAGACTTCAGGTTTGGCTGCAGGCGTATACTACATCAGAGTAATATCTGACGGAGTTACAAGAACTGAAAAACTTATCAAAGAGTAATTGCAGTTTTTTGAAACTCTGATATATAACCACGAACGGGGAAGCAAACACTTCCCCGTTTTCTTTGTTTTTTGAACGCACAGCAACCCAAAACAGAACCACCCAACCAAACACCAGCCGAACATCAAGGCAAACACCTGACACTCAAGAACAAAAAAAACACGCCGTTTTAAGAAAATTTTACGGCGTTTCAGGAAATTTTAACGTCGTTTTAATAAATTTTTACGGCTTAAAAATCCGCACCGAAGCATCAAAAAATTACGAACTCTCAATGTGGATAAAACCTTTTCAGCGTTGAAACGATTTTGACTTCGCCTCAAAAGTCCGAAAAAACCGTCAAAAACTTATATCAGTGATTTTGAACTTTTTAGCGTGCTTTTCTGCTACTGAACAGAACCATGCATGCACGCAACTATATATGTATGAGTGCATGCATGGTTTTTTAACAGGAGATGGAAGTAGTATATTTTAATATATATACTACTCCCACTCCCTCGACTGTTAACTTTCCACTCACGTGGAATGGTTTTATAATTATTGAGACGAAAAAGAAAAATTTTCTGCCCGCTGATAATTCAAAACCATTGAGGCGGCAAAAAAGTTTTTTGATTTCGGACGTTTACCCGCCCCTCAAAACGCTTTTACCCGTGCATCAAACGGCTTTTTCAGACGGATTAAGGGCGTAAAGATGTAGGGGATAGGAATTAGGTAGGAAGGCTTGTTAAAGTGTATTATGATGCGGCGGAGAACAAATCTTAGGGCTTGTCAAAATGCTTAATTATTTTGACGGTTAGGTCGTAGTAATTAAATGATTGCTTGATTGTAAAAAATTATTCAAGTGACACGTATTGTGTAAGATGCCGTTGTTTGAATGAAATGGGAAATAAATATCGGGGAGTATGAAAAAGGGTAAAAAAAATTGCGCCCCCTCAAGGACTTGAACCTTGGACCCCATGATTAACAGTCATGTGCTCTAACCAACTGAGCTAAGGAGGCGTGTTTTTTAAAACGTTTGCAAAATTATATTATTTTTTTATAATGACAAAATATTTTTATGAAAAATTTGAAAATATTTTACAGATTGCATTTTATGTTGTTGAAACATAATTATATATAGTGCAGAATATTTTTAATCGTATTGTCTTATAAAACTGATTCTATTGATGAAAAATATTAAACAATTCTGCTGTTTATAGCAAAAATGGCGGTATGAAACTAGAAAATAAAGATTATTTACAGCGCTGAAAATGTCTGAAAAATTACCTTTATATCACTTAAAAACGTTCTTGAGTTGATATATTCCAAGTTTATGTTCAGTTTGTCCGGCATTATCACATCAATATAATATTGCTTCGGATTGTCTTGTTGCTCCAATAACTCGTTTTCGTTCCTATAAGCAATGGAAGCAGGATCGGTTATTCCCGGGCGGACATTTAAAACCTGCATCTGTTGTTTGGTGTACATATCAACATAATATCTTACTTCAGGACGCGGGCCCACGAAAGACATGTCGCCTATTAGCACATTGAACAGTTGCGGCAGTTCGTCCAATTTGAATTTGCGGATAAAATAACCGACTTTTGTGATTCTGCTGTCACGTCCGCCGATGGTTATAAGTGAACCCTTATCCGCACCGACACGCATCGAACGGAATTTGTAAAGAATAAAATCCTTGTTGTAACGTCCTACACGTTTTTGTTTGTAAAATACTCCGCCTTTACTTGTTAATCCTACTGCAAACGAGAGAATTATAAAAACAGGACTTAATATCAACAGCCCGAAGAATGAAAAAATTATATCAAATGCACGTTTCATTATTTATTTACAATTTCATCGTGAAATTTTATCAGATTTTCAAGTAAGAAATCAATTTGTTCATTAGTTAGCTGTGGGTATAAAGGCAGTGTTATTTCGTGTTCAAAAGTCTTGTTTGCAATAGGATAGTCCGAAATTTTAAATCCCATCTTCTTGAACACTGTCAGTTCAGGTAAAGGAATGTAGTGAACATTTGTCGCAATTTCTTTTTCCGCCAACATATTAATCAATCTATCTCTCTGGTCTGTAGATATATCCGCTATACGGAGAGGATACAAATGATAGGCGTTTTCTATTTCTGAAATCGGATTTTGGAGACTGGATTTGACGCTTTCTTCTTCGTTTTTGTTTGTTTGAAACGGAAGAATTGCCCACTTAAACCGCTGCAAACAAGAGTTATAACGGTCAAATACACGTTTACGCTCTTTAAGTAGGTAATCATATTTACGGATCTGGGCTAAAGCGATCGCCGCATTCACATCAGGCATATTAATCTTCAAACCCATATCCACGACATCGTACCGCCAGCCTGCAAGCTGTGTTTTTGCAAAAGCATCTTTTGTCTGACCGTTCAAAGACATGACTTTGAACCATTTTTTCAATTCCTTATTGTCAAACGGTGCAGGAAGATTCAAACAAATTATACCGCCTTCGGCCGAAGTTATGTTCTTAACGGCATGGAAACTTAAAACAGATATATCTGTGTAGTTTGCAACGGATTGGCTGTTTATTTTAGCACCTATGGAATGCGCACTGTCCGAAAGAAGCATAATTCTTCCTAAAACTCTCTGGTTTTCAGAAGTAGGAGTAAATAATTTAATAATATCAGTGGATGTAATAATTTCTTTGATTTTAAGATAATTACATGGAAATCCCCCTATATCGACAGGCAATATGGCTTTGGTATTGGGCGTTATGGCTTTAATGATTTGTTCTTCGTCAATGGTCATATCTTCTTTGATATCTACCATAACGGGTTTACCTCCTGCCTCAATAACTGCCATAGCCGTGGCGCAATATGTATAAGCTGGCACGATAACTTCGTCAGTCGGTTTTAGCCCCAGCCATTTTAACGCCAATATTGCACCGCTTGTCCATGAGTTTACAGCGCTGCATGCCTGAACATTAAGTAATCTTTCCGTTTCTTCTTCCAGAGCTTTAACTTTTGGACCTGTGGTTATCCAACCGCTGCGCAAGGAATCAGTAACTTCATTTATTACATCATCGTCTATATAAGGAGGTGAAAAAGGTATCTTCATTATCTGTATTATTTAAGTGTTTGCTGTTTTACCAATTCTCAATGATTAATCAACCGTTTGTTCTTACCATTTCAGAATCATTATGCAAAAATACAAAATTTATTAAATGTAAGATACTTATTCATCTATTAATAAGTTTAATTTCTGAAGCTTTAAACGAATAATGTTTTTATAATTCAGTCAAAATAGCCACAAAAATAATATTTCAATAAAATACAAGCAAATTTTATATCATTGTCTTTACAAGTTTAATATTTACGTAAATTTTGCCATATCAGAATTTTATTATATTTTTGCATTGTAATAAAATTTAAGAAAATGAACTCCTTAAACGAATATAAGACAACATATTTTGTTTATTGTGTAAATCATTTTGCGGATAGATACAAATTATCTGCGAAAGATGCTTTCAACTATTTATTTAAATACGGCGGAATGAACTTTTTGGATGAATTTTACCAAGTGGAGCATTTGTTATCTCTCAATGATGCAGTAGAAGATTTGACTGCAATTTGCAAAAATAACGGAGGAAATCTATCATGAAACTTTATCACGGAACAAATACAGATATTCAAACAATAGATTTCAATAAATGTAATCCGAATAAAGATTTCGGTCAAGGGTTTTATCTAACCGACATAAAAGAACAAGCGGTACTAATGGCAAAACGGCGTGTAAGAATAACAAATATCGGAACGCCGGTTGTACTTGAATATGATTTTGATATAAATTCCCTTTCAGACGGACAATTGCAAGTAAAAATATTTGATAGACCTTCAAAAGAATGGGCTTTATTTATTCTTGCAAACAGAAAATCATCATCTACAGGATTTAAACATAATTATGATATAGTAATCGGTCTTATTGCAGATGACGGAGTAGTTTTTCAGTTAGAAAGATACGAACACAATTTAATAACATTAGATACTTTAGTAAGAGAAGTGACATTCAGAGAACTAAATAAACAATATTTTTTCGGAACTAATAAGGCGGTAGCAACATTAACAAGGATATGACAAAGGAAATAAGATTTTTAATAGATTGTTTGATAGAAGAATTGTCTTTAAAACTATCTAAAGACAATCATATTCCCATTATTGATGCCATGAATAAGATTTATAACTCCCAGTGGTATGATAAAATAATGGATTTAGAAACGGGATTATATTATCAAAGCGCAGACTATAATTATATCAACCTATCCAAAGAATAAGTCTTATTTTACAAAAATACTTTTTTATAAAAAGAAAACAGCAGGGATTTTTATTTATTCCTGCTGTTGCGATATTATAGTGTAGTTCTCAAAAAGTAAATACTATTTCTTCTTTGTGGTTTGAGCCTGTTTTGTGTATTTGCTCTTGTATTTACTTTTGTAGGTTTTGTTGCCCATTGCCTCCATTCTCTTCTTGGCTTCTTCTTTTTTTCTTTTATCAATGGCTTCTCTTGTCTCGTAAATCTCGGAGGAGTTGTCATAGAACACACCTGTTTCAGGAGCAACGTCATTGTAATTGACGTTTTCTTGATAGATGCTACTTTCCTGTTGAGTATTTTTCTTTGTTGCCGTCTTTTTGTTAGTATTACTTTGTGCAAACACCGCACCTGTACATAACAATACTGCAACCAATACAAGAATTTTCTTTATTTTATTCATATCTATTATAATATATATCGTATGCATCAATAGATCTTAACTTAATAGAAGTAGAAGCTCCGTTCTCATTAACATTTGTTTCGGACAAATCAAATCTATTAAAGTTCTCAATACTCAATGAAGGATTGTCGCCTGAGTTATCATGCCATTTTTTATCTTTAGTTAATACTAATAAGTAGTACTTTCCCGGCTTTGCTTTAATAGAGAATTTACCTGAGGCATCGACAGTAGCAGAATAAACTTTAGGATTGTTCTTTACTTTATCCACACTTTCTTGAGCCTTTGCAATAATATCCTCATAGGATAATTGGTAAGTATCTTCTATTTCAGACATCTTATTAGTAAACTTATCTACAGTTTCTTTCCAATCTATGCTACCAAATTTTGCATACATATTGGTAGCATCTTCCTGTTTCCCCAAGAATATCTCCAATTTAATGGCATCTTTTACCATCTCTACATTGATAGAGTCCGTCGCTGGTGCTAAATATACTTGCGCACCAACGAATGGTTTATCATAATTGCCAGTTACTACTCCGGAAACTTCTACAGGTTCTGCCTTTTCATCAACTACTGTTGTGTTGGAATCCGTTGTTCCTTTTCCTCCGCATGATACTGCGAATATCGCTAATGCAGCGATTAATAAAGTCTTTGCTTTTTTCATTTTTGTTTATTTTTAGTTCACGCCTACGTCCTTTACAGCGATTCGGCTTTTCTGTTTTTCGTATTGCAAAGTTACGGACAGAATATTATTCGTTGCAAGACAGGACTGTTGAATAAAATTCAACAAAAGTGCAGAAAAATATTCAATATGTTTTACTTGTTTTTTGAAAATGTTTCTTCGGAAAGGTCTTTAAAGAAATCGTGATCCAAAAGTTTGGAAAGCTTTTGTAATAATTCGGTATCGATGGAGGAACGGCGGAAGATATAGTATACATTGCTGCGCTCGCAAGGCAGGTTCTTTGCAAGCCATGTTACACCCCGTTGTTTTTGCGTCATTACTTCTTTAATCCGTTCCCCTATATTCATATTTATAAAAAGTTATCGTGAACTTTTTCCTTTGTTTCCAGAGGCTCTGAACATACCTTTCACTACAAATTCTATAAAGTACACGATACAGATACGGTATAACACCGCTACTGCACCCCAACCTTTGTATAGTTCTTGAAATTTGTCTAGAATTTCATGGAAACAAAAGTGCGTGAGTTACGCAATCAAAATTCAATTATATCTTATTACTTTCTTCTTTTTACATACTAAATTATATTGACAGTTAATTCTATATGCAAAATTGCAAATAAATCCTAAATTGACAAGAAATAATCAGCCATAAAAGTAAACTGCCTTATAAAAACGGCTTGTTGTCATAGTTGATTTATAGGCAATTCTGTTAAGAAAATGTCGGGTGAAAATAATAAGGCGTTTTACGAAATTAAAACGCCTTATTAATAAAATAAGACGGCGTTTTAATTTACTCAAACGCCGTCTTATTTTTAAAGGATGCAGGTTACTTTAATGATTTGCCGATTTTGTAGCCTTTTAAACCGTAAAAACATAAGTAACAATATGATATCATCGGGATAATAAACGAATATTTTATACCGATTGCATCAGCTAATAAGCCCTGCAGAGGCGGCAATAACGCTCCGCCCACAATCATCATAATCAATATTGATGATGCGGAAGCCGTTTGTTTGCCCAAACCGTCAATTGCCAGTGTGAATACATTGCCCCACATAATTGAGTTAAACAATCCTATTGCCAATATACACCAAACGGCAACTGTCGGAGCAGCAATAAAGGAAGAAATTATTAATCCTAAATTTACCAAAGCAAAGATGCTTAAACTCAAAGCAGGTTTGCCTTTTCCAAGATAAAAGAACAAGAAATTCAAGGCAATAAATACGATAAAGAACCAAACTTGATGAAATACCAAACCGTGAAGTGAGTAATTGACAAGGAAGATTATAAGGAATGCTGCAACGGCAAGCAGTACCATGTAAATTACTTTGTTTGTTGCCTTTGCGTTTGACAAAGACACTGCACCAAGGAATCTGCCTATCATCGTTCCGCCCCAATAGTAGCTTAAGAATGCGGATGCTACGGCTTCAGGTTTGTTTAACATCTCTTTCATATAGGATACAAAGTTGCTGCCTATGCTTACCTCTGCACCCACATAGAAGAATATACCCAATGCACCTAACAATACGTAAGGTTTCTTGAATATGCTTTCCTGTTGGGTTACGCTTTCTTCTTTTTCTTCGGTGTAAGAGATTTTGGAAGTATAGATAAAAACGGTTACTGCCAACAATAAGCAGGCAAGGAATAGGTAAGGGATAAACACGGCATCCGTTCCCGTAGAATTTTTTGCGAAGTAGTTGAATACGAAATAGCCTCCCAATGCAGGACCAAGTGTTGTGCCCAAAGAATTAAACGCTTGGGTAAGGTTTAATCTTGATGATGCGGTTTCTCTGTCGCCGATGATGGAAACAAAAGGATTGGCTGCGATTTGTAAAAACGTCAGACCGATACCCAATAAGAAAAGCGTCAATAAAAATACCGAGAAATCCAAATTGGCTTTAGCGGTCATTGCAAACAAAAAGCATGCTACGGCGGCAATAATCAAGCCGATAACCAGCGTGTTTTTGTAACCCATTTTGGTGATAGGGTCTTTGCCTTTGCGTGCGAACAAATAGAAGACAAAAGCTCCGACAAAATATGCTCCGAAGAATGCGAACTGAACGATATTTGCCTGAAAATGGCTTAAAGAATAGACGCCTTTCAGATAAGGAATAAGAATATCATTTAAAGACGTGATAAAACCCCACATAAAGAACAGTACCGTTACCGAAATCATCGGCATAAGTGAGGAGTTTTTTGTTTGTAATTGTGAATTAGTATTTTTCATATTATTATTTGTTTAGTTATCTGTAAATGCAGGTGCAAAGATAAATGTTTTTTCTCAAATTTCTACTGATTTACAAAGAAATTATGTTGATATAAGATCATGAAAACGGTGTTTTAGTAAGTAAAACACCGTTATTATTTTTGTTCATATTGTTTTTTTATAATTATAATACAAAATCTTCAATATTCTTCGGAGTAATTACTTTAAACTCCGAATCAGGGTAGGCATTTGAAAAAGTTATTGATAGCCGTGCTTTTGCTTTGTCGCTGTATTTGAATTCGTATGCGTATAAACCTCCGTCGTATTCTTCCAAATAATCTATTTCTTGCTGTTGTCGTGTCCTCCAAAAGTATCAGAGTTTAGCCTTTTTCTTATATTTTCATTTAAAATACGCTTTATCATAACTTTATATCATAATTTCAATTTGCAAATATATAACATTTTTGGAATACAATCCTAAAAAGTTATGATTTTTTCGGAATTAATTCCTGAAAAATCAATTTTTGAAAAGATTGAAATCATAATATTTAGCAATAAAAGATCTCTTTAATTCGAAATTTCTTTGTACTTTTGCAGTTGTATTTGGTGTAAACCGAAGTATTTGGCATATTAAGAAGATTACTTATTATCTTTGAATACTGAAAACTCGCCATTTTCAATTATTCATTCAAAGTGAAGTCAGTAATTGTTCGCAGTATGTTCTGTGAACTTTACTTATTTGAATGAATAGTTAGGCGAGAACTTCAGTGGCAAATAAGAAAATAATAAAGTTCACTTCTTTTTATGTTCTGTTAAACAAAAATTATTAATCCGATGTAGTCAAAACAGATGACAGAATGATTACATCACAAAACCGAGGGGCTTAATGGGATAACAGAGCAAAAACAATTATGGTTAAATTACAAAAAACCTTTAAACTTTTAACTCTTGCTGCGATGTTGTTTGTCGGTAGTAATGTTTCAGGACAAGGAATTACCGAAGGTAAGACATGTAATCAAATGTTAGTACAATCTTCTGCGGACAGTAAAATATTACATACTCAACATATATGGGCATGGTATAATTGGGATACCCACTCTTTTGAGTATGAAGACGGAGATCTAACTTTCAAGATCTACAATACAGATTTGGAAGAGCTTAAATCAATAGACTTTTCCTATCTTTTAAACGCTGTTACAGGAGAAGATATTGATAAGGGATTTTATCCTTATTTTAAGTTTGTCGGAAAGAATATTTTCACAAACAGCGGTAAGTATGAGTTTTTGTTGATTGCAGATAAAGTGTCCGGTATATATGACGAGGACGGTAATAAGATTTATGCCTTACCAGATGTTATATATAGAGACGATAACGACTATGAACATCCGTTTATAACAGACGGAAAGTTATTTATTCATGCTTATGATACAATCGGATATTACGAGGAGTACGATGAGCCAATGGTGGTAACGGTTACTAAATCTTATAACCTTGCAGGCAGCAATGCTTCAAGTATTACTGCTGTTCAACAGCAAAATCCGACAAGACTGTATCCTAATCCTGCAAAACATTCCGTTATATTGGAATATAATATACAAGGACAAATGCAAGAAATGCAGATTGTGAATATGCAGGGCAGAGTAGTAGCCTCTTATTTGCTTGATCCGAGTCAGAAACAAGTTAAGATAAACACATCCAATTACAAAAAAGGTGTTTATATCTACCGTTACGGCAATAATTCAGGTAAATTCACAGTACAGTAGCAGAGAATTAAGCTATCAGCAAGATAAAAGCAAGGGTTAAAAGAAAAGGTGCAGAATCTATTTCCTGCACCTTTATTTATGTAATATATTATAAAATCTTCACAAAAGATTTATTTCTTTGCAGTATAATACAGCGTGTTGTGTTTGTTTGTGAAAAAGATTCTTTGTGCTAGTTTCGTTAAATCATTAACCGTTACTTTTGCATAATAATCTTTCTCGGTATTAATACGTTCCAACATATCCAAGTGTGCATAGTATGCCAGATTCAGTGCTTTGTCAGCAATCTTTATGTTATTGAATGTTGCATTTGCACGGTTTTTATTCTTTACCTTTTGAAACTCCCGCTCACTCGGAGGATTGGAAATAAGATTATTTAATTCCTGCCAAATCATTTCTTCGCCCGTTTTCATATCCAAACCGTCGGTACATTTGGCTACTATCATAAACAAACCCTTGTCATCATCACCCGAAACAACTGCATCAATGCCCGTGAAGACTTGTTTATTGCGAACCAAAGAATCATACAAACGCGAACTTTTGCCGTTAGACAAAATATCGGAAAGCAAATCAAAGGTATAGAATTCAGGATTTACTCTCTCGCACATAGGAAATGTCATAATTATTACCCCGGCAGGTACGTCCCTTTCAACACTGATGAAACGGTCTTTAGTTTGCAGCGGTTCATCCTTATAATCTATTGTCTTAATTCCTCTGTTGTCAAAATTGAATATTGATTGGCAGAGACTGAACACTTCCTCTGCCCGGACATTACCCGATATTGCAAGCACAGAGTTAGCAGGATTGTAATATTTCTTATAAAAAGCTCGCACAATATCCAAATCGGCACTTTCAATATGCGAAATATCCTTGCCTATTGTCTGCCATTTGTAAGGATGTTGCTTATAAGATAATTCACGCATAAGTTTGTACAAATCACCGTACGGTTGATTAAGATAACGTTGCTTAAACTCCTCGGTAACTACCTTTTTCTGAACACTCAAGTGCTCTTCGTCTATTATAAGATTGCGCATACGGTCGGCTTCTATTCTCAATATTGTCCCCAAATATAAGGACGGAACGGTGCAATAGAAGTTTGTTATGTCACATGTGGTAAAGGCGTTGCTCTCTCCGCCGATTGAGTTGATAAGATTGTCAAAATCAGGAAAGTTTTCGCTGCCCGAGAACATCAAATGCTCAAACAAATGGGCAAATCCCGTATGCTCTTCGTTTTCGTTCTTACTTCCCACTTTGTAAAGCAGATTGACTGTAACAAGTTCTGTCATTGCGTCCTCGTTTACTATAATCTGCATTCCGTTATCAAGTTTTGTCTCTTTATATTGTATCATCGTTTGTATGTATTATGTAATATGTAGTAAGTAGTATATATTACGTGTAAATTCTTGTGTTTTTATATGCTGCAAAGCAGTTTGTATTCGCACCATTTGCATTTTTCTTCACCCATCAAGGCTTCATACGGTTCCTTATCCTGTTTTTCCAATAAGGAATTAAGCAATTGTATTAAGCACCTCTCAAATTCATCATTCATTGCCTTATCATAATAAAACACCTCCTTACCTCTGCCACGTCCGTAGTCTATTGCCAAATCCCTTTCCTTCATTTGCGAAAGGTACATCAGTTCTGGTTTTATAATTGATATGTTTTCGTTATTAAATACCAAATAACAATAAAGCAATATCTCAAAAATGTTTTCGTATCCGTCCTTCCGAACCTGTGAGTCTTGATTACAAAACATCAAATCCTCAAAACATTTAAAATGTCTGTCTTTTAGTTTTCCTGTTTTGTAGTCTACAATCCTTAAGACCTTACTTCCGTCTTTGCCTGTCACATAATCCATTCTGTCCAAGCGGCCTTTTAAATGTACCGTATGATTTCCGACTTTCAGATCCCGTGAATATTCTTTCTCACCGCAAAGATACTCAATTTTTTCCTCACAGTCCGACAAATAAACGTCTTTTATGTATTTTCTTATCATATTCAAATGAATCAAATCGCCGCAAACACGCTTTTCTTTGGCGTTTTCTTCCTTTGATATATAATCATTGACAACCTGTTCTATGATTTTATCAACCTCTTGCGATGAAGGATTTTTGCCTTTTATTGTTTGATAAAAAATATTTGCGCAGTTATGAAAAACATTACCGAAAGCAACGGCTAAATACTCCTCGTCCTCAATTTCTTCCCTTAAATAACGCACATTATTCAGGTAAAATTTTTGCTGACAGTGGATAAGGTTGTTCAAAGCCGACGGAGAAAGAGTTTTTTCTTTGTTATCAATAAATTGTAATTTGTTTATATCAAAATAATATTCCCTTTTATCCGCACGCAATGCCTTAACGGACGTCAAACTCTTGTAATTAATCTGTTTGTTTACATCTTTAAGATTGGCAAACTCCGTTTCAATCTGGCGGATAAACCTGCTTTTTTCCTTTAACTTGTTTTCACCGCCTACGGTTGTGTAAATATAATCCACACGCTTGGCTTTATGCAAAAGGCGGTAGAAATAATAAGCAAAGACACCCGCCTTACGGTCGGTATTCATCATTCCGTATGCCTTACGGAACGAATAAGGAATAAAAGAAGTCTCTTTGCTGAGATTAGGCAGGTTATCGTCGTTCGCACTTAACATCAAAATATATTCAAAATCCAAGGCACGCGTTTCCAACATACCCATAAGCTGTACACCGTTTATTCCGTCGGAAAGGATATCCAGATTAAGCGAAGAAAGTTCCTTTTTAATTACATTTTTTATAATCTCACCGCTTAAAACAGGCTCTTTAGACTCCGTATATGCGGAATTGACTTTTTCAACAGAAGAAATAAATCCTAAAAGAGCCTTACAAACTTTCTTAAGCACCGCTATCTGCCACAAATTCTCTTCTTTATTTTCCTGTGTTATGCTTTCGGCAACGGATTTTACGGAGTTAAAAACATTTTCTTTCGTAAAACAGCCTTTATCCGCCAATTTATTCATTTCAGTCAGCACTTCGTTGTAAAGCCATGTCTGATTGAACGGATAACCCATAGTAATATTTATCTTATCCTTGAATTCTTCGGGCAGAGACTTTATTACAAGCGGGATTAACGACTCATCATTTAATATAATTGCGACATTGGATAGTTCTATATCGGATATTGGATATTGGATATTGGATATTTCTGTGTGGGAGTCTGTATTTTCCGTATCGCCGTCGGGTTTCACTCCAATATCCAATCTCTTACGTCCGATATCTTTTGTATTCAATATCTCATACAGCCATTTGGAGATATAGGCAAGCGAAGTCGTTTCGTAAGGTGATGAAATAATGTTTATCTGCTGGTCATTTGATGCAATATTATCGAACTTAAAATCTTTCAAGTCCTGATTTTGCGGGAATAACTTGAGGTTTTCCCGTATGAAAATTCCCGCTTCGTTGCTTTCGTCCTTGAAATAATACTCGTCATAATCCCAATAAAAATCCGTATCGTAGTTTTCCTTTAACAGACGGAATATTTTCTTCTCCACATTGTTCAAAACAGAAAATCCGATCACCTTTATCTTGCCGCAGGACAGGACAATATCCTTGTTTTCCAACCTTTGGGCAAATTCCCTGTACATCTTACCAGGATAGGCCACGTGATTGGCATCCAGAAGTGCGTTGAATTTTTCGTATATATCGTAAAGACAATTCCATATCTTGACAAAATTCTTACGCATTGAGGAACTGTCTTTTTCAAGCGAAGTATTGAACAAACGGTTCACCAATTCTATTTGTTCTTTGGTCAAATAACCGCCGGGGTCCGCCTCCAAATTCTTGTATTCCTCCAAATTGCGGAACAAAGCCTTCGCATCAACCAATTCTTTATCTATCTGATCAAAATCATTCAGTATAATATTACCCCAAAAATAGAATTCGTCAAAAGTTTCAGTACTTTCCGCACCCATGACATCGCAATATGCGGTGTAAAGCATGTACAAAAGTTCAAGATTTTCGCCTTTTTGGAAATCATTCATCGAACTGACGACCATCTCATCAATGGAAAAAATCTCGGGAACGAAGAAATTTACATTTGACGTTGGATATTGTATATTGGACAGTGGATATTTTTGACTCGGTGTTTGATTTGCTTGGGCAGATAAGGCAAATTCTTTCAGATATTCGAAGAAAAAGCGTATTGCACGGCGGTTTGGGAACAGCACCATGACATTATGCAGATTGTTTTTTTCGTTTTCGAAAATCTTTCTTGCCGTTTGTTTTAAAAATCCTTCGTTTTGCATATTTTATACCGTTGTTTGTCTGTTTCTTATAGTTGTAAATTTCTTCTTTCAGTTATTTTCTTTTTGCCGTTTGGTGGGTTGCGGGGGCTTTACCGCGGTTTGCAGCCGCCCTGTGCCGTGTTATTTTCAAAAAAACTATTTTTTTGACCTAAAAAAACTGTTTTTTTAGTGAAAAAACCCATTTTTTTCAAATTATTATGCGACAGGGCAGAAAACTTTCTCCACACAGCATCCGTATCATCACTCACAGCCACCGTATTTTCACTCACAGCCACCGTATTTTCACTCACAGCCATCATATTCTTACATAAAGCATATACAGTTTGGCAATTTACTTTAATATCTTTTCTAAAAAACGTTGTCTTACTTCTTTATCTTGAATTTGTTTGTATCTTAAACGGCTTAACTCTAAATAGGATTTTTCTTGTTCTATGCCTAAATATTTTCTATTAAGAAGATTTGCCGCTATTCCCGTAGTCGCACTACCCGAAAAGGGATATTAACTTTCAAGATGATTTACAATGTCATGTTATACCTATACTCAATATCTTTATTAACCACAACCAGTCAATGAATGTTAGTCAAAGAGCCATAATTATTTATTAGCCAATCATCAATAAAAGTATCAGTTTTATCTTGTCATATTTATTGATGATAAATATCGTGTTTTTTTCCACGATTCCTTTATCGTAATCAAAAACGCCAGGTGTAATGAAATTTATTTTTGTCATAATTTTCTGTATTTGCCTCTTTCTGTAAATTCAATAAAATTTCTGTCCCTTAAAAATTGTAATTGTTGTCTTATCTTTGCTTCTATGTTATTGTTAGTCGGATGTTTCTGTTTTAAAATATCAACAAATTCATATACTTGGCGTAAAGAAAATTCGTTGCTCTGAATTTCGTCAATGCATGTTAGAATATCCATCAACCAACCCCTATTATCCAGATTTTTTGTTTGCAAAGACTTTACTTTTTTATAATTTTCAAGGACATATTGTTTGTCAATTTCAACTCCGTTACGGACGATAAATATTTTACCGCTATCGGGAATGGATGCTATATTAATATTGCACCCTATCCATCCTGCACGGCGGGCTGTTTGAGACAAAGGCTTGCGTTGTTCTATGATGTCGGTTGTGAAAAAGTGGTTAGGAATCAGCAGGACATTGATAACACTGTCCGCATTGTAGGAAAGGAAGAAAAAGTTTGGGTTATTGAAAGATGATATTCTGTTTATCATAGTTTCATATGCCCCATCCGTAATTCTCGTACCGAGAGTTCCGTATTTATTCCGTTTACTTTTTAATTCATAATCGGAATGGCAGTGGTTGCAATAAAAGTCGGCCACCGGTTTGTTTGCTTTATAATGACTTAATGTTGGATTACCGCATATAGGACAAAACATATTTTTGGCAATCCAATCTTCAGAAAGTACTCTTGCTTTTTGAACGTTACTTTTATAGGAATCTGCTAAATGAGTATTGAACTGTAAATTCATAGGTCAGTAAGAAATTTTTATTATTAATAATGTAAGGAGTTTTTAGTTATGACAATATTATTATATTACATATTGTATTGACGTTTTTACATATTTTATTATTATGGGATGAATATTTATGTGTTTTGTTTGTTAAATGGTTGTATATAATTAAAAAAATAAATTAATATTTTTGCAGAATCCAAAACAGAACAGCCCCTCCGCCGATGAAAGGTTCCACATAAGTTATGTTTTTCTTTGTCATCAGAGTCTCCGGTAACGATTTCTCAATTTCATTTAATAATTGAGTTTTTCCGCCAGCCCATTTAACAAAAGGTTTCGCCTGTTTAATTTCCATAAATCAAATAAAATTTATTTGCAAATATACAAAAATTTAGTAATATGATTAAATGCTATATTTATAATACACATAGAATTTGTAAGACAAAGTAAAATAGAAGCCGTTTGGTGGGTTGCGGGGGCTTTACCGCGGTTTGCAGCCGCCCTGTGCCGTATTATTTTCAAAAAAACTATTTTTTTTGACCTAAAAAACTGTTTTTTTTAGTGAAAAAACCCATTTTTTTCAAATTATTATGCGACAGGGCAGAAATCTTTTCACATAAAGCATCTCTATTCTCCCACAAAGCATCATTATCATCACTCAAAGCATTCGTATTTTCACGTAAAGACACCTTCTTCTCACATAAAGCTGCCTTCTTTTCATAAAAAAACATTCATATTCTCACATAAAGCATCGTTCAATTGTACTTTCGGTGGGGTTTTCAGGGTTGATATAATACAAATAACCAGTAATATTTCTGTCTTTAAACGCTTGAGTCTGCCCGATTAACTGCATATATTGCCGAACCTGCTTATTGTATTTTTCTTCCCGCTTTCCGAATTTGTAATCAACCACGATAACCTCCTTATCACTGTACATAACCCTGTCAGGCCGTTTTATATTAAGTCCGTTTGCTTCGTCAAAGCATATAAGTGCCCTTTCGTTAAGTATTTTATATGTGTTGTCATACCAATGCATGTCTTTGGTGCTGGCAATCACCGTATCAAATATCTGACGCAGCATTTTGGTGTCTTCATTTGCCTTTTGAGCCTGCCAAAGTATGTTCTCAATGTCGTTTTCAGTCTTCAAACGGGAAATATATGCGTGATACTTCGAACCTTTCTCCCTTTGCGAAAGCTCATTATAGGTATCTGCAAAATATTCCTCCAGTTCCTCCTCTTGGGACGCTGCAAAGACAACATTATTGTCCGATAACTCTATTTTATCAACCGTTATTCCGCCCTCATCTTCCGTATTTGCAGGCTTTTTTGATGATTTTGTTTCTTCGCAATTGCGGTATAGGAAAAGATTACCGCCTTTGTCGGCAAAATCCTGCGGATTGACAACCGTAGCATAATTAAACAGTAGTGTATTAAGTGCTTTGGGTTCGCTTTTAAGCGCATTGGCTGACGGTATTGCGGATATTACCGACAGATTATCGCGGCTGCGGGTAAAAGCAACGTACAACAAATTGACAGTATCCATAAACTGCGAATGCTTTTCGCTTTCGAACAAATCGTTATACGAAGTATTCTCAAGATTTGACGCATTTGTCATAAAGACAGGCAGTTTTGCGGAAGTACCGCCGCTTTTTACCCAGATGTTTTCCGATTTGTAGAAATTATTATCGCAATACGGCACAATGACTACGCGGTACGCCAACCCCTTACTCTTATGTATTGACGTAAGACGCACACCTGCTTTTACGCCGCTCATATCCACGCTGCGCTCTTGCAGTGTCTGTTGCCAATAATCGAGAAATTCGTTAAGATTGCCGCTGCGCGTTTTGATATAATCCTTTATAGTGTCATAGAAAGCGGGTAAGAATACGGCGTCACCGTCAATTTTCAAAATATTTGCTATTTTCATCACCACCTCTAACAGTGATTTTTCTTTGCGGTATGTTTTTGCCAAATCATCAAGGCGTTTTTGTGCCGTATCATCCGCATTGATTATTTCCTTTGATATACATTTTGTGCTGTCATCAAGGTATTTTAACGTCTCTACGATTTTGTTAACCGCCAAAGACGATGAGAATTTAAAGGCTATATCACTTACGGGGTTGTAATCAACATCCGTTTCGTTTTTCAAACGGTTGGCTACATCAATAAGCTTTTCGTTTGAACGGAAAAGCAATGCTATGTCGCTTAAATCATATCCTTTTTCGTTGTGGTAATAGTCTATTTCATGCTTTATATAATCGTATACGCCGTCTTTGCTGTCGGTGAATTTTATGCGGACAATCCCCGTGTTGTCATCACGTTTGATTTCCTGTTCAACGAATTGTACGCCGTTATTTTCGTATATTGCTTTGAAGAAATCATTATTAAATCGGACGATATTACCGAGCGATCGGAAATTTTCCTTTAAATGTATAACGCTGCCGCTGTTGTCTTGGGCAAGGTGTTGCAATATGGTGAAATCTCCGCCGTTGAATCGGTAGATACTTTGTTTTATATCGCCGAAAATAAGAGAAGAGCCGCCCGATTGCAGACTTTCGTCAATTAATTTCCTAAGATTTTCATACGAAGCGTGATTGGTGTCCTGGAATTCATCAATAAAAATATGTTCAATGCGTTGCGAAATCTTTTCAAACACAAAAGGCACGTCTCCTTCGTTGAGTTTACTCAAAAGATATGCGGTATCATTCAATATAAATATGTTATCCTTTTTGAGAATCTCGCTTTTGATTTGCGAAATATTGTTCAAGACCCCCAATTGATAGATATTGTCGTAATAAATCTTATTCAAACGGTAATCATTATAGTTTTCTTTCAAATAATTAATGATGTCGTATGTTTCTTCAGCGACTTGAGGCAACGTTTTCCGCTCTTCCAACTGCTCAATCTCCGCAATATCTTCGGGCATCTTTGCAATATAATTATAAACACCGTTTTTTCTGCCGTCTTTGAAGTCTTTAGCTTCCAAGGACAGCGATTTGCATTTGCTGATAAACGTTTCCTTTTTGTCTTTTAAGGTTTTTTCGAAATCTTTAGTCTCTTTGGCTAACTGTTTACGCAAGGTTTCAAGATGTTCAAGCGACAATAAGCGGTTGTTTTCCGATTGTAAGACTGATGAAACTTCGTCTGATTTAAATGCTTTGGCGGCAAACTTATTCAAAGTCTTTTCTATGTTCCACGATTTGCCGTCTTCCTGATTTTTTACAAAAAAATTTATCAGCCAATTCAAGGTTGAAGGTTTTAAGTTGCGGTTTTGTTCGTTTGTGTCTTGAGTTTCCGATGCGCCGCTGCCATCAGAGACTTCGGAAGTGATTAATGTTTTTACTGCGAGCTCATCATATTTTTGCGAATCCAGTGCTAAAAGATAGTTTCCCGTAACTCCGAGTTCTTTTGTTAAGTTTTTTAAAACCAATTGGAAGAAAGAATCTATCGTGGAGACATTGAAAAACGAATATCGGTGGAGAATTTGTTTTAAAACGGTTTGTGCCATGTCTTTTAACTGCTTGTCGGTAAGCAAAATCCCCGTTTGCTGATGATAAAGACGCAGAATGTTTTCCTTATATCCCGCAGTATCGCCCTCGTTACGTTCAAAAGCAATATTTTGCAACACGTCAATAATACGGTCCTTCATCTCCTTGGCTGCGGCATTGGTGAAAGTTACGGCAAGTATGGTCTCAAAACCGCTGATCATAGCCGTAACAATATAATTGCACGTAAGGTTGAACGTCTTTCCGCTTCCCGCCGAGGCGTCATATATTTTAAAATTGGTTTGCATCTGTTTTGTATGTTCAGTATGATATATCAATCTGCAAAAATAGTGAATTTTTTGCTTAAAGAAATAAGTGATAAAATTAAAACGCCGTTTCGCTGAATTAAAACGGCGTTTTAATAAATTAATCAGCCTGATTAATAAAATAATCAGCGATAAAAATTTACTGAAACGCCGTCTTATTTTTTGCATGTGTATTTGTCTGTAAATATGTTCGTTGTTAAAAATTTTATTATCTTTGCAGAATCAAGAATTTTGTCGGATATGTTTTACGGAATAAAGAAATATTTGATATGTATTGCGTGCTGTTTGCTTGTTTTGGCTTGTGAGGATAAGGATTCGCTTGACTATAAGGCAAAAGCGGCGGTTGAACAGATGCAGGACGTATCGCAGTTGGCTACGGTGGAGTATACAGTCAGCAAAGTGATTAAGGCTGAAGATAATGCGTGGTACAAGATAGGGGACAGGAAGATTCTTTTTACCTGTGAAGCGTATTTGAAAGCCGGAGTGGATTTAAGCAATTTTTCTATGCAGAGCGTGGAAATTGACGGGGCTGAAAAATCCGTTACAATCACAATTCCGCATGCCGAATTGTTGGTTATAAACATTCCGCCCGATAAAATAAAGAACGTTTATCAGAAGGTAGGGGTTTTGCGCAGCGATTTTTCGGCACAGGAACGTAATGCATTGGTAAAACAAGGCGAGCAGGATATTTTAAAGGATATTGAAAGTTTCGGAATATTGCAACAGGCGGATCAAAATGCCGTTGAATTTTTTACATCAATGTTCCGACAAATGGGTTTTGAGCATGTTACGGTTAATTTTTATGTAAAAAATGAGAAAAACAGACTTTAAATTGGCGGGATTTATATACAAATCGGTAATATTAGCGGTTTTGATTGCGGCGGTTATCATTATTGCCGTAAAATGTGGCGGTAATAAAAAATCGGACAGCAAAAAGGAATTGAAGATAGACGAAACGGAGAACGTGGTTACGCAAATAAGAAAAATATCTGAATTTGTTACGGCGGTTTATTACGGGGAGATTGTTTTGCATTACAACAAACCGAGTACCAAGCTGATAGATAGACGTAAAGATGAGATTGTTATTTTAGCAAAAGGTAAGGTCAGGGCTGGTTTGGAGTTAAGTGGTATTGAAAAAGATGATGTTGAGGTAAACGAAGATACTGTTAAGTTGTATTTGCCGCAGGTTAAGATAATTGATGCGGTTGTCAATCCGTCTGATTTCGAAGTTTATGATGAAAGCGGGAAGTGGTCGCAGAATCTTGTGTCGCAAATAGAAAGTGAAGCGATTGAAAAATTGAAAGCCGACGCAATAAAATCGGATATACTCACCAAAGCACGGATTTCTGCGGAAGATAAAATAACCGCTTTGCTGAAAGCTTCTGGATTTAAAGAAGTGGTGCTTATAATAAAAGACTGAATATTTTTATGTGATAAAGTAACGGATTTGTAGAATCATGCCGCAAATCCGTTTTATTTTGCTATATTGATAAAATATTGTAAAATAGTGTAATAATATTATAATTTAATGAATTAATATGCTTTTAAATTCAATTAAAATTTCTGTCTGATAAAAGTATCGAATGATTTAAGCCATGAAGGCTTTGAATTAGATTTCTGATTTGATTATTCGGGAAAATATTTTGCGGTATAAAAAATATTATAAATTATTTGTTTGCAGTTATATAGTGAATAAAATTAATGAAAACATAAAAGAGAGATTTTTTATTAAAAATCTCTCTTAAAATTTTGCAAACAAGATGATTATTTGCAGTAGATATTTTAATTGAATTACTTCTTAATGTTCGGTTCTTCCAATCCAAGATGTTTTTTAGAATCCATAACTTTTAAGTAAAGAGCAATGATAAGGGCTAATACACCGAAACTTGCGAATAATATCAACGGCATGGTGTAATCATAAGGAATGAAGTCTGCATTTGCTGCTTTGGCTGCCAAAACTGCAGGATTGTCTGCGTTTGAAGAATCCAATACGCTTCCGATCAATACGGGAACAAAGCAAAGACCTACATTTTGTACCCAGAAAATCAAAGAATAAGCACTTCCTAAATATCTCGGGTCCATAATCTTCGGAACACTCGGCCATAAAGCTGCAGGAACCAAAGCAAAAGATACTCCCAAGACTACGATAGTTGCGTATGCCAAAACTTTACTGTGAGTTGCAGGCAATAAGAATGCAAATACCAAGTGGCAGATAATTAGTAATAAGGCCCCGAATATTAACATTGTGGCACCTTTACCCTTTCTGTCAAGGAAATTGCCTAAAAACGGAGTAATAACAGCTGCTCCTATCGGGAACCAACGGAATATGTTGGATGCTTCTTGAGGACTCATGTTGCCTATGTTGCATTGCAACATGTTGGCGCCGTATCTTTGGAACGGGAATATTGCGGAATAATACAATACGCATAATAAAGCAACAACCCAGAATGTTTGGGAAGACAATATCTTACCTATATCACTTACTTTGAATTCTTCTTCGGAAGAACCGTCGGCTGCGGCTTTTTGTCCTAACTGATGGTCAAGTTTTCTGTCCATAACACAGAATACCAGGAAGAAGATAAGACCTATTAATAATAAGGTCGTGCAGAATGCAACCGAAGCAACAACTGTCGGTTTGCCGAACATGGATTGTCCCAAATGTGTTGCAATCCACGGAGATATGGAGAAAATAGCGAAAACGCCTACACGGGCAATTGCCATCTCCAAGCCCATAGCCAAAGCCATCTCTTTGCCTTCAAACCACTTTGCAATAGCACGCGAAACCGTGATACCTGCCATTTCGCATCCGCATCCGAAGATCATAAATCCGAAAGCAGCCATTTTTGCACTGCCCGGCATAGCCGTCCACCACGTATTCAACCATTCGTTAAAGGATGTCGTTTGGAACCAGTCGCTTACAGCCATGAATTTTATGCAGGCACCTAAAAACATCAGCGATGCTGACAATGTGCCTGTGAAACGTATTCCGCACTTATCCAAGATTATACCTGCCAAGATAAGGAATCCGCAAACGTTAAGGATATATTCACCTGCGGCGTAGGTACCGAAAATTGTAGGTGTCCATCCTCTTTCTGCTTCAATCATTTGTTGAAGCGGGGACATTAAGTCCACGAACATGTAGCCGAAGAACATCATCAATGCGATGAGTATCAGCGCCGTCCAGCGGGCTGCCGGACTGTCATTAATAAGTTTTTGAATTTTTTCAGTCATATCTTTATGTATTTAATTAATATTTCAGGTTGCAAAGATATTATTATTTATTGAAAAAATGCATAACTGACGGTAAATTTTTGTTTGTGTGAATTGTTGCATGCTCTGTAAAGATTTTGTTTATTTCTGCCAGGCGGTGCATTTTGATGTAATGATTCAGCGATGTGCCGTATTAAGAAAATAAAACGCCGTTTCGTTAAAATAAAACAATGTTTTAATTTATTTAAACGCCGTTTTATTTTCTTAATACGCCTTCTTAATAAATTTTAAAATTGATGTGAGATTAAAAATTTTGTTTTCAGTTATTTAGATTATAAAAAATAAATTTTTTTTCAAAAAGTTGTAAAGAAATTATGCAGTTTGCAAATAAACGCCTAACTTTGCAACTTTAAAAAACGATGAAAACTAATAAAAATTTAATAAAGATCTATGAAGAACAAAGGAGCTATTAAAGTCATTGCCATTGTGTTTGCATTGATTTGCTTATACCAACTTTCGTTTACGTATTTTACCAAACGGGTGGAATCAAATGCGAAAGAGTATGCAACTAATGTTATTGCACAAAATGAGGCAAAGAAACTGTCCGGCGGTAACGACTTACGTTATCAGGAAGTGTTTGATTCCATTTCAAGCATGAGAGAAAATTCTTACCTTGATTCTATTTCGGAACAGCCTGTTTACAATTTTTTATTTATACGTAAATTTACTTATAAGGAATGTAAGGCAAGAGAAATTAATTTGGGATTGGATTTGAAAGGCGGTATGAACGTTATGATGGAGGTATCAACCGTTGATGTTATTAAAAATTTAGCCATCAATCCTGAAGATCCTGCATTGGTTTCCATAATAAATCAGGCAACAACCATTCACCGGAATGACGGAGGTAAGTACATTGATTGTTTTGAGAAAGCGGTTAATGCTGCAAACGGAAAACAGCGTGTTGATCTTTCTTCATTTTTCAGAGTTAAATTACAAGAAAAAGGAATTACTGCCACTTCTTCGAATTCACAGGTGATAAGTGCAATAAGAAAAGAGTGTACAGATTCTTATGAGAGAACTTTCCAAGTTTTGTCTAAACGTATAGATAAATTCGGAGTTGCACAACCAACCATTCAGAAATTGGATCAGTCGGAAAGAATAGCAATAGAACTTCCGGGTATAAAGGATCCGCAACGTGTTGCCAACTTGTTGGAAGGAAGTGCACAGTTGCAGTTCTGGTTAGTTGAAAAAGATTTGAATAAAGCATATAAAGCTTTGCAGGATGCAGATTCTTGGTTGGCTGCAGTTAACAGCGGAAAAGCAGTTAATGCAGAAACGGAAACTTTAACCGACTCTGACAGCGAATTAGCACAAAGTGTTCAAAATACAAAAACATCCGACACCTTATCTGCAGAACAGAAATCACATCCGTTGTTATCTTTGTTCTCTTCAATGGGTAATCCGCAGATAACTTTGGCAGTCGGAACAGCTTCTTCGGCAAATAAAGCCGAAATTACCCAATTATTGAAAGATTGTAAAGTGCTTCCTAAAGATATTATGTTTTTGTGGAGTGCTAAACCTATTAATAAGACCAATCAATACGAACTTTATGCCATTCATTTGGATAAGAGCCGTGCTGCATTGTTAGACGGAGATGTTATTTCCGATGCAAAAGATGACTTCAGTCAGCAAGGCAATCCTGTCGTTACTATGGTAATGAAAAGCGAAGCGGCAAGCAAATGGGCAAAGATAACAGCAAATCACAGAGGTGAATGTATTGCTATTGTTTTGGACAGTGCTGTTTATTCGGCTCCGAGAGTTAACAGCGAAATTACGGGAGGACGTTCAGAAATATCAGGTTCGTTTACCGTAGATGAAACAAAGGATTTAGCTAACATATTAAAGTCAGGTAAATTGACGGCTCCTGCAAAAATCGTTCAGGAATCAGTTGTAGGTCCTTCGTTAGGTGAAGAATCAATTAAAGCAGGTATGATGTCTTTCTTATTTGCATTCATACTTGTACTTATTTATATGATATTCTTCTACAGCACTGCAGGTATTGCCGCATGTGTTGCATTGATTTGTAACTTATTCTTCTTGTTCGGAGTTTTGGCATCATTGGGTGCAGTATTGACTTTGCCTGGCATAGCAGGTATCGTACTTACAATGGGTATGGCTGTGGACGCTAACGTTATTATTAATGAACGTGTAAAAGAGGAAATATTAAAAGGTAAGAATATTGCAAGTGCAATATCAGACGGATACAAGGTAGCTTATTCGGCAATTATAGACGGTAACGTTACTACATTGTTGACAGGTATTGTTTTGGCATATTTCGGAAGTGGTCCTGTACAAGGTTTCGCTATCACATTATGTATAGGTATTCTTACATCTTTATTCTGCGGTATCTTTATTTCAAGATTAGTTTTTGAAGCATTGTTGAACCGTAAGGGTGAAAAGAAATCAAATATTGCATTCTATACAAAACTTACCCAGCATTTCTTGGAAGACCCTAAAGTTAATTTCGTAGGAACCCATAAGAAACAAATGATAGTTGTTGCAATATTGGGATTGATAGCAATAGGATCATTAGCAATAAAAGGTTTGGACTTCGGAGTTGATTTCGCAGGAGGAAGAACATACGTATTGCGTTTTGATCAGGATGTAACTCCGGAAAGTGTTAAATCTTCATTGACTAAAGAATTCGGTTCTGCTCCTGAAGTTAAAACATACGGACCTAACTATCAGGTAAAAGTTACAACGGATTACAAAGTAAAAGAAGACAGCGAAGAAGTTAAAAGAGAAGTTATATCCAAGTTATTTAACGGTACAAAAGATTTATTCAAAGATAAAACCATAACCGAAAAGAAATTCCAATCTACGGAAACTTCACCGTTAGGAATTATAAGTTCGGAAATAGTAGGACCTACGATGGCAGAGGATATTCAGCGTTCTGCAATTATTGCCGTGATTATATCTTTAGTTTTGATATTTATCTATATCGCAATCAGATTCAATAAATGGCAATACGGTTTGGCTGGTTTGGCATCACTGTCATTTGATGCATTGATAACAATAGGTGCATTCTCGTTATTCAATAAGATATTACCGTTTACATTGGAAGTAGACCAACAGTTTGTTGCCGTTGTGTTGACGGTTATAGGTTATTCAATTAATGATACGGTTATTGTGTTTGACCGTGTAAGGGAGAATGTTAAACTGTTCCCTAAAGAAAATTACGGTAAATTGATGAATGATGCAATGAATCAGACATTGAGCCGTACATTCAATACATTGGGAACTACATTGTTAACATTGTTAATCATATTCTTATTCGGCGGTGAAGGATTGAGAGGATTTTCTTTCTCAATGTTCATCGGTATAGCTACGGGATGTTTTGCTTCTCTATGTGTAGCTTGTCCTACGGCTTATTATTTGATAACAAGAAAAAATAAGGAAGTTGATAAAAAGTAAGGGTAAATAGGAATCTTACCCTGTTATAGGGGTAAGGTTCTTTTATATATGTTATGAAGGGTTTAATTATATTAATTATTATCGGTTTTTTGACTTCTGTATTGTCAAAAAAGAAAGTCGGAAATGTACAGAAAAATATTTCCGAAGTTTTTGGAGACGATATAGAAGGCAATAATATTAAAGATGATACAAATATTAATATGAAAGAAACTCAATATAACGAAAATGTTTACCATCAGAATCAAACTTCTGATTTTACAAAGAAAGAGGTGTTGACCGATGTTAAGAATAAAAAAGCGTTTGATTTAAAAAGAGCTGTTGTATATTCCTCAATATTGGAAAGACATTATAAATAATAATGAAAATAAATCAATACACTATATGAGTATGCTTAAGAGAATATTAATTACGCTCGGGCTGTTTATTACAGCCGGTTTGGGATTGTACGCTCAAGGAGTACTGACGGGTACAATTACCGACGCAAAAACAGGAGAACCCTTGCCGTTTGTTAATGTCATAGCAGTACAAAATGGACAACAGATGGGAGGTGCGGCCACTCAAATGGACGGTACCTTCCAGATTAAACCGTTGAATCCTGGTACGTATGATATTCAGGCATCTTTTATGGGTTATAAGACAGTATTAAAAACCGGAATTAAGGTTGCGGCATCCGGCTTCTCTACAGGAGGTGACATTAAGATGGAACCTACTTCAGAGCAGTTGGATGTTGTTGAAGTAGTCTCATATCAAGTTCCTTTGATAGAGTCTGGATCTGCTGAAAGTGGTAAACGTATCACCGCGGAAGAAATAGACAAGATGTCTGCAAATTCCGTGGACGGTATTATTGCCTCTGTCGGCGGTGTCACTGATGACGGAAACGGCGGAAGCGGAAGTGCCAGAGGTGAAAGTAACATGCAAACTTATGTAAACGGTGCCAAAAGACAGGGTGCAAGTATGCCTAAAAGTGCAATCCAAGAGATTCAGGTCATCTTGGGAGGTACTCCGGCTCAATACGGAGAGGCTATCGGAGGTACAACTAATATTACATTGAAACCGCCTCAGAACAAATTTGAAGGAATGGTTTCATACAGAACTTCCGAACCTTTTGATACAAGAGGATATCACAGAGGTGAGTGGTATTTGACAGGACCTGTTATAACCAAAACAAACAAAACAACGGGCAGTCAAAACACAATACTTGGTTTCCGTTTAAGCGGATTTGACCAATATACACACGATCCTTATTTAAGACCGAGTGACAGATATTATTATTTGGCTAAAGCACAGACAAGACGTGAGTTAGCTCAATCCCCATTAAGACTTGATCCTACAACAGGTTCCATACAATACAGCGCTTCTTATTTAACATCTGATGCATTCGAAAGAGTAGGCAGAAAGCCTAATGTTTGGAGTAACGGATTGTATTTGGAAGGTGGTTTGGATTTCCGTCCTAATAAGACAACAGCGTTGAAAATTAACGGTGAGTATATATATAGTTTGGGAACAAATAACGGAATTCAGCCTTTGTTGAATAATGACATCAATGCTGAAAGCAAATCCAACAGTTTCCAAATAATGGCAGACTTCAGCCAAAAACTTTCTTCTGATGAAAGTTCTTCAAAAATAAAGAACGTTATGTTTGACATTTTGGGTTCTTATCAGAGATCTTATTCGGAAGCATATAATAAAGATTTCAAAGATGATTACTTCCGTTACGGTCACATAGGAAAATTCACTACATATAAACGACCTACTTATACATTGACTAGAAAGGATATTGACGGAGACGGAATAGAAGAGTACGTTTACGAACAAAACGGCTGGTTGGATTACAGAGTTGATTTTGAGTCCTACGGAACAAATCCAGGTTCTGCAGACTACAGTGATCAATCAGGATTAGCTGCATATACAAGACAGATTTATGAAGATTCGGTGTTCTCATCATACCGTGCTTCTTTAATCAACTATGATAACATACGTGCATTAAACGGTTTGGTTAACGGTGATACTCCGGGAAGTATTTACAGTATGTTCAATAATATAGGTTTGACAACTACTTCTTATTCCAAATCCGAGAGTCAATACATTTATGCGGCAGCAAAAATAACAGCGGACATAGGCAAACATTCATTGGAATTAGGTTTCCAGTATGATCAGCAGATTTTCCGTTCTTACGGATTGAACGCAGGTGCGTTATGGACTTTGATGAAACAAGAGGCTAACCAACATATATTATATATGGATTTGGATAATCCTCAATATGATTACAGCGGATATTATCCTACAATAAGTTATGACAGAAAAGATGATAAAGGCTCCCAAACTCATTTTGACGAGGAATTGAGAAAGAAATTGAATATAGAATCTACTAAATTTATCAATATTGATGAATTGGATCCTTCTGTATTTTCTTTGAGTATGTTTTCTGCATACGAACTTTACAATTCTGGAAATGCCATTGTTTCATATTCAGGTTATGACTACATGGGTAATAAAGTTACCGGAAAGACTTCACTTGATGAATATTTTCACAGAGAAAACATGAAATTGGGTGCATGGCAGCCTATATACATGGCAGGATATATTCAAGACCAATTCTTGTTTAAAGATTTGATCTTTAATATCGGTGTACGTGTTGACAGATTTGACGGTAACCAAATGGGATTGAAAGACCCTTATTTGTTGTACGATTCCTATAGAGTAAAAGATTTCAGAAATTATTATCAGCAACAAGGGTTAAGCGGTGATGCATTGGAGGCGAAGTTAAGAGAAAGAGGTATTGTTGCTGGAATATCTGACGAGGCTGTAGTATATGTAAATACATTGAATTCAGGATTGTCAAACAGTTTTGACGGTGTTCAGATTACAGGTTTCCGTTCAGGAGAAGGTTCGGCATCTACTTGGTATAATTCTGACGGAGTTATTGTTTCTGACCCTCAATCTGTGGCAGGTGCTTCAGGACAACCGTTGCCTTTCAGAAAAGGAGATTTGTTAGACACAGGTTTACCTGAATATGTATCTACTAATGCATTTAAGGATTATAAACCACAGATAGTTGCAATGCCTCGTATCGCATTCTCTTTCCCTGTTTCAGACCAATCAGAATTTAAAGCATCTTATGATATTATTGCCCGCCGTCCGGGTTCAGGAAACTGGCAGGCAAGTTATGCAAGTTATTTGTTTATGGAACAAATGAACGGTGCTACATTGACGAATCCTAATTTGAAACCTGAAAAGATAACGAACTATGAGTTAGGTTTCCAACAGGTTTTATCAAAGAGTTCGGCAATGACTATTTCCGCATACTACAAACAAACCAGAGATTTGATTGCATTGGTTCAATATACTGGAGCAGATCCTGCAAACATGTATTATTCTTATGACAATCAAGATTTCAGAACTACAAAGGGATTGACTATCGCTTATGATTTAAGACGTTTGAAAAATATCAGAATAAACGCAAACTACACTTTGCAATATGCAGAAGGTACTACAGGTTTGCCTCAAACGACATTGGTTTCTTTGATCAGAGCAGGTTATCCTAATGTTAAGATGATGTTCCCTATCAGTGATGACAGAAGACATGCATTTAAGTTAGGTTTGGACTTCCGTTATGAAGGCGGAGACAGATATAACGGACCTGTAACAAAGAGAATCGTTAAAGATAAAGACGGTAATGACAGAGTTCAAAATATTAAATGGTTACAAAACTTCGGTGTTAATATCACGGGTTTGGCAGAATCAGGAGCTCCTTATACAAAATATTTCAGTAACCTTCAAAGCACTATCGTAGGTAGTTACAGAGGTGCACGTTTACCTTGGATATTCCGTATAGACATGACTCTTGATAAAGCATTTATGATAAAAGTCGGCAAGAGAAACACTATGTTAGACGTATTCTGTTCTGTATACAACCTTCTTAATATGAAGAATATCACGGGAGTATTCGGTGTAACCGGAGACCCTGATGATAACGGATATTTGACAGACCCTGAGACTCAAACCTTGATCCAACAACAATTGGATGAGGAATCATACAGATGGTATTATATGATGTCTCTAAATAATTCCACATATTACTATTCTACTCCGCGAAGAGTTGAAATAGGAGTTTCTTATCAGTTCTAATTTAGTTGTATTGAAGAAAAACAAGTAGAAATATCAAAAAGTTATGAGACATATTGGTTTAAAATTATCGTTATTAATACTTAGTATGTGTTTTGTCTCCGTCTCGGCAGATGCATTGCCTTGCAAATGGGAAGGCAAGAAGAAATCTGCCCCTGTTAAGGCCGATTTGGAGAGATGTAGAAAGGCACAGGGATCAGCAGAACTAAGTTTAAATAATGTTCGTACCCGTATTAACCAAGGCGGTAATATGTGGTTTGACGGATCTACTGCCAGATATTATGTTCCTAAAGACGGAAGTGCAACGGCACTTTATGCGGCAGCTTTATGGATAGGCGGAGAGGATGATAACAAACAGTTAAGAGTCGCAGCTGTAAGATTTGCAGCAGAAGGAGATGACTTCTGGCCGGGTCCTTTGACCGTTGACGGCAATGCTTCCATTAATAAAGCTATTTGTGATAAATGGGATAAATTTTATAAAATAAAAAAAGCTACCGTTCAACAGTATGTTAATTCTTTCCAAAAGGATTCAAGAGGTATTCCTATTCCTGGAACAGGAATGCAACCTATTCCTGAAGAAATCTTGAATTGGCCTGCTCACGGAACGGATCCTAATACATCCAGATATTTGGCACCGTTTTATGATTGGGGTAATGACGGAGAGTATAATCCAGAAGAAGGTGACTATCCTTACTATGACTTCAGCGGAGAATTGTGCCCTACAACAATTAAAGCTAATTTACCTGCAGGAAGTACTTACGAGCCTAAACCTACAATGGAAACAAAATTGGGAACGGGCGGTTCGGTTCCAGCAATACACGGATTGTTAGTAGACCAGGTATTGAAAGGTGACGAAACTTTATGGTGGATATTTAACGATAAAGGAGCATCACATACAGAATCCAAGTCGGAAAATCCTATCGGATTGGAAATCCATGCACAGGCTTTTGCTTTCACTATGAATAATGAAATCAATAACATGACGTTTTATTCGTATGAAATTATCAACCGTTCCACTTATACGTTGAATAATACCTATTTCAGCCAATGGGTTGACCCTGATTTGGGATATGCATATGATGATTATGTAGGATGTGACGTTGAAAGAGGATTGGGTTATTGCTACAACGGTACTGCAACAGACGGACCTGCAACAATGGCATATATAGGCAACCCTCCTGCAGTAGGTATAGACTTTTTTCAGGGACCTTACATGGATCCTACTCCTAACGGCGTAGACAGACCTAAAGTACATAAAGATGCTTTGATCAAATATTACGGCGGAGGTTTGGAATCTTACCTTGAACGTTTTTATGATTCAACGGGACATTGGAATGATGAATACAGTAATATAATCTTGGCTGATAATGCTGATCTATATAAGAAAGCATGGTTCCCAGTGGATTATACGAGAGATACTTTTGCAGCATGTTCCATTAACGGTGTTAACTTCGGAAACGGTATTGCAGATGACGAGAGATTCGGAATGAGACGTTTCGTTTATTATAATAATTCTGCAAATGATCCTAACGGAGAACCTTCAAAGGCATCTGACTACTATAACTATTTAAGAGGTTTCTGGAAAGATAATAAGAGAATGTTATACGGCGGAGACGGTTATAATACAGGAACCGAAGCCGGTATTTATTCAGACTTCATGTTCCCGGGAAATTCTGATATGTGGGGATGGGGAGTTTATTCTGCAGGAGAAGCAGGAGTTGACGGTGATTATACAGGTGCTAAAAACCCTTGGAGTGAAAAAACTGCCGGTAATTCACCTAATGACAGACGTTTCATGCAATCTGCAGGACCTTTCACATTAAAGCCTGGAGCTGTTAATTACATCACCGTAGGTATTCCTTTTGCACAGGCTGCATCCGGCGGTCCTGAGGCTTCGGTTGAGTTGTTGAGACTTATAGATGATAAATGTCAGGCTTTGTTTGATAACTGTTTCAATGTACTTGAAGGACCTGATGCTCCTGATGTTGTCGTACAAGAACTTGACAGAGAAATAATTTTGTATTTGACTAACACTGTAGGAAACAATGTAAGGGAACAATTCCATCAGGCAGATATTACGATACCTAAATACTCGATAGATACTACCGGCGGAAAATCTGATACAACATGGTATGATAATGAATATAGATTTGAAGGATATCAAATTTTCCAATTGGTCGACGAAAGTGTTTCCGTTGCTGATATTTATGATAACAGTAAAGCACGTTTGGTTGCACAGTGTGATATTGAAAATTACAGTGATGCAGAAAAAACTAATCCTATCGGAGAATTGGTTAACGTAACTATAACAAACGGTAATCCATCTTCACAGGTTATGGTTTCTGGATCAAATACCGGTATTAAACACTCTTTCAGAATAACGGAAGATCAATTTGCAACCACAACAGACAGACGTGTTGTTAATAACAAGAAATATTATTACATAGCAGTAGCTTATGCATATAACAATTTCAAACAATACAATGTAGAAGACCCTACCAAATTGGACGGACAGAAAGAACCTTATTTGGCATCACGTAAGAAAGGTGACGGCTCTGGTATAGAACCTGTTGTTGCTATTCCGCATAAGTTAGAACCTGAACAAAACGGAACATTGGTTCAATCTTCTTACGGAGTATCTCCTGAAATTATGAGAATTGAAGGAAACGGAAACGGCGGTATGGTATTGAATCTTACACAAGAGTCTATAGATAAATTGATGACCAATACCGAAGGATCCGATCCTATAAACTTCCTTGATACTGTTAGATATCAACAGAATTACGGACCTGTTAATATTGCTATTGTAGATCCATTGAAAGTAAAGGCAGGAGAATACGAAATAAGATTGCTTCCTACGAGTGATACTTTGGATTATTGCGGTTGGGTACTTTACAGAAAGGACGGACAACCTTTGTTCGGAGAAAAGAACTCATCAGTGGATTCAATAGTTTATACTTATAGTATCAATTCAGACACATCTATTGCAATGGCTAATGAGCAAATCATTTTCGAGTTAGGATTGGCAATTACATTTACAAATGTTCCTGCCATTGCACATGCAATAGATTTAACAAAGAGCGAGACACAGTATATTAATAATAAACTGAACGACGGAGTATTATTATCTTCTGGTATTGAGCATAAAGATCCTAACCAAGCATGGTTAAGCGGATTTATGGACAATGATGCTTCGCCTGCATTAGATTGGATTAAGAGTGGTCCTTCCACGGATTCCGATGACGGTGATTACGGATTTACTTTGGAAACTGCGACGGCGTCAAGTAATCCTGAGCCGATAGACGGTTCATCACAGTTTGAAAACTGTGTAAGCGGTACATGGACGGCTTACAGATTGGCATCTATATACAGTACACACCCTGCATTTACGAGAAGATACTTTATGACCAATGAAGAAGCTTACGCAAATACCAGTGGTGTTACAAAATATACTGATACTAAACAAATCGCATCTTTAGTTTACAATGACTTGAATAACCTAGCATCTGTGGATATTGTTTTCACAAGCGATAAGTCAAAATGGACAAGATGTCCTATTATAGAAATGGGAACTGATTATACATTGACGGAAGAAGGTGCAATGAAGTTTATGTTAAGACGGCATAATTCAGTTGATAAAGAAGGTGCTGATACTTCTTATTCATGGGAAAGCAACGGTAGTACAGTCACAGCCGATAAAGGTATGGGTTGGTTCCCTGGATATGCGATCAACATTGAAACCGGAGAGAGATTGAATATAATATTCGGAGAGAATTCTTCTTACGGCCAGTATAACGGAAGGGATATGATGTGGAATCCGACACTTTCTGGTAACGGTTCTACATACGGCGGTATGCACTTCGTGTACGTACTTGGAACATCTAAATTTGTTATGAAGAATGATGGTAGGGAATACCAAGTTACACCTCCGCGTTATGATGAAGGAAAATGGGCTTATGAACATTTGAAAGCATTGGATAATTTGAGCGGTGATATCTTCGGAAACGATGATAATTCCCAGATATTGGATACGGCAGAACAGGTATTTGCTTCCGTAATGTGGGCAGGAATGCCGGCTCCTTGGTATGATTTGTTTGCACAAGGAATACATGCTCCGTTAGACACTAAATCACCTTCATTGATACCTACCGATGCAACGGTTAAAATAAGAATGAGAAAACCTTATGCTATAGGCTGGTCTTCATCAGCAAGCGGAGCAATGGCTGCAACACCTCAAAATGCAAACTATCCTATGTATAGATTTATAATAGGAGAAGATTTGGAAACCAGAACAGGATTGGTTGATGCGAAAGGTGTCGCAGAAAGTGCATTGGATTATATAACCGTTGTTCCTAATCCGTATTTCGCATACGACGAATATGAAAAGGATCAAATTCAAAACTTGGTTAAGATTACAAATCTGCCTCCTGAATGTTACATAACAATCTATTCTGTTGACGGAACGGTTATACGTAAATTCAGAGGACCGTCAAAGAGTTTGGTTTCCGGAGGAAAGACAGCTTTGACAAGTATTGACTGGGATTTGAAAAATGAACGCGGTTTGCAAATATCCGGCGGTGTTTATCTGATACACATTAAGGCTGACGGAATAGGAGAGAAGTTAATTAAATGGTTCGGAGCTTTGCGTCCTGTTGACTTAAATTCATTCCAATAATAGTTAGTTCGGTTTTAGTGTACAACATAAATAAGAGAATGAAGTTATGAATAAGATACATAAAATAATTAGTACAGTCGTATTATTGACTGTTTTGTTGCCGGGCACGGTACTTAATGCCGGTAATGATGACAGACGAGGTACTGCAGGAGCAGGGGAATTGTTGATTAACCCTTGGGCAAGAAGTGCCGGATGGTCAAATGTTAATACTGCTAACGGTACCGGTATAGACGCATTGTTTACCAATGCTGCAGGTTTGGGACACACACAGGGAACAGACTTCTATTTCAATTATACTAACTATTTGAATAATTCTGATATAGGCCTTATTTCAGCAGGTTTGGCCCAGTCATTAGGAGACTATGGTGTTTTAGGATTGAGTGTTAATTCGATGTCATTCGGAACAATTCAAAGAACTAAAACAAGTTCTCCTGAAGTCGGGGATAACGGAACATTCAAACCTACGTTAATGAATATCGGAGTCTCTTTCGCAAAAGCTTTCTCAAGCAGTATTTATGCCGGTGTAACATTGAAAGTTGTTTCCGAAGGAATAGATAACGTTACTGCGACAGGAGTCGGTTTTGATGCAGGTATACAGTATGTCACAGGTGCTGACTACGAAATAAAATTCGGTATATCTTTGAAAAACTGGGGTCCTTCGATGAGTTTCTCCGGTGACGGATTGGCTATCAGTTCCACTGTTCAGAATGCAACATTCCCTATGACTACCGAACAGCGTTCATTAGCATGGGAATTGCCTTCAAGTTTGAATATCGGAGCTTCTTACGACTTTCTGTTTTCTGAAAAAGAACACCGTTTGACTGTTGCAGGTAATTACGAGTCAATGGCATTCACTAAAGACTTATATACTCTCGGTTTGGAATATGGTTTCAGAAGTTTGTTTATGGTCAGATGCGGTTATACCTACCAAGGTGGTGGTACTAACGACATATATGACAGTGACAGCGACAAAACCAACTTCTCTACGGGATTTGCAGCAGGTGTAACCGTTAATGCCCCTATAATTAAAGCAAAGGGTGATAAGAGAAGTAAAGATCTATCCATTGATTATGCTTACAGAATGACGGTTATCATGGGCGGTTTGCATACTGTCGGAGTTCGTTTAACATTGTAAAAATTAAAAGCGAAGACAGAAAAACACAGTATATTCAAAAATTTGAATAGAAGGCTTTGTCAAAGAAGTCTTCTATTCATTTAATTTGTGAAAATTATAAAATAATTTGATATGTCAGAAATAAAATATTATTCAGCGGAAGGACTGAAAAAGTTAAAGGACGAATTGCATCACTTAATAGCTGTTGAACGTCCTGCCGTATCAGCAGCGATAGCGGAAGCAAGGGAAAAAGGCGATTTGAGCGAAAATGCCGAATATGATGCTGCCAAAGAAGCACAGTCACATTTGGAAGCAAAAATCGTTCAGATGCAGGATATGCTGGCAAATGCGCGTTTGTTGGATGAAAGTAAGATAGATACTTCAAAAGTATTATTGTTGTCAAAGGTGGAGTTTGAGAATTTGGCGTTGAAGAAGAAAATGACATACGAAATTGTTCCTGAAAACGAAGCGGATCTGAAAAAAGGTAAGATATCCGTCACTTCTCCGATAGCGGCAGGGCTGTTGGGCAAACAAGTCGGTGATATAGCCGAGGTAAAAGTGCCTGCAGGTGTTATGAAACTAAAAATAACCAATATATCAAGATAAGATTATGGCATCGTTGTTTTCAAAAATTATAGCAGGAGAGATTCCGTCATACAAAGTTGCAGAGAATGACAAATTTTATGCATTCTTGGATATATCACCGCTTCAAAAAGGACACACATTAGTTGTTCCTAAAAGGGAAGAAGACTATATCTTTGATATTTCTGACGGAGATTTGCAGGAATATATTTGTTTTACCAAACAGATAGCAAATGCCATAAAGAAGGCTTATCCTTGCACGAAGGTGGGAATGGCGGTTATAGGATTGGAAGTCCGTCATGCGCATATACATTTAGTTCCTATGCAAAAGGAAGGTGATTTGAATTTTGCAAATCCTAAATTGACTTTTACGGAAGAAGAATTTAAGGAAATCGCATCCAATATCGCAAAGTGCTTATAATTAAATATTTGACTGTTGTGCAAAAACGGTCAAAATATTACGGCGTTTTAAAAAATTAATCAGCGTGATTAATAAAATAAAACGCCGTAATAATTTTTTTTAACGGCGTCTTATTTTTTTGACATCATAATTACCGTCCGTGATGAAATTATTGAATGCAGTGTATTGCGTTTTTATAAAAAATTCGTAACTTTGCAACTCAAAATAAAGAGAGAATAAAATGTTTGAGAATTTATCCGAAAAATTAGACAGAGCCTTTAAAATCATAAAAGGTAACGGCAAGATAACGGAGATTAATATTTCCGAGAGCATTAAGGAAGTCAGAAAAGCCTTAATTGATGCCGATGTCTCGTATCCGATTGCCAAGGAATTTTGCGATGAAGTTAAGAAAAAGGCTTTGGGACAAAATGTGCTGACAAGCGTTGAACCCGGACAGATGATGGTCAAAATGGTTCACGATGAACTTGTCAATTTGATGGGACGCACAACCGAAGAAATTAATCTTAAGGCTAATCCTGCTATCATATTGAATGCAGGTCTGCAAGGCTCGGGTAAAACAACTTTTTCGGGAAAATTAGCTCTTTATTTGAAATCCAAGAAAAGTAAGAAAGTACTTTTGGTTGCTGCCGATGTGTACCGTCCCGCTGCTATTAATCAGTTGCAGGTTTTGGCGGACAGTATTTCGGTTGATGTGTACAGGGAAGACGGTAATAAGAATCCTGTAGAGATTGCTTTGCATGCCGTAGCCAAGGCAAAAGCGGAAAACTATCAGGTTGTCATAATAGACACCGCAGGACGTTTGGCTGTGGATGAGGAAATGATGACAGAGATTGCCGATATCAAGAATGCGGTCAATCCTACCGAGACATTGTTTGTCGTAGACTCCATGACGGGTCAGGATGCAGTCAATACAGCCAAAGCATTTCACGACAGATTGAATTATGACGGCGTAGTACTAACCAAACTTGACGGAGACACACGCGGAGGTGCTGCATTGACAATCAGACGCGTTGTTACAAAGCCTATAAAGTTCATGTCAATAGGTGAAAAACTTGAAGCATTGGATGTTTTCCACCCCGACAGAATGGCGAACCGTATTTTGGGAATGGGAGATATTGTTTCGTTGGTCGAAAGAGCCCAACAGCAATATGATGAAGAGGAAGCGCGCAAATTAAGTAAGAAGATACATACGAATTCTTTCGATTATAACGACTTTTTATCGCAGATCCAGCAGATAAAAAAGATGGGTAATTTGAAGGACTTGGTAGGCATGATACCGGGAGTGGGTAAGGCTTTGAAGGATGTGGATATTAAGGACGATGCATTCAAATCCATTGAAGCCATTATAGGCAGTATGACACCGCAAGAGAGGGAAAATCCCGACATTATTGATGCCTCGAGAAAGAACCGTATAGCTAAAGGTTCGGGTTGTAAGTTGGAAGAAGTGAACAAACTTATCAAACAATTTGATCAAACACGTAAGATGATGCGTTCGCTTTCGGGTAACAAAATGCAACAATTGAAGCAGATGCGTAATATGAAAAAATTCTCAAGAAGATAATTAATTTATGTATTATGCAGTGTGTATAATGTAGTAAATATCCTTAGATGGATAAAAACTACCGTCCTCGGGCCGACATATTGCATATTACGTACTAAATGCAACATAATATGAACAATCCTATTCTTATTGACGGCAAAGTAATTGCCAAAACCATTAAAGAGGAAATAAAAGCAGAGGTTGCTTCACTTTTGGACAGCGGTAAGCGGCCTCCTCATCTTGTTGCCGTGCTTGTGGGTAATGACGGCGCATCATTGTCTTACGTTAAAAGTAAAGAAAATCAGAGTAAGGAAGTAGGTTTTACTTCTTCTGTATATAAATTCCCCGAGACAATAACGGAAAAGGAGTTTTTAGAGACATTGGATTTCTTAAACAACGATCCTGAAGTTGACGGCTATATTGTACAACTGCCACTTCCGAAACACATTAACACGAAAAAGGTTATCGCCCACGTAGATCCTAAAAAGGATGTGGACGGATTCCATCCTGCCAATGCAGGACGTATGTTGCTTTCCATGCCGTCGTATCTGCCTGCAACGCCTTACGGAATTGTCACTTTGATTGAGCGTATGGGCATAGAGACTTCGGGCAAAAATTGCGTTGTTTTAGGAAGAAGCGATATTGTAGGGACACCTATGGCGGTTTTGATGTCAAGAAAAGGTATGGATTGCACGGTTACCCTTTGTCATTCCAAGACTGCAAACCTTAAAGAAATATGTAAAAATGCCGACATATTGATTGCCGCTATCGGCAAGCCGCATTTTGTTACCGAAGATATGGTTAAAGAAGGTGCGGTGGTAATTGATGTAGGTATTCACCGTATAGAAGACGGTAGTGAGAAGGGCTATTACGTTACGGGCGATGTTGATTACAATAAGGTTGCACCTCATTGCTCTTATATAACACCTGTTCCCGGTGGCGTGGGACCTATGACTATCGTTTCGTTGCTTACCAATACGCTTAAGGCATATAAGCACGAAATTTACGAATAAAAATCGGTGATTGTTACTGAAAGATTAAAATATCAGCAGTTTTATATACAGGGCAGATAATATTGTCTGCCTTTTTTAATAAGTATTAGATTTAATTTGTTATTATGGCGGATTTACCTGTTTTCGAAATGTTTTATTCCCTTCAAGGAGAAGGCTCTAATGCGGGGACGGCGGCATATTTCATACGTTTGGCGGGCTGTAATGTCTGTTGCGATTTTTGTGATGAGAAACGGGCGTGGCAAACCTCCGATGTGCCGTTAGTTTCTGTCAGAACAATACTTGATGAAGTAAAAAAAGCAAGCGCAGATACGGTTATCGTAACAGGAGGCGAGCCTACAATGTATGATTTAAGCGAATTGACGGAAACGTTGCATGGTGAGGGTATAAAAACATTTATTGAAACAAGCGGTGTTAATGAAATTACTGGAATATGGGACTGGATTACCGTTTCGCCGAAACAGAATAAATTACCTTTGCGTTCATCTTTGTTAATGGCTGATGAAATCAAAACAGTGATTGCAAAAGAGAATGATTTCTTATTTGCAGAACGTATGTTAAGTTGTGCAAATGCTGCAGCGGGTGATGATAAGAAAAAGAAACTGTACTATCTTCAAGCGGAATTTTCGCAAAAAGACAAGGTATTGCCGCTGATTATTGACTACATCAAACGGAATCCTGTTTGGAGACTGTCATTACAAACCCATAAAATGATAAATATAAGATAGTAATGAGTGTTATTAAACTTATTAAACATTTATGGGAGATTTAAAGATTCTTTACGGATTTTATAATCGCAATAGAACTGTGATATTTTAAATTTAAGTATAATTTCCTATGCAAATAAAGATATAGGAGAGAATTATTCGGATATTTAAGTAATATTTAGAATTTAAGTTTTGCGGAATAAATCATGAGGAATAACCTGAATTTAGGTTATTCCTCATAGTTATGGGATATTATGTCTGAAGATTGGATATTTTATTTGACAGGCGTTAGTATTTAAGTTCTTTAAACTTATTGTAAACTTGCTTGGCAATCAGTTCATATCCTTTTTTGTTGAAATGAACTTTGTCTGCCAGTAAAGAAGGCGGGACTTGACCGTGATTAACAGAGTCTTTGTCTGTTTGCGTAGGAGTAATGCCTGCATCGTTTAATCCGTTATTTACCATATACAAGCGGAGATTAAGATAATGTTTGCCGAAAACGGAGGAAAGCGAATCTTCCATGTCTTTTAATCTGTCAACAGTCGGTAGAACTTTATTTACAGCGTGAAAACTGATAATAATATATTTATCACATTTACTGTAAGCAACCATAGCTTGCAGTTGCTTGAGCAAATCGGCAACATCACTAAAACCTCCGTTCTGTCCGATAAAGAAAATATTGCAATAAGTGTTTTTAAGATTATTCATAGCATATGTAGTGATTACCGAGCCTGCTTTCAATGTGTCTGTATTGTTGTTATCGTTCAATCTGTTTATGTAATAATTGTATTCGAATTGATATTCTCCGTTTATACGCCAATAACAACTTTCCGAACTTAATGTATACGGGATATTGTTTATGTAACATTCGTTTATAAATGCAGAAGATTTCTCTTTTTTATAACCGCGTTGCAATAAAGGTTGTACAACGGAGTTGTTATAGGATGAAATAAATGCCGGAATGTCATTATTGCCGATAAACATTTTGTATTTACGTTTATCTTTCGGAAGAATGATTACATCGTGTGCCAGTTTCATAGGATAAGCACCTTGACGTGCCATAATTGTCAGGGTATTCTCGCCTCCGACACCTGCGTTAATGACATTGTAATCTTTTGACAGCATCTTTTGTAGTTTATAAGGGTAACAGAATTCTCCGCCGTGTAAGAAATAAGAAATTTTTGATTTGAGAGAATTTCCATCATGCGGGGCTGTGAGCGAATCGCCCCAACAAACGACATTTTTCTTTTCCGTTTTGTCGCTGCAAGATGCAAACAGTAATAATACTGTTGCGAATAAAATTGTTTTCTTCATAGTTTTTACATTTGTCTATTGCAAAAACTATATCTCACACATGAAATGAGGATAAATAAAAAAGGTGTAAACTTTTCCATTCACGTTCAGGGAAAGCCTAGGAACGAAACCCCGTCACAACTTTTAGAAGAGTTTATCACCATAAGGCGAAGCTTGTTGTGACATAATAAAAAAATCCTGACTTTGTCCTGAACCTATCATTTCATTTTGTCAAAATCAGTTTCCTAGGCTTATCTTGAACGTGAAATAATAGATATTGCGTTATTTTAAGGCACTATTGCCGATTAGTTTTTTGCAAAAATACGACAATTTTCCGAATTAACAAGTTCTTAAGCAGTAATATTTGTAGTTTGACGGCAGGAGGAATATTATAATACCGTTATCTTAAAAAATTTGCAGTTTATGGCAAAAACTTAATAAAAACATTATAAATTTGCAGTCTGATAAATATTTATTTAATCCATGAAAAAAGTATTTTTCTTGTTAGTTGCGGTTTTGATCGGCGGATTTGCTTCGGCTCAATTGGTAAAAGGCGGCGAAAGATTCGCAGAATATTTGCCTATGTTGCAAAATAAACGTGTCGGAATAGTTTGTAACCATACCTCCGTGGTAAACGGAGTACATTTGGCAGATACTCTTTTAGCCCAAGGCGTGAATATCAAAATTCTTTTCACTCCCGAACACGGCCTTAAGGGAACGCAGGAAGCAGGAAAGTTAATTAACGGTATCAGCTACTATAAAGACAGCATCAAAATCATATCCCTTTACGGCAAAAACAAGAAACCGACTCCGCAACAGATGAATGAAACGGATATTATATTGTATGATTTGCAGGATGTGGGATGTAGGTTTTATACCTACATATCTACACTCGAGTATGTGATGCAAGCATGCATTGAAACAGGTAAACAGCTTATTGTGTTGGATCGTCCGAATCCTAATAACTTCGTTGCGGGACCTGTTTTAAGGAATGATTGCAAAAGTTTCGTAGGTATGCAAAATATTCCTATATGTTACGGACTTACCGTCGGAGAATACGCCAAAATGTTATTGGATATCGGACTTGGGACATTGAATTCAGAGGTTGATACGGCAAATAAAAAGAATATTCTTACTGTTATAGAAATGCAAAACTATAAACGCGACAGTATTTACGCCCTTGACGTCTATCCTTCGCCCAATTTGCAGAGTATGCAGGCGATAAAGAATTATCCGACGCTTTGTTTATTTGAAGGAACGCCTATATCAGTCGGCAGAGGTACCGACAGACCGTTTGAAATAATAGGTTTCCCAGGTTACAATAGGGAGAAAATAAATCCGATATCCAATATCCTAAATCCTAAATCGGAGATAATCTCATTTACTCCCGTATCAATCAAAGGAGTTGCCGAGAATCCGCCCTTTAAAGACAAATTGTGCAGGGGAGAGGTGATAACGATTCATTCGGATGCGATAGAATTGGAGTATATCATTGATATGTATAATGCCTATCCGCAAAAGGACGGTTTCTTTACGCGTATGTTTGATTTGCTTACGGGAGATAAGACAGTCAAAGAGCAAATCATTGCAGGTAAAAGTGCGCAAGAAATAAGAAAGTCGTGGGAAAAAGACCTTGAAGCATACGAAAAGACCCGTCAAAAGTACCTTATTTATTAAAAAAGCAGTATTGAAAAACAGGTAAATAGTTTGGGTAAATTAATCTGCGAGATTAATAAATTATTCTGCGATGTCAGTAAATTAATCTGCGTGATTAATTTTTTAAAGCGGCGTATTAATTTTTTAAAACGCCGTTATTTTTCCGCCGCGTTATAACGCAGCAAAATAAAGCTGAATAAAATTTTGATATTTTTTCGTATCCTATTGCCACCGTTATAAAAAACTTTTGTATTTTTGCATTGCAATAGTGTATTAAGACTTGATGCTTAACTATTATTTCACATTCAAATTAAGAACTCGGGACTCTTTGTTTGAATTTCATAAGAAATAATAATTTTCGGACAAGTTGTCGGTATGAACGGCAATATTATTATAATAGTATTGGTTTTGCGCCTGTTTTGGTGTGAACTTTCTAAAATAATATGGGTGTTCATCCGAGTTCTTAGCCCGAATGTGATAGCAAAGTTTACATCTTTTTGTTTGCTTTCGCTTCTTATGGAAAGAAATCGTAGTTAGAATTTAGTTTTCAGCATATTGCATATAAATATAATGTGTAGAGGTTGTTGTAAAAAGTGATAAAATTCAAAAAAATCCGCATGCGGTTGTAACTTTTTACCCCTTTGAGGTGTTATATTTATATAGGGACAATATTTTTTAATAACTAACATTAACAAATTAAAAAAACAAAGAGTAATGAAGCGATTCAGTTTAATGATTGTTGCACTTTTGATTTGTAACACACTGTTTGCCCAAAGCGTAAACATAAAAGGAGCGGTTAAAGACGCTCAAACAAACGATAAACTGCCGTACGCCAACTGCATTTTGCAGTATAAAACCGATACTGTGGGTATTTATAAAGGTATGGTTACCGATGATGACGGCAGCTTTACGTTTAAGAAAATTAGAAAGCGTGATTTGATTCTTAAAATATCGTTTGTGGGCTATAAGACGTATAGGCAGGAGATTAATTCATCGCAATTTGACGGCGGAAAGGATATTGATTTGGGTGAAATAGCATTGGAATTGGATGAAACGTTGGATGAAGTAAAAATTGTGGCTGAACGTAAGCGTATAGTTACCGAAGGCGACAAGCTAACGATGAATGTGGACGACGGAATGGCGAATATGGTTACCAATGCGTTCGAACTGTTGAAACTTGTGCCTGGTGTTATGATTGATAACTCGGAAAATATCACCCTTAACGGACAAAGCGGCGTTTCTTTCCAGTATAATGGCAGGGATATGAAACTTGATTGGTCTGCGGTGAAGGATATGTTAAAGGGAATGACACCAGAAATGATTGATTCGTACGAAGTGCTCAAGAATCCGGGAGTTAAATACGATGCCGAAGGGACTGCGGGCATTATAAACATAAAAACCAAGAAGAATCAGCAATACGGTATCAACGGTTCGGCATCCGTGGTCGGTAATTACAGGGATGATCTCACTTATCACTACAATCCGTCCGTCAGATTGAATTATGTGAATGATAAATGGATAATTTCGGGCGGTGTCGGCGGCACTGACAATTATTATGGCGATCCTTACGGGGCGGATTCGTCACACCGTTACACTTGGATAGTACAGGATACTGCGCTTTTCCGCAATATTGACGACAAATGGCAGAGTGACACCAAGGGAGTGGATTTTAATTTCTCTGCATCGTATTCTTTAGACAGCGTTTCCACGATTGGTTTTTACAGTTACTACGGTAATTATCACCAACCGACATCTGAAGGCAAGCATTTCACGTTTATGTCGCACAATCCTGCATATTACACAACCGATTCGTTATATAACCAAACGGGAAAGGTGAAAACACAGAACAATCTTGCATATCTCGGGTTTAACTATGTGAAAAAACTTGACACAATGGACAGTAAATTTTCTATGGACTTGGATTACAACAACCGTTCTAACATTGGTGAGCGTCAAACGATACTTGATTATTATAATGTGTTGCCTGACGGCAGTAATACATTATCCCGCAGCACCGATAACAAAAGAAAAACTGATGACAGGCAACAAAATCTATCCCTTCGGGCAGATTACTACAAGCCTTTTACGAAAGATTTGATTTTTGAAGCGGGTGCAAAAACTGCGTTCGCATTTAACGACAGGGATTACAAGTCTGAAGTGTTGCAGGAGGCGGAATACGTCAACAATGTTATGGAAACGAACCGTTTTAAGTACCATGAAAACATCAATTCCTTATATGCATCCGTTACGGATAAGTTTTTCTCCTCTAAACTGTCCGTTCGCTTGGGCGTAAGGCTGGAACAAACCAATACAAAGGGAGCGCAGGTCGTTAATGACACAACTATCAAGACGCATTACTTGAATCTTTTCCCTAATCTAAAACTTGGTTGGAAGTTTAAGGAGGATAACGAAATTTCTTTGAATTATAACTACCGTATATCGCGGCCTTATCCAAGTAATTTGGACCCTTTTATAGTTAAAACGTCGGAATACTCTTACGAAACGGGTAATCCCGAAATCAAACCGCAATATTCCCACCTTATCTCCCTGTCTCATTCCTATAAGTATATGCTTTTCACGTCCGTTTACTATTATTACTCCACCGATAACATACGTAATCTGTCTACTCCGCTGAATGACTCTTACGGATTTGCATATAATCCGCTTGCAGTAATATCCCGTCCTATTAATATGGGAAAAAGCCACAGCATAAACGGAAATGTAAGTTTTGATAAGCAACTTTTTGACATTTGGAACATAAATCTGTCGCTTACTTCTTATTATCTTTATGCCGATATGGCACTTGACGGCAATCAAACTTCACTTGACACTTGGGGATATAATTTTAATTTATACACTTCGCTAAATCTTCCGAATAAATGGCGGTTTTCCCTTTATTATGGGTGTGGTTCTGCAGGCCAATATGGAATTACCAAATATAACGGGTGGCAATGGTTGAGTTTTGACGCAGGTAAATCTTTCTTTGAGGACAAACTGAACGTTGATTTCTCAATCGGTTGGTCTGTTGGCAAGAAAGATTACAGCAAGACAGAATATCTTAATAATATAACCGAGGATTGGTCGCGTGCAACACCGCCTTATGTGTCTTTAACACTGCGTTATAGGTTCGGAAAGCATTATGACAATAAGCAAGTGCAGAAACGTCAACTTGAAAGCTTTGATGAGCGGACAGGAGGGGCTGATAAGGGTGGCGGAAGGCGTTAAAAATAAAAAAGATTAGAAAAAATTTTGTCAGTTTAAGGAAAAACATTATTTTTGCGTCAGATTTTAATAAATTAATTTGATAACATAAAAACACTGTTTAAGGTTATGAAAACATTACGTGTAAGTTCGGTTTTGTTATTGCTGTTGATTATGTTTTCCTGCGGATTGCAGGCACAAAACAATGCAGCAGAAAGAGGTGTTATCGTGCAAAGTTCGACAAAGATTGCCAATAAAACCGCCGCAAGTTTGGTTCAGCAGTATTTGGTAGGACCGAATATCGAACTGATTATAGATTCCCTTCACAAGGTAACGTTTAATGAGTTGGAAGTTATTCTGGGTACTTATCAGAACATAAGTACATTCTACAATACCGATACGACTGGATGCCACATGCCGATGGATACGGGAATAGTTATTGCAACAGGTCTTGCAATAGAAGCAGGTGCTGAAACTTGTGGCTCTGTAGGAAGTGAATCTCCGCAGAAAGCGATAACATATTCTCCTAAAAAGGATCCTGACGGAACGAGTCCTTACCGCGACTTCTATTATACATATTATAAGTATGCAGAAGAAAACAGTTATCCTAAATCAGGTATGAGTGATATCGGTTACTTGACTTTCTGGATAAAGCCTAAAATTAATAACTTCGCATTTACCTATTGTTTTGCATCAAGAGAATACCCTAAACAAGTCAATTCATCCAAATCGGATTTCTTCGGATTCTACTTTTCAGGTCCTTACGATTCATTAGGACAGCAAATAACGGGAACAACTTTATATGAAATGCAGAACATAGCATTGGTTCCCGGAACTAATACCCCTGTTATGATTAATACGGTGAATCACGGTACTGCCAAATCGCCGGAAAGTGAACATGATTTATCCGTTGCAAGTTATCCCGAGTATCATAAAATAAATTGTGATCTACACGCGTGCCGTATGAATGAATATACGACCAAGCTTTCCACTACTTTGGTAAACGTGTTGGCAGATTATTATTACAGAATAGATATAGGAATAGCCGACATAGGTGATAACGGTTATACATCGGCGGTATATATCTCAAAAGACCTACGTAGATTTGACACCATATACATTGATACCGCTATATGCGACAATCAGGTCTATTACTTTGAGGAATTGGATCAGGAACTTTACGAAACGGGAGTTTATAAATACACTACGCAGAACGAAACAGGCGGAGACGTTTACAAAATAGTCAATTTGACCGTATACCCTACCGATTACGTAAGCCAATGCTGGACATTGAGACCTGGCGAAACGTTGGAAATGAACGGTATTGTTATAGATAAACCCGGTAGATACATAACTTCTTTGGAAACTGACTTTGGTTGTGACTCTACGGTGGTGTTTGATGTTTACGAAGGCAGCACTACGGGAATTGTAAACTGCGACAGCGTTATGCAATACCAGCCTATAAACGACACAACAAACGACAGCGGTATAAATGAAATAGATTTGGCAGAACAAATCAAGGTTTATCCTAATCCTGCCGACAACGCAGTTTATGTTACAGGCTTGTCACACGGTGCAACTGCAGTTATATTTGACAACAACGGCAAAATAGTTAAGGAAATTGACGTATTGCCAGACGGAGAAATTGACATATCCGATTTAGCAAGCGGAATCTATTACATCAATATCCGTTATGACAATCTGAATATACGCAAGCGGTTGATGAAGCAATAAACCAACCGTTGGATACAACAAAAAACAATAAGGGGTGGGTTGAAAAATCCGCTCCTTATTTGTTTTGTCCGAATTGAAGGGCAAATTGTCATTGCCTTTTACGAAAAAATTACTGCCCACATACGTTTGCCTGCCGCCCCGTGGCGTATTAATCTAAAAAAAACACTTTTTTTGACTCAAAAAAACAGTTTTTTTAATGCAAAAAAACACTTTTTTCTGAAATAAAACAGCAAGGGGCGGCAGGCAAACAACAATGGGCACGGTTTTAATGCGAAAAGGCATGCAAACTATGCCGAAAAACGGGGCGGAAAGATTGTTTTACAGCCTTGATTTCTGGTGGCGGAACACGGAAATGAAAAAAAATCAGAAAATTTCTTTGTCAGATGAAAATAATGTTATATCTTTGCAAACGGAATGGAGGGGAGCGAATCGGTTCCCCTTATTTTATAGAAATATTTGTTATGGTTGATAAAAAATTCACGGAAGATATCGTAAGCACATTTCTTGAAGGTAAGAAAATATTCCTTGTCGGTGTCAAAATCACCAAATCCAATGTCATTACGGTGACAATTGACGGCGATGAAGGGGTTGTTGTGGAAGATTGCATAGCCGTTTCGAAGTACATAGAGTCCAAATTGGACAGGGATAAGGAAGATTTTGAACTTACGGTGACTTCTTTCGGATTGGAAGAGTACTTTAAGATGCCAAGACAGTACGTTAAAAATATCGGACAGAACGTGGAAGTGGTTTTAAAAGACGGAACGAAGCTTAACGGCATCCTTTCCTCGGTTGAGGACGGCAAGGTGACTTTGACAAATAAGAAACAAAAAGACCCGTTGGTTGTGGATTTCGATCAGATAGACAAAACAAGGGTATTATTAAATATATAAGACATTTTAAACACGGAAACTTTATACGAAATACTATATAAGTTATGGAAAAATTAAGTTTGATTGACTCATTTTCTGAATTTAAAGAACTCAAAGGTATAGATACCGAAACGTTAATGCGTATCTTGGAGGACGTATTAAGAGGACTTTTGACAAAGAAATACGGGACTGATAAAAACTTTGATATTATTGTCAATCCGGACAAAGGTGATTTGGAAATATGGCGTTCGAGGACAATCGTTAATGATGACGAATTGACGGATCATAATGCCCAGATAGCATTGAGCGAAGCCGTAAAGGTGGAACCTGATTTTGAAGCCGGAGATGAATTTGCGGAAGAAATAAGAATGAATAATTTCGGAAGAAGGGACATATTGGCAATCCGCCAAAACCTTATCGGAAAGATTCAGGATTATGAAAGGGCAAGCGTATATACTAAATATAAGGAAAGAGTAGGACAGATAGTTATTGCGGAGGTTTATCAGGTTTGGAAACGTGAGGTTATGGTTAAGGACGAAGACGGTATAGAACTTATTTTGCCTAAAACCGAACAAATACCGGGTGATTTCTATCATAAAGGAGATACTGTAAAGGCGGTTGTATTGAAAGTTGAAATGCGTAACGGCATTCCTAACATTGTAATATCGAGAGTGTCGCCTATATTCCTTGAAAGACTGTTTGAACAGGAAGTACCTGAAATATATGACGGATTGATTACCATAAAGAATGCGGTAAGACAACCTGGTGAAAGGGCTAAATTGGCTGTTGAAAGCTATGATGACCGTATAGATCCTGTAGGTGCATGCGTCGGAATGAAGGGCAGCCGTATACACGGGATTGTAAGGGAATTGAAGAACGAGAATATAGACGTTATAGCCTATACGCCTAATGCTGATTTGTATATTTCACGTGCTTTGGCACCTGCCAAAGTTATTTCGGTAAATGTTAATGAGCAGACAAAGAAGGCTGACGTGTTTATGAAATCCGATCAGGTTTCTTTGGCAATAGGAAAAGGCGGTTATAATATAAAACTTGCGGGTAAATTGACGGGATACGACATTGACGTATACAGAGACACGGATATGAAGTATGAAGATGACGTCGATTTGCAGGACTTTTCAGATGAAATCGATCAGTGGATTATTGATACCTTGAAAGGTATAGGTTGTGATACGGCCAAAGATGTGTTGGCTATAAGTAAGGAAGATTTGGAACTTCGTACGGATCTTGAAACAGAAACTATCGATCATATAGTTGAGGTATTGAAGTCCGAGTTTGAAGATGAGGATGCACAACAACAATAATCACAGGTCGGATAAAGACAATAACGGACATAAAACAGATTATACTGCAAAATATTAATTAAAAAAGGAGTAAATAATGCCGGAAGGAAAGAAGTCTATACGTTTACCTAAAGCCGCAAAAGAATTTAATGTAGGCATAGCAACGATAGTTGAGTTTCTCAACAAGAAAGGAAAAAAGATTGAAAACAATCCTAACGCCAAACTTGATGAGGAAGCATACGAGTTGTTGTCTGCCGAATTTCAGGGGGAGAAGCATAAGAAAGATATTGCAGACAGTCTGCAGATTTCTATTAATAAGAAGAACGAACCGAAAGACATCGTTGCCGAAGATCCGCGTCAAAGGCAAGCGGAGGATAGCCGCGTGGATGATTCTAACAGCGGAGATATAATAATAAAGAGTACGACGTTAGACTTCAAACAACCTAAAACCAAGAAATCACAGGAGACCAAGAACGTTGATGCAAGCGTAAAGAAAACAGAGTCTACGGAAGACAACGTTAAGGCATCGGCTGAAGATTCCGTTAAGGCACCTGTTATTGACAGCGATTCACAGGAATCAATAAAGGTAGGTGAGCAGCAGATTAATATTTTGGGTAAAATAGACTTATCATCGCTTAATACAAAAGTAAAACCAGATAAAAAGGTTAAGGAAAAGCGGGATAATACCGATAAGAAAGACAATAAGAAAAAGAAAGATAAAAGTAAAGATACTCCGAAGAAAAAGGAGGATAAGGAGAATAAAGTTACAGTTCAAAAAGACAGTACGGTTCAAATACATGAAAAATCCGAAACCGCAGCAAATAAACCTGCGGAAGATGTGCCTAAAACAGATACTGTAAAAGAGGAAAAGAAAGAAAACTTTATTCAGACTACTTATGTAAAACTTACAGGACCTAAATTAACTGGCGAAAAGGTGGATTTGTCACAATTCACCACTCCTGATAAGAAGAAAGACCATAAGGATAATAAGGAAAGCGGCGGTGAGAATAAGAAAAAAAGAAAGAGAATCAAGACAGCATCCGCTACACCTGTTAATAAAGAGGGAAAAAACATACCATCTGTTCAATCCGATGTTAAAAAGGACAAGGATAATAAGGACAAAAAGAAAGACCGAAAGAGAGATAAGAGAAAGCGGGTAGAGATAGACAATACAGAGATAGAAAAGCAGATAAAAGAGACTTTGGCAAGATTGTCTCCGCTTGGTAAGAGTAAAACTTCCAAACACAGAAGGGAAAAACGTCATGAGATTGCAGAACAGCATCAGATGGAATTGCTGGAAGCACAAGAGCAGCAGAATATTCTGAAGGTTACCGAATTTGTTACGGCTAATGAATTGGCTACAATGATGAATGTTCCTGTAACTAAAATTATTGCTTCCTGTATGCAATTGGGAATGTTCGTTTCCATTAACCAACGTTTGGATGCAGAGGCATTGCAATTAATTGCGGATGAATTCGGATATAAGATAGAGTTTGTTTCAGCGGAAGTTGTTAATGCATTGGAGACGGAAGAAGAACAGGATAACGAAGAAGATTTGCAACCGCGTTCACCTATTGTTACCGTTATGGGACACGTAGACCACGGTAAGACATCTTTGCTTGACTATATAAGAAAGACGAATGTTATCGCAGGCGAAGCCGGAGGAATTACCCAGCATATAGGTGCATACGAGGTTACGCTTAATGACGGAAGAAAAATTACTTTCCTTGATACACCGGGACACGAAGCATTTACTGCTATGCGTGCACGTGGTGCCAAGATGACGGATATTGCGATAATAGTGGTTGCATGTGACGACAAGATAATGCCTCAAACCATAGAAGCAATCAATCACGCACAAGCCGCAGGTGTTCCTATTGTTTTCGCATTGAATAAGATTGATAAACCGGGAGCAGACCCAGAAAGAATCAAAGGTGAATTGGCAAATATGAACCTATTGGTTGAAGATTGGGGTGGTAAGATTCAGTCGCAGGAAATAAGTGCAAAACAAGGAACTAATGTTGATTTGCTTTTGGAGAAGGTGTTACTTGAGGCTGAAATGTTGGATTTGAAAGGTAATCCTAACAAACGTGCCAAAGGTACCGTAATAGAATCATCTTTGGATAAAGGAAGGGGATATGTAGCCAAGATATTGGTTCAGGACGGTACTATAAACCAGGGAGATTTTGTATTGGCTGGTGCTACATTCGGCAGAGTTAAGGCAATGTATAACGAACGTAATCAATTGATGAAGTCTGCAGGACCGTCCGCACCCGTATTACTTTTGGGCCTTAACGGAGCTCCGCAGGCAGGTGATACGTTTAATGTCGTTCAGAACGAAAAAGAAGGCAAGGATCTTGCGAATAAACGTCTGCAATTGCAACGTGAACAAGGTTTGAGAACTCAAAAACATATAACGCTTGATGAAATAGGCCGCAGAATAGCCATAGGTGATTTCAAACAATTGGATCTTATCATCAAAGCTGATGTAGACGGTTCGGTAGAAGCTCTTGCGGATTCTTTATTGAAGTTGTCTACGCCTGAAGTTCAGGTTAACGTTATTCACAAGTCGGTAGGACAGATAACGGAAAGTGATGTATTGCTTGCAACTGCATCCAATGCTATTATCATAGGCTTCCAAGTGCGTCCTTCTGTTGCTGCCCGTAAGTTGGCAGAGCAGGAAGAAATTGACATACGTCTTTACTCCATCATTTATGATGCTATCAACGAGTTGAAAGATGCTATAGAGGGAATGCTTTCTCCTGAAATAAAAGAAAAGGTTGTGGCTAATTTGGAGATAAAGGAGACATTCAAGATTTCCAAGGTCGGAACGATTGCAGGATGTATGTGTCTGGACGGTAAGATTAACAAAAACACCAAAGTACGTGTTATACGTGACGGTATTGTGGTATATTCCGGTAATTTGGCGTCGCTTAAGCGTTTCAAAGATGAGGTTAAGGAAGTTGTCAGCGGACAGGATTGCGGTCTGAATATAGAGAATTTCAACGATATCAAGGTCGGCGATATAATAGAAGGATATGAAGAAATAGAAGTTAAGCGTACGCTTAAATAACAGACATGCTGCGGCGTGTGAATATGCTGCGGTAATAACGGCCTCTTAGTTCAACGGATAGAACGGAAGTTTCCTAAACTTTAAATGAGGGTTCGATTCCCCCAGGGGCTACTTCTCCAAAACAAGGTTATTAATACAAAAAATAAAACGCCGTTTTAAGAAATTAATCAGCGATAAAAATTTTTTAATCAGGCTGATTAATATTTTTTTACGCCTTCTTTTTTCAGCCTTTTGTTATCATCTGAAAATAACTAACTTATCTGTTTGAATAATTTTGCCGTTTTCAGCCACATTATAGTAATACGTTCCCGACGGAAGATGCTTTAAAGATATGGTTTCCTTGCCGTTATTTATTTGCCTTGAAAGAGCTTCCTTGCCGTCCGTACTGTATAATGTAAATACGATTGGACTGTCGGTTTTCACATTGCAAGTTACCGTTACCTCATCTTTGGTAGGGTTCGGGGCAAGGTCTACACTCTCAATATTAATGTAACCGTCAATGTCTTCCAATCCGCTTTTGACGGTTAGATTTAGAATATACACGCTGTCGCAACCGTTGATGGTTTGCAGGGAATCATAATATGTGCCTGCGAAAGAAAGTATCTGCCCGTGGAAGTCGTATGTTTCGCCCTCGTTGATTTCAACTGTCTTTTCATCTTTGAAAGATGGTCTTATGCGGACGCGATAGATAACGATGCTGTCGTATCCGTCTGCGGCCGCAAGCGTATCGTAATAATCGCCTTTCCAGGTTATATGCTGCCCACGCCAATCCGTCGAATCACAGACAGTATCATGAATAACCGTATAATGATTTAACAACGAGGAATCCTGCAATACAAACATATAAGCATTATTATCGCCGATCTTGCGCGAAACTAGCAACGTGTCCTGCAGATTCAGTGTATCAGATTCAAACCGTCCTGAAATAAATATCTCTGTCGGATTGCTTACATTC
>JAGBOF010000019.1 GCA_017633985.1 Bacteroidales bacterium
TCTAATTCTTCCGTTCTTTTTTATGTGACACGAACCACAGAATTTACACTTTTTTTCATATTGCAGCTAAAAAATCTTTGCAAAGATAAGTAAATTAATAATTTAACCCCCTTTTTAGCCTACGATTTTGACCATTATGCCATAAAATAATACGCCGTAAAAATTTTTTAAAACGGCGTATTAATTTATTTTTACGGCTTGTTTTTCAAATAAACCTACATATCCTGTTTTTCAAGTAATTGCGGACGGCGTTGTTTGGTTCTCTCAAGTGCGTTTTCATATTGCCAAGCCTCTATTTTCTTGGGGTCACCGCACAAAAGTACTTCGGGAACTTTCCAACCTCTGAAATCTGCAGGACGTGAATATACTGCAGGTGCCACCAATCCGTCCTGAAAAGAATCGCTCAATGCGCTCTGTTCGTCAGACAAAACCCCCGGTATCAATCTTGCAATACTGTCGGAAATAACAGCCGCAGCCAATTCTCCGCCGCTTAACACATAATCGCCAATTGAGATTTCCCTTGTCACGAAATGCTCCCTTATCCTCTCGTCTATGCCCTTGTAATGTCCGCAAAGTATAAGCAAATTCTCTTTCATCGAAAGCGTATTGGAAAGGCTTTGGTTGAGCATTTGCCCGTCAGGTGCCGTATAGATTATTTCGTCATAAGAAGTTTGTTTTTGCAAATCTTCGATGCAATTAGCCAACGGTTCGACCTGAATAACCATTCCCGCACCGCCTCCGAAAGCATAATCGTCAACGCTTCCGTATTTATTGAGCGAATAATCACGCAAATTGATAAGCCTTACGCTTAAAAAACCTTTGGTCTGTGCCCTTTTGAGGATGGAATACTGGAAAAAGCCCTCAAACATTTCGGGAAACAATGTTATTATGTCTATCTGCATACTTTTTATCAAGTTTATCGGACTGCAAAATTACAACATTTTTACATTTTATAAAAAAAACAACGGTTTATGTAGTCTGATTGCAAAAAAATATCGTAACTTTGCAGACGTTATTATTAATGTATGATATTAAAAAGTATGAGAAAAAACTTAATAAAAACAACATTGTTTTGTTTGCTTGTGGCTTTGTGCGGAAGAATTGACGCACAGGTCAAAGATTATAAAGTGGTACCCGATTTTGATTACAGTGACTATTCGCAGCACATGAAATTCATGATACGCCCGTGGGCATTGATGAACCAAACGCTGTATTTGGCAAACGTCAATGACACTTTGCTGGATTATTTCTATACCGGCATGCGGGCAAGTGAATATGAGCAACAAAAAAACAAAAGCAATAAGCAGCAAAACGGTTCAAGAAGGGAAATAGAAGAAAATTTCAGCGGAGTGAATGCGCAAAATACGGTAAGATTCCGCGGGGAAAACATATCGTATTACCATTTAACGCGTATGACTAAAGAAAAACTGCAAAGCCTTAAGGGTGCTTGGTTCGTTGTCTTGGATTATGTTCCTGACCAATTTGCGTTTAACAGGATTAAAGATGCAGCTTGGGATAAGAAAGATTGGACCAAATTGCGTTATCCGTTTTTAAAACTGCTTGTAGGCAATACTGAAGACACCGTGTTTTATGCTTATCAGAATTTTTACAACGAATATCACTTCCCGTTTACGCCTATGTCATATTATAACGAAAATAAAAACGGTTATCCCGTAGGCAAATACTCTTATTCGGATTTGAATTTGATTCATTACGACACGAACGCCAATTATGCAATAGTTCCTGATTTTCTTATCGGACAAAGAATAACGCTTCCCGTTGTTACCGACGCTACATTGGAGAGATTGTACAACGGAATAAGGGTTTACAATTATGACGACGATTCACGCAAATATTCCTTTACCGAATATCCGATTGCAAAGGCAAAACGTTTGCAGGGTGTTACGTTTTTTGTAAAGGATGTGGCATTTGATGCAGCCAATTTGACGGATGTTTACCTGAAACTGGTTATTGACGACAGGAATGATACGATATATTATAAGTATCCGACCAAAACGGAAAGACATGTGTTTCCTTTTGTGATTGAGAACTTTTTGCAAAAAATCAAAAAGGAATATAAGGACAGGGAATTTACGGTAAGGGGTGATAAATATCCGCTTACGGTAATTGATTTGAGAAGAAAACGTCCTTTGACATTGCATCAGGGTGATAAATTCAGATGTTTGGACGTTGTGGTAAAGGACGGTAAGTTCCAGATGCTGATGCGCAACGAAAAGGGAAGGAAATTTTATATGCCCGAGGATTATCAATTGGGCGACAGATTGTGTTTTGACAAATATTTGATGGACGACAGGGTTGAGAAATACAGATACACCTACCCTACTGCATACAAAGCCATCTGCAATAAGGAGCTTATACCTACGATGACAATGGATATGACCGAACTGTCATGGGGCAAGTACGACAGGGAAGTTTACACTAATTTTGACGGCAGTGACCGCCATTGGTTCTACATGGGAAACGTTTATATCATATTTAAGAATAACAAATTACACAGAGTTGCACTTATTCCGAAAGAATTGAGGTAAGACATTGATGGACGGATACGACAGAGAACAAAACGAAGAAATGGAGCGCCAGGTCCGACGCTACGAAAAAAGCAAACGTACGGGCGAAAAGGCTTGGTTTGATTCCGACAATTATATAGATATTATAGACTGGTACTTTCTTAATGATCAAAACGAACAGGCAATGCAGGCAGTCAATGAAGCCTACAAACTGTTCAGCGAGAATGAAGAAATAATATCACGCTATGCAGGAATGTTTGCCTATGAGAACCAATACGATAAGGCAATAGAAATACTCAAACAGGCAATAGAAAAGAATCCTTCCGAAGATTTGTACACCGATTTGGCAACAACGTACATCGATTCGGGACAACATACTGATGAGGCATTGGAAATTTTGAACAAAGCCGTAGCTTCCTATCCTGATTACTACTTCAATTACTTCCTTTTAGGCCGTATATATTTGGAAAAAGACGAATTGATAACAGCGGAATATTATTTGAGACAGGCCATTGAGCGTGAGGAAAGCAAAGATGACCGTATGCTTTTGGGTTGTTACACCGATTGTTCCCACGAACCTACGGTTGAGCAAACGATGATAAGTTTTCTTTACGGACTTACGCAACAATATCCTTTCAATGACTTTCTTTGGGTGACTTTGGGTATCGTTTATTCGAGGTATAAGTTCATTGATGAAGCTATAGAAGCCTTTGATTTGGCTATAGCAATAGATCCCAAGGGAGAATTGCGCCATTCATGCAAAGCCGACTGCCTTATAGACAAACAGGATTACGAAAAGGCTAAAGAAGAACTGCATACGGCATTGCAATATGCCAAAGACGATCCCGCGGAATTGCATTTGGTGCTTTCGGGTATACTGATGGCTGAAAGGAATTACCCTGAAGCGTTGATGCATCTGATGAAAGTGGATGCAAAAAAGGAAGATATTTCCGACCGTACGTATCTTTTGGATATGGCTTTGTGTTATTATCATTTGAATCTGCCTGACAAAGCATTCGAAACGGTAAAACAGGCTGCTAATGAACAACTTCCGTGCGAAATAATCATTGATTTTGCAAGGAAATTATACGATCACGGTTTTTATCAGGCAAGCGAAGATTTGTTTGAGTTGATTATAACCGAAAATACGGACAGTTACGGCATTGAGTTGGCATCGGTAACCTTGGCTGCATTGAAAGCGAGGGAAGGCAATACGTTCGAAGCCGTCAAAATAATGGAAAACACATTGGCGGAGCTGCATACATGCACCGAAGACTTTTGGTACGCATTTTTAAGGATTTCCTGCCAAGACCGTCAGTTTGATTATTACACTACGGAGACATTGCGTCTTTTGATGACGTTGGATTCTTTCCCTACTTATATAAAAGACCATTATCCGGAAATATTTGACAATCCTAATTACAAACGTTGCATAAAAAAGTTATATCATGTTTAAATTAAAACAACGCTTTATTTCACTGATCCTTTGTCTTATTTTATTAATACAATGCTTTAATCTGAAAGCAAACACGGATACTGCCTCCAATGTGCAAACCTCCGAAGTAAAGAAGGAAAACACTGTAACCAAAGTCGTTGCGTGGTATATGGACAATATCAATTACGGAACAATAACGCTTTTGATGGCAGTGGAAAGTTCGTTTATTCCTTTTCCGAGCGAAGTTGTCATACCGCCTGCCGCATATAAGGCTTCGACACAGGAAAACGGCATGAACATAGTGCTTGTTGTGATTTTCGGAACCTTGGGCGCACTAATCGGTGCAACGGTTAATTACTTTTTGGCATTGATTATCGGCCGCCCTATCATATATAAATTCGCCGATTCGCGCTTGGGACACATGCTTTTGTTGAGCAAAGAAAAGGTTATCAAGGCTGAAGAATATTTTGTAAAGCACGGCAAATCTTCCACATTCATCGGACGGCTTGTGCCTGCAGTAAGGCAGCTGATTTCCATACCTGCGGGAATTGCAAAAATGAATTTCGGAATTTTTATCACGTTTACGGCATTGGGAGCTGCGATATGGAACAGTGTTTTGGCTCTTTTGGGTTATATTGCCAAAGGTCAGCAGGATGTTATCGAGAAATATTCCTCCGAATTGTCGTATATCCTGTTGGGATTGGGTGCTTTATTCGTTTTATACTTGATTTATAACGGATTAAAGAAGAAAAAAACGAATTGAACCGTCAAAAAAAAATATTCGGTCTTATCGGCAATCCGGTAAAACATTCTTTTTCGCAAATATACTTCGAAGAAAAATTCCGCTTACTCAATCTTAACGGATTCGAATACAAACTCTTTGAATTAAAATCGGTTACAGAGATTGGGAAGTTACTCAAAAATGAGCCTTGTCTGCAAGGGCTGAACGTAACATCGCCTTTTAAAACGGAGATATTGCAATATATTGACGTAAAATCTGATTTGACGGCAATGACCGGCTCTTGTAACTGCATAAAAATCAAAGATAACCAACTGTACGGATATAACACCGACGTATTCGGATTTCTTAAGGCATTGAAAGAGCAAACCGATGTGACAAAAATACATTCTGCATTGATATTGGGCAGCGGCGGAGCGGCTAAAGCGGTAAAAAATGCGCTGGAAAACATTCATATCCAGATTTTATGCGTAAGCAGGAACCCTATCGGTAAAGACAGCAAAACGGTAAGTTACAAGGATTTGTCCGATGGGGAGAATTTGGACATGTTTGATTTGATTGTCAATGCTACACCGTGCGGAATGAAGCACACAAAGGCTGTCATGCAATTCCCGTACGAAAAAATCAACGCAAAACATACTGTTTTCGATTTGGTGTACAATCCACCGCAAACGGAATTACTGATCCAAGCCGCAAAAAGGGGTGCAAAAACCATCAACGGGCTGAAAATGCTTTATTACCAAGCGGATAAGAGTTGGGAAATATGGACAAAGGAAGATAACTGAACAACCTTTGCAAACAAAAACACTGTCTGAAAATATGAGTAAGTATTTTATTGTCATAGCTCCCGCATTGGTGATGATATTCATCCGATTAAAGCCGTTCGACTTGATTTTGAGGACGTTTTATACGCTTATCCATGAACTTTCGCACGCTTTGACAGCCAAAATATTCTCTCAAAAAGTTCAGAAAATAATGCTTAACAAGGATTTTTCGGGCGTTTGCGTAACAAAAGTAAGCAACAAAAAAGCCTTGTTCTTCATCTCATTGGCGGGATATACTCTGTCATCGGCGGCAGGTTGGGGTTTAATATGTTTAATAGGCTCAACGTTCACTCCTGCAGTATTTTACATTCTGATTGCTATATGCATCATATCAGTGATATTCTTTATCGGCAACACTTTCGGCAGAGTCTGGAGCATCAGTTTCGCAGCCGCCAATCTAATATTCGTAACCGTGCCGTTTTTCAAACCGTATTACGGCCACATAATATATATTTACGCTTGTATCTTACTAATTGACAATATTTTATCAACCTTAACGCTGCTTTACATATCACTTGTCAAACCCAATAAGGCAGGTGATGCCGCAATGCTGAAGAAAACGACAAAAATACCAGCCGTATTTTGGAGTATATTCTTCTTTTTATTTGCTGCGGCAATGCTTATTTTGAGCATCAAAAGGCTTGCGTAAATTATGATGTATCAACAAGATAAAAATTAAGGCGTAAAAAAATATTAATCAGCGACGAAAATTTTTTAATCAGCGATAAAAATTTATTAAAACGCTGTTTTAACATCAAGAAAATAACGCTTTGCTTCATTCCGAGGATTGATAAACTCAAAAATACGCAAAAACATTAAGCGTATTTCACAAAATATTATTAATTTTGCAACTTCATTTTTAACTGATATGACTATGCAAATAGAAGTATTGAAATCTAAAATTCACAGGGTGAGGGTTACCCAGGCTGATTTGAATTACATCGGCTCGGTAACGATAGATGAGCAACTGATGGAAGCTGCGGGGATTATCGAGAACGAAAGGGTTTATATTTACGACATAAATAACGGCGAAAGATTTGACACTTACGCAATTAAAGGCGAAAAAGGCAGCGGCATAATAGGTCTGAACGGTGCTGCGGCAAGAAAAGTGCAGGTGGATGATTTGCTTATAATTGTTTCTTTCGCACAAATGGATTTCGAAGAAGCCAAAAATTGGAAACCGACAGTTATTTTCCCGAAAAATAACAAGATTTAACCCTGATAAACAGCACCTTGCAAAAAATAATCCATGAATACATTTAACACAAGTCTGAAATCGAAAATAACGGACATAAAAACGTTGCAGCAACATCTGGAAACAGCCCGTTTGAAAGGCAAAAAAACAGTTTTCACCAACGGTTGCTTTGATTTAATCCATTTAGGACATGTGGATTACCTGTCAAAAGCACGTGATTTGGGTGATTTGTTGGTTGTCGGCGTAAATACCGATGCTTCTGTAAGGCGTTTGAAGGGTCAAAGCCGGCCTTTGCAGGATGAGAACTCCAGGGCAATGGTTTTGGCAGCCTTTTCGTTTGTGGATTATGTTGTTTTGTTTGACGAGGACACTCCCGCAGAATTGATAAAAGCCGTTCAGCCGGATATTTTGGTTAAAGGTGCCGACTACAAACCCGAGAATATCGTTGGTTATGACACAGTTACGGCAAAAGGCGGGCAAGTGGTAACGATAGAATTCATAGAAGGTTACTCTACTACCAATATCGTTAAAAAGATTCTCAATAACGGATAATCATCAGCATAAGAAAGAAAATTAAAACGCCGCTTTAGTAAAATAAAACGGCGTTTTAAAAAATTATTACATTGTTTTAATTTTAATCAACGACTTTATTGAAATTGCCTTTCAAATCAAACTGCAATTTTTTCGAATCGTCCTTTTTATCAATGTGGATTTCATATCCTTTAACATTGCGGAAATCAGTTATATATGCTTTTTCAATCTTGTAATCAGCATAATTTTTTGCCACATAATCGGAAATGTCAGTCGGAAGATACTCCAAAGGAACCACATAATAGGTTGCAGTTGCCGTTTGCGTGAATTTCATTATGCAATCATTACCGTTGGATTTGAAATTTGCAAAATAGGTGTTGCTGTCCGCCATTTCCCAACGTTCATCCGTAACATCAGGACGTTGTTTTAAGAAATCCTTTAAATAACGTTCCGGTACATCCCGCTTATCCACTGATTTGTAAGGAGATTTTTTTGTGCTGCCGCAAGAAACCAATAAGGCCGCACCCATAAGTATTAATACGTATTTTTTCATTGTTTTAATGATTTTAGTCTTTCAATTATTCGGCAAAAATACAAAATATGTTTGTATTGAGAACATTAATTGATAAATTTTTTAAAAAATATTTTAAAATCCAGAATTCCCAACAGATTCAATGCCGTCATGATTATAACGCAAATAATGATGATTTTAACGAATTTATTACCCTTTTTGAGTGCATATCTTGTTGCAATATAGGAACCTATGACGTTCCCCGCAGAATGAATCAATGCATACAGCCAATACCTCAACTCAACACCGCCACGTAAAAGGAAGACAGCCATCGCAACGACGGTATAACAAAACATAACCGTGTTTTTAGCCGCCGTAGTTTTCACAAGATCATATCCCCACCACGAACCGATAACGGCAATCAGCAAGAAACCCGTTCCCGCCTGCACAAAACCTCCGTAAAAGCCCGCAGCCATAAACAAAAAAAACGATTTGAAGTAGTTTTGAAGCGTAAAAGGGCGTTCCTGTCTGCTGTCCGTCTTTCTGTCAGTGCAAAGAAAAACAATCATAATCAACAATACGGCGGCAAAACAGATATTGAAAACTTTTTCATCAATCTTTACTGCAGTCATTGACCCTATAAATGCCCCGATCATAACGGGCAGTGCATAAAGAAGCACATGTTTGTAATTGACTGCGTGTTTACGGTAAAAGACCAGCGATGCGAATCCGTTTTGGAACAATACCCCTACTCTGTTTATTGCGTTGGTTGCCTGCGGAGGAATACCCATTGCCAGATAAAGGGCTATGGATACGGTAGTTCCGCCTGCGGATAAGGTGTTTATGAAACCTACCAAAATACCTGAAAGTATTAATAAAACCGTTATTGTAACCATTGAAATAATTTGTAAATAAATTTTCTTAATGCAAATATACAAAAAAAGGTAACAGCAGGACGCTGTTACCCCCAAAAAAATAAATTAATTATGAAACGAAATCAAAAAGATTTTTATCTTTTTTGCAAACACAAAGTTTACCGTTTATCGTTTTCTTTCTTAATATCTTTATGACCTTTACTCATTATCTCACGCATAAACTGCTTCTCAAGTCTGTTTAACTTTAATACTTTCTGCGGAGATAACACTTTATTAAATTCTGCAGTGTATTTTTCTTCAACTTCCAACAATTGCCTTTCGGTAATCATTCTTTGACTGTTCAACTGCATTGCTTGCTCATCAGTCAACAACTCTTCATCAAGTCTTTTCCCGCGATCAGCACTGTTTTTTGTTATTTTGTCCTGCAATTCACATGCTCTTTCATGACAAACGCAAATTTCTTCATCATATTGTGTATAAACGTCCCAAAATTTTTTCATTTGCATTTCATCAAGTGCCAATTCTTTCTTCAGGAACTCATATTTTTGCTTCATCATCTTGTTATGCAACGCTTCCCATTCCACTTTCGTCGGCTGGGAATAAGCCGTCAGCATAAAAAACATACTGCATATTGCGCTGATAAAACAAAATATCTTTTTCATACAACAATCCCAATCCTCTATCTCATTATACTGTTATACACAAGTTCAAAATTATCCTCATTCAAATAGCTTTCCAAATAATCAAGCTCATCATGAGTAAAAAGGTCTTCGCTTTCCTGTGGTTTTGAAGATTTACCTGTTGATTTTGTCTGCTTATCTGCCGATACATTCGCATGAACCGATGCCGCAAGTGCCAAATCTTCGGTATTATTCAAACCGTCTATTGAACTTTCTGTATATTTTGCCGTATTTTTCAAAGAACCTATTTCTTCACTGAAATGAATATCATTATCTCTTACATTAATCAAGAGCGTCAAACCAGCCATTGCAACACCTAAACAAGAAACAAAAGAGAAAATTTTTATCTTTCTTACCTTTTGCCTTCTGATGTACTTTTTGATGACCTTATCTTCAAAGTTTTCAAAATAATCATCAGGCAGTTTAAATTGTTCCGTGTCTGGTTTAATATTCATTCCTCCCTCCTGTTACAAATTATTTGACAAGAAAAAGATTTAAAAGTTTAATTCTTCTTTTAATAAAAATTCTTTTATTTTTTTCTCCGCAATGTGATAAGAGGTTTTCAAAGCACTTTCGGTAGTGTTCATAACCTGCTCCATCTCTTTGAAAGGCATATTGTTATAATACCTCATCGTAAAAACGGAACGCTGTTTGAGAGGCAAAGATAAAATTGCTTTTTCTATTAAAAAATTTATTTTCGAAGAATCAAAAAATCTGTCTTGTTGCAAATTTTCAGCCATGGATTGCTCCAATGACACATCATATTTGCTTTGTTGACGTGCTTTGCTTTTGAGAAAATTAACCGTTTCGTTATATGCAATCCTGTATATCCATGTTGCCAAAGACGAATCGCCTTTAAAAGAACTTATGTTACGGAAAACTTTAATGTAAACTTCCTGTATCAAATCGTCGGTATCTTCGTGCGACAATACCATACGCCTTATTTGCCAATACAGGTTTTCTTTGGTTTGTGAGACAAGCAAACGGAAACCTTTTTCTTTGGTTTTCTTATTATTAATAAGTTCTAATATTTGCCCGTCATCAATCATAAAACTATTTTGCCAACTCTTTTAAATCCACAATACCGTCTCTCCGCAACAGGAATCACGCCTTGCCCCCGTAACACTTGCCAGACAGTTGATTTCTTTTCTCATACGCCTTAACCCCAAGAAGGCAAAAATCAATGCTTCCTTATAATCAATAAGTAATCTGTCCGGAACGACCAATTCATAATTTGTTTTACTTCTTATTCTTTCCAAAAGATACTTATTATAAACACCACCACCGGTTACAAGCGTTCTTCCCGTGATATTTTTACCTATCCTGTCTGCTGCATGTTCCGTAAAAGAAGCCAATTTATCCTCAATACTTATATCATACCTGTCAAGAATAGGAAAAACATATTGTTTGACAAACTCTTTTGCCAAAGACTTTTTATCATTATTAATATAATAAGGTATAATGTTTAATTCCTGACAAAGCCTCGGATTTATATTTCCCGAGCGAGCCGCCATACCGTCAGCATCGTAAGTCTTACCGAGTTTTTCTGCCAGATAATTCAACACAATGTTTGACGGACAAATATCAAAAGCCTTACGTACGCCGTCTTCCCTGTAGGAAATATTGGAAAATCCGCCTATATTCAAACAACATTCATAATCTTTAAACAATAATTCATCGCCTATAGGAACAAGCGGTGCACCCTGACCGTTTAAAGCGACATCCAAAGTTCTGAAATTACCGACAACGGTACATTCCGCCTGCGCAGCTATTGCACTTATATCCCCTATCTGAAGCGTAAAACCGTTTTGCGGCTGATGATACACTGTCTGCCCGTGGGAAGATATGAAATCAACCGTCAAACCGTTAGTTTCTATAAATTCTTTTGCCTGTTTACCGAAATAATGTCCCAAATAAGAAGAAAATTCCGTCAACTGCTCACCGCTGCAACTCTCACAGTCAAGAATTTTACGTCTTAATGCAGAATCATACTCAACTGTAACGGCTTTTTTTATTGAAAAATCTATATTGCTGCCTTCTGTTATGAATTCGCAATAAGCAATATCCAAACCGTCAAGCGAAGTTCCTGACATTAATCCCAAAACTCTATAAAGCATCTGCTATCCTCTCCATTTGTGTTGCTCTGGAACCTTTTATAAATATCAAAGCATCGTGTATATCCTGCGTAGACATGAATTCCTTTGCTTCATTACTGTTTTCAAACCACAAAGCATTGTAAGATTTTACTATGTTTCTGTACTCACCACCCACAAAAACGGCTTGTTTCAGGTTCATTGACATTACTTTTTCGGCAATTATTCTGTGCTGCTTGTCAGTTGTATTCCCCAATTCCTTCATCGCTCCTATAAATACGCGTTTATCCGAAGCCTTTATACTGTCAAAAGCTTCCAAAGCATACATGCAGGAAGACGGATTGGCATTGTAACAATCCAAAATCAGGGTATTTTTTTGTGTCTTCTTTATTTGCGAACGGTTATTGGAAGGAACGTAATCTTCCACTGCCGTTTTTATATCGCCAAGTGAAACTCCGAAATACAAACCTATGGTTAAAGCCGCCAAGATATTATAACAATTATACGAGCCCACCAAACGGGATTTGATCTTTACATCTTCGTATATAAGTTCCGCAAAAGCAGATTCTGATTTAACAACTTGTGCAGTTATGTCAGCTTTTTGCTGCAACGAAAAGGTTGTTGCCGTCTGCGGAGTATTGTTTCTTATATTTTCATCATCAATATTGGCGAATATCTTGCCGTTTATACTCTCTGCATATCTGAATAATTCGGTTTTTGCCTGCGTTACACCTTCCAAAGAACCGAATCCCTCAATGTGAGCCGTACCTATATTTGTCAAAATAACCATATCTGGTTCCGCAATAGCGCAAAGTTCCGTCAAATCCCCTGTATGAGAAGCTCCCATCTCTATTATTGCTATCTCACAATCTGATTTCATGGACAAAAGCGTAAGCGGAACACCTATTTGATTATTCAAATTGCCGTATGTCGCATGTGTCTTGTATTTTTTAGCCAATACGGCATTTATCAGTTCCTTTGTGGTAGTTTTGCCGTTAGTTCCGCTTATTGCAATAAAAGGTATTTTGAATGTTTTGCGGTAATAATTGGCAAACTTCTGCAAAAACAGCAATGCATCCTCCACCAAAACGGTCCTTTCGTCTATATAATATTCCGCATTGTCTATTATAACCAACGATGCACCCGCATCCAAAGCTTGTTGTGCATAAATATTGGCATCTACATGTTCGCCTTTCAGGGCAACGAATATACTTCCCCGTATAACTTTACGTGAATCCGTGGTAAGATAATGCATCTTTTTGAACTCATCGTAAACATACTTCAACAAATTGTCATCTAACGGCTGACACTCTTTATTATATTCCATAACTTTTCCGCAGAATTATCCCAATCAAAATATTTATTCCTCTGAAAACCTTTTTCAATAAGTTGTTTACACAAATCCCTGTCTGTATATATTCTCCCCATCGCCTCCGCTATATCTTCCACACTGTACGGATTGACAAGCAAAGCCGCATCCTGTGCAACTTCTGGCAGCGATGTGGTATTGGACGTTATTACGGGCACTCCGCATGCGAAAGCCTCCACAACAGGTATACCGAATCCCTCAAATAAAGACGGGAACAACAGACCGCAGGATGCCGATGCTATAAGTGCCACTTGTTTGGCTTCCAAACGGTCGGTAAACACGACGTCATCTTTATACTGTATATTATTATATGTATCTTCTATCTCTCCGTGCCACCATTTCTTACCGCCTATGATAACCAACTTAACGTCAGAACCCGTTTTTTTCTTGAATTCATCGAATGCAAGGAAGATATTAACCAAATTCTTACGCTTATGAATGGCTCCTACAAAATAAAAATAATCCTTACCGCCCGTATATTTGGTTCTTGTAACACGGTTTTTGTCTTCGCTCTGCGGTTGATAAACTTTATTGGCAGCATTGTAAACCACCTCTATCTTATCACTCTCCGCAACGAAGCTCTCAATGATGTCATTCTTACTGAAATTGCTTACCGTTATTATCTTATCGGATTTACGCGCATTAAGCGGAAAATATTTCATAAAATAACGCTGGTGCGAATTGCTGCCTATGTATTTGTCATTATGATAAAAATTCAAATCATGTATTGTGCATACAACGGGCGTGTGTTTCAAAACCGGAATGTAATTTTCCGGAGAGAAAAACACGTCTATGTGATATTTTTTACAATACAAAGGCAATAAATAATCGAAATATATTTTCCACAAAAGCGGATGCCGTGCAGGTAAAGGTACCGTTACGGGAATTATATTATCCGAAAAAACAAATTCAGGTGAATATTTTCTGTCAAAAAAGAATATAAACTTATCTTCAGGATGTCTTTTACACATTCTCTGCAGAATCTGGTACTGGAAATACCCTATTCCTTCCAACTTGCCGCTAAGCAACAACCGTGTATTTACTCCTATTGTCATTATCTTTCTTAATGAAAATACAAAATTACAATTTTTTTTATAAAAACATTGCCTTAGAGGCACTAAATTTTATTTTTCTGTCAATAAACGCCGCATTTTAAACTTCTTAATCAATGAAAAAACAAAGTTCCGTCACATCTTTTAATCATCAAAACGCACTTTTATTTCCTTATAAATACCTGTTTTTAAATTTTTATGTATCTTTGCAACCTCAATTAACAATTTCAAAGATATGATACAAAGAATTCAAACATTATGGCTTTCACTTGCCGTTTTACTGTCGGCTGCGGCATTTTTCTTTCCGCTTGCCGTATTCAGATTTTCGTTTAAGGATATGCAGATTGACTATATCTATTCCATGGTATCTTCTTCCAAAGAGTTGATACAAACTTCTCCCGCATGGGCTGCACTTATCTGCTGTCTGATTACCGCGCTTATCGCCCTGATTACAATCTTTCTTTACAAAAACAGAAGTTTGCAGATGAAGGTATTGGCATTTGCGTTTTTGGTATCCGTTATCGAACTTGCATTGCTTTATTTCTACCAATTGGATGCAGGTTTAAAAGAAACGGTAAGCATTGTATGCAAAGGTACGCCCGAAGTTATTGACTCTGCGGTACAGTCTGCAAAAACGACATGGGGTTTTGCATCCTTCTTCCCTATCGTGCAGATATTTCTTTACATTCTTGCGCTGAAAGCAATAAAGAAAGACGAAGCCTTGGTAAGAAGTGCCGACAGGTTAAGATAAGAAGAAAAAAGTCATATTTCATTGCATAAAAATAAGACGGCGTTTGAGTAAATTAAAACGGCGTTTTATTTTTTTAATCAGCCTGATTAATTTACTGAAACGGCGTTTTATTTTGATGCCTTGATACATTAATATTTTATTTTTATGTAACTTTGCAAAAAATAAGACATTTCATATCATGAAAAAGATATTTTATTTTACTTTTACAATCTTGTATTTGTTTAATACACAAGCACAAAAGGCAGAAGATTTCGTTCAGCGTGCCAATGAAGGCGTTGCCGCAGCCCAATACAATTTAGCTCTTTGTTATGAGGAAGGTTGGGGAACGGAAAAGGACAAAAAACAAGCCGCCTATTGGTATGAAGCCGCTGCTATGCAGAACCTGCCAAAAGCGCAGTATAATTTAGGAATTCTTTACTTCAACGGCGAAGGCGTGGAGAAGAATCCTGCTTTGGCGGTTTATTGGTACGAACAGGCAGCCAATAACGGCGTGGCGGGAGCAATGCTCAATCTTGCCAATTGCCATAAAGAAGCAATAGGAACTCCTCAAGATTATGACAAAGCTTTCTATTGGTACAGTCAGGCATACGCAACAGGTAACACCGATGCCGCATTAAGTCTCGGATATTGTTACTATAACGGCATGGGAACGCCTAAAGACGAAACCAAAGCGGTCGAATATTGGCTTGAAGCGGCAAACAAAGGCATTGCTGAAGCCCAATACAACATAGCAACGTGTTATGAAGAAGGTGTAGGTACGGAAGAAAACAGTTACAAAGCATTGTATTGGTATTCACAAGCCGCAATGCAGGGACATTCCAAAGCACAGGAACGTTTAAATAAACTGCAACGGTAATTACCCGCATTACAGACAATACCGTCGGGCATATATCCGCAGGGTTATTTATTAATAAGGAATTTATAACGGATATTACGGAAATTTTTCATAACTTTGCAAATCTTAATTCAGATAATAACACAACAAGATGGAATACAATTATAATAATATTGAAAGTAAATGGCGTGAGTATTGGAAACAAAACCGCACCTTTAAGGTTACAGAAGACGAAAGCAAAGAAAAATTTTATGTTCTGGACATGTTCCCTTACCCTTCGGGTGCGGGACTGCATGTAGGCCACCCTTTGGGATACATAGCCAGCGATATATTCGCACGTTTCAAAAGATTGAAAGGCTATAACGTGCTTCACCCTATGGGATTCGATGCATACGGTCTTCCTGCCGAACAATACGCCATCCAAACGGGACAACATCCTGCCGTAACTACAGAAAACAACATCAGAAGATATAAACAACAGTTGGATTTGATAGGTCTGTCTTACGATTGGGACAGAGAAGTCCGCACATGCGATCCTAAATATTACAAATGGACGCAATGGACGTTCATAAAGCTGTTTAACTCCTATTATGACTGCACTAAAGACAAGGCAATGCCTATAACTGACCTTGTATCCGCCTTTGAAAAAAACGGAAGTAAGGAAGTGAATGCCGCATGCAGCGAAAAACTTGACTTTACGGCCCAAGATTGGAATAATTATACGGAAAAAGAAAAATCCGACGTATTGATGAATTACCGTTTGGCTTATTTATCGGAATCAATGGTTAATTGGTGTCCGCAGTTAGGCACCGTGCTTGCGAACGACGAAGTTGTAAACGGAGTAAGTGTCCGCGGCGGTTATCCTGTTGAGAGAAAACCGATGCAACAATGGTCTTTGCGTATAACGGCATACGCAGAAAGATTGCTAAGCGGGCTTGATACGATTCAATGGAGCGACAGTATAAAAGAGATTCAACGCTACTGGATAGGCAAATCAAGAGGTTGCGTAGTGAATTTCAATTTAGCAAATGCGGATAACGATTTGCTTGAAGTATTTACCACACGTGCCGATACAATATTCGGAGTTACCTTCATGGTTCTTTCTCCCGAGCATCCGCTGGTAAGTAAGATTGTGACGAAGAATTACGAAACGGAAGTAAAACGCTATATTGAGGCGGCAAAACATAAATCCGAATTGGAAAGAACTTCAGAGACAAAAACCGTCAGCGGTATCTTCACGGGAGGTTATGCAATCAATCCGCTTACAAAGAAACAAATTCCCGTTTATGTGAGTGATTATGTTCTTATGGGATACGGTACGGGAGCCATAATGGCAGTTCCTGCCCATGATTCGAGGGATTTCGCTTTTGCAAAGCGTTTTATGTTGCCTATTGTGCAGGTTGTTTTACCAGAAGGGGAAACCGAAGGCAATACTTACACATGGAAAGAAAGCAAAGACTCAAAAAGCGGCAAAATGATCCACTCGGGATTCCTTAACGAGTTGGATGTAAAAGATGCGATAGCAAAAGCAATAGATTATATAGAAAGTAATAATCTCGGTTACGCAACTACCAATTACCGCTTACGTGATGCCATCTTTTCAAGGCAGAGATATTGGGGCGAACCGTTCCCTGTGTATTATAAAGACGGTATTCCTTACACTTTGGAGGAAAAAGATTTGCCGTTGTTGTTGCCTGAAGTGGATAAATTCTTACCTACCGAAAACGGAGAGCCTCCTTTGGCACGTGCAACGAATTGGCAGACAAAAGAAGGCTGGCCTTACGAAACCAATACAATGCCGGGCTTTGCAGGAAGTAATGCTTATTCAATCAGATATATGGATCCTGACAACGACAAGGCACTTGTAGGAAAAGAAGCGAATGATTACTGGCAGAATGTGGATCTTTATGTCGGCGGAAGCGAACATGCAACAGGTCATTTGCTGTATTCACGCTTTATAACCAAGTTTTTGTTTGACATAGGGGCTGTTTGTAAAGACGAACCGTACAAACGTTTGGTTAATCAGGGAATGATACAAGGCAAAAGTTCGTTTGTATACCGTATCAAGGGAGAAAACAAATATGTTTCCTATAATCTGAAAGATGAATACGAAACAGATCCTATCCATATAGATATTTCGTTGGTTGAAAACGGCAATGAAGTCAATATTGAGGGATTGCGCCAGTGGAGAGAGGAATTTAAAGACGCTGAATTCATAACCGAAGAAAACGGAAAGTACATTTGCGGAAGCGAAGTGGAGAAGATGTCCAAGAGTCTTTACAATGTAATCAACCCTGATGCTTTGATAGAAAAATACGGTGCCGATACACTGCGTTTATACGAAATGTTTTTGGGTCCTATTGAGCAATCCAAACCATGGGATGTGCAAGGCATTGAGGGCGTAAGCCGTTTTATCAAAAAATTCTGGCGTTTGTATTGCAACGAAGAGGGATTGTGTGTTACTGACGACAAGCCCGATCACGAAGAAACGAAGATTTTGCACCGTACAATCAAGAAAATCGAAGACGATATAGAGAGATTTTCATTGAATACGTGCGTTTCCGAGTTTATGATCATAACAAATTTCCTTACAGACAGGAAATGTCACAAGAAAGAGATATTGGAACCGCTTGTTATCTTGATTGCACCGTTTGCACCGTTTATTGCCGAAGAACTTTGGTCGCTTTTGGGACACAATGAGACGGTATCTTTTGCTCACTACCCTGATTTTGATCCTCAAATGCTGGTTGATACCGATTATAAGTATCCCGTATCAATCAACGGCAAGACAAGAGCGTTTGTAAACTATGCCTTGGACAAGGATGTTAAGGAAATAGAAAACGAAGTTGTTGCTTTACCTGAATTGCAACAGCATTTGGAAGGTAAAACAGTCAATAAAATTATCTTTGTCAAAGGAAAAATCATAAATATCGTAGCAAAATAAAGGTGGTGTTATAAAGCCGAAAAATAAGACGGCGTTTTAAGAAATTAAAACGCCTTATCAGTAAAATAAAACGCCGTAAAAATTTCTTAAAACGGCGTCTTATTTTTTACATACGCTATCTTATTGTTTTACCGACTGTTACTCTCCATATCTTTTGCCGTCCAAATAACCCAAGAATCAATATTGTCGGTCAGTTGTTCAGGATAATCCAAAGGAATAATAACCTCGGGGGCAATTCCCGTATTATCAATAAAATTATCAAACACAGGACAAGTCACAGGCACGTTCATACCGCCGCGCCGTGAGGGCAGAATCATACGTTTGGCATTGGCAAAATCCAAACATCCTATCGTATTTTCTTTTCCGTATACTTTAAATCGGTTACTGCACGCATTAAGAAAAACTATCAGGAATTCACCCGAAGAAGCCACGTTGTTGTCAATTATAACTGCTATATTTTCAGGCAAAGGTGATGTATTGATACTGTCAATTGTGTACAAAGAATCGTTATCCATGACAACATACTTATCTTTGGAAGCATCCATCTGCGCAACAATCTTTTGCGTCAACTCGGGATACTCTTCACGCCAGGAAGTATCGATAAAATTGCGGTTATCCTTTGTGTTAAGCCATTTGTATGAATAAAACTGCCCGCAATGATCAGCCGCAAGGTACACTAAAGGCATAAACATGTCGGAACTTCCGCCAGGATTTTTTCTTTCATCTATAATAAGGTTCTTGCATCCCGATTGTTTAAACTGATTTACCGCCCCGTCTATAAAATTCTTCACGCTGTCAGTGTGTGCATAATGGGGAATGCGGATAAGAAATGTTTTATCCGTCACTTTAGATGCCACAAACTGTGGGTTATAGTCTTTGATCAGCAAAGAATAATCTTTATGCTTTTTTGTCATGTAATTACCCGAATGAAAATCCACCGAACCCAAAGAAAAATGCAAATCATTGAACCAACCAACCAATTCAGATGCCGCATCCACTCCGTTTCTGTTTTCTTTAATGATTTGTTTGCGTAAAGATTTCTTCAAATTACGGTATTTCCGCTTGTTATCTCCCTTAACTTTGAATGCATAACCCGAATAGTTGTGTTCAATCTCATGAACAACAAAATCAAAATCTTTTAATTCTGTCTTAAGATTATTTTGCGGATAAACGCTTGTGAAAATACCTGATATAAATAAAATGAAAAGTTGTATGAATATCTTCATAGGCTTATTGTTTTTAATCAATCACTGTGTTAATTGTCTCTTTCCTTATATAAATGTCAGTATTTATAATACCTCTATGCCCGCAGGTCCTATAAGATTATAAATACTCCTTTATTTCTTTTTCAGTTATTTTATCACCGCTCAAAATCACCAATCTTTCTATGGCATTACGCAATTGGCGTACGTTTCCCCGCCAATCCATGGATTGCAAAGCCTTGACAGCTTTGGCGTTTATCTCAATTTTCTTTCCGCTTGACTTATATAACTGATCCAAGAAGTAATCCACCAATTCTGGTATGTCTTCCCGTCTGTCATTCAAATCAGGAACTTTCAATTCTATAATATTCAAACGGTGGTATAAATCCTCACGGAATTTTCCTTCCTCTATATCTTTGGGCAAATTCTTATTTGTTGCACTTATAATGCGTACATCCACATGTTTTTCCTTTTCGCTGCCCACTGCCTGTATAACACCCTCCTGCAATACCTTCAGCACCTTGCTTTGTGTGCGTAAACTCATGTCCCCTATCTCATCCAAAAACAACGTTCCGCCGTCTGCAAGTTCAAATTTACCTTTTTGTTTGCTTATTGCCGAAGTGAATGCACCCTTTTCGTGACCGAACAATTCGCTTTCTATTAATTCCTCGGGTATTGCCGCACAATTTATCTCCACAAAAGGCTTGTCACTGCGCAAAGAATGCTGATGTAAAAGTTTTGCAACAATTTCCTTTCCCGTACCGTTGCTTCCCGTTATCAAAACCTTCGCATCGGTAGGCGCAACTTTAGCAATCATTTTACGCAAATCCTCCATCACCTTACTGCTGCCTATCATGTCGGCGGAGCTTTTAACCGCTTTGGGCCTCTTTACCTTGTCCTGCGGTTTTAAATTGTCTTTTTTCAGTGCCTGTTTGCTGACTTGCAAAAGTTTATTCAGATCAAGAGGTTTTTCTATATAATCAACGGCTCCTTGTTTCATGCATTCGACAGCCGCTTCTATTGTTCCGTGTCCGCTTATCATTACCACGGGAGCCTGTGTTACGTCTTTGCTTTTTTGCAAAAACTCCATACCGTCACATTTAGGCATCTTTATGTCGCAAAAAATCAAATCAACCGTTTGTCTTTGCAACATATCCAATCCTTCTTTGCCGTCAGGTGCTTCAAAAACAGAATAGTCCTCCAATTCCAATATATCACGCATAGCTCTGCGTATCTGCCTCTCGTCATCTATTATCAATATGCTTGCCATAGCCGTTTGTGCTGTCTATCTGTTCAATTTATTGTATGCTTTAATCCATTTCATAGGTAATTTGCCCTTGGAAGCCTCCTGATAATCCTTATATTCACAAGGTACTATATAATGTCGTCTGTAACGTTTCTTCAATTCATCACTGCACGGCACAACAATCCACCATCTGTCGCTCAACTTGCTTTTATAAAACAATGCTTTTTCTATTTGTTTGCCGTCATCGCCGTAAGTTCCGCCGCCGTCTTGAGGATTCAACAAAACTTCAAACCGTAAATAGTTATCGTTATCCTCTATATCAACTTCACCCATTCTTCCCGTGTAACCTTCAAGAAAATAATATAATCCGTGGGCAGTTATCTTACAACCGCTGTCCATGTTTTGCGCAAATCCGCTTATTAAAAGACAACTTAACTTATCACTCAAGCCTCCGTAGTGCAACAGTTTGCAAAGTTCCTCTCCGTAAAAGCCGTGAGGCGAAATGCTTTCTTTGCAATCGCTCTTTCTTAAGCAACCCGTATCAACGCTTATAAAATCGCAATCTCTTAAAATAGGCTCCGTCTTCTCCAATTTTCCCTGTAACAGACCCAATCTGTAACGTTCGAAATACAAATCATCCAACAAATCCTCCCCGCCTTTTTCCACATAATAACTTTGGTAGCCTAACAAGGTGTAATCAAATAAATAGTTAGGTTCCGCCGTCATAATCTCCTCCAGCCAATTGCGGTATATACTTCCGTCATCTTTGCTTACGCCCGTTAAATCAAACCTGCTGTCAATACCTACCATATTTATTATTCTGCCTATCTGCGAATAGCCTTTATATACACCCAATGACAAATCGTCTCCGCCGCCTAAAACAATTACCGTCTTACCCAATTCAAACAAACATCCGCATATTTCGGAAAGAAGGAAATACGTATCACGTAATTCCGCACCCACTGTCATGCGGCCTAAATCACAGACTTTAACTTCTCGTCTTGATGGGTATAATCCGTAAAACTCCTTTCTTATACCGTCGGTATAATCGCTGTTGTTTTGTTTCCCAGCACCTCTGTATTCATCTACGGAAAACATTACCACATCGGCATCATACACATTGCAAAATTCTCCGTCCGAAAAGTTAATATCTGTCTTATCACCTATTCTTTCAAAGCCGTCTTCGTCTTTTATAAACAAATCTCTTTCTATTCCTTTAAAATATGACGGTAATTCTTTTACGTTCATAACACATTTTGTTTTTATATTCTTTCTATATCTGCACCCAAAGCGTTCAACCGCACATCTATGTCTTCGTATCCGCGTTCTATCTGCTCTATATTGCTTATCTCGCTGACACCCTTTGCACTCATTGCCGAAAGCAACATAGCTATACCCGCCCTTATGTCAGGCGAAGTCATATTAACACCCCGCAGACTTCCCTTCCCGCCGCCTATAACAACCGCACGGTGAGGGTCGCAAAGTATTATCCTTCCGCCCATAGCTATTAACTTATCGGTAAAATACAAACGGCTTTCAAACATCTTCTGATGTATCATTATACTGCCCTGTCCCAAAAGTCCAACAGCCAATACTATGCTTAACAAATCAGGAGAAAATCCCGGCCAAGGGGCGTCACTTATCACTTTCATGCTGCCGTCAAGGTTGCTTCCCAAGAAATATTCTCCCTGTCCGTTAATCTGTAAGTCTTTTCCCGCATAACTCATCTTTATGCCCAAACCTTCAAACACCGAAGGGATTATTCCCAAAGATTTTTTATCCAAATCTTTCAGCATTATAACCGATGAAGTCATCGCAGCCATACCTATAAAACTTCCGACCTCTATCATATCGGCTTCCATCGTATGCTCTGCTCCGTGCAAAGTCTTCACGCCTTCTATTCTTAACAGATTGCTTCCTATACCCTCTATCTTGGCTCCCATATTGACCAACAACCTGCATAAGCCTACAACATAAGGTTCGCAGGCCGCATTGAATATTTCCGTAACACCTTCGGTTAAAACCGCAGCCATCACGACATTGGCAGTTCCCGTAACACTTGCTTCCTGCAACAGGACATAACTTCCGTGCATTGCACTGCCGTCAAGCAACCAACAACCTTTTAAACTGTCGTATTCAATCTTTGCTCCCAAGGCTTCAAAGCCCAAAAGATGGGTATCCAAACGTCTTCTGCCTATTTTATCACCTCCGGGTTGCCAAATAACGGCTCTTTTGTATCTTCCGAGCATTGATCCTGCCAACATCACGCTGCCGCGTAACGATCCGCTCATCTTTCGGTATTTATCCGTATCCGTTAAACCCAAATCCAAGTCCTTGCAGGCAACTTTCCAAACGCCCTGTCCCGGAAAATTGACATCCGCACCCAAATAATCCAGAATATCAAACAATCCTTTGACATCCTGTATATAAGGGACGTTATTCAAGGTGACCGTATCCTCGGTTAAGGCGCATGCACATATAACCTGCAAAGCTTCGTTCTTTGCTCCCTGAACCCTTAACTCACCTTTTAACTGTCTGCCGCCTATAATACGGAATTTTTTCATTTTTTCTTATTTTTTGCCGCTTTCTTGCTTACGGGTTTAGCGGCTTTTTGTTTGCCCTGAAGTTGTTTAACGGTTTTAAATACGAAATCTTCGTCCAAATCCATCTCTCCACCCGAAAGCAAATAGAAGACACGTTTTAATTGTTCATCATCCCTTACCGTTCCGCAGCTTTCGTATTCCATACGTTTAAGCATATTAGCAGAGCGTTCCTTCAACGCTTTCTTTTCCTCACCTTCCAACATCCATGCAGTCTGCTTAAGCATCTCGGGCAAGAACTTACCGTAGGTACGGTTCTTTATCTTGCCGTCAGAATACGTAAAACGGCTTTTGATTACTTCCTTCTGAAGATTCGGTTCCACTTTGACAGGACAGTCTATATCCAAATCCCAACCTGCAATCATAAAAAAATGCTCCCAAATCTTACGGTAAAAATTACTGCTGCCGCTTTCCGCCTGTTTAACCTGCATCATTGCTTTAACACACTGTTTGGCTGCGGCATTTCTTTGCTGTCTATCCTCCAAACTTCTGCAGAATTCAGCCATTTTTTGTATATTTCTGCCGTATTCGGGCATGATTAACTTGCTGCGTAAAGTGTTGTACTCCATAATCACATAAAGATATTTATAGTCTCTGATATTTCAATGAATCCGTCAGTTTCATTTTATGATGCAAAATTAATATATTTTTTCTTAATTTGCTTGTTTTTTTGATTTTTGTTCTTTCTTTTATTCAAAAATCATTATTTCACGGCAGTGGCATGTCTTTAAAACCGCCGCCGAACGCATATCAAAAAACCGTAAAAACTCCTGCGTAAAAAATAACGGCGTAAAAAAATATTAAAACGCCGTTTTAATAAATTTTTATCGCTGATTAATTTATTAAAACGGCGTTTTATTTTTGTAGTTTGTAAATATCTGTTTTTCAATATGCGGCAAAGACGTTTTTTTATGCCTTTTTAACGCCTTTTTCAGTCCTTTATTTGAAGTTTTGCGAACTTAAGTATCAATGTTTTTTCGTCCTGATAATTTTCAAACTGAACTTTTGCTCTCAAATCGCCGCCTTCTTTGTATACTCTGTTAACCAATCCTTCTCCGAACTTGGAATGCCAAACCGTCATACCCTCTTGAATCTGTTCAATAGGTATAATATGCCGTCCTTTATCGGCATCCTTATGTTTTAACTGCAGCGGCGGACGGTTATCCGTCAAAGAATTGTACCGCAGTGATGTCAAAGGTTTCTTTCTTGCAAAACTTTCCCTTTGAGGCTCCTTTAAAGAAAAAATATTCTTCGGTCTGTCTTCGCCTATTGCGTTTTCATACACCAGATATTGGTTATCAATCTCTTTAACAAACCTGCTGGTCTCGCCGAAAGTTGCATTGCCGAATTTATATCTCACATTGGCGGAAGATAAAAGCAAATGCTTACGCGCCCTTGTGATTGCAACGTAAAACAACCGCCTTTCCTCTTCTATATTATCCATTGCAGCAAAATTTACCGCCGAGGGAAACAAATTTTCTTCCATTCCCGCAACGAAAACAACGTTAAACTCCAGACCTTTGGACGCATGGACAGTCATAAGCTTGACAAAATTGTCTTCATCCGTCTCATCCTTATCCGTAGAAGTGATAAGGGATATTTGTTGTAAGAAAACGTTAAGGTTTTTGTCCTTTATGGAGATTTCTTCGCCCGTAAGACTGTCTATTAAATTGTCTTCGTCCGACTCTACAAATGATTGCAACGCCCCTATCAACTCGTTTATGTTTTCTATACGGTCTTTGTCTTCCGTATCACGCAAAAGCCGCAAATCATTAACTATGCCCGAACGTTCTATTATCTCACTTCCCAAAGTATAGGCATCGTTTTGGTAAACCCTTACGCTGAAAGTTTCAATCATTGTGCAAAAATGATTCAACTCGGTAACTGCTTTAGTCGTTATCTTGTAAGGATTGTTGTAATCTATCTGCTTTGCGGTTTTAAATAACGAACATCCGTATTGCTGTCTTGCCAATTTCAAACGGTCAAGTGTCGTCTGACCTATACCGCGTGCGGGATAATTTATAATTCTTTCGAATGCCTCGTCATCATCATTGTTTACAACCAAACGTAAATATGCTACGCAGTCTTTTATCTCCTTACGGGCGTAAAAAGATACCCCTCCGTATATAATATAAGGAATATTCTTCAACCGCAAACAGTCCTCAAAGGCACGGGATTGCGAATTGGTGCGGTAAAGTATTGCCATATCACGGTATTGCTCCCCGTGTTTATAAAAATACTCTATTTTATCCGCCGTCCATGTTGCTTCTTCTCTGTCGGAAGGCAAGACACTGTAAAGAATCTTCTCTCCGTCGGCATTTTCGGTAAACAGATTTTTCGGAATCTGATGTTCGTTCTTTTGTATTACGCTGTTGGCTGCGTTGATTATATTCTTTGTCGAACGGTAATTCTGTTCCAATTTGTAAACACTCGCATCGGGGTAATTTTTCTTAAACGACAATATATTCTCTATGCTTGCCCCACGGAAGGAATATATACTCTGTGCATCATCTCCCACAACGCATATATTACGGTAATAATCCGCCAGTTTTTTTACGATAAGATATTGGGCGAAATTGGTGTCTTGATACTCATCGACGAGAATATATTGGAATCTGTGTTGATATTTTTCCAATACATCCTTGCAATCCCTTAACAAAACGTTCATATTAAACAGTATGTCGTCAAAATCCATCGCCATAGCCTGCTTCAAACGCCGTTGATAGAGGGCATAAATTTTGTAAGTATCCCCTATCTGTCCTTGTTCATCTTCCAAACGGAACTGCGGATTCTTTTCGTAATCTTCGGGAGCGAACAAAGCACATTTAGCCCTTGAAATACGTTTCAAAACCCTGTCTTTACGGTACTGTTTGTCGTTAAGATTCATTTCTTTAATGATCGTGCCGATAAGTTTCTTCGAATCGTCGTCGTCATATATCGTATAGTTGCGGGTATAACCTATTCTTTCGCCGTCAATACGCAGAATACGGGAAAAAATACTGTGAAAGGTTCCCATAAGTATGGATTTGGCTTTAATGCCTACAAGCTGCGTTATCCTCTCCTGCATTTCTTTGGCAGCCTTATTGGTAAAAGTCAATGCCATTATGGAATAAGGAGACACTCCCTGCTCCAATAAATATGCTATTCTGTAAGTAAGAGTACGTGTTTTACCGCTTCCTGCTCCTGCAATGATAAGAATAGGTCCTTCTTTCTGCTCGGCAGCCTGTTTTTGTATGTCATTCAATCCGTCAGTTATCATCTTCAGTCTTGGTTTTCGCTTATTATTTCTTCCGTTTGCGTATATTCTTGTTCAATATAATTGCTTTTTACACTCCTTTGGCTTTTCATTTCACCGTAAACCACAAAACCTATCACCGCCACGACAGATAAAACAACCGTATAGACAGGAAAAACAAAATCTGCAGTCGGATCTTCGCCTGTTTTGACATAAATCCACAATCCCACTGCTGCCAAAGCGTTATTTATGAAATGAAAAACGATATTGGTCCATATACTGCCGCTGTATTGATACAAAAGACCGAGAATAATTCCCATCAAAAATCTTACAAAGAAGTTAGGCATGTCAAAATGAATGGCTGAAAATACAGCGGATGCGATAATTATCCCCGCCCAAACGCGTTTTGTCCATTGTATACACAGTCTTTGCAAAACGCCTCTGAATGTCCATTCTTCAACTATTGCAGTCAATAAACCCATTGACAGTATCAAATTAACCAAGCCCCATACGGAAGTATCGGTTACCAACATAAGTATCTGTTCATTATATCCCGTTTCAACGGAAAACGTATTTAACAAAGGTAGGGCAGCAACCCATAATACCAGCGCGGCAACAAGCCATTTTATATTGACGTTTTGCGTAAAAGTCCTGCATATAGCACCTTTGCTTTCAAACAATAAATAATATACCGCCGCAGTTGCGCCGAACATAAGCACACTTACAATATTTTGAAACATCAACTTATTGCCGTCCAACAGCAGATAAACCGCTCCTATTATTGACGAAACAATAAAAAACGACAAATAAATTGCAATAAGTATCAAAAATTTTCTCCAAGGTTTTGTCTGTGTATTATAAAATTTCATTTTACGGTTGCTTTTACTTGTTTTTAACTACTGAATTCTCTTAACGGTGCAAAGGTATAATATTTTGTCAAAATAATCAGGCTTAAAAATTTTTTAAAACGCCGTTTTAATAAAATAAAACGCCTGATTAATTTACTCAAACGGCGTTTTATTTTCAGCCCTTGTTTATTCAAAATAATTTTTCTCCAACAACTTGTATATAACTGACTTATCGCCTATCACCCATACGATGTCATTTTCTTTAAACTTCAAATGCGATGACGGATTGATAATAGGGGTATCGTCCCTTTCGATTGCAATAACCATACACTTATCTTTCATCAAAGAAGAATCCATAAGGGAATTGTCAATCCATTCACTGCCTTTTTCTATTTGGAAGGTAACGCAATGAATGGTGGAATTCTCTTTCTTACGTTGCGAAATATTGAAATCATTAAGCGTTTTGATTTTGGAATAATCCAAATTGACACTCTCATCATCATAATCCAACCGGCGGAGTGAGCCTAACGTTCCGAGCATCCATAACACGTCGCCGCTTTCCAACGCAAAATCTCCGTCAGGAAAATCAAAATCTTTGCCGCGGCGCTCTACGGATATGATAATCACATTATATTCATTACGGAAATTAAGGTTCTTTAGACTCTTACCGTTTAATTTGCTGTCCTCTCCCACAGAATATTCGGCAAAGTACACATTGGAGTCAATCCAGTGCAAATTGTTTAACTCACTCATCTTGTTTTTTGCCTGCTTATGGTCTTGCGTTATCTGGCGGAGATTGAAATTTTTCACAAACCGCGATTCCACTTTCCAATTATAACGTTGCAGTCTTTTGGAATTAAATGTAAGGGCGAAGAATACGAATACGGCTATAACGACAACGTATGCCGGCAAATCAAAATACTTCTTTATCACAAAAGCTATCATAGCTGCGGCAATAACATAACGCAAAGTTATCAGAAACGATAGAATGAATCTGTTGTTCTTATCTTCCGTCCAAAGTTGAAGTGACAACGATGCCTGTTTACCCGAATTGTGTATCATACCGCGTATGGCTATTGCCAGAACAAACAGCGTCAATAAAGCAAATGCAGTTTCTTTTATTATGTGATGCTCACCTGTTTTGGCAAAAGGCAACAGTACGTTAATGCTTATGAATATTATTGCAAGGGATATTATCAAATACACAATAAGACGCATAAATGACGAGCTTAAATATTGTTTCCATATAGAGGCTTCTTCTTTCACTGCTTCGGCACTGCCTCTTTTGGAAATAAGTATCCGTGAGAATCTGTCGGGAAGTAATTTCTCTATCACGTCATACGCAGGCACCGCCAAACGCATACAATACGGCGTAGTGAATGTGGTAAGCACCGAAACGGCTATCACTATCGGGTAAAGTTTCTGGCTTGTCAGTCCCATATTCATGCCCATTGCGGCAACGATGAACGAAAACTCTCCCATCTGGGCCAATGAAAATCCGCATTGCATTGATGTCTTTAAATTTTGTCCCGTCAATCTTACGCCCGTTGTGGAAAATATCATCTTACCCAGTATACTCGTTGCGGTGATTACCAATATCACGCCGAAATTCTCCGCCAATACCGTAGGATTAACCATCATTCCCACCGAGACGAAGAATATGGCGGAAAACAAATCCTTAACTGGGGCAATGATCCGCTCTATTCTTTCCCTTTCTACCGTTTCCGACAGGATACTACCCATAACGAATGCGCCCAATGCGGAAGAAAACCCCGCCTTTGTCGCCAATACGACCATAAACAAGCATAAACCCATTGCAACAAGCAACAAAGTTTCGTCGTTAAGATGCTTTTTGGTATTTTTAAGCAATGTCGGGATAAGGAATATACCTGCCACGACCCACAATATCATAAAGAACAAAAGCTTTAATATAACTAACGCCAGTTCCGTGCCTTCGAACTGTTTGCTTGCGGCAAAGGTGGAAATCAACACCATAATTATTATAGCGAACAGGTCTTCAAAGACAAGGATTCCGAAAACTATGGACGAGAATTTCTCTTTTGTCATACCCAAATCGTTAAACGTTTTAACGATTATCGCAGTTGATGACATGATAAGCATACCGCCCAAAAGCAATGCGTCAGAGGTTTGCCAGCCCAGCAATTTGCCTACAGTAAAACCCACAACCGACAGAGTGATAGCTTCAAAGAGCATAGCCTTGCCGCCTGTTTTGCCGACTGAAAGAAGTTTTTTGAAACTGAATTCCAGTCCCATTCCGAACAAAAGGAATATAACTCCTATATCCGCCCATACCGATATATTGTCTGCATCTACGGTTTGGAAGAATGCGAAATGCGGTCCTGCAATAAAGCCTGCTATTATATAACCAAGCACAACAGGTTGTTTTAAATATTTACAAAGCAAAGAGAATACGGAACCCAAAATAAGGATTACAGCTAAATCAGTAATTAACGACGGTAAATGACTCATAAATCAATTATTTTACATTTTTGAAATAAGATTTTGCAAAGATAATACAATTATCTGACATATCCGCATTTGCACGGCGTCAAATTAAAACGCCGTCTTATCTTATTAATCTGCGACGAAAATTTACTAATCTGCGACGAAAATTTTTTAATCTGCGATAAAAATTTTTTAAGACGGCGTTTTATTTTTACATCAAGCCGTATTAGTTTTTTCTTATATAAAATATAAAAAATTTTTTTACGTTTTTAATTATGCAAAAGGCTTAAAACAGTCTTTATTTGCACAAAAAAACAAATTGAATTAACAAAATACTGATTTTAAACAGAATTTTATGGCATCATTACCGTCTTTGATTACCGATTTGGGCGTTATCGTCATCTTGGGAAGCATCTTTGCTTTAATATGCAAGTGGTTGAAACAGCCCGTTGTGCTTGGTTATATCATAGCAGGCTTTATCGCCGGTCCGCATTTCCATTTGTTTCAAACCGTTCAACCCGAAAATATCTCAACTTGGGCAGACATAGGAGTTATATTCCTTTTGTTCGGAATGGGACTGGAATTCAGTTTCAAAAAACTGATGACTATCGGCAAAATAGGCGGAAAGGCAATCGGTTTTGTCATAATTGCGTTGGGCTTGACGGGGTTCGGTGTCGGTCAATTGATAGGTTGGAAGCCTGCGGACAGTATTCTTTTGAGTGCAATGTTGGTTATGTCCTCTACGGCTATGATTGTCAAATCCCTTACCGATATGGGTTACAGCAAAGAGAAGTTTGCGCAGATAGTTTTCGGTATTTTGATTTTTGACGACTTGTTTGCAATCCTTGCAATGGTTATATTATCCACTTTTGCCGCCTCGGCGCAGTTCCACGGCGGCGAATTGGCTATGGTTTTGGTGAGATTGATTTTCTTTATTGTGATTTGGATAGTTGTAGGTATCTTCTTAATTCCTACATTCCTTAAAAAAACTAAACGGCATCTGAACGACGAAATCCTTATGCTCATTGCAATCGGTCTGTGTCTTGCTATGGTAATGTTATCCGTCAAAGTAGGATTTTCTTCTGCCCTGGGAGCGTTTGTAATGGGCAGCATATTGGCGGAAACATTGGACCAGGAACGAATAAGCCGAGTTGTGGCGCCGCTTAGGGACTTTTTCGGAATGATATTTTTCGTGTCTGTCGGAATGATGGTGGATCCTAAAATCCTTACTGCCAATATCGGCACAATAATCATCATATCCCTTATACCGATTGTGTTTAAAAATCTGTTTTATATAATAGGCGTTAAATTGGCAGGCGAAAGCCTTGAAACAAGTGTGCGTGCTGGTTTTTCCATGTCGCAGATGGGTGAATTTTCTTTTATTGTCGCACAGACGGGAATCAGTTTAGGTTTGATTTCTGCGGAAGTTTATCCCGTGGCAATCGCTGTCAGCGTACTTACTACCTTTGTTACTCCGTACAGCATACGCTTGGGTGAGCCCGCATACAATCTTATCACAAAATTACTGCCTTACGATAAATACAAACGCCTTTATAACGGCAAGAATGACGATAGCACGGCGGCGGAAAGTACACTTGCTGCGGCGGAAAGCGAAAAATCCGTTTGGAGTCAATATCTGAAATCATACTTTGCGCGTCTTGCTTTATACATTATTATTTGTGTTGCGATATTGCTCATAAGCATTAATCTGTTGTTACCGTTGGCTGACACAAGTAAGCACTACATTCTGATGAGAATCGTTTTTTGTTTGGCAACTCTCGTTATTATGGCACCGCTTTTACGCGGTATGATTCACAATACGGGTAAACAGGCGTATTTGTATCTTACCCTTTGGACGGACAGTCATAACAACCGTTTCATTCTGTCGTTTTTTACGACAATACGCTATGTTGTTGCAATAGTATTCGCTTTCTTTGTCATAACCAAGTATTCGCATGTACCGTCATGGGTGGATATCATCGTGGCAGTGGTATTCTTTGCCGTGATATTCAACTCCAAAAGATTACTTCGCTACAATTGGAGCATAGAATCGCGTTTTGTCAAAAACTTCAACGCACGCCAGATAGTGGAACAAAGCAAGAAAACAAAGAGTAAGCTCAACGAATTGGACAATCTGCACTGGATTGACTCCAATATGTACTTTGCCGAATATTTAGTAACAGCTGAAGGAAAATTGAACGGAAAGAGTTTAAAGGAACTTAACTTCCGTAAAGAATATAACGTACTTGTTATCTCGGTTATGCGAAGCGGTAAAGAGTATTCGCTTGTAGGCGGAGATTTTACGCTTATGGGCGGGGACATTCTGTATATGCTCGGAACGTTAGGCTCATTGCGAAGGTTGGATATGGATGATGACAGCGTATCTTTGGATTACACGAAGATAAAAACGCTTAACGATTTCAACTTATCGCAAAAGGCGGACGAAAACTCACAACTGCACTGCGTAACATTCCAAATAGAAAAAGGCAGTGAATGGATTGGCAAAACGCTTATAGATTCTTCATTAATTGAAGGGCGTTGTATGGTTATTGCCATCGAAAGAAACGACACCCCTATCATCAATCCGTCTTCGCACCTAAAGTTTGAGGAAAACGACACGGTATGGGTAATCGGTGACAAGGCTGTTGTCTATAAACTTTTGGAGAAAAAATATTTTTAAAACGCCGCTTGTAACATTCATATAACAACCCGTAAAAAAATAACGCCGTTTTAAGAAATTTTTACGGCGTTTTAATTTATTAATCAGGCTGATTAATTTTTTAAAACGCCGTTTTATTTCAGCCTTATGTAACACCGTATTTTTCAGTCATATATTCCGCATAAGAAAAAAGCATTGCAGGGGGCTTTTTTATGAAAATAATGTCTTAATTTTGCACATTATTTATTTTTAAGGAAAATAGAAATGAATTATCCTTCTGTTTATTTGGAAAATGTTATAAATGAATTCGGTAAATTGCCGGGGGTGGGCAACAGAACGGCATTGAGATTTGCCCTGTATCTGCTTGACCAAGACGAAAGGGAAGCCGAAGTTTTGGCACAAAGCATATTACAAATGCGTAAAGAAATAAAACTCTGCAAACACTGCTACTCCATTTCCGACAGTGACGAATGCGAAGTGTGTGCAGACAAAAAACGCAATCATTCCATCGTCTGCGTTGTGGAAAACATCAGAGACGTTATGGCAATAGAGAACACACATTCTTATAACGGCGTTTACCATGTTTTGGGAGGAGTCATATCCCCTATTGACGGCATAAATGCGGGAGATATTAAGATAGCGGAATTAATAAAACGCATCGCCTCGGAAAATATAGAAGAAATAATTTTGGCTCTGCCCACGACAATGGAAGGCGATACCACATGCTTTTACATAAACAAAGTAGTAAAGGATTTGAACGTCAAAGTATCGGCATTAAGCCGCGGGGTATCGATAGGCGACAATATAGAATTTACAGATGAAATCACCTTGAGCCGCTCAATTATGAACAGGCTTCCGTTTGACAAGATATACCCGAACTAAAACAACGTTTGATAAATCTATTCCGTTATTATAAATGATTGAACCGGCATTTTAATCAGAGAAAATGCCGGTTCGAGTGTTTATTATGTCAAATTAATACATTTTTTTGTCAACTTATTGCTCTGTAATGACTACTGAATGATTTTTGTCGAACGTTTGATAAATTCATCCAATGCCTGACCCTTCAGAAGTCCCTGCGAAAGAAGTGCAAGATCCTTAAGCTGGGAGAGTTTCTCGGTCTGTTTATCCGTATCCGTGCTTTGAAGGATATTATATATAACAGGGTGGTTGGTATTTATCACAAGGTTGTAACTTTCAGGCATATCGCCGTACAAACCATACATTCCGCCGCCGCCAAGTTCGCTCATTTCTTTCATTCTACGCATAAACTCGTTTTGGGTTACAGTAACGGGAGCTGCAGTTTCGTCTAAAGATTCAGTCTGAACGGTGAATGTTTTCTTATCTACTAGTTCCGACATCATATCCTGCACTTTCTTTGCCTCGTCTTCCGATAATTTGGACGGTATCTTCTCATCTTTTTGAATCAATTTGCTGATTACGTCGGAGTCAATGCGTGTAAATCTGATTTTCTCGTTCTTCTGTTCAATCATATTGATGAAATGCGAGTCCAAAACGCCGTCTAACAACAATACATCATAGCCTTTGTCCTTTGCAGATTGTATATAAGCGTATTGTTGTTCCGTATTTTGGGCGTAAAGGAAGATAACGTTGCCGTCTTTATCGGTTTGAAGCGGTGAAATCTTCTTCTTGTAGTCTTCAAATGTGAAAAACTCTTTATCTGTGTTCTTATAGACGTATATATTCTTCATTCTGTCGTAGAATTTATCGTCAGAAAGCATTCCGTATTCTATAAAAACTTTCAGATCATCCCATTTGCTGATAAAATCTTCGTGTTGGTTTTTGGAAATCTCCTCCAATTTCTCGGCAACCTTCTTGGAAATATGCGAAGATATCTTTTTAACGTTGTTATCCGACTGAAGATAAGAACGCGATACGTTAAGCGGAATATCAGGCGAGTCCAAAACGCCGCGAAGCAACATCATATACTGCGGAACTACGCCTTCAACGCTGTCTGTTACGAAAACCTGATTGCAATACAACTGAATCTTGTCCTGTGTAGGGTCAATATTCTTTTTAATCTTCGGAAAATACAAAATTCCCGTCAAATTAAACGGATAATCCACATTAAGATGGATATGGAACAACGGTTCGTCGAAATTCATCGGGTAAAGCTCATGGAAGAACTTGTTATAATCTTCGTCCTTTAGCTCACTCGGAGTTTTTTTCCACAAAGGGTCGGTATTATTTATGATTCTGTCCTTTTCTACCTCCACTCTTTTTGGATTACCGTCCTTATCCTTTTCCGTAGGTGAGTCTTCCCAAGATTTTTCCTTGCCGAAACGGATCTGAACAGGCATAAACTTACAGTATTTCTTCAAAAGCTCCAGAATTTTGTACTCTTCCAAGAAATCTTTGCACTCTTCGGTTATATGCATTATGATTTCAGTTCCGCGCTCTTGCTTGTCGCACTGCTCAATCGAGTATTCCGTATCACCATCACACGTCCAATGAACGGCAGGTGCGTCTTTATATGATTTGGTTATTATTTCAACCTGATCGGATACCATAAAGGATGAGAAAAATCCCAATCCGAAATGACCAATCAACTGATTAACGTCCGCTTCACTCTTACCTTTGAATTTTTCCAAGAATTCCTCGGCTCCCGAAAACGCTATCTGGGTTATATACTTCTCAACCTCGTCTTCCGTCATACCTATACCGCGGTCGATTACGTGCAAAGTCTTTTTATCCTTGTCAATTTTAACGTCGATTGTCAAATCGCCCAACTCACCCTTTGCTTCGCCGAGCGAAGACAATGTTTTAAGTTTCTGGGTCGCATCTACGGCATTGCTGACTATCTCTCTTAAGAAAATTTCGTGGTCCGAATAAAGAAATTTTTTAATAACGGGAAAAATATTCTCCGTCTTTACATTGATTTTACCTTTCATTATTATATCCTTTTTATTATTATATCCAAAAAATTAACAACAAACATCTTTTCAAAGATTATTCCAAAAAATAATGACTGACATTATGTCAGTCACATGGTATTTTATCAGAAAATAATGCCTGAAAACGGCAATTAAAACACATCTGATTTTCACGTAGATACAAGACACAAAAATAAAACGCCGTTTCAGTAAATTTTTATCGCTGATTAAAAAATTTTTATCGCTGATTAATTTACTCAAACGACGTGTTATTTTTGTCAAACGGCGTTATTCGTTTTCAACTTCTGTGTTATGCTTTTTGCAATCTGATTCGATGCCCCCGCATTGCCCAATTGTGAGCGTAAAACGGAATATTCGTTTTTCATCCGTGAGCGGTATTCATTATTAAAGGTTATTTTGCGGAATTCATCATCCAAATCCTTCTCATTCCACAACGATTGCAAAAGTTCTTTTACCGTTTCGTGATTAAGAATTATGTTTACAAGTGAAATAAACTTGATTTTAGCCACGTATTTGCCTATAATGTAAGATATTCTGGAAGTTTTGTAGCACACGCATTGCGGAACGTCAAACAAAGCCGTCTCCAAAGTCGCCGTACCCGATGTTATCATACCCGAATGTGCGACATTGAGTATATCATACGTACGGTTAAAGACAAGATGCGCATTTTTGCTTTTTATATACTGCCTGTAATAGTTTTCATCAAACGAATCTACGCATGCAATCACGAAATCAAATTGCGGATAACGGTCAATTAACGCACTCTGAACGGGTAACATCTTTTTGATTTCCTGCTTACGGCTGCCGGGAAGTATAGCCACTATCGGTTTTTCGCCTAAAGAGTATTCTTTAAGGAAGTTTTCTTTGTTGCTTTCGCTGCTTTTGAACAGTGAAATCTCGTCCAAAAGCGGATTGCCGTAGTATTCAACCTGCATATTGTGTTCTGCGTAAAACGGTTTCTCAAAAGGAAGGATTACATACAGCTTATCAAGTATGCGTTTCATCATTTTAATTCTTCCTTTCTTCCACGCCCAAACTTGAGGGGAGATATAATAAAAATTTTTTATGCCTTTTTTGTGGGTAAACTCTGCAATACGCAGATTAAATCCCGGATAATCCACGAAAATCATGCAATCAGGAGCAAAAGACATGATATCCTTTTTGCAAAACGATATATTGCCCAATACTTCCGACAAATGTGCAGCCACTTCCGCAAATCCCATAAAAGCAAGTTCCTTTATATGCTTTACAATCTGCACACCTTCTTTCTGCATATTGTCTCCGCCGAAGCCTCTCAACACTGCGTCCTTGTCATATTGCTTAATATACCTGACAAGTAACGCCGCATGTTTATCCCCTGATAATTCACCCGCAATAATATAGTACTTCATAAATTTATTATGTAGTATGTAGTACGTAGTATGCAGTATGTAACATTTATTTTCCCGATATATTACATACTACATACAACATACTACATAGTTATGTAATTATATTTCTTTAAAATTATTATTACCGCACCTAAAGTGACAATTAACGATATTACCGAACCTTTTAAACTGCTTTGCATCTCTTTGCGGGCATACAAACGCATGAGTAAAATTTCGGGAATAACACAAAAAACGAACATTTTGGCATGTACAAGCATGTCAATGTGAAATAAACGCTGCAATACAGCGATTACAAACGCCGCAATGACGGTTACAAAAAACGAACAGACAAATCCGTTTAATATTTTGTCTTCTTTAAACCACATTACTGTATATTCTCAAAACGTTTTCTTGTTTTATCCAAATATTTCCACGCCGTAAAATCCACCTGCATAGGAACAACGGCAGCATATCCGTCATTAACCGCATTCCAATCCGCACTGGGATCGTTATCCGTACAATGGTATTCCCCGCCTAACCAAAAAATGGTGTGACCGTCCTGCTCAACCGATTTATCAAACTCTTCCGTCCAATAACCCTGCGCCTGATGTCCCACTTTTATGCCTTTAATCTTACCCGTAGGGAAATTAACGTTAAGACATACCGTATCATCCAAACCGTTGGCGATAACCTCGTTTATAATCTTCCTTACAAACGGTTCGCACTCCGTAAGGTCGGCGTCTTTGTCGTTATCGCAAAGAGAAAATCCCACGCTGGCAACATGTTCGGCGCATCCTTCCATCACGGCAGCCATAGTACCAGAATAAATAGTGTTAATGGAAGTATTAGCCCCCATATTAATGCCTGCAAACAAGAAATCGGGACGGCGTTTGAGCACATTGTCAAAACCCATCTTCACACAATCAACGGGAGTTCCCTCAAGAGCATATTCTTCGTAATGTTCCTCCTTACAAATCTGCTTCAATTTCAACGGAAGTCCCGTAGTAATGGAATGACTCTTACCGCTCATCTCCGTTTTGGGTGCAACAACGACCACATCCCCCAAAGGACGCAGAATATCCACCAACATACGGATACCTTTAGCCTGATAGCCGTCATCATTGGTAATAAATATCAATGGTTTTTGATTCATAATATTTTTATAAAACTGTATACGCTGATTTTTATCTGTCTTTACTGCGGCAATATGCTCTTTGCCTGCCGCCGCAGCGGATAAAACCTCTATAACCAAGTAAAATTCTCTTTTCCTGCCGCAATCTCAAAATGATACTTCACAATACCCAAATCCAATTTGGTGTAAAATCCCCAACCTTTCTGCATTCCGACCTGATTGCCCGACAAAATGAATTTAAACTTCTGCTGATTCATCGCAGTAGGTGCCAACAAAGCCGCCTGTACTCCCTTTTTAAACCAATCAGGAGCATTTTCTGCATTTTTAGTCACCTGCTCATAGGTTTTTATCTTGTGTTCCACACCGTGGTTCACCCCGTAACCCAAAGCAATAACACAAATCAACTTCTCATCCGCATTGATCTTAATCTTATTCTTCTTTTTGCTGTAAGTAAGTGCCACCCAACAGGTATTAAGTCCCATCATCTGTGCCTGAAGCACTAACTTCTCACCGTAATATCCCGCATTGATGTCATTATCCGCCGATTTTTTACCGACGATTGCGAAATAATTCACGGCATTGGAGAATTTACCGTAATGGGCTGTCATTGTATTGAAAGCATCCTTATCTTCGGTTATCAACTGTATGTTAAGACCGCTTTCTTTATTGCACTTATCAATCTCTTTCTGCAATGTTTTGATTTTTTCCGCCTCAATCTTTTTGTCAACAAACGCCCTTACGCTGTGTCTTTGCTTTATAGCTTCTGTGATATCCATACAAATAAGATCTTTATATATTTAAAATTACTGATTCTTTTTATTTCGGGAAAATACGAATGTTTTGTTCAATAAAAACGTCATAATTGCATTCGGAAGCACCACAATCAACTGACCTATAGCGTCTCCGACTTTATCATGTGCTAAAGAAAATCTCTCAACTATATTCAAACATCCGCCGTCTATGCCTATCAACCATTCGTAAAGCCCGCTTTCTGCCAAAAAATGCAATTCCGCCAAATTGACCGCATACATGATACCGTAGACAACGAAAAATTGCAGAATAACACTGTAACCTTTGTTCTCAAAAACTAATTTGCCCGTACTGTGATAATTGAAAGTGACCGCCAAAACCGTACTTACAAGCACCGCAACGGCTCTTTCCATGCCCACCCAACGGCATAAAATGAACAATGTGTAACCTACCAAAGTGTTTATCACACCCACGAACAGAAAACGTATAAATCGGTTTTCTATTCTCATCAATAAATCTATCGGTTTATGTATTGCCTGTACAAAAGTCATGTTTTACAAAATTAAATTGCAAAGTTAGTTCTTTTTTGCCGCAAAGCCAAAGATTTTTTTAACTTTTCGCAACATGTCACCGCCTATATGTTTATTCATTATTATATAGGGCAAAAATAAGACGGCGTTTTAATAAATTAATCAGCGATAAAAATTTATTTTTACGGCGTTTTAATATTTTTTTACGCCGTCTTTTTTAACTACCTCAATAACAGTATCTTTCAAAGCCCTATTTTTACCTCAAAAAATATCGTTTTTTATAGCCGGAATCGTCACTTTAATGACCCAAAATACCTACTCGGTGCTGCGTAATGTTTCCTTTATTATAAAATACGCTTATTTAATAATATATCTTGCTGTTTTAATAATAAAACACACTTGTTTATGTCTGTATAAATGCTAATCTATAATAAAACACACTTGCTTAATTATATATTATGCTGCTTTAGTAATAAAACTCATTGGTTTAAGTCGGTATAAATGCTAATTTATAATAAAGTACGCTTGTTTAATAATATATCTTGCTACTTTAATAATAAAACACACTTGTTTAAGTCGGTATAAATGCTAATCTATAATAAAACACACTTGTTTAATGATATATCTTGCTGTTTTAATAATAAAAATTGTTTGTTTTATGATGGAAAGCGGTATTTTGAGGCACTCTTATAACTAAAAACTCCGGAAATATTGCATTCCGGAGTTTCAAATTAAAACAAAATGTCATGAAAATTTCAAGATTCTTAATTCTCTTTCTTTTCCATTTCTTCCTTCAATGAAGCCAATACATCCAAATCACCTAACGTTGTTTTTTCCAACTGTTGGTTTATTTTCTTAACAGGATTTGCTTCCTTTTTAGATTTGGATTCTTCTTCCTGACGCCATGTGCGGGTGTGGGAAAGAACTATACGTTTTGCTTCTTTCTGGAATTCAATTACTCTGAATTGAAGTTTTTCGTCTACTTTAGGGTTAGACTTATCTTCTTTCTGCATTTGACCTTTCGGGCAGAAGCCTTCAATTCCGTAAGGTAGGTTAACTACGCAACCGCTCTTATCATTAACGCTTGTAACAGTACCTTCGTGTACGGAACCAACGGTAAAGATTGTTTCAAATACGTCCCAAGGATTTTCTTCCAATTGTTTGTGACCCAAAGACAATCTTCTGTTTTCAGGATCAACCTCCAAAACAACTACATCAATCTTTTCGCCTACTTTTGTAAACTCTGCCGGGTGTTTAATCTTCTTGGACCAAGACAAATCAGATATGTGGATCAAACCGTCAACGCCTTCTTCCAATTCAACGAATATTCCGAAGTTAGTAAAGTTACGTACCGTTGCCGTGTGTTTACTTCCTACAGGATATTTCTCTGCAATGTTTACCCAAGGATCTGGCATAAGTTGCTTCATACCCAAAGACATTTTTCTTTCTTCTCTGTCCAAAGTAAGGATAACAGCTTCCACTTCGTCGCCTACCTTTAAGAAATCATGAGCTGTACGTAAGTGCTGGCTCCAACTCATTTCCGTTACGTGAATCAAACCTTCTACGCCGGGGATAATCTCAACGAATGCGCCGTAATCCGCAATCACTACAACTTTTCCTTTAATCTTGTCACCGACTTTAAGATTTGCGTCAAGCTGATCCCATGGGTGAGGAGTAAGTTGCTTCAAGCCCAAAGCGATACGCTTCTTTGCTTCGTCGAAATCAAGGATAACCACCTTAATCTTATCATCCAAATGAACGATTTCTTCAGGAGAATTGATTCTTCCCCAAGACAAATCGGTAATGTGTATCAAACCGTCAACACCTCCCAAATCAATGAATACACCGTAAGATGTAATGTTCTTAACCGTTCCTTCAAGAACCTGACCTTTCTCAAGGTGAGACATAATTTCGGCTTTCTGTGCTTCGATTTCGTCTTCAATCAATGCTTTGTGCGAAACAACGATGTTCTTATACTCATTGTTAATTTTAACAATCTTGAATTCCATTGTTTTATCCACAAAAACATCGTAATCTCTGATAGGTTTAACGTCAATCTGCGAACCAGGTAAGAATGCCTCAATACCGAATACATCAACAATCAAACCGCCCTTTGTTCTGGATTTAACATAACCCTTAATAATCTCCTGACTGTCATAAGCCTCGTTAACTCTGCCCCATGATTTCAAGATTCTTGCTTTTTTGTGGGAAAGAAGCAATTGACCGTTTGAATCCTCTTGGTTTTCAATAAATACTTCTACTTTGTCGCCCACTTTCAAATCAGGGTTGTAACGGAATTCTGCAGCAGGAATAATACCGTCTGATTTAAAATCAATGTTTACGACAACCTCTCTGTCATTCAAAGAAACTACCGTACCTTCTGCCAACTGTTCGTTACCTATTGTACCGAAAGTCTTGTCGTAAGCCTGTTGTAATTTCTCTCTGTCTTCCTGTGAATATTGCTGTTTGCTGTCAACTGTAGCCCAATCAAAATCCTGTAAGGGCTGAACGTTTTTTAAGTCTCTCATACGAGATTTTTATAATTTAATTTGTATCACCTGCCTGTTCCAGATGAAAATGTTAAACAATTAATTAATGTTTTTCAAGGTAATAACAGGTTTACCCTATGCGAAAAACAGGGTGCAAAATTACAAAAATTTTCATTAACGGCAAACAATATTATATTTTTTACGAAAATAATTTTCATCAACACCACGTTCAAGACCATGTCCTAACATAAGAAATAAGCACAAAATAATACCACAAAAATAAAACGGCGTTTCAGTAAAATAAAACGCCGTTTTAATTTTTTAAAACGCCTGTTTAAAAATTTTTTAAGCCTTAAAAATTTCACTCTAATATACATTAATTTATATATAGTGCAAAGCAACCTATTTTTTCAGCACCGAAAGTTACTTTTCTTATACTCTTCAAGGACTTAAAATTGATTTCATTTTATCAAATCAATACACAAAAATTACATATAGCGATACAAACCCCTGTTTATAACTGATTTACAGCATAAACTCACACCTTATAAAAATAATTAATTAAACTAATTTCATTAAAAAACTTTTGATTTATTTTGTCAATTAAAAAAATTGTTGTAATTTTGACACTTCAAATTTTGGAAGTGGTGCTGGGTGTATTACTTTTGGAATAGGTTCATTAAAACGACAGAAGATTATGGTATTAAGAAAAAGGAATTTATTGATTGCGTTACTTGTATTGCCTGCAATGGGAATTGCACAGGTACATGAGCGCGGTATGATGAAAAACAGAACTAACGTTGAAAGCGAAAGTTCTTCTTACACACTGGGAATATTCAAAGATACGACGCAATACCGTCAAAAACTTATAGAATTCGCATCCTATGACGACAATGATGACGATGCTGCTTTGGATGAGAATGATATAGTATACGAAACATTCGATAATCAGGTTGTACACTATCTTAAAAAATTTGACTACGCATCAATGCAGGGTCAAATCCCCGTACGTCTGACCAACGAGAAAGCAAAAAAATATTATACATGCCCTGTGGAAGGTCCTGTTACCTCCCATTTCGGTCCGAGAAGAAACAGATTCCATTACGGAACCGATATAGGGATGCGTACAGGCACACCTATCAAAGCAATGTTTGACGGAGTGGTACGTTATGCAAAATGGAGCAACGGATACGGCAACGTGGTTGTCATCCGTCACGACAACGGCTTGGAAACCTACTACGGACACATGTCAAAAATCACTTCCAAACCGAATCAAAAAGTAAAAGCCGGTGAAATCATAGGTTTGGTGGGTTCGACAGGCAGAAGTTCCGGCCCGCATCTTCATTTGGAAATACGTTATTTAGGCGCAGCCATAAATCCTGAGCACATGGTGGATTTTTCAAACTTCACGCTTAAGGACGATAACGAAATGTTCTATTTGACACGCAACGACTTCAAACCTACTTACAATTCAAAGTCTTCAACCGTCAAATCATCTTCATCCCGTTCGCTTGCCAAAGCAAAGACACGTTCAACCCGTTCGGGTAAAAGCTCATCTGTTACCGTAAAGAAGGGAGAAACTCTTTCCCAAATAGCAAAACGTAACGGAACAACGGTAAAAAAACTTTGCCAACTAAACGGAATAAAGAATAACAAAATCAAAGCAGGACAGAAATTGAAAGTAAAATAGATTTTCATACTCTTTTAATGACAGACGTGAAGTAAGTTGTTCTTATTTCACGTCATTTTTTATTGACCGTAAATCATTCTGCAACGCCTATTTACATATTCCTAAAATTAAGACGCCGTTTCAGTAAATTTTTATCGCACATCAGTAAATTTTTATCGCTGATTAATAAATTAAAACGCCGTTTTATTTTTTTGAAACGGCGTTTTGATAAAACAAGCGAAGACTTCCGCCAATTTACTGGATTTATCCGACTGCTAAAACGAAGAAAAATAAGACAAACATAAAATTTTTCTTTCAAATGTTATTTATTCTAATAAATTTTATTAAATTTGCAACTTGAATTTGCAGGTTACAGATTTATAATATATGAATAAAAATCTTGATCCTAACAGCGGACATCTTTCCAAACAGGAAAGAGATTACGAGAAGGCGTTACGCCCTCTCGGATTTGACGATTTCGCAGGTCAGGACAGGATTAAAGAAAACTTAAATATATTTGTACAGGCTGCAAAAGAAAGAGGCGAAGCCTTGGATCACGTCTTATTGCACGGACCTCCGGGTTTGGGAAAAACAACCTTATCTTACATAATAGCAAATGAGTTGGGAGTCAATGTAAAGATGACTTCGGGGCCTGTTTTGGATAAACCTGGAGAATTGGCCGGCATATTGACGAATTTGGAAGCCAACGACGTGTTGTTTATAGACGAGATACACCGCTTATCCCCTATTGTGGAAGAATATTTGTACTCCGCAATGGAAGATTATAAGATAGACATTCTTATAGAAAGCGGTCCGAATGCAAAAAGCGTGGAAATAGCCCTGAATCCGTTCACTTTGATAGGCGCAACGACACGCAGCGGGCTTTTAACTGCACCTTTGCGTTCAAGATTCGGCATAACATGCCGCTTAAAATATTATGACCACAACACCTTGTGCGGAATTATAAAACGTTCTTGCAGAATACTTCAAACGCCGATAGACAACGATGCAGCGATGGAAATTGCTGGACGTTCGAGAGGCACTCCGAGAATAGCGAATTTGCTTTTACGCCGCGTAAGGGACTTTGCTCAAATAAAGGGTAACGGCATAATAACTTTGGAAATAGCAAAGATAGCATTGAGTGCGCTCAATGTTGACGTAAACGGTTTGGATGAAATGGACAACCGCATATTGAGTGTCATAATAGACAAATTCAAAGGCGGTCCTGTGGGTCTGGGTACGATTGCTACGGCTGTAGGTGAGGATGCGGGGACGGTTGAAGAGGTTTACGAACCATTTTTGATTCAGGAAGGCTATCTTATGCGTACGTCAAGGGGAAGGGAAGCTACTTTGTTGGCTTACCGACATTTAGGTAAGGATTTATCGGGCAGAAAAAGCAGTCAGAAAGACCTGTTTAATGAGTAAAATGAAAATTTTTTAAAAAAATATGAAAATTTTTACCTACTTTTTGGACTTTAATTTATTATAGTAAAGAATGAAGACTAAATATAACATAATAAATATGAAAAAACTTTTTGTCATTGCTACATTGATTGCACTGACATCGGCAGTCAAAGGTCAGCAAACGTCAAATATCATTTTACTTGATGCAAAGAGCCATAACCAAAGCATTGCAACTTGTGAAGGAGAGTTTTATGACAATAAAAGGAACGGTACTTATGCCACCAATATCGATTATTGGACCACGATTTGTCCCGAAAACGGCAACAGCAGGACAAGATTGGAATTTGACATGTTTGATATCCATCCGTCTGATACGGTCTGGATTTTCTACGGTCAGACAATCAACGACCAACCTGCCACTTCGCAGGTTACGGGTAAGAATTATTTCCAAAACCAAGAGCTTGAAGGCCGGTCGGTATCACCTCCTATAACCGATGTTTCGGGATGTCTTACCGTAAGATTGAAGAGTAATTCGATGTATGTAGGCGAAGGTTGGAAAGCCAGAATATCCTGCGAGGCCAATTGTCAGGATGTGTACGTGGCATTAGCCCCAACGTTCACCAAATTTGACGAAAACGGCAACAAAACAACAAGACCCGTAAGACAAGACTTCGAAATAGACACTGTAAGAATAACAGACCCTACGGTAGGCTATGATTTTACGATGACTGACGAGACGGGAAAGGTCGGTTATTATAAACGCGATACGATAAAGTTTGATGCAATTGATATTTGTCAGGGAGATTCCGTTGTTTTGCAAGCCGCTCCCGATTTCAGATACAATGACAAAGCTTATCATCAGAGTCCTGAAAACTGTATTTACATGTGGGGATTCGGTGACAGCGAGACTTCTTACGATACCGTGTACTACAATCCTTTTATAGGTCACAAATGGTTAAAGGTTAGCGGATATGATTTGAATCTTTATATAAAAGACACTTCTTACGGCGGATGTGTGGCGAAAAATACATTGAATGCCCGCGTCAGAATAGCCCAAAATCCTGTTAAAAAGAGCAACCCTATGGCAGCGATGTGTTCGGGAGACAGCCAACCAGTAAGTGTTGACTATACGGGTAATGCTACGGTCGTTATAGACTCCATGCACATCAATCAGGCACAGCGTGAAATTTTCGAAACCAGAACGTTTCTTCCTGACGGAGGTGCCAGCGACGGAGGAAGCGGATGTTATACTTCAACTTTAACGTTTTCGTCTTTCGGAGCTGGAACAACGCTTTCAAGCGGTAAGGAAATATTGGATGTATGTATAACAATGGAACATTCCAGTGTGGGTGATATAGGAATAGAATTGGAATGTCCTGACAGCAAAAAGGTACAACTTAAATACAATACAAAGCATAAAGCCAACAACATGGCTAACCCTAACAGTAAAATATTCTTGGGAGAGCCTGCAGGTCCTATACAAACAGGTTATTTATACAGCAACCTTGCTGACGGTACACCTATAACCGACTCAAATGCCAATCCTATAGGACAATGCTGGCAGTATTGTTGGTCGAACATCTATTTAAACAACCAACAAGGCGTATTAACGGGTCTGTCCCCTAATATAGTAAGAAATTACAGCCGTTCGATAAGGACAGACTCGGTTTTTGTAAACAACCTTGTCGATTCGACACACTTTTGGTCGGAACAATCACAAGTATCTATAACAAAACCTGTCGCAGCGGACACGATACATATATACAACGGTACAATGATATCGGCAAAAGGTAACGACACGGTGATACATGCATCAGGCGGAACGACAATACCTAATGCCGACGATGTAATCACTTTCCAAACCGGAGATTCCTACCAAAGTGTATCAACGGGTAATGAATATGTATATTCTTTACAATATGACACCAACGTATTCGAGACAGGCGATAAGTTTTTACAATCAATGACGGTTATAGAAAACGGCGCTGCCAATCCTCCTGTATACGGGGATACCTGTATATCACACAGAACTGATATAACCATATATAACGGCTCGGCGGCAACAGTTCCCGCTTTTGCTGATACGGTTATTATCAACGGAGGCAACTCTGTTACAATAAAGAATAACACACAAAGCAATACCGTTACTTATGACTCCATACTTATAGTAACGCTTCACAAAGCTGAATACCGTCCTTACAAAGACGAATCATTCAATGCCAAATACGGTGAATACATACGTAACATAGCATATAACTATACCGTAGACTCCGTTGTTTCTACGGGAGACACTTCGCAGTTTTTCCAAACACCTATACAAAACATATCGGGTAATACGGCTTATTCCGAGCCACAGACTCCTGAATACATTCAGGCAATTACTCCTGATTTAAACGGATTCGATAATCTTATCGGCTGTCCGCTTAACGGAACATGGACAATAAGAATATGCGACGACGTAGATAAAGATAACGGTTGGATTTGTTCATGGTGGTTGGATTTGAAACTTTCTTCCGCTACTGACTGGACATACAGCGTTCCTATTGATACGGTAATTTGGGGCGGACCTTACATTGCAAACTCCAAACCTATGTCTGCCGTTATTGCACCTCCTATCAAATCCTGCGGAGACTTTACATATAATATAAAGGTAATAGATGATTTCGGTTGCGAATGGCCTGCACAATCCAATATCTCAATTGTATGTACACCTGTTGTGGATTTGGGCCCTGACAAAGAGACCTGCGAAGGCAAACCTGTGACATTGGATGCAGGAAACTTGGGTGCGGCACATTATGATTGGGAACCTACGGGTGAAACAACAAAGACAATTACCGTCAATCCGCCTGAAAACGTTTTCGGACCTCAAACATACGCCGTAATGGTAACTAACCACAATGAAGATTTGTATTGTTACGGCAATGACACGATAACGGTAAACATACATCCTGCTGCTGCAGCCTCTTTCACATCTGACAAATATCCTCTTGAAGGATGCGAACCATATACCTTCCGTTTGTACTCCACTTCTTCCGATGCATCAAAATTTGAATGGCGTTTGGGAGAATATACTTCAACCGAACAAAATCCTGAATTCACATTCCCTTACGGAGATTATGATTTGCATTTGAAAGTTACCAGTGATTACGGTTGTACAGACTCCGTATATTATTCTAACATGGTACATGTTTATCAGCATCCTACTGCAGATTTTGCATGGGACCCTGCTGTGCCTTATTCTTCCAAACCTTTCGTTACGATGGTCAACAGAACGGAACCTGACGAGGATTTTATGCGTTACAGATGGGAGATTCAAAACAATAAATTTGATTCCAACGACATGGAAAACGTATTCGGCAAGGAGCCGTATTACGAATGGGTAGTCCAACCTGACGCAAATGTGGCGGGAGATTATAAAGTAATCTTGGATGCTTACTCATACAATGAATCCGAATCTGGTTACGTATACGAATGTCACGATACGCTGCAGAAAGTGCTTACTATAATTAATGACAATCTGGTATTCCCGACAGTGATTACACCTAACGGTGACGGTATCAATGACGTCTTTGAAATACACAACCTTATAAAAGGACAGGCATTCCCTGACAACGAATTGGCTATATACAACCGTTACGGAAAGCGTATATTCTTTGTACAGGACATACGCAAGGAAGACCAATTCTGGAATCCTGAAGACACCAACTCACCTACGGGAACATATTTCTACCGCTTTATAGGAAAAGGTCCTATACGCAATGTAGAGATAAAAGGAAGTGTGGAAGTTTTACGTGATTAATACTTAATTTGTTATTACATCTTTTATTTAATCCGGTTTGACAGCTTGTTTGTTCAACCGGATTTTTTATTCATTATCAAGTATTTATCCACAGCACGTCGTTACACCGAAATAAAACGCCGTTTCAGTAAATTAATCTGCGACAAAAATTTTTTAATCTGCGATAAAAATTTACTGAAACGGCGTTTTATTTTTACAGACCTGCACTGCGATGCAACAATACAATATTTCAAAAAATAAAAACTGCGTTTTGTTAAGCAAAAAAGCCGTTATATAAAAATAATGTTGTAATTTTGCAAACCGAAAATGTGGACAGATTTGAATTGATTGCAACCACAATAAAAGAATGCTAAAACATGAATCCTTTTATTCAAGAAAAATTCAATTCTTATTCATTTCCACTGATTTTATTAATTAATAACAATTAAAAAACAGTACAAGAAATGTCAAGATTTATCACATCGGAATCGGTATCAGAGGGACACCCTGATAAAATTGCCGATCAAATTTCAGACGCATTGTTAGATGAGTTCTTAAGACGCGATCCCAATTCTCGGGTTGCATGCGAAACTTTGGTAACAACGGGTATGGTGGTATTAAGCGGTGAAGTCAAAAGCGAAAGTTACGTAGACGTTCAAACCGTTGCCCGCAATGTCATAAGAAATATAGGTTATACCAAAGGGGAATACCAATTTTCGGCTGACAGTTGCGGAGTACTTTCTTCCATTCATGAACAAAGCCCTGACATCAATCAAGGCGTGGACAGAAAACTGCCTGAACAACAAGGAGCAGGCGATCAGGGTATGATGTTCGGCTATGCCAGCAAAGACACTGAAGATTATATGCCGTTGCCGTTGGTGTTAGCCCATCAGATTGTATACGAACTTACGCAGATACGCAAAGAAGGTATAATGATGAAGTATTTGCGTCCCGACAGTAAGTCACAGGTTACGGTGGAATATGAGGATAAAACCAATAAACCTGTTGCAATAAACACTATTGTCATATCTACACAGCACGATGAGGATGTTAGCTTGAAACAAATAGAGAAAGACATCCGTCTGATATTGCTTCCGCGTATCGCAAGTAAGCAACGCAAGAAAGAAGTCAAGCAAATGTTTGAGCAAAACTTCCGTTTGCTTGTCAATCCTACGGGAAAATTTGTAATAGGAGGACCTCACGGAGATACGGGACTTACCGGCAGAAAAATTATCGTCGATACCTACGGCGGCAAAGGCTCACACGGCGGCGGAGCATTCAGCGGCAAAGATGCGAGCAAGGTAGACCGAAGTGCGGCATACGCTATGCGTCACGTAGCAAAGAATATGGTTGCCGCAGGATTATGTGACGAAGTATCGGTACAGGTTGCATATGCAATAGGTGTCGCAGAACCTGTCGGATTGTACGTAGATACTTTCGGAACCAATCACACCAAACTTAGCGAAGGTGAAATTGCGGAAAAGATACTGAAGATTTTCGATTTAAGACCGTACGCCATAATAGAGCGTTTCGGTTTGAAAAATCCTATTTATCTTCCTACCGCAGCATACGGTCATTTCGGAAGAACGCCTTATAAAAAGAAAGTGGAAATAATCGAAAACGGACAGTCAACACTCAAAGAAGTGGATTTCTATCCGTGGGAAAAATTGGATTATACGGATATATTGAAAAAGGAATTCGGTATTTATCAGACTGAATTTAAGTTATAAGGCAACAAAACGGCAAAACACAACACGCATATAACCAATTAACAAAATAATTAATCAAAAACACAAGGTAATCAATGGCTTTGATACAAACAAATAACATTAAAGGCGACATTTTCGGCGGAATAACGGCAGGAATTGTCGCTTTGCCTTTGGCATTGGCATTCGGAATACAGGCTTTCGGCGGAATAGACGACCCTGCAGCCAGTTCGTTGGGCGCATCCGCAGGTTTAATAGGTGCAATCATGCTCGGATTTTTCGCATCTTTGTTCGGCGGCACGCATTCACAGATAAGCGGACCGACAGGACCGATGACCGTGGTAACGGCTTCGCTTATCGGCGGAGTATGGGCATCAAGCAACGGAAGCATATCATCGGTTTTGGTCTCAATGTCGCTTGCGGGCATATTCTGCGGCGTATTCCAGATACTGTTCGGACTTATAAAAATAGGCAAATACGTCCGCTATATCCCCTATCCCGTTCTCTCGGGATTTATGAGCGGTATCGGTATAATAATCATACTTCAACAAATATACCCTTTGCTCGGGCTTAAAGCAAGCGGCAGTATGATTGATTTATTAACCAATCTTCCTTCGGCAGTATCACAAGGTATTTCAGTAACCGCATTGCTTTTGGGATTAGGTACCGTTGTTATTATTCAGTTATTCCCGTTTGTGACGAAGAAAATACCTTCCACATTGGTGGCATTGGTTGTTATGACCGTTATAGGCGTTATCTGCAAAACTGACGAGAGTCTTACAATCGGTTTGATACCGTCTGGGTTGCCTATGCCTATGTTTGCAAAAACGGAAATCAGTTTAGCGGGTATTGATTGGATGTCCGTAATCAAGGCATCGGTAATTCCTGGACTTACTTTGGCAGGTTTGGGAAGTATTGACACGCTTTTGACTTCCGTTGTTGCGGATAATATAACCAAGACCAAACATAACAGCAACCAAGAGCTTATCGGACAAGGTATAGGCAATGCTGCGGCAAGTATTTTCTGCGGATTGCCCGGCGCAGGTGCTACAATGCGTACGGTTGTCAACGTAAAAAGCGGCGGAAGAACCCAAATAAGCGGCATGGTTCACGCTTTATTGCTTTTGTCCATCCTTTTGGGATTGGGATCACTTGTAAAATATGTACCTTTATCCGTTTTGGCGGGAATACTTATCACCGTAGGCTGGGGAATCATAGATTTCAAAGGTTTTAAAGACCTTTTGAAGATACCGCGTGCCGATGCGTTCGTACTAATTGTTGTATTCTTGGTAACGGTATTCGTGGATTTGCTTACGGCAGTGGGAATAGGAATGGTGATTGCATGTGTTTTGTTTATGAAACGTGCGGGTGATTTGGTTGAAGGTTCTTATTCTTCGGCGGAAATGACTGCTTTTGACAAGGAATCGCCGTGGAACGACGAAGGAGGCATACCTGAAAACATTAAACACAAGATTTATATCCAACGTTTGAACGGTCCGATATTTTTCGGCTCCATAACACGTTTTCAGGAAGTGATGCACGACGTACCGAATGATGTAAAAATCGTCATAATCCGCATGCGGCTTGTAAATTTCATGGATCAATCGGGCTTATACGCTATGGAAACGGCAATAAAAGACCTTCAGCAAAGGGGTATCACCGTCCTTATGACAATAATTCAGCCTCAACCGCTGTACATGCTCACTTCCATGAAACTTATACCTGAAACCGTTCCCGAGGAACACACTTTCAAGACATTTGAAGATTGTACGGAATTTTTGAAATCACTTGATATTTGATGCCGACGGCACAAAAGACATGCCCTTTGGCGGAAAATCTCCGCCTTAAGGCGCATCGCTGCCGCCCCATCGCATATTAATTTGAAAAAAACTGTTTTTTTGACCCAAAAAAACAGTTTTTTTACTGTAAAAAATCAGTTTTTTTGGAAATAATACGCCACGGGGCGGCAACAAAAAGGCTTTAAGCGTACATATCACTGCTTAAAGCCTTTTTAAAACAATATTCCCTTTGCGTATAATATCAACTTTTCGGGCTAATATCACATCATAACCGAATCAATCAACTTTTTGGTATATTCTTCTTTAGGGTGCTTGTAAATTTGCTCACTTTCTCCCTGCTCAACAATCTTTCCCTTTTGCATAACAATGATTCTGTCTGACATATACTTCACAACGGACAAGTCATGCGATATAAAAAGATACGTAAACCCAAAATCGCGTTTCAAATCATTCAACAAATTCAGCACTTGTGCCTGAACGCTGACATCCAATGCGGCAACGCTTTCGTCACAAATGATAAGTTTGGGATTTAACGCCAATGCACGTGCAATTCCTACCCTTTGGCGCTGTCCGCCCGATAGTTCATGCGGATAACGCGTAAAAAACTCCTCGCCAAGACCCGTTTTGTATAACAATTCCGCCGCTTTTTCCCTGCGTTTAGATGAATTGTAAAGACCGAACACCTCCATAGGTTCTTCAACTGCATTGCCGACAGTCTTCCGCGGGTTTAAAGATGAATAAGGATCCTGAAAAATTATTTGAATCTCCTTTCTTAATTGATGTTTCTCCGTCTTTGAAAGTGTATCAAGGCTTTTGCCTTCAAAGATTATGCTGCCCGAAGAAATATTTATAAGTCTTGTTATCGCACGGCCCACAGTCGTTTTTCCGCAACCGCTTTCCCCTACAATACCGAGCGTTTCGCCTTTATTAACTTCGAAACTTACCCCGTTTATTGCGTGAAATCGTTTGGATATTTTGCCCAAAAGATTACGCTTTATAACATAATCAACCTCCAAATTCTTAACCTGCAGCAACGGAACGCTACTTTCCGTATCTAAAACATCATGTTGCTTGTCGGATTCATCTGTTTTTGTCTTTGAAACGTCTTTTTCAATACCTGAAACGCCTTTTTCAGTTGCTGAAACACTCTCTTGAATTATTGAAACGTTTTCTTGAACCGCTGAAACGCCATTTTCAAAGTCTGAAACGTCACCTGATTGCATGAAATCGCTGATTGTTTTCAACCTTTCGGGTTTATAATCCAGCGGAGGGCGTGATGCGATAAGGCTTTTGGTGTAAATATGCTGCGGATTGTTAAAAATATCGTTTGAAGTGCCCGTTTCAACAATTTTTCCTTTATATATAACCGCTATTCTGTCCGCTATATGATGCACAACACCCAAATCGTGGGAAATAAACAGCACCGCCATATTGTGTTTTTGCTGCAAAGACTTCAGAAGTTCCAATACGGCTTTTTGAACAGTCACGTCCAACGCCGTTGTAGGCTCATCGGCAATAAGAAGTTCGGGTTCAATGCCCAAAGCCATAGCAATCATCACCCTTTGACGCTGTCCGCCCGATAGTTCATGCGGATAAGAGTTGTAAACTCGCTCCGTATCGGGCAAAAGCACCTCTTTGAACAATTGAAGCGTCTTTTGCTTTGCTTGCTTGTTTGTCATACCAGTATTCAAAAGCAACATCTCATCAACCTGATGCCCGCATTTTTTCACGGGATTAAGTGCCGTCATAGGTTCTTGAAATATCATTGCCTTGTGCTTACCGTTAAAAATAATTTCCCCCGATGTTATTGCCTCAATTTTGCGGTCCAAAAGATTCATAACAGCTAAAGAAGATACGCTTTTGCCGCTTCCGCTCTCCCCTACAAGAGCCAAAATTTCGCCTTTGTTAATCGAAAAATTCACCTTGTGGGTTACTTCCCGCCAAGTCTTATTTTGTCTGAAAGATACGCTTAAATCTTTGACTGTTAATACTGTATTTTTTGTTAATGTATCCACTTCCGTCTTTTTTATCAGATTGCAAATATATAAAATTTTGAAAAATTTCAGTAAAATATTTTGTCAATTTAATAAATTGTTATAATTTTGCACTCCGAAATAAGATGGTAATATGATTGTCCCATGGTGTAATGGTAACACAGCAGATTTTGGTTCTGTCGTTTCAAGTTCGAGTCTTGATGGGACAACAAATAAAACTAAAACAACAATCTAAAACGGATTTACAGCAAAATGTAAATCCGTTTCTTCTTATAATTTATCCGCAGCGACAATTCACATCTTCAAATAACCACTTTATTTCAATTACTTAACATCGGCGCTAAATAAAACGCCGTTTCAATAAATTTTTATCGCTGATTAATTTATTAATACGGCGTGTTATTTTTGCAAAAAGACAAATAAAAATAATGAACTGTGTCCGCAGTATAAAAATTTATCGTAACTTTGCAAGGTTAAATGATTTAAATTTATGTACGAGTTTTTACAGGGAATTTTTGAAGAACTTACACCTTCTTATGCCGTTATCAATTGTAACGGAGTCGGCTATTTGGCGGAAATATCGCTTAACTCATACTCTTTTTTGAAATCGAAAAAAGAAGGAAAATTATATACGCATTTCGTTGTGCGCGAAGATGCCCAAATACTTTACGGATTTGCTACGACAAACGAAAGGGAATTGTTCAGACAACTTATATCTGTCAGCGGAATAGGCGCAAACACGGCAAGGATGATGCTTTCGTCCTTAAGCACTGATGATTTGGTCAAAGCAATAGTCACCGAAGATGCCAAAACAATCAGTTCCGTCAAAGGCATAGGGCTGAAAACCGCCCAAAGAGTCGTAGTTGATTTGCACGACAAGCTGCAAAAATGGGAATTCTCTCAAAATGATGAAGATAAAAAGTTTGTTTCGGACAATAAAAACCGTGAAGAAGCGTTATTAGCATTGCAAACATTAGGATTTAATAAAGTTATTATTGAAAAAACACTTGACAAATTACTGAAAGAAAACGATGGAATGAGCGTTGAAAGCCTTGTAAGAGAGGCATTAAGGCGTATGTAGTGAAAGTTTTGTATGACAAATAGATTAAAACTCATAATAACTTTATTAATCATTGTGCTGTGTACAGGGCATTATAACCTTAATGCCCAAAATCAATCAGGATCAAATGATGACTTACATTATCCGTTGCAAGATACGGTGGATTCCCCGTTGTATCTGAAAGATCCGTCCAACATAACCCAGACTGTGGAATATGATGCGGAAAAGAATGAATACGTCTTGGTAAAAAAAGCAGGTGATGTCATTTTGGAAAAACGCTCATTGACTTTTGAAGAGTACCAACAGTATGATATGGACAAAATGATCGACTCTTATTGGAAAAATAAGACCGGAGCGTCCGCCGCAGTATCATCGGCAACAAAGTCCGACGGCTCATTAAGTTCATTGATTCCTGCCATGAGGGTAAACAGTGATTGGTTTGAGACTATATTCGGCGGTCAGGATATAACAATAAGACCGAGCGGTTCCTTGGATTTGAAGTTTTCGTTAGTAAACAACCGTAACGAAAACCTTTCTTTGAGTGAAAACAAGCGCAGCACTACGGCATTCGACTTTGACGAAGACATTCAATTGAATGTTATGGCACAAATAGGCACTGCAATAAACTTCAACTTGAATTACAATACAGGTGCGACGTTTGATTTTGAGAAAGAAGTCATGAAATTGAAATACGAAGGTAAAGAAGATGACATAATACAACTTCTTGAAGCGGGAAACATATCTTTTTCTTTACCTACGACTCTTATTGCTGGTGTACAAAATTTATTCGGATTGCGTTCCAAACTTAAATTCGGCAACTTGATACTTGATGCCGTAATATCGCAACAAAAGAGTGAGTCCTCTACGATCACCGTTCAGAACGGTGCACAAAGTCAAGAGTTCAATTTCAAGGCTGATGATTATGATGAGAACAAGCACTTCTTCCTTTCGCAGAACTTTTACGATAATTACAATAAGGCAATGGAAACATTCCCTATTGTAAACGCGAATATAATCATAACAAAGATAGAAGTATGGAGAACCAACGTAGGCTCCGCCGTAAGCAATAACAGAAACATTGCCGCATTAGCCGTTTTGGGTGAAAGTAACGAAAATGCAGTGATGGCAACCGTTAATAAGGATATGATAAGAAGCATCAACAATGTATCTTCTTATCTACAAGGTGTAGGCTTTACTTCAGGTTATGATTTTGAGAAAGTGGAATCTGCCCGCAGATTGAATTCTTCGGAATATACACTGAACAGTCAGCTCGGATTTATATCCCTTAACCAAGCTCTCTCTAACGATCAGGTCTTGGCTGTTGCTTATCAATATCAGATTGTGGGAGATACGACCATATATCAGGTGGGCGAATTCTCGGACGAAGGTATTGACGACCCGAACACATTAGTTGTAAAACTTATAAAACCTTCCACTCTTAATACAAAGAATCCTTTGTGGAAACTGATGATGAAAAACGTGTATTGGATTGGTTCGTCACAGATTTCTCCCGATGATTTCCGTTTGAATATTCTTTACTTATCGGCTGAAGAAGGCGTACCTTTGGGTTATTTTACCGACGGAATATACAAAGGAATATCTTTGCTACAGGTCTTTGATTTGGATAGAATGGATAATCAGCAGAATAAATTTCCTGACGGTGTTTTTGACTTTGTTGATAACTCAAATTCATCAACAGGAACGATTAATGCATCACGCGGATTGGTATATTTCCCTCATGTAGAGCCCTTCGGTAAGGATTTAAGGGAGAAATTAAACGACGATGAGTTGGCAGACAAATACTGCTTCGATTCCCTTTACACTCTTACCAAGACGCAGGCAATGCAATATACTGAGAAAGATAAATTCTATCTGGAAGGACGTTACAGATCTTCATCTACAGGAGGTGAAATATCACTCGGAGCCGTCAATGTCCCGCAAGGAAGCGTAACTGTAATGGCAGGAGGAATTAAATTGCAGGAAGGAGTGGATTATACTGTTGATTATGCAATGGGAAGGGTAAGAATAATCAACTCCGCTTACTTATCATCAGGAACTCCTATAACCGTATCCACCGAAAGTAACACAACATTTTCCATGGTTACTAAAAGAATGTTCGGTGTAAGGGGTACATATACGGTATCTCCTGAATTATCGTTGGGAGCGACGATAATGAATCTTCACGAAAGTCCTTTGACCACAAAAGTCAATTACGGAGAGGAACCTATAAGCAATACGTTGATGGGATTTGACATTCATTTGACACGTTCGGTTCCTTTTATAACTAAAATCCTTAACTGGCTGCCGTTTTACGATACGAAAACTCCGAGTAATTTAGTTTTTGAAGGAGAAACAGCAATATTTCTACCGGGAAACTCTTCTGCTATCGGACGTTCGGGAGTAGCATATATCGATGATTTCGAAACGGCAAAACGTTCTTACGACATAAAATCGCCTTACGGTTGGTACTTGGCATCAACTCCGCAGGATTTCAACACTCCTAACGCTTTATTCCCAGAAACCTTCAAAACATCCGAACTGGCTTATGGCTTTAACCGTGCGAAAATTGCCTGGTATACCATAGACGATAACTTCTATTTACCTTCGGCTCCATCGAATATAAACAAAGATGACATCTCACAACCTTACGCACGTTTGGTTAAACAAAGCGAAATCTATCCTAACAAAGACATCATACAAGGGCAAACAACGGATTTACACACTTTCGATATCGCATTTTATCCTTCGGAAAGAGGTCCTTATAATTTTGACACATTATCTTCGTGGAGCGCAGGTCTTACTTACGACGGTATGTTATCCAACCCGCAATCCCGTTGGGGCGGTATAATGAGAAAAATAGACGCTACGGATTTTGAGTCCGCCAATATAGAATACATTGAATTCTGGCTTATGGATCCGTTTATTGACAATCCTAATTCGTCCGGCGGAAAACTCTATTTCAATCTCGGCGATATAAGTGAAGATATCTTAAGGGACGGAAGAAAATCCTACGAAAACGGTTTGCCTACATCAGCCGTTGTAACCGATGTGGATACCACTATATGGGGACGCGTTCCGAGATTGCAGGCTGTTGTCAATGCTTTTTCCAATGAAGACAATTCACGTCCGTACCAAGATATAGGATATGACGGATTATCCTCTGCTGACGAACAAAGTTTTCATGCACAGTATCTGCAAAAGATACAAAATACCGTATCACCTGAAGCATATCAAAGAATACTGGAAGACCCTTCGGGCGATGATTATACATATTTCAGATCAAGACAATACGATCAAGACAATGTTAAAGTAACTGACAGATATAAGAGGTTTAACAATCCTGAAGGTAATTCCGCCGTAACAAGCAGCGGAGAATCTACGCAGGCGACATCATTACCTAATGTCGAAGATATAAACCAAGATAATACTTTGTCAGAGTCAGAAAACTATTATGAATATGAAATAGACTTATCCCCTGCCCACATGAATGTCGGGGAAAACTATATAACGGATATACAGGAAGCAAGAGCCGTATCATTGGCTAACGGACAAAAAACAGATTGTAAATGGTACCAATTCCGTATTCCTGTCAGGGAACCGAGCCGTAAGGTAGGAGCAATTAACGGTTATCAGTCCATAAGGTTTATAAGAACTTTCTTACGCGGATTCGAAGATCCTGTAATATTAAGATTTGCCACATTGGAATTAGTGTCAGCCGAATGGCGTAAATACAATGACAATTTACTTTCAATAGGAACATATCCGCCTTCTTCCACTACCGAAAACACTACATTTACCGTAGGAACGGTTAATATTGAAGAAAACGGAAGAAGAATCCCCGTTCCTTATAATCTGCCTCCGGGTATTGACAGGGAATTATTGTATTCCACAACTGCCGCAACCCAACAAAACGAACAAGCCATGAGTTTAAAGGTCTCAAATCTCGGTGACGGAGATTCAAGAGCCGTATATAAAACCATGGAATATGATATGAGGCAATACAAGAAACTGAAAATGTTTATCCACGGTGAAACCATGAATTCACAGGACGAATACAATGACGGCGAAGTAAGTGTATTTATCCGTTTGGGTGCTGATTTTGTTTCCAACTATTATGAATATGAAGTTCCAGTGAAGTTTACGCCGTGGTATACATCTATGCTGGACCGTGAAGTTATATGGCCGTCGGAGAATCAAATTGAAATAAACTTGGATTCTTTGGTTAAAATCAAAGAAAACCGAAATAAATTAGTCCGTTCTGGTAACAGCAATTACTCCAATACTGAATTATACACGGAATACATAGGAAACAATAAAGTAACAGTCTTGGGAAATCCGAATATTGCCGATGTGAAAGTATTCATGATAGGAATAAGGAATCCGAAGAAACTTTCGCAGAATGACGGAGACGATATGCTACCTAAAAGCGTGGAAATTTGGGTAAACGAATTGCGCTTGACTGACTTTAACAAGAAAGCTGGTTATGCAGCACGCGGTTCCTTACGTACAAATCTTGCAGATTTGGGTGATTTAGCCTTATCTGGATCTTATAGAAGTGCCGGATTCGGAACCATTGAACAGAAAGTTGCCGATATATCGCAGGATAACGTTGGGGCATTTGATATTGCGACCAACTTGGAAATAGGAAAATTCTTCCCAGACCGCTTCGGATTGAGAATACCTATGCATTTTGATTATTCACGTTCCGTAAGCAACCCGCGTTACAATCCGCTTGACCCTGACGTTTTATTGAAAAATGATTTATTATCCTATCGTACGGAAAGGGAAAGGGATTCTATCAGACACATGGTCCAAGATTTTACCTCTATAACCAATTTCTCTCTTATGAATATAAGGAAAGAACGAACGGGAGCAAGTGCTTTGAACCGACATTTCTATGATATTGAAAATTTCAACTTCTCTTACTCTTACTCAAAAATCTTCAGACGTTCACCTGATATAGAATACAACAACCAGACACAAAACAGACTTATTTTAAACTATCAATACGATTCCCAAACCAAAGGATGGAAACCTTTAGGCAAAGTATCGGCATTCAAAGGCAAATCTTGGGCAATCTTAAGAGACTTTACATTGAACTATATTCCTAAAAACATCACGTTCAAAAGCGATATGCTCCGCGATTTTCAGGAGACTCTTTTAAGAAGTAAAAGTATAGGCGTGGTGATAATGGAACCTTATTACTACAAAAACTTCTATTGGAACAGGGAATACGGTGTTAAATACGACATTACCAACAGTTTGAGGATGGAATACAGCTCCACGATGAACTCTTTGATTGAAGAGCCGCGCGGAAGAATTGACACAAAAGCAAAACGTGACAGCGTTTGGCAAAGCATAACGGATTTGGGAAAAGCACAACAGTTTACACAAAAAGTACAACTCAACTACAATGCACCTCTTAATAAAATACCTGCTTTGAATTGGGTAAGAATCACGGCAAACTATACGGGACAGTTTACATTCCAAGGTTCAACCAACGCAACCGAGAGTTTGGGTAACAATATTGAGAACTCACGGCGTATAAACGGTACGGGAAATTTTGCATTCAATACATTATTTACCAAAATACCTTTTGTAAAGAAAGCATACGAAGCAAGGGACAAGAAAAATGACAACATGTCAAGATTTACGCCTAAAGTACCGACACGTAACCTTGAAAAAACGGACAATAAAGCTGATTCAACCGACACCGTGCAGAAAAAGGATTACATGAAAGAGTTTCTTTATTTTACCACACGGTTACTTACAAGTGTGAAAACTGCATCCATAAATTACACTCTCAACGACGGAACATTTATACCCGGATTTATGCCAAGGAGCCGTTATTTGGGTATGTCCGACAGGGACAAATGGGCACCTGGATGGCGTTTTATTTTAGGCTCACAGCAGGATATTATGGAGGATGCCATACGCAATAACTGGCTTTCGAAAGATACTATGCTTAATGCGGCAACCGTCAAAAAGCACACTGAAAATATCACGGCGCAAATAAAAATTGAGCCGATAAGAGACTTTAACATTGATCTTACATTCAAGAAAAACGAAAGCGAACAGTATACTGCGTATTACAAATTCAATCCTGATGACAACCGTATCAACGGACCGATGAGTGCATACCGCAACGGAAACTTCAGTATAAGCGTTATAGCTTTCCGTACTCTTTTCAAAAGTTCGGGTAAAGACAATGTAAGCGAAGTTTTCCGCAAGTTTTTAGAAAACCGTCAGACGATAGCCGAAAGACTCTCAAGAAAAAATCAATCGGCACACTCCGATTATTACGGAGATATGTATTGGGACAGTGCAAGCAACCAATCATGGCCTGACGGCTACGGTGCAACGTCCCAACAAGTGCTTATACCTGCATTTTTAGCTGCTTATTTGGGTAAAGACGCTTCTTCGATAAGTCTGTCACCGTTTATTAACGTACCGATGCCTAACTGGAGAATAACCTATACGGGATTGAATAAATCCGATTGGGTAAAATCGTGGGCAAACAGCATAACCTTGTCATCCAACTACACATGTACCTACAACGTAACGTCGTATTACACCAATATGAGCGTACCCGACAACAGTGCTTACGATTTCGGAACCGAGTGGGTTCGCAATACATTAAACGGAAACTTCATCCCGAAATACACGACAGACCAAGTTACATTAAGCGAACAGTTAAGTCCTTTGTTCAAAGCGGACATTAATCTTAAAAACTCCTTGCAATTGAACTTCGAAATAAGAAAAGAAAGAAATTTGAGTCTGTCATTCAGCAACAATCAGCTTACCGAAGTAAACCGAAGCAGCGTTGTATTCGGAGGAGGCTACAGATTTAAAGACGTAAGGGTCAAAGTAAGGACGGGAGACAATACAAGCCGCGAATTTAAAAGCGACATTTTGGTTAAAGCAGACTTCAGCATCACCAATAACAAGACCATATTAAGGAAAATTGACCAAAACAGCAACATAACCTCGGCAGGAACCAAAGTTGCAAACATAAACTTAAGCGGTGAATACTCGCTGACCGAAAAAATCATCTTAAAAGCATTCTTTGAAAGCACAATCAATACGCCGCATATCAGCAGCAGCTACCCTACCTCCACAACTTCGGGCGGATTCTCCATCAAAGTAATTTTGTAACGGATTTCACTAATCTATCCTGTGATTTCAAGGATTTTTTAAGGCAGAAAAACACTGATCTGACAGCATTTTTCACGGCAAAGAAACCACCTCATTTTGTTATTGTTACAAACTGATAAAATAATACGGCGTAAAAAAAATATTAAAACGCCGTATTATTTTACTGATAAGGCGTTTTAATTTCTTAAAACGGCGTGTTTTTTTTACGGGTTATCTTCCCACCTTTTTTAGTACGCAAATCAGTTGATTTTACCGCCGCATTATGCTGTCTTTTTATGCATACATAAAAACTTAGCGGGTGATTGAAAATCTGTTTCAATCACCCGCTGTTACGGATATACTACCCGTTGTTAGGAATTATTTTCTTTTTCCCGTGAATGTCATATTCATATCACTGTTGCCTCTTGAAGAATGAACTACAGCTTCAAATGTCAACTCTCCTTTGGTAATTTTACCGTTTATGGAAGTGATAACATAACCTGCAGAGCCTGCAGACTGACCGTGCATAAATGCTTCAGGTTCGATATTTGCTCCTGTAAGAACCGTATCACCGTTTTGAACTGCAAAACTTACGCCGTTCATTGCGAAATCCATCAGTCCCATACCTTGTTTCATACCTTCGGAGAAAGTAACATTCTGCATTAATACATCACACGTCTTGGTTGAATCAACACATGTAGTTTGTACGTCTACGTCATCGATAGAAAATGCAGGATTATCTATCTTTGATTCACCGTTAAACACGGATACGTTTACATTATTAGTAACTTCTGTTTGTTGATCGTTACCGCCTTTTTTGTCATCGTCGTCATCATCGCCGCATGCTGCAAATGATAATGCTGCTACTGCTACTAAAAGCAATTTTTTGTAATTTTTCATTTGTTGTACTTGTTTTAATTGTTGTTTTACTATGTTATTTAACCTTAATTTATCTTCTTACCGTTATAAGTAACCTTCTTTTGTCCGAAATACGTCGTTATACGCAATTCATCATTCTCCATAACGCCGTTAAACTTCGTTACGGCATATTTTTCTTTCGGTTGGTTCTTTACAAGAGGTATAAGGTTGTTTCCCGACAGGAAAGTTTTATCACCTTGTACCGTTCTGTTTAAACCTCTTATGTCTGCGTCCACTTTAACCGGCATCAAACGGGCGAATTTGGCTCTGAAAATCGTACCGTCAGCCTTTTTACCGTTTTCTCTTACCTGTATGACAACATTTTTACGCGTATAATCCCCCACTGTCATCGTTCCCTTGTATTTAGTCGTCTGGGCAAATGCAGCAAAGGCAGTTACAATCATAAAAACGTATGTAAAAATCTTTTTTGTCATTATCTCAAAAACGTATTTAATGCTCTTAAAATTTCAAGTTGCAAAATTACTTCTGTTTTACAAAGTATGCAATCACTATATTTGAGTATTTTTCGTTTTATTCTTCTTAACGATTATTCCGTTTACCACCACAATACCCATAATCACCACAAAAGCTATAAGAATGGATATCATCTCGGTTTTATACTGCTGCGGATTAACCCAGATCTCCTTAAACATATTGAGTCTTCCCAATATCTCAACAGGAGTCCAGAACACGATAACCGTAGCAATCGCCATACGGATGTTAGCACCCCACGAAGCAAGTTTCAATTGCTTTTTAAAGATAAAGAACGACCCTACAAGACAGCCCATGCCCACTAATAAGGTTATAAAATGTCTTTCCCCGAGGAAATTATCGTCGTAACAGAACATCAACAATATGTAAGAAGTCCATATTATCATATTAAACTCCATGAAAGTGACCAATGAAGTATGTCTTACTATCGGTTTGGCAACTATTTCCTTCTTACGGGAACGGAAAAAGACCTTTTGGCACCAGTTGATGAAGTCGCATCCCGTAGGAATGCAGAATAAATAAAACAACATGAACAATGCCCAAAGTCCGAAGGTTGCCGGCAGGATTAAATACTCTGGTTTGGTGGCTATATCCATACCTTGAGCCACTGCTTGGTCAAAAGGCATCAACGCTCCGCCTTCCAATTCGCACATTGTGCCGAAACGTCTGGCGTAATACAGGAATAAAAATTCTATCCAGCCCGTCCAAAAGAACAATGCACCGAATAAACCATACAATGTCTGTTTGGTGTCGCCTTTGACGAATATGCCCACAATCACAAGCACCACTCCCAAAACTCCCAACATAAAACCGCCTGCATGCAAAGCCGTTTCACTCATTGTTTTTTCCATTATTATCATCGCCGCATGTCCTAACGGCATGGTGAAAAGCACCAATAAAAATGACAATACCGCTTTTGCCCAATACTTCTGTGTTTTCATCTTAATTTGTCTGTTTTATAGTTAATACGGTTGTTTAATTAAGGATGCAAAATTACACTTTTTCCAGCTAATACCATATCACCACATTTGAGTATTTTAATTTACCGAAGTTTTACGGGGTTTTAAAATATAAAAACAGCATATTCTTTTTGCCCTCTGATGAAAAATTCCAGCCTTATTACGCTTTACTGCCGCCCCGTGGCGTATTATTTCTGAAAAAACTGTTTTTTTCAGGTAAAAAAACTATTTTTTAGGGTCAAAAAAACAGTTTTTTTCAGATTAATACGCCACGGGGCGGCAGCCAAACGTATACAGGCATTGGTAAAAAGGCAAAAGGCGGCAATCTTCTGACATTGTTTTAAGGTAAATATGTGTTTTATGCCGCTAATTTTCGTCAGATAAAGTTTTTTTTGTATTTTTGCAAAACCATTACAATAAAATTATTGACGCAAATGAATTGGAAAAAAATTTTACCTCACATTGCAGCCATTGTTGTGCTGATAATAGTAAGTTTAATATACTTCTCCCCTGTTTTAAATAACAAACAGTTGCCGCAAAGCGATATGATGCAATTCCCTGGCATGAACAAAGCCCTTGAAGACTACACAAGAGCAACGGGAGACAAGAGCGAATGGACTCCTAACATGTTTTCGGGTATGCCTTCCTACCAAATAGATTACGGACAAAAGGGCAACGTGTTCAAATCTCTTATAAGCCCGCTGAATTTATTCGATTCCACCCATTCTTTAGGCGTATTCTTCCTGTTGGCTCTGGGTTTTTATGTGTTTATGGTGTGCATGGGTGCTTCGCCGTGGCTTTCTTTGTTCGCAGGACTTATTTACGCATTGGCGTCATACAATATTATTATTATAAATGTGGGTCACATCACCAAAGCTTGGGCAATGGCAATGATGACTCCCGTTTTGGCGGGAATGATTCTTGTTTTCAGAAAAAAATATGCCGCAGGTTTTATCGTATTTACCGTATCCCTTGCCCTGCAACTGACTTTCAATCACGTACAAATCACTTACTACACAGTAATCACGGCTTTCATTTTGGGCATATCGTACTTGGTTATTGCAGCAAAGCAAAAGGATTGGAAAGATTTCGGTAAAAGCGTAGGTGTATTGGTGCTTGGTGCCGTCTTGTCGGTATTGCCTTTGTCGGGACATCTGCTTGTCAATAACGAATACGTAAAATATACTATGAGAGGCGGCAGTGAACTTACCGTTCACCCTCAAAACGACAAACAAAACATAAATCAAAATGGTTTGGACATCAATTACGCTTTCAATTGGTCGTACGGAAAAGCCGAAACAATGACATTATTGATTCCTGACTACATGGGCGGCGGTTCGGCAGACACAAGAATAAGCGATGAAAGCTCCAAACAGCTTCAAAACCGCATACGCGAGATAAGAAATACCGCTCCTGCACAACAAAATCAGCAAAGAGCGCAACAACTCTACAACCAATATTTGGGAAGTACCTATTACGGCGAACAACCCTTCACCGCAGGACCAGTTTATTTCGGTTCAATAGTCGTTTTCTTGGCTTTGTTGGGCTTTTTGGTCTTGGACAACAAATGGAGATGGTGGCTTTTGGCGGCAACCGTTATTTCAATATTGCTTTCTTGGGGTAATAATTTCATGGCACTTAATGCCTGGTTGTTTTACCACCTTCCTATGTACAACAAATTCCGTACTCCGTCGATGGCGTTGGTTATCGCTAACGTAACAATGTGCATTGCGGCTCTTATGGGGCTGAAATACTATTTGGAAAGCACGGATGAGAAAAAGAAAAAACGTTCTTTGTACATCAGTATGGCGGTTGCAGGCGGCATAACATTGCTTGCTGCAATTATTCCGTCACTTTTCAGCGATTTTACATGTTCAAAAGACAACATTTTTGCACAAGAATTGGGTCAAAGCTTCATGTCGGCTTTGCAACAGGACAGGGAAAGTATGTTTACAAGCGATGCATTGCGTTCTTTCATCTTTATAGCCGTTGCATTTGCCGCACTTATGCTTTATGACCGCAAGATAATCAAAAAAGACATTATAATAATATGTATAATAGGTCTTGCCGCCGTAATAGATTTATGGGGTGTAGATTTAAGATACGTCAATAAGGATTCGTTCCGCTCAAAAAGTGAACTAATGACCGTTGCCACCGCTGCGGAAAACCAAATCATGGAAACAACTGATGCAAACCACATCAATCATTACCGTGTTTACAACCTTACACGCAGTCCTTTTAACGATGCTTCGACATCTTATTTCATGCCTTCGATAGGCGGCTATTCGGCAGCAAAGCTTCAGCGTTATCAGGATTTGATTGATTTTTATTTCACTAATACGCAATACAAGCAAAAGGATTTACAGGACACTGCCTTGTTGAAACAAAACCCTATGAGGCAATTATATTATCAGTATAGGAATGCCCAAGGATTTCCTATGCCTAATTTCGGAGTTTTGAATATGCTTGACACCCGTTATATAATATTCAGCGATAACGGCTTTATAGAAAACACCGAGGCTTTGGGTGCCGCTTGGTTTGTTAAAGATATACAATGGGTTAATAACGCTGACGAAGAAATTCAGGCGTTGGATAATTTCAATCCTAAACAGACTGCAGTGATTGACAAGAAATACAAAGACATCGTAAAAGCGGTAAACAATAGCGATACGTCTGCAAAAATAGAACTTACGGAGGATGAAAGCACCAATATAACTCATCTGAAATACAAAACGTCTTCAACGACAGACAACATAGCGGTATTTTCCGAAATTTTCTACAAAGACTCGTGGCATTGCTACATTGACGGCAAGGAAGTTCCTTATTTCTGCACGGATTACGTACTTCGCGGAGTTTATGTACCTAAAGGAAACCACACCGTGGAATTTGTATGCAGCAGCGATACCCTTAAGAAAGGAAACACCGTTGCATTCATAGGTTCTGCAGCTGTTATACTTTGCATTATAGCCATCGCAGCCTATCCTTATTACAGAAAAAGAAAAGGTAATAACAAGGCAAAAAATTAAAACGCCGTTTTAAGAAATTAATCAGGCGTTTTAGTAAATTAATCAGGCTCATTAATAAAATAATCAGGCACATTAATTAAATAAATAAATCAGTAGAACTATGAAAAAAATCAAAAACTTTCTTTTTATTGCATTATGCATTTTTGCATTTGCAGCATGTTCCGACGATGACAGCAATGACGGCACCAAGAAATCATTCCTGTACAGCGGATATTGGAATATCAGCGTAAGAAACTTCTCAATGGACGAATTACAAGTACAGACGGCATTAAACTTTGAGACAAACGTTGCTGATATTACACTGTTGAACGTGTATTTCAGCACAAACCAGGACAAAGCCGTTAACTTTAAAATCAACGGATGCAAGATCAACATCTCTGACGGTGATACAATGCTTGTAGGTGCAGAAATCACCCCGTCCATATCAATAGCAAGTGAAAACATAGGAGCAAGAAATTTCTATGTTAAAACCATCAATGCCACTATCAAGAACAACAAGATTGATTTGTCGGGTACATTCTCCCAATCAAACCACGATTTTACGGTTAAATACGACGGAGTAAGAAAAAAATAAGATATCCGTGAGGTGTAATATCCGGTTTTGACTGAATACTTACCAACAGAATTATTTTAATTCCGCACTTTTATATTATAAGGTGCGGTTTTTATATTTTTTCATTTTGTTGATAACGGAATTTTTCGTAATTTTGCAAAAAGAAAATAACTGAAGAACTAATGGATACGAACATTAATCAAAACAATTACACCGCCGCCAATATTAATGTATTGGAAGGATTGGAAGCAGTGAGAAAACGTCCTGCCATGTATATAGGGGATGTTAATACAAACGGATTGCACCATTTGGTCTACGAGGTTGTGGATAATTCCATTGACGAAGCTTTGGCGGGTTATTGCACTGACATAAAAGTTACAATACTTGAAGGAAATACTATCCGTGTGGAAGACAACGGAAGAGGTATTCCTGTTGATATGCACGAAAAAGAACACCGCAGCGCATTGGAAGTCGTTATGACGGTATTGCATGCGGGAGGTAAATTTGATAAAGGCTCTTACAAAGTGTCGGGAGGTTTGCACGGTGTGGGAGTTTCCTGTGTCAATGCTTTGTCAAAACACGTTCATGTGACGGTTTACAGAGACGGCAAAGTATATGAACAGGAGTATATGAGAGGAAAACCTCTTTATGCCGTAAAGGAAACAGGCACTACGGATAAACGCGGAACTACGGTGGAATTCACACCGGATGACCAAGTGTTTACAACCACTGTTTATAACTATGACACTTTGGCTGCAAGGCTTCGGGAACTTGCTTTCCTAAACAAAGGTTTGCGATTGTCCATTAAAGATTTGCGCGAAGCGGATGAAGACGGCAAGTACCGTGAAGATGAGTTTTATTCGGCAAACGGTTTAAGGGATTTCTTGGAATATTTGGATGCTTCAAGAGAAAAAATAACTCCCGAACCTATTTGCATCGAGGGAGAGAAGAACGGTATTCCTGTGGAGATTGCCATGCAATACAATACGACATTTACGGAGAATCTGCACTCATACGTAAATAATATTAACACACATGAAGGCGGCACACACCTACAAGGTTTCCGCCAAGGTATGACCCGTACGCTTAAGAACTATGCAGAAAAAGAAAAGATGCTGGAAAAACTTAAGTTTGAGATAACGGGCGATGATTTCAGGGAAGGTTTGACTGCCGTTATTTCGGTTAAAGTTGCCGAACCGCAATTTGAGGGTCAGACAAAGACTAAACTGGGAAACAGTGAGGTTGTCAGCGCCGTCAGTCAGATGATTGCCGACAAACTTAACATATATCTTGAAGAGCATCCGAAGGAAGCAAAAGCCATTGTGGATAAAGTAATTCTTGCTGCAACTGCACGCCATGCTGCTCGCAAAGCCCGCGATTTGGTTCAAAGGCAAACAATAATGGGCGTTGCAGGTTTGCCTGGCAAATTGGCTGATTGTTCAAGTAATGACCCTGCTGAATGCGAACTATTCATAGTTGAGGGAGACAGTGCAGGCGGTACGGCAAAGCAAGGCAGGGACCGTGAACATCAAGCCATACTTCCGTTAAGGGGAAAGATTCTTAACGTAGAGAAAGTTATGCAACACCGCGTCCTTGATGCAGAATCAATCAAAAATATTTATACAGCATTGGGTGTTTCAATAGGAACGCCTGACGACACCAAAGCATTGAACATGGAAAAACTCCGTTACCACAAAGTAATCATTATGACAGATGCCGATGTGGACGGAGCGCATATTGCAGCTTTGATTTTAACTTTCTTCTTCCGCTATATGAGGGAACTTATCGATGCGGGACATGTCTATATAGCTACTCCGCCGCTTTATCTTATCTCCAAAGGAAAAACATTCCGCAAATACTGCTGGACAGACGAAGAAAGAGCTGCCATAATTGAGGAATTGGGCGGATCTGACGGTGTGGAAGTTCAACGTTACAAAGGTTTGGGAGAAATGAGTGAGGATCAACTTTGGACGACAACCATGGATCCTGAACGCAGACTGCTTCGCCATGTAACTATTAACGACGCTGCTGAAGCCGACCGTATCTTCTCTATGCTTATGGGCGATGACGTTGCACCGAGAAGGGAATTTATCGAAGCCAATGCGAAATATGCAAACATAGATGCATAATTTATATGTCTGCCACTATGTATGCGGAGTTACATTAAACATTTAGAAAGAGAATATCAGCATACATAAAGACAGTACACTGAATATAATTCATATAAACAAATACAGCGGAAGTTTAATCAAACTTCCGCTGTATTCTTATTACCGCTTGGGTTTATTTATTGAATTTAATTTTCAATTTCTCTATCATATCTTTGCTCATCTTCTGCAAATCAAATTCAGGTTTAAAGCCCCATTCATTTCTTGCACAGCTGTCGTCCATCCAATTAGGCCAAGAATCTGCTATAGACTGCTTAACAGGGTCTACATCGTACGTCATCTTGAAGTCAGGATAATATTTTTTAACCTCACTGTATATTTCTTCAGGATCGAAATGCATAGCCGTCACGTTAAATGAGTTTCTGTGAACAAGTTTTGCAGGATCTGCTTCCATAATATTGATAGCTGCATTAAGAGCATCAGGCATGTACATCATGTCCAATTGAGTACCTGCTTTCAACGGGCAAACGAAATCTTCACCTTTAACTGCTGCGTAATAGATATCCACAGCGTAGTCGGTCGTTCCGCCTCCCGGAGGGCATACATACGAAATCAAACCAGGGAAACGTACCGAACGTGCATCAACTCCAAATCTCTTGTAATAGTAGTCGCCTAACAATTCACCCGTTACCTTGGTTACTCCGTAGATTGTGCCCGGGCGTTGGATAGTGTCCTGCGGCGTGCCGTCCAAAGGGGTACTCGGTCCGAAAGCTCCTATAGATGACGGAGTGAATAGCGCACATTTTTTCTCCCTTGCTATTTCCAAGCAGTTGATAAGTGCCCCCATGCCGACATTCCAACCTAACATAGGATTCTTCTCGGCTGTTGCCGAAAGGATTGCAACTAAATTGTAAATGGAATCGATATTGTACTGATCAACTATGGATGCTATCTGTTTGGCATCGCAAGCGTCCACTTTACCTGTCGGTCCTGATTCCTGTATCTGCTTGGTTAATCTTTCAGGGTTGAGATCCGTTGCAACAACATTGCTGTCTCCGTAAACTTCTCTTAATCTCATTGTAAGTTCCGAACCAATCTGACCGCCGGAACCTAATACCAATATTTTTTTCATTTTATTTATTACTTTATTGTATCTTTATTTTTCAATCAGTTTGCAAAATTACGACTTTTTATCATTTCACAGTCATAATAAGCGCAATTTAATTTTCACGCTCCTGCTTTTTATGCGAATTTTCCGCATAATTGCCGTGCTCATCAAACCTTCTGTCCAGTTCAAAGGTTATGTTCTCAAGTGCATGCTTTATCTCCTTACCCGGTTTGTATATGCAGGTGACGTCTTTAATTGTGTCGGCAGTCACTTGTTCCAAACTGTCACATGCTTTGGCGTTTATACTGACTTTGAACCGTCCCAAAATTCCCAAATCTATTATGTGACCCTGCGAAAGCAACTCGATAAATATCTCGTTCAACTCCTCAATGGCATGAGTCACGTCTCCTGTTGACATGCCGCTTTTTTCACTGATACGCTTTGCCAATTCCCGCTGGTCTATCACCGAATTGTGCAGGATTTTTGCGTTGTACTTCTTTGCAGTCGTCCCGCCGACTGTAACTTTACGTTCTAATTTTCTGTATAACATAATTCTTCTTTTTTTATATGGTTTTTTAATTTAATGTGTCATTATCTCCGTTTTCCGAAAGCGTAATTCACGGCGTTTTTGCATTATCATAAGTCATTTTCTCATCACCTCTGCCCTGCCCTTTCCTGTCAAATTCATGCCCTGCTGCGTTTCTTTGCCGCCCCGTGCCGTCTTAATTCCGAAAAAACTGTTTTTTTAACGTAAAAAAACTGTTTTTTAGTATCAAAAAAAGTGTTTTTTTCGCAATAAAACGGCAAGGGGCGGCGGAATTATGCCTTAAGGCATTAATAAATAAAGATAAAGCGTATGTAAAACAATAAAATGTTGTACTTTTGCACACGATTTTGAGGACAACACGATAATAAGAATGGATAAAACGACATTTAAAACTCTCGCCTTATTGACAGGCGGCACGGTTATAGGCGATGCGTGCCTTGAATGCAGCATTGACAATATTCTTTTCGACTCCCGAAGGCTCAATACGGTAAAAAACACCGTCTTTTTCGCAATCGAAACCGACAACAGAAGCGGTTACAAATACATTGCGGACTTATATAACAAAGGAATACGCATGTTCGTAACCCAAACACCGCCTAAAAGCACTTGGAAAGACTCTTCGTTTTTGGTTGTTGACAATACGGTTAAAGCATTGCAGGCATTAGCCGCATACCACCGCAGCAAATTTTCTTTACCCGTATGCGCAATAACGGGAAGCAACGGCAAAACAATCACCAAAGACTGGATTGTCAAACTTATAGGCAATGATAAGAAGATATGTTGCAATGTTAAGAGCTTCAATTCGCAGATAGGTGTTCCTATAAGTGTGTATCAATTGGAAGAAGATGATCAATTGGCGGTTTTTGAAGCGGGAATATCCTGCCCTGATGAGATGGAAAATTTGGAAAATATCATTCAACCGACAGTAGGTATCTTTACCAATATCGGGGATGCGCATCAAATAAATTTTTCCTGCACCGAACAAAAAATAGAAGAGAAATTAAAACTGTTCAGACACTGTTCGCTTATTATCTTTCACGATGATTATCCTCTTTTGACGCGTAAAATAAACGCTTTTGCGCAGCAATATAACATTAAATTGATTTCTTGGGGCGACAATTCGGTTGATACATACCGCTTATCAGACTTGGAAAAGGAGATAACCCTGCCCTTTAATGACAAGGCAAGCCTTGAGAATGCAATAAATGCCTACATCTTTTGCCTTAATATGGGCATTGACAAAAGGCATTTGCTGCAAAGATTGCGTACCTTGGAGCAATTGGAAAGCCGCTTTGAGATAAAAGGCGGAATAAACAACTCAATAATAGTCAATGACTCCTATTCGTGCGATTTAAAGTCGTTAGAAATTGCTTTGGATTATCTTAACAGCCAAAACAAAGCCAAAAAGACGGTAATATTATCCGATTTGCAGCAAACGGGTAACGATCCCGTTGAATTGTACAGCCAAATCAACACTTTGTTAAACAATAAGGGCGTAACGAATCTTATTGCCGTCGGTGCGGATTTCTGTAATTACAGGGAATTAATCCATATTGAGCAGGCGAAGTTCTATCTTACGCTGGAGGATTTCCTTTTAAATTTGAGAAGAAAGGATTTTATCAACAAGGCAATACTTATCAAGGGAGCGTCCAACATGAATTTCAACCTTATAAGCCAAGCCCTTTCCTCAAAGACGCATCAAAGCGTATTGGAAATCAATCTGTCGGCAATAGAAGACAATGTCCGTCATTTCAAAAGCAAACTCAAAAGCGGGACTATGCTGATGGCTATGGTCAAAGCCGATTCTTACGGATGCGGAGGCTATGAGGTTGCCTACACTCTGCAAAAAAGCAATTTGGCAGACTATTTCACCGTAGCTTTTGTGGATGAGGGTGTGGAGTTACGCCGTCACGGCATTGAGAAACCTATAATGGTTATGACGCCTGAAGATAATACGGAACTGATAAAGCAATACAATTTGGAACCTGTGGTTCATAGTTTTGCCGTATTGGATAAATTTTTGACGGATAATATAAATATTCATCTGAAATTGGATACGGGCATGCACAGACTGGGTTTTGAACCATCGGATATGAATTTCCTTGTAACGAAGCTTAAAGCCGCTCCGAATTTACATATAAAGAGCGTATTTTCCCATCTTTACGGTGCTGACGATCCCGCTTTGGACGGCTACACTTACGGACAAATCAATCTGTATGAACAAATGAGCGGATTCATTCAGCAAAATTTTGATTACAAAATAACGCGTCATTTGTGCAATTCAGCTGCTACGGTGCGTTTTCCGCAGGCTCATTACGATATGGTGCGGTTAGGAATAGGTATGTACGGTATCGGAGTAAACGCAAAGGAACAACAACACTTACGGTTCGTACACCGCTTACGTACGACTATAACACAAATCCGCCAGATACGTCAAGGAGAAGACGTATCGTATTCCCGCCGATTTGTCTCGCCTTCTGCTATGCGCATAGGTGTCATTCCCGTGGGTTATGCCGACGGTTTGAACAGACATGCAGGCAACGGGAAGGTATCGGTTTATGTAAACGGAAGTTTGTGCCCGATAATAGGCAATATATGTATGGATATGTGCATGATAGATCTTACTGATGCCAACGCAAAAGAAGGAGATACGGCAGTAATATTCGGAAATGAAAATCCTGTCTTTAAGTTAGCGGGAGCTTTGGACACGATTCCGTACGAGATATTCACGTCCGTATCCCAAAGAATCAAACGTGTCTATTACCAAGAATAGTTTTAAAGACGCCTTAAGACAAGAGTAAGGTGCTTTATGGCAATGAAGCGGCGCCCCGTGGCGTTTTAATTTGAAAAAAACTGTTTTTTTACCCTAAAAAAACCCTTTTTTTGACTCAAAAAAAGGGTTTTTTCTGAAATAAAACGCTACGGGGCGGCGGCAAAACGGCAAAAGGCATAATTATTCAGCCTTAAAGCAACATCAGTTTGATAAATTTTACTAACTTTGCAGCACATAAAAAACGCAATCACTATGAAAAAAAGATTCTTATTATTCTTTGCCTTGGGCATAATGCTTTCTGCTTCTTGGGGACAACGTACCGCCAAAAAGAATATACCTCTGCCTTCACAGGCTCAACTGAATTGGCATTCTTTGGAGCGCATCATGTTTGTACATTGGGGAATGGCAACCTGGCAAGGGCGTGAATACGACAACCATACAACTGATTTAAGCACTGTAAACCCGCGTCTTTTGAATACGGACCAATGGTGCGAAGTTGCAAAGGTATGGGGTGCGAGAATGATCATCTTTGTAGCCAAACATACGGGCGGATTCTGCTGGTGGCAGACCCAAACAAGCGATTACGGCGTCAAGGAATTGAAATGGAGAGACGGTAAAGGTGACGTTTTGGACGATTTGAGCAAATCTTGTAAGAAATACGGACTGCAACTGGGCATATACATCTATCCGGGTGACGATCATTGGGGTGCAGGCATAGGAAGCGGAGGAATAACTGCCGACCCTTCCAAACAAGAAGCCTATAACAAGATATTCAGACAGCAATTGACGGAAGTTTTGAGCAATTACGGCGAAATAAAAGAGGTTTGGTTTGACGGCAATTGCAAAATAGATGTCAAAGATATATTGGAAAAATATGCCGCAAACGCTGTTGTCTTTCAGGGACAACAGGCTTCTTTGCGTTGGGTGGGTAATGAAGACGGTATTGCGCCTTATCCTAACTGGTATATGCTGTCCAAGGAAGATTTGGCAACGGGTACAGCCACCGCATTGGCATCGGACATGAACGGCAACGCATACGCTCCCGTTGAAATAGACGTTCCGCTGCTTAAAAACAAGGGGCATAAATGGTTTTGGGCTCCTGATACCGACAGTTTGATACTTTCGACAAGCCAATTGATGAATCTTTATTATAAATCGGTGGGCAGAGGCAGCGTTTTGCTTCTTAATTCCACTCCCGACACAACGGGGCTTATTCCTTTGTCGCATGTTAAGGCTTATACACAGTTCGGGCAGGAGATAAAGCGGCGTTTTGAATTTCCTGTCAGCTTTACTTCGGGCAAAGGCAAGCAACTGTCCGTCGGATTCCAGAAACCCGTTACCGTAAACCACTTTGTCATTCAGGAAAACCTCATCGGCGGACAAAGAGTGCGGGAATATGTCATCAAAGGCAAGGTTGACGGCAAATGGAAGGTGCTTTGCAAAGGCAGTTCAATAGGTTATAAACGTATAGAGTATATTGAAGATACGCAAGTGACTGCCGTAAGTCTTGAAATCGTTAAATCCAAAGGCGAAGCGGATATTATGAATTTTTCGATGTACCGCGTGGAAACGGATTTGGATGACTTGAACAAAGAAAACGACGGCGCAAAACCTGTACAAGCGGGTTTTTGGGACAAAAACTCCTTCTCGTCGGACCAATACAGGGATTTTACGGTTGATTTAACCGATTTGGCAAACCAAACAGGCGAATACATACTTTCTTTCAACCAATTGTCGATGGATTATGCTTCGGGAAAATCTTCCGCATTGCTATTTGATGACGTCAGATTGGATATTTACGGTTCGCAGACGTCTGTTGATGACGGTTCTTTCATCAAACAAATCAATGCGAATCAGTTTTTAATAACCAATTCGCAACAAACACTGAAAGAATTCCCGATAAAATTCAGAGCAAAGATAAAACACGGCGGTGCGAACTCCGTCGGAGAAATCACAATCAAGAAATTGCAGTATTAAGTAAGCACTTTAATTGATTAATTCTCAATCAAATCATAACGACACATCTTTATGCGTAAATAAAACGCCGTTTTAGCAAAATAAAACGCCACGTCAGTAAAATAAAACGCCGTATTAATTTCTTAAAACGGCGTTTTATTTTTGCAGGAAGGCGTTATTTTTTAACGGCATTGTTTATCGGTAAATTTTCAAGGCACGGCACTACGGCTGAACATTGTAAACATGTTTGTAAAGAGTGTGTTTTATCAAGCAAAAATCATAATCTTCCCAATCGGTCATGATTTTAAGTTCCACTTGCGGCAATCCGTCATAATAAGGAGGCTGTATATATTTTTCACTCAATAAACTTAAACCGTTTTTCTTATAAAAATTGATGCGTTTTACGGATATTGCATCTTCGGGCGGCTCTGCTTCCAACACCAAAGGCTTTTTAACCTTATCTTTCAGTAACTGCAAAACTTGGGACCCCACACCCTTTTGCCTTTTGCTGCATTCTACGGCAAAATGTTCGATATACGCAAATTTATCAAACCTCCATAAAGAAATTATACCCACAAACGTTCCGCCGTCTGTTATAACAAAAAAATCAAAATAAGGATTTTGCAGATTAATAAGGATATCCTCCCATTTGCGGCGTTCGGATACGGGAAAAGATTGCGTATACAATTCTTCGGCACAATGTTGCATGCCTGCATTTGTGTGCTTTAATGAAATAAAATCAAGTAAGAATGTCATCTTTGGGGATTTTTCCTTATTATCTCCATCAAAAGATTTCTTGCTCTGAAGAGTTTGGCTTTTACAGAACCCAAAGGCATATTCAGACTCTGCGATATTTCTTCGTATGACATTTCGTCAAAATAGCGCATCTCCACAAGTTTGCGGTAATGCGGCTTAAGTTTGGACACAACAGTATGGATATAAAGTTTTTGTTGTTCGGAAATCATTTCTTCTTCGGGTGAGGATGACAAAGAAACCATATTATTGACTTCTTTTGCGGCATAAGTCTGATAACTTCCCTCATTGTCGTCCATTGACATGGTTTGCATACGTTGTTTTCTTATAAAATCGATACAATTATTGGTTGCAATGCGGAAAAGCCATGTGGAAAAAGCATATTCGGGCGAATAATCATCCAAAGAACGGAAAGCCTTTCCGAAAGCTTCGATTGTCAAATCATCGGCATCCAATGTGGAACGTGTCATTTTAAGCAACATGTAATAAACAGGCTCTCTGTACGCCTCCAAAAGGTCTGCATAAGCTTTTTGATCGCCTTTGTCCCTTGCCAAAACAACCAGTTCGTAATCTCTTTTTGCTTTTTCAGTCATCAATTCAGACGTATTTATTTATCCCAACGTATTTTCTTTTCTCTTTTTCTGTAAAACAAAACTTTCAGTCTTATTATAAAATTGAAGAAAAAGAAGAATATTTCCATAAACGGTACTGCCCACCAATTCTTCTTTATATTCAATTTCGCCATACACTTTTTACAGTATATAATTTGCACCGTCCATTTTATAACGAGCGAAATTACAATATATTGCCAAGGAAACAGCAAAATCAACAGCAACGCCGCAAAAACATAATATAAGAATGAAGTAACAGGGTTCAGTGCCAACAGAATTTTATCCTTTGCTGCCAAAGCCTTGTGCGACAAAGAAGTTGCGAATTTCACTCTGAAGAAGGTTTTGAAGTTTCTGTATGAAGGTAAATATAAAAAAGCCTGCTCATCAACAACCAATGCGGTATTGTGTTTGGAGGAATGGCGGTGTACGAAATAATCTTCCTGATTGCAAGAATTGGTATATTGCGATATAAAGCCGCCGTTGTTGATTAGAAAGTCTTTATTATAAATCATATTCATACCGCAGGATGTATAGGCGTTGCCACAAAGCGTATAAGAGATAAGATTCATGTAAGATATTGCCTGGTCATATCTTTCCAATGCGGCGGAAAGTCCTTTGGAATCCTCCCTTAAACATATGCCAGTTACTATATTTTTATATCTGTTATTGTTTACGGGATTCATCATCTGACTTAACCAATTATAAGATTTAGGCATACAATTCACATCGGTAAGTAATACATTGGGATATTTAGCCGAACGGATTCCTATCGCTGATGAGAATTTGAAACTTTCGTATTTATTGGCATTAAGGCCCAAATTTATTACCGTAAGATTAGGATAATTTTCCTTAAGAATATATAATATAAACTCGGTATCATCGGTAGAATTCTCATTTACGACTAACACTTCAAACAAAGGATATTCCTGTTCAAGTATCTGCAACAAACCGTCCTTTAATGCATCACCGCTGTTATTGGAAACTATTACTACGCTTACGCCTTGATGCATTCCTTCGGCTACGGTGTCATCATATTTATGTTTTTTCTTTTTTCTGAAAAACGAAAGCATTCTACCGTAAACCGCAATGTAATAAATAAGCTGGAATAAAAGCACCGTACCCGCTGAAATTGCCAGTATTAAGGTTGGTAAAGAGAATTGATAATTCAAAAAATCTAACATAATGTTCAAAATTATTTCGGCAAAGTTATCTATTATTTATTTTTTAGAAGTATCTTTGCAAAGATTTTTTATAAACACATATTGTTAATAACTTTTGAATGGACTATCAAATAATTTCTGCATCAAAGGATTGTAAAGCAAGAGCAGGAGAAATTAAAACAGCTCACGGAATAATCAAAACTCCTATATTTATGCCTGTAGGAACTGTGGGAAGTGTCAAAGGCGTAGGAGTGAATTATCTTTCGGATGATATAAAAGCCCAAATCATTTTGGGAAATACTTATCATTTGTATTTAAGACCGGGTATTAAAATAATAGAAAAAGCAGGAGGCATACAGAAATTTAATTCATGGAATAAACCGATGCTGACCGACAGCGGAGGTTTTCAAGTCTATTCATTGGGAAAAATAAGAAAGATTACGGAAAACGGATGTACGTTCCAATCACATATAGACGGCTCAAGGCATGAATTCACTCCTGAAAAAGTTATAGACATTCAAAGAAAAATAGGTGCGGACATTATAATGGCATTTGATGAATGCACACCTTATCCGTGCGGATATGATTACGCAAAAAAATCTTTGCACATCACATTACAATGGTTGGCACGGTGTTTTGAAAGATTTAACAATACGCAACCCGTATACGGATATCCACAATCTTTATTCCCGATTGTACAAGGCAGCGTATATGAAGATTTGAGAATACACAGCTGCAGGGAAATGATAAAATATAATGCCGACGGTTATGCCATAGGCGGACTTTCGGTAGGGGAACCTACGCAGGATATGTACCATATTATTAATATATGTACTGATATTCTTCCTACGACAAAACCGCGTTATTTAATGGGTGTGGGAACTCCAGAAAATATATTGGAAGGAATTGAAAGAGGTATTGATATGTTTGACTGCGTCATGCCTACACGTAACGGACGTAACGCTATGTTATTCACTTGGAACGGCACGTTGAACATGCGCAATAAGAAATGGGAAGATGATTTCTCGCCCATCGACCCTACGGGAACTTCTTTTGTCGATACTCTTTACACCAAAGCTTATTTAAGACACTTATTCGTATCAAAGGAACTGTTGGCATTGGAAATCGCTTCGGTTCACAATCTTGCTTTTTATCTGGATTTGGTAACTAAAGCCCGCCAACATATAATTGACGGAGATTATACTTCATGGAAAACGGATGTTTTAAGAAATATTACACGTAAACTTTAAACTAAAACAACAAGGTGAAAAAAGGAAACAGTTATTTCTTAAATACTATTGATTGGTACATCATACGGAAAATTATCGCAACCTTTTTCGTTGCTATAATCTTAATAAGTCTGGTGATAATCATAATAGATTTAGGGACTAAATTGGATGATTTTATTAAAAACAATGCTCCCATCAAGTCTATCTTTCTGGATTATTACCTTAACATTATTCCGCGTTATGCCAATATGTTCGGACATCTTTTCTTTTTCATCTCCGTAGTTTTCGTTACAAGCAAATTAACTTCCAATTCCGAAACGGTTGCAATACTTTGCAGCGGTATTTCCTTTGCAAGACTTCTGCGACCGTTTATAGCCTGCGCCGTTGTAGTGGGCATTTTGGGGCTGTATCTGTCTAATATTCTTATTCCGAGCGTTAATGTCAAAATTTATCAGTTTGAACAAATGTATTATAAGAATAAGTTCGTAAACAATTTCATTGACATACACATTCAGACGGATAATGCAACCCAAATATACGTTCATCACTTTGACAACAACAATGCGAGCGGCTTTATGTTCACCAAAGAAACTTTTGACAACGAACGCATGAAAGAAAAAATATATGCGGACATGATATTGTTTGATTCAGCAACTCAAAAATGGAATATGATAAATTATTCCGTAAGAGAGGTTGACGGCAAAAACGAACAGTTAACATGGGGCGACAGAAAAGAAATAGATTTAAAAGGACTGCTGCCTAATGACTTTAATAAAATTTTAAGAATCGAACAATTGAACTTTAACGAACTTAACCATGCCATAGAACGTGAGACAGTCAAAGGAAGTTCGGTTGTAAGAGACTTAAGGGTTGAAAAATACCAAAGATTGTTTAATCCAATAGCGTATATAATTCTTACTCTTATAGGAGTATCTCTGTCTTGTAAGAAAACAAGAGGCGGAACAGGGTTAAATCTGGCATTGGGTATAGGATTGGCTTTTTCATTGATTTTGCTTATGAAAATATTCAACTCCTTTGCCATAAACGGAAACCTTCTTCCGATATTGGCATCGATAATTCCGCTGGTAATATACACGCTAATAGCAATATTACTTCTGAAAAACGCCCCTAAATAACATTTGTAAAACATTTAATATATTTATAATAAAATGCCTTTTAATACTATTATAAACAAAATAATGCTCCGCAGGATTCCGCAGATAGAAAATTTTATGCGCAATCCTATTGACGTGCAGCATAAGGTATTTCAAACTCTGATTGAATCTGCAAAAGACACTGTATGGGGAAAATACTACGATTATAAATCCGTAAAAAACGAGAACATATTTGCAGAACGTATTCCCGTCAATACTTATGAAAATCTTCTGCCGTTTTTCGAACGTATACTGAAAGGCGAGCAAAATGTTTTGTGGAATACCGACATCAAATGGTTCTCCAAATCCAGCGGAACAACATCTGCACGCAGCAAATTCATTCCCGTAAGCAAAGAATCGTTGGAAGAATGCCATTACAAAGGCGGTAAAGACATGTTGGCATTGTATTGCAACAACCATCCCGATACCCAAATATTCAACGGGGCTTCTTTAGCTTTGGGAGGCTCTCCCCAAACTGATAATTCTATTAGCAATATGTTTCTTGGTGACGTATCGGCGATAATAATAGACAACTTACCGTTTTGGGCAGAATGGTACAGAGTGCCGAAAAAAGAAATAGCACTTTTACCCGAATGGGAAGACAAACTTAACAAGATGATACAAAGCGTAAGTCATGAAAACGTAGCTTCATTGTCGGGAGTACCCTCATGGATGATGGTATTACTTAAAGGTATCATGGATTACACAAAAAGACCTATCAAGGAAGTCTGGCCTAACCTGGAAGTTTACTTCCACGGCGGAGTTTCATTCAAACCTTACTACAAACAATACCAACAAATACTTGACGAAGGCGTAAATTATATGGAAACATACAATGCAAGCGAAGGTTTCTTCGGATTGCAGGACAGAACGGATTCTTCAAGCATGTTATTACTGTTGGATTACGGCATTTATTACGAATTTATTCCGTTTGACGAGCTTGATAAACCAAATCCGAAAACAATAAACCTCGCAGATACGGAACTGCATAAGAATTACGCAATGCTTATATCCACTAACGGCGGATTATGGCGTTATATGATCGGAGACACTATAAGCTTTACCGAAAAGAATCCTTACCGTTTTAAAATAACAGGCAGAACAAAAAACTTCATTAACGTTTGCGGTGAAGAGGTTATCGTCAATAATTCGGACAAAGCCATGAGTATTGCCGCCCGTGCAACTAATGCTTTGATTAAAGACTATACGGGAGCACCTTATTACGACAAAGAAAACGGCAAACGTATGCACCAATGGATTGTGGAATTCAGTCAGGAACCTGACAGTATGGAAAAATTTACGGAAATATTTGATGAATCATTAAGAAACGTAAATTCGGACTATGATGCCAAACGTTACAAAAATCTTGTATTGCAAAAACCTATTGTCATACCTGCAAAAGAAAATACTTTCTACAATTGGTTGAAAGCAAAAGGCAAATTAGGAGGGCAACATAAGATTCCGAGACTTTCCAATGACAGAAAATTTATCGAAGACCTGTTAAAAGAACTTTAATACCGTTAAAAGACTTTACAGGTTTGTAATAAACAAAATAAAACAACGATGACAATACAGGAAATAGAGAAAGAAATAGAGCAAGAGTTCGCAATGTTTGACGATTGGATGGACAAATACAATTATCTAATAGAACTCGGTGATGAATGTCCTATAATAGACGAAAAAGACAAGAACGAAAAGAATTTAATCAAAGGTTGCCAATCCAAAGTCTGGGTTTCGGCAAAGATGAACGGCGGGGTTATGGAAATAAAAGCCGATTCGGATGCAGTGATAACCAAAGGAATTATAACCCTGTTGCTGCGTGTTTTCAACAACCAACGCCCCGAAGATGTCAAAGACGCAGATTTGCACTTCATTGATACTATCGGTTTGACACAACACCTGTCCCCTACCCGCAGTAACGGACTTTTGGCAATGATAAAGCAGATTAAACTTTACGCAATGGCTTTTTCTATTCAGAATCAAGCAAATAACGCATAAAACTGCGCCGTAAAAATCACAAAACAAGCCCTTATTCGGAATTTTTTTGTAATTTTGCAATCCGAAAATGACTTCTTAAAGTTTGTATGACAACAAAAAAATTCAATATAACGGATAACGGCTGTTGCTTTTTACCTGAAAAATACGAAGCATTGGCGATTATTTCCCTTTGTCTGTGGTATGAGTGAATCGATACTGCGGATTAATTCCGTAAACGGGTTTTATATTGTACCCGCATCATGTTTCGGGACATAAAAATAACGACTCAATTTTTCTTAACGGCGTTAAAAGAAATTAATACGGCGTTTTGGTAAATTAATATGGCGTTTTAATAAATTAAAACAGCGTTTTATTTCGCTATAATATAAAAAGGTTAAAATCAGACAATAATAAAGCAATGAAAAATATACAAAAAACAAGACGGCAACTATACAGATTTTTGTTTATCACGCTTGGTTTTCTTTCGGCATTCGGTCCTTTTGTAACGGATATGTACTTACCGTCCTTACCGTCGCTTGCCAAAGAATTTTCAACTTCAAACTCCATGGCACAGTTAAGTCTTACCATGTCCATGTTAGGACTTGCGATAGGACAAATCATTATCGGCCCGGTAAGTGACAAACACGGCAGAAAGAAATTACTTCTTATTTCTTTGGCGGTGTATTTGGTTTCAACGGTTTGCTGTATCTTCTCTCCGGGCATAGAAACTTTTAATTTGATGCGTCTGTTCCAGGGAATGGCAGGTGCAGGCGGTATAGTTTTGTCGCGTAGTATTGCCACGGATCTTTATTCGGGCGAAAGACTTACGCAATTTATTTCAATGATTGCCGCAATCAACGGAATAGCCCCCGTAATCGCTCCAGTAATAGGCGGAATTATTCTGTCGGTTTCCACTTGGAAAACGGTGTTCTGGGTACTTCTGGCAATAGGATTGATTCTTATGCTGCTAAGTCTGCGGTTGAGGGAATCACTTTCGCAACGCAACCGATTGAACATACCTCTTGTGTCATCGTTTGTTAATTACAAAAATCTTGTACATAACAAAACCTATTTGATACACTTCGGTATTTATATGTTTTCCGCAGCCGTGCTGTTCTCTTACATATCCGCATCTTCGTTTATACTGCAGGATTTTTACGAACTGTCATCTTTGGGCTTCAGTCTGTGTTTTGCAGTCAATGCCGTGGCTATTGCCATAGGTTGCTCCGCAGCGGGAAGACTGCACGGCAAGAAAAGCCTGAAATTAGGTGCGGTAATAATGGTCTTCGGTGCCTTATTATCTATCGTAAGCCTTATTTTATTGCACTCAATAGTCCTTACGGAAATAAATTTCATCATACTGATGTTTTCTTTCGGTTTATTGCAACCCGTTCCTACCGCAATAGCCTTGGACAGCGAGAGAAGCAATGCTGGAGTTGCCTCGGCGGCATTGGGAGCAAGCGGTTTTTTGATGGGAGGTCTGGTTGCACCGATTGTAGGTATAGGCAACATGTTGGTGACTACTTCTGTCATTTTTATAACAGGCGCATTGATAACGGCGGCATTCGTTTATATATCACTGAAATTAAAGAAAAAAGCGTAAACATATCAAGCCGTCAAAATAAAACGGCGTTTTAATAAATTATTCTGCGATATCAGTAAATTATTCTGCGACGTCAGTAAATTATTCTGCGATAAAAATTTTTTAAAACGGCGTTTTATTTTATTGACATATTTTAAGGCGTTTTTAATGCAATACAAAAGGGTTTCCGCTTATCAATGCGGAGAGATCTACCGCCTTTTTATACGATTTTTTTATGCTGATAAATCCGTAAGCATCCGTAAAAGCGTCTTGAATCGTTACGGGATTCATTGACATACCCCATGCATCCATATAATTGCCCAGAGAATACAAATAATTATACGCATTTGCATCAATTTTCCGTACTTCAAAAACATGTTCTTCCGCAGAATTGTCAGGATTGTAGTAATAATCTTGTTTAAATGCCAGTTTAAGGGTGTATTTCCGCCCTTTGAATTTCTCATTTGTGAACACGCAAAAACGGTTTATCTTATCTTCGTCATCTACAGAATACATCATTCCATTGTTATTGCTGAAATAAACTTCGGGATGCGATTCGTAAAGAATTTTAGGATTCATCAATGACGAGGGACTTATAAAATCTGCATCCAACATATAATAGTTATTGCCTCCGTCGTCGTTTATCTCCAAATAAACGACAAAACAATTATCAGAAGACACTATTTGATACGATATATTAAACGAATCAATCTGCAAAGGCGTCATATCAAACTTCAATCTCTGCTCAACGGTTTTGTATTTAGTGTTTTCAATCCTTACAAGCATATCATCGCCGTGTTTTGGTATGTAATCAAATTTTACAGGCGCTTTATCAGTCTGCATTGCCGCCTCTTTCAATTCTCCGTTTACAAAAACGGATATGTAACTCGAATCCGCAAAAGAATTATATTCGTTCAAATTGTACCAATGAGGCCCCGAATCTCCGTCATCATCATCCCAATCGTCTTCATAATCGTAATACAATCCCGGAACAGCCGAATGAAAAACCGTAAACGACATAGGCGATCCTTCTTCCAACAATGCCGTTACGACAAAACGGTCTTCGGGTAAATCTCCGTCGTAATCTATTTCGTAAATACACGAAGAAAAAAGCATGATTACCAATACGGGTAATAAATGTATATATTTCTTTTTATTGTTTAATGTTTTCATTCTCTCAAGTGTGTTAAATAAATTTACGTGTATAGGAAACAGTCGGTATTACAGGCATTATGCTGAACGCACGTAATGTATTAGGTTTGTCAGATAAGAAAACGAAAAACGCATTCTTGTGATTGTAGGCGTTATATACGTTAAAACTCCATATACTTACCCTGTTTTTCTTTTTTGATGTGCGGTTAAATCCCAAATCCAGCCTGTGGTATGACGGCATTCTGAAATTATTTCTCTCTCCGTATATATTAATCAATTCGGATGAGGAGAAATATCCGTAACTTGCGTTATATCCCATCGGATTGTAGTAACTTGCAATGGGAACGTTGGTTCTTGCGCCAGAATTAATAACAAACGAAGCCGTCACGTCCCATTTTTCACTCAAACGTACGCTTGCAACGGCGTTAAACTGATGCCGTACGTCAAATCTGTCGTAAAATTCCTTCCCGTTATTGATTTCTCCGCCCGGATAGACTCTTTTTGACCACGAAAGAGTGTATGCAATCCATCCGGTGAGTCTTCCCGTATTTTTTTGTATGCTTAACTCCGCTCCGTAAGCTTTTCCGCTGCCCTGGGCAACCTTTTGTTCCCAATTTTCACTGTTATTGAATGACGAAACGCCGTCTTTATAATCTATAACCTTGTCTAATTTCTTATAATAAGCCTCCATTCCCGCATTTATACCCTCTTTAATCTGCCAAAACACACCTGCGCTGACCTGATTGGAGGTTATAGGTTTGATAAGTTCCGTTACGGGAACCCACAAATCGGTAGGCAAAGAAAACAAGCCGTTGGATAAAAGATGTATATTCTGTCTCATTACGGCATAACCCGCTTTCAATGACAGATTGTCCGAAACGGAATATCTGAAAGACAGTCGCGGCTGCAGGGAGAAATAAGATACCGATTCCACATTGTAATAATCTGCATGTACTCCCGCCCTTAAAGAAGTTTGTTCATTGAATGTGATTACGTCTTCCGCATAAACGATGAATTCATCTGCATCTTTATTGTTGGAAACCTTGTAAGGGTCCGTTGCATAGGCACCGTTTTCGGTTGAATATATGTTTGTAATCTCGGGCGTGTAATGATGGTGGGTGTAATTGACGCCGAAATTAAACGAATTATAGGCATTAAGGTAATAATTGAAGTTATCTTTCAATATAATATCCTCCACAGCCGAAAGAAATGTGTATTCCGTATGGTATTTTATCTTCTCCTGCTCATAACCCGTAAAATCAAATTCACTTCCCATACTGCTGCGGTATCTGTTGTAGGAAAGGGACAAATTACCGAACAACTGGGCGGAATATTTATGCGACCAATCAAGTGTAACAATAGTATTACCCCAAAAAACATCCGCCTGCGAATTTTCATAATCCTCATAATCGTATTTATCGGAGAAACTGTATTTGTCACGCCCCGAATAAACAGACAGAGTCAATGAATTTTCAGGATTAAACCTGTGTTTGATTTTGGCATTTATATCATAGAAATGATAAGCAAACGAATACTTGTCATCATCGTCCCTTGTAGCGTACCAAATAATAGGCTTAAGCAAAAGATCAAGGTAAGTACGGCGGAAAGACAACGAAAAAGTGGTCTTATCTGTCTTTATAGGACCTTCTAAGTTCATTTTAGCCGAAATCAATCCGATGGAAAAATCGCCTTTTATCTTTTCGTTGTTACCATCCTTATTTCTGATATCCATAACCGACGAAACCCTGCCTCCGAATTGCGCAGGAAAACCGCCTTTATAGAAATCAATGTTTTTAATCGCATCCGTATTGAACGCTGATATGAATCCCATCAGATGATTAGGATTATAAACCTCTATACCGTCTATTAAATAAAGATTCTGATCACTGTTTCCTCCCCTTACGTACAATCCCACCGTACCTTCCGTACCTGATTTTACACCTGGAAGCATTTGCAAGGCTTTAAGCAGATCACTTTCTCCCGTCAATGTCGGCATTTTGGCTACAATCTGCGGATTTATTTCAATCTTACCGGGAATTTCGTCCTTTAAAAAACGTTGTTGTTCCGAATTATCCCTTATCACCACCTCGTCCAATGTCGTTGAAGGATTCAAATATATGTTCAACAATGTGTCTTTGGTAAGCGTCAGTTGCAATACCTGTTTTTCATAACCTACAAACGATATTTCCAACAAGGCTTCAGCGAATGAGGTCTTAAAGGAATAGAATCCGTATGCATTGGTGGTTGTTCCGCTTTTTGAAGAGGGCTCGTAAACCGTTGCACCTATAAGTGTTTCATTTGTCTGCCCGTCATAAATATATCCGTTTACGACATATTTCTGCCCGAACGCATCGGCAAAGAATAAAACAACAAGTAACAGCAGCAAAATCTTATTATACATCAATCACATTAAGTTTTTTGTCCGTTAAACAATTTGCAAAGATTTTTTCCTTACAAAATCAGGTTGCAAAATTACATATAAATTCCGTCTTAAGGCAAAAAACCGTAATGAATTTATACAACCCAAAATTTTTATCGCTGATTATTTAATTTTCATCGCTGATTAAAAAATTTTTATCGCTGATTAATTTATTAAAACGCCGTTTTATTTTTGCGTTAAGGCGTCTTTTTGTAATAAATTGATAATCAAATATATTACAAAGCCATAAAATTCCAGCATTTCAGCCTCAAAAAAGCGTTTGTTCTGATGATGTTTCCGTGTAATAATTTTCAGAAAAAATCTCTTGTTTATTTGCCGATACAGAAGCTTGAGAAAATATTGGTAAGTACGTCCTCGGTTGTTATTTCGCCTGTAATCTGTCCGATAAAATCCATTGCCGATCGGATATTTTCGCTTATCAGATCGGAAGACAGCCCGCTTAAAGTAATATCAAGCGCAGCGGAAGTTTCATCCAATGCGTTCTTCAATGCGTCGTAATGCCTTATGTTGCTGACGAATACTTTCGATGAAACGTCCTGCACATTGAAATCCGCAGTTATAAGCTTTAACAACTCTTCTAAGCCGTCCGATTTCTTGGCACTCACAAATACGGCATCCATCTGCTGCAATTTCTCCCTGTCCTGACGGGTTAAACAGGAAATATCGCTTTTGTTTACAACCAAGATAAGCTTTTTATCCGTCAAATCGGCATCCTGTTTAAGGAACTTAAGCTGATAGTCCGCCGATTCGGCATCATCCACCGACGAATCTATCAGATAAAGGACGGTTTGTGCCTTATTAATTGCATCATACGACCGTTTAATGCCTTCTTTCTCTATCTCATTATCACTTTCGCGTATTCCCGCAGTATCGATAAACCTTATATTAACGCCGTTTACGTTTATTGTCTCCTCAATTGTGTCTCTTGTCGTTCCTTCAACGGATGAGACAATGCTGCGTTCGTCCTTTAATATGGCGTTCATAAGGGTTGATTTTCCCGAATTGGGTTTTCCAGCAATGGCAACGGGTATTCCGTTTTTAAAGGCATTGCCTTGTCGGAACGAATTAACCAAATAAGTAAGTTTTTCTTTCGTTTGAGTCAGTAGATTGACCAACTCATCCCTGTCAACAAACACTTCCTGCTCAGCAGAGAAGTCTATCTCCAATTCCAAAAGCGATGCGATTTTCAAAAACCGTTGTCTTAATGATTTCAGTTCGCTGTTGTACCCGCCGCGCAATTGATCCATTGCAATGTCATGCGAAGATTTGTTATCGGATTGTATCAAATCGGCGACGGCTTCCGCTTGCGAAAGATTCATCTTACCGTTGAGAAATGCACGGAGCGAAAATTCTCCCTTATCAGCTAATCTCGCTCCCGCAGAAAGCAATAGTTTGATAATTTCCTGTTGAATGTAAGGACTGCCGTGATGCGAAATTTCCACCGTATCCTCTCCCGTAAAAGAGTGAGGGGCTTTAAATACGCTGACAACGACTTCGTCTACCGTATGGTCATTACTCTTGGCGTTATTAACGTCTTGTGATTTGTTGTCTTTGCTTTTTACGGCATTTATATCTGCATTTACTATTCTTCCGTAATACAATCTGCCGCCTTTTGCAACATCCGCAAATTTTTTTTCACTGACAGGAATAAAAACTTCGGAAATAATATCCACCGCATCAGCTCCTGACATACGTATTATCCCTAATGCCGATGTAATATTGCCCGTTGCCGCAGCAACTATAGTATCACGTAAATTCATCTCTTGCTTATATTATAAAATGCAGTTATAAAAATCCGTCAAACCGATAAATCATTGCAATGTATTGCCTCTTTAACGCAACAAAGTGTTATAACACCAAAACCAAATAATAACTTCTGCCCGTATTAGGATAAAATCCTTCGATAACTACCTTACCTTTGCGTTTATTCAATTGTTCGGCGTCTTTCAGTGTCACGTTCACGTTATTGTCTATCGCAGTTATTATAAATCCGTCCTGCAATCCCTGACTTGCTAACTTACCTTTGCCCGCATTTGTGATAACCAATCCTCTTGAAAGGCGGTAAGTATTGCGTTCTTTATCGGATATTTCCCTTATTTTGGCTCCTAAACATTCTGTCTCGGGTCCTAATTGTTTCAATGCTAATTCATCGGCATGTTTTTGGTCGGAAAGTTTAACGTTTTTAACTAATGACTGTCCTTTTCTCTCAATCTCAAACACCGCCGTCTCATCAGGTGATAATTGCGTCATAATCTCGTTTACTTCGGAGGCGGTATTTACCGGTTTTCCGTTTATTTTCTTAACTATATCCCCTTCCTGAATGCCTGCTTTGTCTGCCGAACCGTCTTTTAATACGGATTGGATATAAACGCCCTGATTATTTTTCAGGTTCTTTTCGTTTTGCAAAACGGGATCTATCTCCAAAGTCGTCAAACCAGCACTTGCCTGCCGTGTGGCACCGTATTGAATAATGTCATTGACTACTTTTTTTACTATATTAACAGGTATAGCGAACGAATAACCTGCATACGAACCTGTATTGGAAGCTATAGCGGCGTTTACGCCTATTAATTCACCCTGTGTATTGACTAAAGCACCTCCCGAATTGCCGGGATTCATTGCGGCATCGGTTTGAATAAACGAAGTAAGGGTATTGCTGCTTTCCCTTGAAGATAAAATATTTATATTACGTGCTTTGGCAGACACAATACCTGCCGTAACCGTTGAAGTCAAATTAAAAGGGTTGCCCACAGCCAAAACCCACTGTCCAATCTTCACCTGATCGCTGTTACCGTATTCAAGAGGTTGCAAATCCGACGCCTCAATCTTTATAACCGCCAAGTCATTATCGGCATCAGTCCCTATAATCCTGGCAACATATTCCCTGCGGTCGTTAAGTGTCACGGTAACCGAATCGGCATCCGCCACAACGTGGTTATTGGTTACTATGTATCCGTCGGAAGATATTATAACTCCCGAACCTGATGTCTGATAGGTACGTACTCTTTGTTTGGGTTGACTTTGTCCGAACATTGAAAAAGGATCAAATGAAAAGAATTGACTGAAAAAGTCATTATTAAAAAAATCATCGTAATAAGATGTCTGCTGATGATATAAACATTGGATGTAAACCACACTGTGAACGCTCTTTTCGGCAGCCAGCGTAAAATCCTGTGATTTCAGATTAAAAGAAAGTGAAACCATCAAAACCGTTAATACAAAAAATATCTTCTTCATAATCTTAAAAAGTTTTAATGCTTGATACGGAAATAACGCAATAATGCATGAAATTGTTATATTTACATACGAAAAAAATTTTAAGCCGTAAAAATTTATTAAAACGCCGTAAGAATTTATTAAAACGCCTGATTAATTTTTTAAAACGGCGTCTTATTTTTGCGCAGTGTAACATTGCTTTTTTACGGTGTAATAAGAGTACCGCAACATGCCCTCATATCTTCATTATCCTTATATCTAAAACCGTATTGTATGCAATCCATACAATAAAACAGGGCTTACAACCTTACGATTGTAAGCACGCAATAAGTAAATTAAACTTTAACTAAAAATCTTAAAAAAACGAATAACTTTCTTAATGTTTCTTACCGAAGGATTTCCCTTTGATAATAGTGTGCCGACTTGTAAGCGTCACATGAATGCGATCTGCATGATGCAAATCCTATTAACACAACGGCTAATACTAATAATGTCAAAATTACTTTCTTCATGATGTTAATCTTTTTTAGTTTCTTATTTATTTAAACGTCTGTTCTATGGTTTTATTTTGTTTTTGCAATTTATTTTGCAAAGATATAAAATATTTACAACATACGGTCAATTTACAGTTATTACATTCGGGTTTTCTCGCTTTACATATATATCTGCCCAATAATATCAACTGATGATGCAACAGTGCAATGTCGTTTTTTTTCAGATTCTTCATCAATTGTTCTTCCGTTTGCAATACCGTTTTTGCGTTATCCGTCAGACCTATACGTCTTGACACTCTGTGCACATGGGTATCCACGGGCATTTTTGCCTGATGGAAAACCACCGCAGCTATGACATTGGCAGTCTTTCTGCCTACTCCTTGCAATGTCTGCAGTTCTTTCACATCAGAAGGGACTTGTGAATTATATACCTCAACCAAACGTTTGGCACAATTAACCAAATATTTGGATTTTGAGTTAGGATAGGACACGCTTCTAATATAAGGAAAGATTTCTTCGGCACTTGCCTTTGCCATATCTTCGCATGTAGGATATTTTTCAAACAATGCGGGCGTTATTTGATTAACCCGTTTGTCTGTACACTGTGCCGAAAGGATTACGGCAACAAGTAATTGGAACGTGTTGTTATATTGCAGTTCCGTTTGTGCTTCGGGAAACAGTCCGTCAAGGTTTTTAAGCGTCAGGTCGTATCTTTCTTTCTTTGTCATTGCCGTTTGATGTTAAATGTTACCGTTACGGGATAGTGATCGGACAAATCCAATGCTTCAGATGCATAATTAACGGCATCCAACCTGCTTTTTTCGTACCAAATATAATCTATACGGTATGCAGGAAACACTCCGTTATAAGTTCTGCCTATTCCGCTTGCACAACTTACGAATGCATCGGTCAGAATATCGTTAAAACGTTTGTAAGTATTGGAAAAAGGATGGTCATTAAAGTCTCCGCAGACTATAACTGCCTTTTGCTGCCGCTCTATCTCGGGAATAATTTCTTTAATCTGCTTTGCACGCTGTTTGTTTGCCGTAAGAAGTTTGTTAATTATATTCTTACTTGCCGTATCCGATACTTTGCCGTGCATGATTTGCGTATAATCACTTTTTTCCTGCTCACCCAACTTGTAAGATTCCAGATGGAGATTATAAACCCTTACCGTATTTACGGGAGTCTTTATATCGGCGAAAATATAAGAATAATTCTTTGCATCATCAGGCAATACGCTGCCCGCCTGTGTTATCGGATATTTGGAATATATCGCACAATTATTTATGTTTTTGCGTTTTATGTTGTAATAATAGAAATGATTATAACCGAAAGTATCAACCAAATAATTATGAAATCCTTTTTTCCATGTTATATTGACATCATAGTCCTGTAAACATATAACCTGCGGGTCTGAAGAAGCTATAAAAGCCAATATGGAGTCCTGCCGCTGACCTATTAATGCCGCATCGCGCTTTTCCATCTTATGGATAAAATCCTTAACGTTATAAGTCATCACCTTCAACTCCCCTCCTTCCGAAGACGAATGCACGTTTACCAAACGCGGAACATAATTAAATCTTATCAATATAAAAAATAAAGGAATCAATATATGTCTTGGTTTGACAAAAAGCCATATCAGGATAAAAACCGCATTGATTATAAGCAAGAACGGATACAAATATCCCAGAAGTGAGAGTTTGGGAAAAATATCCTGCGGAATGAATGCAGGTATATACGTCAATCCGAGCAATAAAGCACAACACAAACTAATTATATAAAGTATCTTTCTTAACAGAATCATTTTTCAGTGTATTATCTTCAAATTCCGCCGTCTTGGTAAGATTGAAATTATTAATCTTCCAGCTGTTTTTCTCTTTAATCACGTCCCATACGTTAGTAACCGTATTGCCGAAAACATCGGTACTCTCCACCGTTACGGTGCCTCTGTCATTGCTGACCTCAACATCCGTTACGGCAAAACGTTTGTATTGGGTAAAAAAAGCCGCATCGTCTTTGAGTTTCTTTAAAGACTGCTTCATATTTTCAGAGCACAACACTTCCGTATCCTTAAAGTCATGATAGTTTATGCTCTTATAGAAATCTTCAACCATATCGGTAACCTGAATTTCGTCTTCCTGCTGCACGGAACAGCCCCCGAGCATCAAACCCATCAGTAATAGTAAAATATATCTTTTCTTCTTCATTAGAAACAGACCTTATATCATGTTTGAAGTTGCAAAATTAATATAATTGACGTAAATTTGCATCTTGATTTAAGTTTTTTTTGCAATATGGATATAATAAACAATATTGAAAACATAAGAAAAGAGATTCCGCAAGGCGTTACACTTATAGCCGTTTCCAAAACCAAACCCGAAGAAGACATAATGCAGGCTTATTCTTGCGGACAGCGTGTTTTCGGAGAGAATAAAGCACAAGAGCTAAAGCAAAAGCATGCTGATTTACCCGAAGATATACAATGGCACTTTATTGGGCATTTACAGGAAAACAAAATAAAGTATATAATCAATTTCGTAACGCTTATCCATTCGGTAGATTCGTTAAAATTGCTTAAAGAGATAAATAAACGTGCCGCAACGTGTCAAAGAACCGTTGACTGTTTGTTTGAAATGGATATATCTCATGAAGAAAGTAAGTTCGGATTGAGCGAAAAGGAGGTTTACTCTATTTTGCAAAGCGAAGAATACAAACAATTGAACAACATACGCATTTGCGGGGTTATGGGTGTGGGAAGTATAACCGATGACCCGAATCAGACGCGTAAAGAGTTCAAAGAACTGAAAAATATCTTCAATAATTTAAAGCAAACGTTTTTTCAAGACAAAGATTACTTCAAAGAAATTTCCATGGGAATGACAGGAGATTACCCGATTGCAATCGAAGAAGGCGCTACGCTTATACGCATAGGCAGCAAGATATTCGGAGCACGGGATTATTCGAAAAACAATACGGAACAGGCATAACAAAAACACAGCAAATTATCAGACAAAAATAATCAGCGTGATTAATAAAATAATCAGGCTGATTAATTTATTAAAACGCCGTAAAAATTTTGTAAAACGGCGTAAAAATTCCGCACCTTTATAACCATTTGTTATAAAGCACATTACAAAGGTATAAAAAATGACTATTTATAGGTGTATTTTCAGGTGTCTTAACGCTTTTCCAATTGCTTGCCGAGTTTGATTATCATATCAAAAACGGTAATCTTCAAATTGGCGTTACGGTCAATACTTTTTTGTACCTGATCTATGATTTTGCAGATTCCTTCAACATTAGAAGAAGTGATAAACCGCGGATAATTGTTTTTGAATTTATCATCCATACCGACTAAAGGATGGATTGAAGAAGGAACATTATTAAACAGGTAACATTTTTCGATTTTTGAAAGGAAATAAGACAAAAATTTTTTGATTTCTTCCCTTGATGATTTGCTCAAAGTATCTGTAAAATCCCAAATTTCTTTAGCATTTTTACGGTACATCATCGCCAAACGGTTCATTTCAATAAAATCATTCCGCATTTGCATCTCTTCATCAGAATAATACTCCCCTATGCGGTTATAATTCCCTTCGCATAACACCACCAAAGAGCTTATTTGTTCATCCGTAAGGGACGGATTGTAATTTTTAATCTCTTTGTACATTGTTTGATTATCCAACGGAGGCACTGTTATCTGCTGCACACGGGAAAGAATGGTGGGTATTATTCTGTCTTTATGCTCTGTTGTTAATATAAAGAACGTATTGGGGTAAGGTTCTTCCAATATCTTCAAAATCTTATCGGATGCTTCATGGTTCATCTTATCGGCATTCCAAATAATCATCACCTTAAACTCTGATTCGTAGGTCTTCATTGTAAGGGTTGATATGATATTGTCGGCATCCTTCACGTTTATAATACCCTGTTTGTTTTCGGTGCCTATAAAGTTGTACCATTGGTTCAAATTGCAATAAGCGCCGTGTTCCGATATGAACTGTCGGAATTCTTTTATGAACAACGAAGATTCATTATTCTTATCAATCTTTTTTGTTGTCGTTGTCGGGAATATGAAATGCAAATCAGGGTGTACCAACTTCCCATACTTATGGCACGATGGACATTGAGAACAAGAATCCGTGTCTGTCCGTGATGTACATGATATGTATTGTGCGGTTGCCAGGGCTATTGCAAGATTTCCGTAACCGTCATTACCGCTTAAAAGGACGGCATGGGGAAAATGATTGTTATCTATAATGGATTTTATCTTAACAATCAGATTTTTTTGTCCCTTTACCTGAGAAAATAACATAATTCCGTTTCTTTAATTATTCACATGACAATCATAATATTCCCGCAGGTAAAGGTGATTGATTAATAATTGAACTCCAAATTAAAATCCGTATTGCCGTCTTCCTGCACTGTTTCGGCAGATTGCGTGCTTATTTCCTGCGGATGATTGGATTCTTCACGTTTTGATGTGTGTTTTTGTAAAGACACTACCATTGCTCCCAACATCTTGGTCATTTCAATTAATGTATTGCGTGAAAATTCCGATTGTTCTGCAGTCATATAACCGTTTTGCAACGCCATAGTGGTAAATACGACACATTCACGGACATTGGATTTAGCCATTTTAAGATAATTTATAAACTGGCTTTTGTGATAAGATGTTCCCTCTGCTATATTCAGACTTATTTTTGCTGCAGAATCTAACATCGGCACAAGCAAAACCCTGCGTGCCAAATCATCGGAATGCTTTACAACCTCCGTAAGCCAACTGTAATATTCCATTGACTTATTATAGATTCTCAAATCCTCAAATCTGAAAAAGCTTGTAATTTTTTGTTCTTCCATTTTAGTATTTGATTTTTTATTTTAATGTTTATTCTTTATAATTCTCTGCTTTGATACTTTAGTTTCGGTGTAATATTCTATTAATACTTCATTCGGCTGTCTTAAAAAGTTATTCCCGTTTATTTATCAACTTATTTATTCAAATATTAAGTGCATTTAATACCACCTTACACCGTTATAATAAATTTATTCTATTCCTGAAAAATATTTCATGTATTGAACACGGAAGAATGACGAGGCTCTGTCATTTTTATCTATAGCCAAACGTCCTTTAAAATCATTTATCTTATGATATTTCTTCTCTTCCATCCACTGTCTTAACAGATTGTTGGCATTTTCTATAAAATCGGCTCCTTCCGTATATAATGCAGAAGCCACTTGTACTGTATTGGCACCGGCAAGCAACAACTTGACAATGTCTTCAGGTTTATGAACTCCTCCGCCTGCGGTAAGAGGGCAATTAACCAACTTGGAAAGTATAGCAGTCCATCTTATAGTGTGATATAATTCGTCTTCGGAGGAAAGAATATTAACAGGCTTAACGGTTTGTTCGTTTATATCTATATCATGTTCGATAAAACGGTTAAAAATAGATAAATTGGCAATTCCCATCCATGAAAGTTTTTGGCAAAGTTTTGCAAGAGCTGCCGAATACGAACTTATTTTTAAAGAAAGCGGTAAACTTACGGAACGTCTCATTATTTGGATTGTATCCTGATACACTTGCTCCACATCTTCACTTGAAGTATTAATATTAGTAGGCATTATGAACATATTAAGCTCCAAGCCGTCCGCTCCTGCCTGCTCAACGGCGGAAGCAAACTGTATCCATTCATTTGCAGATACACAATTTATGCTTGCAATTATAGGAATATCCGTACTTTCTTTTGCTTGACGGATAAGGTTAAGATATTTATCAACATTATCATGCTTTGTATGCTCTGCAATGTATGAGTAGGCTTCCGCCATCTCACCCGCATTTTGCATAAGACGCATGTTATTGCTTATTTCTTGTGAAATTTGTTCTTCGAACAAAGATTTAAGGATAACGGCACCCACACCTTTATCTTCCAACAATTTGATGTTGCCCACTTCTGCGGTTTTACCGCAACTTCCTGCTATAACGGGACTCTTTATTGTGCGTCCCATGAAATTAGTACTTATATCCATTTCACTCCCTTATAAAAATAATGTACAAAAGTATAAATTTATTTCCGTATGAACAAACTTTTCTTTGTTTTTTTTCAAAAAATTTATATTTTTATAAAAATTTTACAAAAAATTGCCGTTGTTTTAATTAAATATCATATCTTTGCAAACTGAAAATTTTATAAGGTAAAAAATAAAAATGGTATTTTAATAAGCAAAACCGACAAATAAAATGAAAGAAAAAATGGAAGAAAATTCTCAAAACGTAGCTAACGTAAAACAAAATGCAGAAAAAGAAGAAAAAAATCTTCAAATCGGTGATATAATATCCAAAACCGAACTTTTCATTGAGAAAAATAAAAAAACACTTATCATTATTATTGCTGCTGCAGTAATTTTGATTGCAGCGTTTTGTCTTTATAAATTCTGGTATATGCCTTCCCAAGAGAAAAAAGCCGAAAACGAAATGTTTGCTGCTGAACAATATTTCATTCAGGAAGACTATAATAAAGCCCTTAAGGGTGACGGTAAGAACGTAGGATTAATTGCAATCAGCGAGGATTATTCTTCTACAAAGCACGGAAAGCTTGCCAAGTTTTATATCGGTCGTATTTATCTTGAACAGGGTAAATATCAGGACGCAATAGATAATTTTGAAGGTTTTAACCCTAAAGACGCTTTTATGGCATCACAAAACAAAGCTCTTATTGCAGATGCATACTGGGAATTGAACAATGTGGATAAGGCAATATCTTATTACAACGATGCAGTAAAACAAAATCCTAACAACTTTACTACCCCTGTTATTCTTATGAAATTGGGTGCAGCTTACGAAGTAAAGAAAGACTTCAACAAAGCATTGGAATGCTACAAACAAATAAAAACTGATTATCCGCGTTCACCTGAATACTCTCAAATAGAGAAATACATATCAAGAGCGGAAGCTCTTTTGGGCAAATAAGAAAATGTTTTTTCCTTTCTATATGTTTTTGAAGCCGCATTGTTAATACGGCTTCTTTTTTATTTATCAAAGACCCGCACCTATAGGCAAAATTTCCTTTTTATTTAATTATGGTATATCTATTTAGGACTTTTTACACTATCTTTGCAAAATAATTTTAGTATACATTAATATGAAAAGACTGATTATTCCGCTGTTTGCAATTATTATGACATGCCAAACAATGCATGCACAAAATGACAGCATAAAAAGCATAGGTTTAAATGAAATAACAGTTACCGGAACAAGAAACGAAACCGAAATAAGAAACCTTCCCGTAACGATTTCAGTTATTAACAGACAGCAACTTTCACAGGAAAACAACCTTAATATACTTCCTTCCGTATCTCAATATGTACCCGGAGTATTTGTAACCGACAGAGGTATTCTCGGATATGGCGTTTCAACCAATTCTTCGGGCAGTATCAAAATAAGAGGTATCGGTTCTATGGCGAATATGCTGGTCTTGATTGACGGGCTGCCGCAATATGCAGGACTATACGGTCATCCTATTGCCGACGTTTATCAAACAATGATGGCTGAAAAAGTTGAAGTTCTCCGCGGACCTGCATCCATGATTTACGGATCCAATGCAATGGGCGGTGTGCTTAATATAGTAACCCGCAGAATGCAGGAACAAGGACTTAAAACCGACATTTCCTTACAAGGCGGTTCTTACGGAACATTCGAAGGCAACGTTATAAACAGATTCCGCAAAGATAAATTTTCAAGCATTTTAGGCTTTAATTACGGCCGTACCGACGGGCACCGAAAGGATATGGATTTCGATCAATTTTCGGGATTCATCAAATTGAGTTATGACATCAATAAATTCTGGAATCTCAACAGTGATGTAAATATATCACACTTCAATTCCCAAAATCCTGGTGAAATATCTTCGCATATATTTGATAATATAATGCATGTAACAAGAGGAATGGCTGCTTTGAATTTAGTAAACGATTACAAAAGAACCTCGGGAGCCGTTCGTATCTTCTATAATTGGGGACATCATAAAATAAACGACGGATACAAAGAAGGAGGAACTCCGCGTACAAACTATTATTTGCATGATGATCTGATGGGCGGGGTGAGCATCTATCAAAGTGCATCGCTTTTCAAAGGCAATACACTGACAGTAGGCTTTGATTACCAACATTTCGGAGGAAATGCGTGGAACGAACCTATTAACGGCGGCGATAAAACTGTTATTATTGACAAAACACAAGATGAAACGGCAGCTTATGCCGATTTCCGCCAGATTCTAACCTCTTATCTGACCGTTGATGCAGGTATCCGTATTGACAACCACTCTCAATCAGGAACACAGATTATTCCCCAAGGCGGTTTAACACTTCTTTTGCCTTATGAGAGCGAATTACGGGCTGTTATAAGCAAAGGTTTCAGAAATCCTACTATAAGGGAATTGTATATGTATGCTCCTGCCAATGACAAACTGAAAGCCGAGAAACTTATGAATTATGAATTGTCTTACAAACAAAGGCTTTTAAACAACCGTTTGCGTTACGGGTTGAATGTATTCTATTTAAAAGCCGATAATTTGATAGAAACGGCAATGATTGACGGTAAACCGAGAAATATAAATACAGGAGAAATTGAGAATTGGGGAATTGAGGGCGAAATATTCTTCAATCTTTACCGCAATTTGAATATTAACGCCAATTACAGCTACCTTCACATGAAGAATCCTTTGATTGCAGCTCCCGAACACAAGTTTTATTTAGGCGGACATTACAAAATAAAAGATTTTACAATCACTTCTGGCTTGCAATATGTTGCAGGATTATACACAACGGTAGGTTCATCGGAAAACAAAGAGAACTTTTTGCTTTGGAACATGAATCTTGACTATAGAATCATGAAAGGACTGCACGTATTTGTCAAAGGGGAAAATCTGTTAGACCGCAAATATGAAATAAACTACGGATTCCCTATGCCGGGTGCTACATTTATGGTAGGTATCAACACCTCATTCTGATTTGATGACAAAAAACCAAAACGGTATCTTAATACAACCGCATTAACAGCCGGTTTTAAGATACCGTTTCTTTAATATATATAATTGTAAGGTTATTGTATCTCCCCTAGAAACCTATTGCAAATCTAATTTATCCCTTTTGCTCGGAATAAACAGATTCTTAAATCCATTTTCACGCAAATGCTTTGCAAACTTCATCTGGGTTTGTTCTTCTCCGTGCACTATACAGATACGTTTCAACTGATTTTTGTCCTGACATGATATAAAACGCGTCATTTCATCGCAATCGCCGTGTGCGGAATACGATTCTATTTTCATAACATCAGCCCTTACGGGATGTTTGATACCGAAAATCGAAACTTCCCTGTCTCCGCGCAAAATCTTATGTCCTAACGTAGAAGGCGTACAATATCCTACGCCCAAAATAGTAGTAGACGGTTTCTCGATATTATTAGCTATATGATGCTTTACTCTTCCTGCCTCCATCATTCCGCTTGAGGATATGATAATGCACGGCAATAAGGAATAGTTCAGTTGTTTGCTTTCTTCCACCGATTGTACGAAATGAAGTTTATCAAATCCGAACGGATCGGGATCTATTTTCATAAACTCCTGCAGTTCGGAATTAAAATCCTCTTGATGCAATTTGAATATATTTGTGGCATTTAAACTAAGCGGAGAATCAACATAAACTTCCACAGGAGGTAATTGTCCCGTTTCCCATAGGTAATTCAAAGCGAAAATAATGTCCTGCGCCCTTCCTACGGCAAATGACGGAATTATTAACTTGCCGCGCTTTTTCAAACATGTCTTTTTGACAATCGAAAGCAATTCCAAATCACTTTGTTTAAGCGGTTCATGTGTGCGGTCACCGTAAGTGGATTCCATAATCAGATAATCCGCCTGCGGGAAAGGCTGCGGTTCTTTAAGGATTCTGCCGTTATAACGGCCTATGTCGCCTGTATATGCGATACGTATGGCTTTTCTCTCTCCGTTTTCATCTTTTGCGTCGGTAAACAACTTGATATTGCATGTAGCACTGCCCAAGATATGTCCGTTATCGGTAAACATAACGCTGAAATCACCGAAACGCATTTCCTTGTTATAAGGTACGGAAATAAAATACTGCATTGAATTGCGCGCATCCTCCGCCGTATATATCGGTTCTACGGGTTCAAGACCTTGAAGTTCTCTTTTTTTGTTGAATGTGGCAGTATCCTGCTCTTGAATCTTACCTGCATCTATCAAAAGTATATTGCATAAATCCCTTGTGGCAGGCGTACAAACCACCGTTCCGTTAAAACCGAGTTTGATTATATAAGGAATCAATCCGCAATGGTCTATATGCGCATGGGAAAGTATCAAATAATCTATTTCACGCGGATCAAAGCCCAAATCCCTGTTGTCGGTGTCGGTTTCCAACCCTTTGCCTTGGTACATTCCGCAATCCAAAAGTATTTTTGTCCCGTTATCTGTTGTTATTAAATGTTTGCTGCCCGTAACCTCTTTCGCAGCTCCTAAAAACTGTATATTCATTAGCTTTTTCTGTTATTTTTATTATCTTGAATTACAATTCATTACAAAAAGACGGCGTTTAAAGAAATTTTTATCGCTGATTAGTAAATTTTCGTCGCAGATCAGTAAATTTTTATCGCAGATCAGTAAATCAAAACAGCGCTTTATTTTCACCCGTTTTTGTAATTTTCAGCAAAAGTAATATTTTTTATCATAATTCGGGACGTTTTTTCAGATTATTTATTGTAATTTCGCAATCCAAATCAGTTTTTGCGTAAAATAGACAATAAAAATGAAAAAGAATACTGCAATATCTTTAATCCTTCCTGCATTGCTGTGTCTTACAGTGATGTACGGATGCCGTAAAAGTGCATCTACGGAAAACGGCACTATACAGGAAGATGACAACAATATAACCCTGTTAAAGGGAATGTCAGTCGGTACGATGAATCTGAACGATACGGCTAACAATATCAAAGGAAAAATAATTTTTCCGCGCAATCTACGTAAAGAAAGCGGCAATGTCAATGTAGATCCTGCCGTAAAATTTATCACCGACGACCTTCACGTATTTGCGAACAATGTAAAAAACCGTGAAAACAAGGATACATCTGATGCAAACTACTACTTGATGAGCATAAAAAGCTTTTGGGAACAGGACGATATCATAAGCGTTGCCTACGATAAGAAAGAACATTATTCAGGCAAAGCCGACACGGTAAAAACGGTAGTGACGTTCAATTATAATAAAGAAACGGAACAACCGTTGGACTTCTTTGACGTGTTTAATGTCAATAATACCAATTTGGATCAGTTCAACAAAGCATTTAATTCCGCATTTACTTTGGCGGAACTTAAAGATATAGGTTTTTATTTTGACAAAGACAATTTGTGGTTGTACTGTATAAAGGCGGATTCGGTATATAAGACCGCACAACCGAAGAAAAAGGTTAAGAAATTTATGATTAATGACTAAAAAGAGCAAAAAATTGACAAAAAGGGCATTGATAATATCAACCGTTCTGGTAATCCTTTCCGTATTTGCAAGTGTTGTTTACGTATACGGAATAGATTATTACAGGAAATACTATGCCTGCCCGGAATTGGCAATGGATTATGACAAATATCCGGTAACCGGCATTGACATTTCGGCACATCAAGGGAAAATAGATTGGAAGATAGTGTCGGAAAGTAAAGTTTCGTTTGCTTTTTTAAAGGCTACGGAAGGTGCGGACTTCGTTGACAAGAAATTTTCCGATAATTGGAAGACCGCAAAGGAGAACAACGTGGTCGTAGGTGCCTATTTGTTTTTCCGTTTCAATAAAGACGGCAGACTGCAAGCGAAAAATTATATAAACGTTGTCAAACTTACGGACAACGATCTGCCTCCTGTTGTGGATTTTGAGGCATCTTACGGTAACAGATTGGGAAAATACAATTCCAAATACATGCAAAACCAACTTCTTAAATGTTTAAGGGAGTTGGAAAAGCATTACGGCTGCAAACCTATCATATATACCAATACGGAAACATATACAAAATATATTAAAGGCAACTTTGATGATTATCCTTTGTGGATATGCAAACTTTGCAACGAACCTGACAAAAAGGTTGACTGGAAATTCTGGCAGTATTCGCACAAAGGTTCCGTTGCGGGAATAAAAGGCAATGTTGATATGAATATCTTTAACGGTACATATACGGATTTCGTGGATTTTATATACAATGCCCACGGTAAAAAAACGAAAAAAGATGCAAGAACGCAAAACCGTCCTACTAATAGACGAAACCCATCCAATACTCCTAAAAAAGCTTGAAGCAAAAGGCTATGCTATTGACTTCAAACCGCAATACACCTATAAGGATGTGCTTAACAACATATCCTTATACGATTGTATCGTAGTAAGAAGCAAAGTTAAGATTGACAAAGCCGTAATTGACAGGGCTGAAAAGCTCAAATGCATTGCCAGAAGCGGTGCGGGAATGGACGCCATAGATGTAGAGTACGCCCAAAGCAAGGGTATAAAATGCTTAAACTCTCCCGAAGGCAACCGCGATGCCGTAGGGGAACACACATTGGGACTTTTGCTTACACTTTTTAATAAAATAAATTTTGCAGACAGCCAGGTAAGGCAGGGATTGTGGCAAAGGGAAGAAAACAGAGGCATTGAAATCAAAGGAAAAACCATCGGAATCATAGGTTACGGCAATATGGGGCAGGCATTTGCCAAAAGGTTGTCGGGATTTGACTGCAAAGTAATTGCATACGACAAATACAAACACGGATTTTCCGATAATTTTGCAACAGAATGCAGCCTGGAAGAAATATTCACTTATTCCGACGTATTGTCTCTGCATGTTCCTTTAACCGAAGATACTTTTCATTTGGTTTGCAGCGGATTTATAAACAATTTTGCTAAACCGTTTTATCTGCTTAATACTTCCCGCGGCAAGGTCGTATCATTACACGATTTGGTTGAGGCAATGCAAAACGGCAAAATCAAGGGTTGCGGATTGGATGTATCGGAAACGGAAAATTATAATCAACAAATAATAGCTGACAGCAAGTTACAAGCCGATGTTGATACGCTTTACAAAATGAAAAATACGGTTTTTACTCCCCATGTGGCAGGTTGGACTGTTGAGTCGTATTATAAGCTTGCGGACTACTTGGCTGACAAGATTATAGCGACTTTAGAATAAGACTGATAACCAAGCAAATACATCAAAGCTTCATAACACCGAAAAAAGACGCCGTTTTAAGAAATTTTTAAGGCGTTTTAAAAAATTAATCAGGCTGATTAATTTTTTAAAACGCCTTATTATTTTTTCAAGTCTATATATCTAAAATCTGTAATTCTTTTTCTTTGTAAAAGTCCAGCCTATTACGCCGCTTATACTGTATGCTATGTCTTCTTTTGATATGAGATACCCGCCGTTTACTTCGACACCCAAAAACAGATTGTCATTAAAATAGTGTTTATACACCGCATCCAATCCCAAATACATGTCATTGGAATTGTCCGACGAGGAGGTTTTCATTTCTTTTAACTTTCCGTCGTCATAATACGGAATTTTAGTGTCGGTATTCTCCATTGTCATCAAAAATCCAACGGTAATGCCAGCATAAAATCTGTTAAAAAACGAATTGGAGTTAATACGGCCTAAAGTAACAGACATAAGATGCTGCGAAAGCGAACCTTCGGTCGTGTAAGGACAATCTTTATAAGTACCTTCCGTAATAACACCCGTTTCGGTTGCCGATGTAAATGAAAAATTAGTATACTTAAGTTTGCCGTACCACAAATTATTTTTGTCTATTTCGTAAGAAATACCCACAGGCAACCCTTTGGCATTGCCGTAAAGATTCCAATAATTGTTATTTATGCAATTGTACCCTATATTCAATGCAACGGAATGCAAAGTCTTCGTCTCTTCCTTAAAGAACTTGTTTCCGTATACTTTGGATTGCGCATTAACCGCAATTATATTGCATAAAAGCACCGCTAAAAATACCGCTTTTTTCATCTTCTTATATTCTTATCTGTTTTATATGCCTACCTACCGATGCAATAATAGATTATACCGCTGTTTTTCAATTCCTGCGCATCGTAAATATTCCTTCCGTCAATGACAACAGGCTGTTTCATCAGTTGTTTTACCTTGTTCCATGACGGCAAACGGAATTGTTTCCACTCGGTAAGCAAAAGTAACGCATCGGCATCATTTAAAACTCCGTACATATCCTCACCGTATGATACCTTATCCCCTATTCTACGTTTGCATTCATTAATTGCGACAGGGTCGTAGGCATTTACTTTGCATCCTGATGCCAATAATTTATCTATTATCACAAGCGAAGTCGCCTCTCTCATATCATCTGTTTCGGGTTTGAAGGATAATCCCCACAAAGCGATGGTTTTGCCATTTAAATCTCCGTTATAATGTTTTGAAAGTTTGTCAAAAAGCACTGTCTTCTGATAAGCATTGACTTGTTCCACGGCTTGCAGAACTTGCATATCGTATCCGTATTGCCGCGCAGTGTTTATAAGGGCTTTTACGTCTTTGGGGAAACAGCTTCCGCCGTATCCGCAACCCGGATATAAGAACTTGCTGCCTATACGGGTATCACTGCCTATTCCCTTGCGTACCATATTGACGTCGGCACCTACTTTTTCGCACAAATTGGCTATATCGTTCATAAAACTGATACGTGTAGCCAACATACTGTTGGCTGCGTACTTTATCATCTCCGCCGAAGGGATGTCGGTAAATATCACACGGAAATTATTCAATAAAAACGGGCGGTAGATTTTTGTCATTAGTTGCTTCGCTTTCTCACTTTCCACACCGACTACCACTCTGTCGGGAGACATAAAATCTTTAACCGCCGCGCCTTCCTTTAAAAATTCAGGATTCGATGCCACATCGAATTCTATATCAACATTACGTTTATCAAGTTCCTGCTGTATTACCTGTTTTACCTTACGGGCAGTTCCGACAGGCACCGTAGATTTGGTAACAAGCAATGTGTATTTGTTAATGCATCTGCCGAACTGACGGGCAACACTCAACACGTATTGCAAATCCGCACTGCCGTCTTCATCAGGCGGAGTTCCCACTGCAGAAAACACAATTTCCACACTGTCCAGTACACTTGTCAAATCCGTTGTGAAATGCAACCGCCCTTCACGTACATTACGTATAACCATATCCTCCAATCCTGATTCATAAATAGGTATCACCCCGTTTATCAAACCTTCTATCTTCTTTTGATCAACATCTACGCAGGTGACATTAACTCCCATTTCGGCAAAACATGTTCCCGAAACCAAACCTACGTATCCCGTTCCTACAATGGCAATATTCATCTATTTTTCTTTTCCGTTATGTACGTATATAATTCCAATAAAATCAAGCATATAATCACTTTACGCAACCTTTGCGGCAAACCGCTGAAATAAGACGGCGTTTTATTTTATTAATCACGCAGATCATTTTACTGATATCGCAGATTATTTTATTAATCACGCAGATTATTTTACTCAAACGCTGTTTTATTTTTATAAAACGCCGTCTTATTTTTTTCAGTCCGTATCCATGATTGCTTATTTAACTATTTTCATCTCGTCAATCAAGTTTTTGGCTCCCGCAAACTTGTCTATAATGAACAAAACATAACGTATATCCACGCTGATGCATCTTTGCATGTCAGGATTAAACGCTATATTGCCGCTCATTGCCTCCCAGTTGCCGTCAAATGCCAAACCGATTAATTCTCCTTTGGCATTGATTGTAGGAGAACCTGAATTACCGCCCGTAATGTCGTTGTTAGTTATAAAACATGTGTGAATGGTTCCGTCTTCTGCGTATTGACCGAAATCTTTAGCCTCCCACAACTGACGTAATTTGGCAGGAACGGTGAATTCCCACGAAGAATTGTCTTCTTTGTCCATTACGCCGTCCAAAGTTGTGTAATAATTGTACGTAACACCGTCTTTAGGATTGTAATTCTTCACATTGCCGTAGGTGTAACGTATAGTCAGATTGGCATTAGGAGCAAAAGCTTTTTTGTCTTTATCCATTTCCATTATTCCTTTGACAAACAAACGGTTTGCGCGGTTGAATTGATCCCTTTGTTCGTTAATCGAATGCATTTTGTCAGCATAATTATTGATTATCTGGCAATATAATATATATGCAGGGTCATTTTTTATTTCCGACAAATCATGTGCGGCATACGCTGCATCCAATTTTTCTTTTGTAACAAGGTGTGAGTTTTTGAAAATATCCTCTGCTATATCATCAAACTTATATCCGTATTTAAAAGCCAATGATAAAAATTCAGGAGACTGCAATGTCATAGGAACATTACGGAAATACACGTCCAAACCTGCTGACAAAAGTTTCTCTTCAGTTGATTCGTTGTAATCTTTAAACACATTGTCTATACTGCTTTTCAGATTCTCAACCATGGACAGCACTTCTTCTTCAGTTGCTCCAGCTTGTATTTTATCAACAACAGGTTTTAACATACGGGTAATCGTAAATACTGAAGAACCGCGCAATATCGCTTCATTGGTATATACTCTCAAATAATCGTATTCCGAAGTTGAAGCATAATAATCGTTGATTGTCTTAAGCACATCGCCGTATTCTTTCTCACGGTTGCCCGTCTTATCCTCTTTTATCCATTTTGCAAAACGGTTTTCGGTTTCCAATTTGGTGTTGTACACATTCAAACGGTTAAGACATTGTGTCTGTCCGATATAAAACTTCCAGTAGTTACTCAAACTTGCAAATTTTGCAGCATATTGTATCCTTACCTTGTTGTCTGCCTTCATGTCTTTGTCCATAACCTCTCTTAATGCAGCACGTGCAGTAACCACCGAAGGGTTATATACGTCTATTGCCTGCTCAACTCCTGCCGAAGGAAGAAATCTGTCAGTCGTACCGGGATAACCCATAATCATCGCAAAGTCATTATTCTTTACACCTTTGATTGATACAGGCAAGTAGTGCTTTGGTTTCAACGGCACATTGTCTTTGGAATATTCCGCAGGCTTACCGTCCTTGTCGGCATACACTCTGAACACAGAGAAATCACAAGTATGTCTCGGCCACATCCAGTTATCGGTATCCGAACCGAATTTGCCTATAGAGGACGGAGGTGCACCTACCAAACGTACGTCTTTGTATATCTGGTAAACAAACAGTATGTATTGGTTACCGTTAAACATAGTTGCAACCTCGGCAGTATAGCCGTTATCCTTGGTTGTACGCTCAACAATCTTTTGGGAGTTCTTACGTACAATTTCCCTTCTGTCCTGCTCCGATGAAGACGGCGTAACACCTTTAAGAACTTCGTCAGTTACGTCTTCCATACGTATAAAGAACTTTGCCGTAAGTCCCGGCGTAGGCAATTCTTCGCTCTTGTTGTAAGCCCAAAATCCGTTTGACAGATAGTCATGGTCAACCGTAGAATGATATTGTATGGATGAATATCCGCAGTGATGGTTCGTAAGAATCAATCCCTGATCCGATACAATTTCTCCCGTACATCCTCTTCCGAATTGTATAATCGCATCCTTCAAAGAGGCGTTGTTGATGTCGTAAATCTGTTTTGAGGACAGTTTCAGTCCCTTTGCTTTCATATCCTTGTAGGTCTGTTGGTCCATAAACATCAAAAGCCACATGCCTTCATCAGCTTTTGCAACAGGCATCAATGCGTATATGCCCATAAGGATAACCAATGCTAATTTCTTCATAGTTTTTCCGATTTTTATTTGTTTTGTTACTGTATTTTAACTCTATTTATTATTATCTCATTATCAAATCATTCCGTTTTTAAGCCTTCCCGCTGAATTAAAACGCCGCTTTCCGAAATTAATCTGCGATAATAATTTTTTATTCTCGCTGATTATTTTATTAATCACGCAGATTAATTTTTTAAAACACCGTATTATTTTTACGGCAAAGCGTTCTGCTTCTTTTTACGGGCAAATATGTCCTTCACTCTCTCATATTCTTTTTTGTATGCGACCCTCACGCCCTGCGTGTACGGGGATACATTATATTTTGTAAAGTCATTGGCGTTGGAATGGTTGAACGCCTCAAAACTTAAATTGTTATTGTATTTATATTTCAATAAAACATCCCCTATTATCTGCGAACCGTCGGATGTATTACTTGTCATACTCGTTCCTCCGAACGATGCATTGGCTTCAACTTCCCATTTGCCGTAAGATCTTGAAAGATTGACATCCAATTGGTCCGATAAATTGTCACCCGTACCGCCCGAAGTATAGTTAAGTCCGACATCAACTACCTTAACCATATTGGTAAGCATACCCGAAAGCTGTGAAAATGCCACGCCCATAAGTGATGATGTAACTCCTGACTGCAATGCTTCGGTTTGATAGCCGCCTTGCGAATAATAGAACTGATTGGTCAACAGTAAACTTGCTGTTTGCTCCAACATTGCCTTCTCACTGCTTTTGTCAATATACATAAAAACCTGCTCGGCTGTCTGCTCGTCGGTACTTGGCAGATTTATATCAAACGAAGGCTGCGGATTGGTCATCACACCCGACAACCTGATAATACTTTCAACATCCACAGGTTTGGTATTCGAGTTACCGAGTAAGGAAGCCAACGATGCTTTTGTTTTATATATTGCCGTAACATCCAAAACACCTCCCGCAGGATCACCGCTCCATGTAAGGGTTCCGCCTTGTTGCAATATAAATTTCTTTTCCATAACGTCCATTATCTTGAATATGAATGTACCGTTATCTATCGCCACTTCGCCTATCATGGAAAACTTTCCGTCGGAATTCATCGCTATTTTCAAATCTCCGTTACCCGCTGCAGCTAAATTACCTGTCAGCTGGGTAAAATCCATAGGAATATAAAGTTTGGCATTAGGGTTTACATTCAAATCAATGTCTATATTGTAACCCATGGATTGCACTTGATTGTCTTTGTTTATACTCTTATTGACGCTGTCTGCTATGGCATTCAAATCAATGAACGTTATAAACTCGTTTTCCATCGCACTTTCCTTGCTGGTTACAGGAACGGTAAGCGAGGTTCCCGGTTCGGTTTTGGCACTCCCCGATATGTTTATCATGGTGCTGTCTCCCGTCAGAGTGACATTGGCAGATGCATAAGCCGTTCCGTAATACATCTCGCCGTTACCCGCTTTGGTATCCAAGATTTTAATTTTATCGGCAACGGCATTGAGGTTTATGTCAAACGAAGTGAAGTTATTGTGTGACACATCGCCGTTTACCGTAATTTTGTTGCTTTCCGCATCTTTCAAAACAAAATCATTGAAACTTATTTTGTTGTTGTCAATGGATATATCGTCATTTAACCAATATTTCGTATTCAACATATTAACTCTCATAGCGGCATTGTTGCAATGGATTACCCCCTGAATGTCGGGAGAAGACAATTTGCCTTTGACAGTTAAGTTCTCGCAGGACAAAGACCCTTCCACATCCGATGCAAACGAAGCAATAAAAGTTTTGATTATAGAAAGGGAGAAATTTTGCATATTAACATTCAGATCCAACTGCTGATCTTCTGCGTAAGGAGCCACTGTACCCAATACTTGTAAAGGGACTATGTCTTTGTTTTCCGTCTGATACAAAAATTTTATATCGGTATTAAATATATCAGGAGATACATTATTGTTAACATTCAACCAGGCCTGTCCAAGATATACGTCATTGAAGGAAAGTTCCGTTATCTCCAAATCGGAAGTAAAAGTAAACGAATTAAGAATATCTTTGAGAATTACATCCTTATTCAAAGTGCCGTAAACACTCATACCCATTGAAGATATGAACGGATTGACAAGCGATAAATCCACATTGTCAAATTTACACTTTAATATGCCGTTGTCAGATACCGCACCGTCAATAACAATAGAACTTGCAGCCGAAGATAACACCAAATTCATTACCGAAACATGCTTATCGGCAACTCCTATTAAATGATAATTATTCAAATTTATCTTTGTACCCTGAATGCTGAATGCCGTATTGTTGAAACTTCCCTGCAAACCTTTGGAATCTATAACCGAATTAAATTCTAACTGTGCATTGGTGGAAGAATCTCCTTTTTGATACAATTGAAGCTTTAAACCTATATCTGCAGAATCTATTTCGCTTTGAATAACAATATCCTTAAATATAAGAGAATCCGAAAGGGCAAATTCATTCATATTTATATCCAAACCGATCTGCTTACCATAAGTTTGCAGATTAATCTCCGCCTGCTCTATTTTCATATCGGAATAATAAACCGCAGGTGCATTGACCTCACAATACAATAAAGTATCTTTATTTATTCCTCCGTTTAGACCAAGTTTCTCGGGAAGATACACATTCAAATCAAACAAAGACCGTATCAACTCTATGTCTTTGACATCTATTTTAAATTTAACGTCAGATTCTGCAATATAATCTTCAGGATATACTTCCTGCTTTGAAGTTTTAGTATTAGGCTCTTTTTTTTGAGGTTTATCTCCTGCAACGGAATCTGCAGAAGCAATTACTGCCGAAAAATCAGGAATATATTTATTCAAAAAGTAATTAACATCATTCGATATTGAAGACAACGTGTATTTGCCGCTTATATCTGCATCAATAATATCGCTTTTTACCAAAACCACATTCTTGTCTTCATTGTTCACGGTAATCAAGCTGATATTATCAAGTTCAAATTTGTTGTCTGAAGTTTTTACTTCGATATCCGTCAAATCCAAACCGCAATTCAAGTTATTTATATCAAATTCATAAATACCGCCTTTGATTTTTGCTGCAATAACCGTATTGGTATCGGCAAAAGAAACAAAGTTCATTCTGTGTAAATCCAAATCCGATATATCCGCATCCAGTCTGGCAGTAGGTTTTCCTTTATAATTGATAAAACAATCGGCGTTAAGATTTATAAACTCATCTTTTATATTTGCTGTTGCGTTTATATCATAACCGTTTACCGTGCCGTTTACGCATATATCATTATAATCATTACCGTTAAAATGACAATTCTTCAATCTGGCAGTCAAAGCACCTTTCATTTCCGCAGGATTGGTTCCTACAATCTCCGCATGAACGTCCAAAGACGTATTTCCCAACATCGTATTGTCAATAATATGTCCTGCATTAATACGCGAAGAAACTATATCTGCGGTATATTCAGTTTGTCTGCCCGAAGAAGTAACCGCTGATGCTTTTACATCCACCGAACCTAAATCAGTAACTATGGCAAGCGTAGATAAAAAGTTGTCCGTCTTGCCTTCGAATTCTCCCATAATATTAACGACTCCTAATCCTGTAAGCATGTCAGGCAAAGTCATTTCAGGAAGTAATGAGCCTAAATTCCAATTATTGAAATCCTCAACAGAAGTCGTTATGTCGTTTATATGAATATTAAATAACGTATTGTCAATATCCGTAAGTCCCTTAATTATTCCGTAAGTATTGACATGAGTGTTCATGGTTGTTAAATCAAAAGATTTAATAACTAAATCACTTATTTTACCTGATATATCACATGTCAAATCTACGGTTTGGTTTGCTCCTTGTATTTTTTCGTTCCAATAACAAGCATCCTTAAGATTAATATAACTTCCTTTATATATATTTACATCACAATAGACAGAATCAACGAAAGATGAATATGATTTAAATGAACTCGATGCCATACTTACATCACACATTAATTCCGAATCATCCGTCTGTATAAACATTTGCTGCAAAGAAAGACCTTTTTCTGAAAATTTTACTTTGCCTTTCATTTCCTTTAATGCGATTCCGCAACGTTCCCGCGCTTGTAAATGCAAAAACTCCGCACCTATATCAAGACCTTTCATATAAAAATCCTTGACATGCATGTCTATATCATTACATACAATGCGGTTGGAGGCAAATAAACCCTTTTGAACAGGTGTTTTCTTATCTTTATCGGCTAAAACGAAATTTACATTCTTCAACTTTAAATCTTTTACTTCCAAAATAAAAGGAGATGAAGAAGGTTTCTTTTCTTTTGGTTTGTCTGAAGAGAAATAATCTATTATAAACTGAAAATTAAATTTCTTATCCTTTTCTATCAATCGGCATACGGCGTTTTCCAACAAAACATTTTTTACCTTAACATGCGGTCCTGTAGGAATCTCACTTAAGTTTGCTTCCAAATATCCTGCATACAAAAGGGTGTCTTTATTCAAATCTTCTACATATATATCTTTGATGCCGGCATTTATGAAAGGTGTTATGCTCAATGCCCGTATTTCAACCTTGGTATTCCATTGAGAAGAAAAGAATTCACTGGCTCTTGCTGCTAAAAAAGACTGCACAGGCGTAGTATTTATAAGTGCCACAACCAACCAAACGAATATAAATATTCCTAATAATACCCGTCCTGTAATTTTCAGTATCTTTCTTATTATCTTTCCTTTTGTCATAACGAACAATCAGGTTGCAAAGATAGTAATTTTTCCCGTTAAAACAATATTAATGCATTAAAATATTTTTATATCTCAATTTATCTTCTGAAAAACATTCACATCCGTATAGTCATTACCGCTTTTCAACCAATCGGTAAGAGCTGCCGTTTTAAAGAACCCGCATTTCTCAAAAACATTATTACTATATATGTTATCCTTTCCGACAAATGCATACAGTTGATGAAGATTTAATATATTAAACGCATAATTTGTCAATTCCATAACCGCATTTGACGCATAATTCCTTCTGCGGAATGCTTTATCAATATAGATTCCTACCCCCGCTTTGGAATTACGCACGTCTATGTCGTACAAATCAACACACCCAACCGTTTGCAATGTTCCGCTGACATCAACATCTATCATTAATCTTATCTGTTGTTGGGAAAAAGCACTTTCATTTTGTGATGACAGGACATATTGCTCTATTGCATATTCCGAACAAAATCTTGAATTAATGCCGCCCGTCCATGCATCAATATCATTTTCATATTTATATATTAAATCAATATCCTTTATCTCAACTGCACGCAAAATTATTTTACTTTCATTCATCTGCATCGTTTTTTTTGCAAAAATAGTAATTTTTTATTTTGCAAATTCAATAAAACGAAGTAATTTTGCACCCGTTTTGTTAAAGGATACGGTTTTTATTCTTTAAATCAGAATTTTTGACTACATAAAAACAATCTTAAATAATAAAAGTAATATAATTAACAAAAAAATGCAGAAATTAACTGAAATTATTGCAGCAGCAAAAGCAAAAGGCAAAAAAACTCTCGTTGCCGCTTACGCAAATGACAGCCACACTTTAGGAGCAACAAGTAAGGCTATTGACGAAGGTATAGTTGATGTAATATTAGTGGGAGACCGTCCTACTATTGAAGCCACCTGTAAGGCAGAAGGCATTGACATTAACAAATACAAAGAAATCGTCCAGGAAGCCGATGAAACCAAGGCAGCAAAAACTGCAGTTGCTTTAATCAATGAAGGTAAAGGTCAAATATTAATGAAAGGTCTTTGCTCTACTGATAAATACATGAGAGCAATACTTGCAAAAGAAGGTGGTTTGATGCCTGCAGGCAAACCGGTATTGTCACATGTATCCGTATTCGAAGTTCCTGCTTATCACAAATTGCTTATCACCTCTGACGTTGCAATTATCCCTGCTCCGGATTTCAAACAAAAGAAAGCTATCGTAGGTTATGTTATCAACACTGCGCATTCTTTGGGTATCGAATGTCCTAAAGTTGCAATGATTGCAGCAACAGAACAGATGTTGGAGGGAATGCCAGCATGCGTTGACGCTGCTTTGATAGCCGCTATGAACAAACGCGGACAGATAAAGGGTGCTATAGTTGACGGACCGTTGGCTATGGACGTTGCAATCGATAAAGAATCCGCTCAAATAAAGAAATTGGATTCCGTTGTCGCAGGTGATGCCGATTGTTTGGTATGGCCGGCAATTGAACCTGGAAATGTTTTCTACAAAACGGCTACTAAATTCGCAGGTGCAGAACTTGCAGCAATGGTTGTGGGAGCAAAAGTTCCTTGCGTATTGTCTTCAAGAGGCGACTCTATAAATACGAAGACTTATTCCATCGCATTGGCAGCATTGAACGTAAAATAAATTTTACGTAATATGTACTATATAGTATGTAATATAGCCTTACGGAGGTATAGATACATACTATATAGTACATATTACATAATACATAACAGAAATGGAAGACTGGGCTAACGGATTAAAAGAAGCGGCAATCACCGTAACTGACGAAAACGGCATATTCACTGATATGAATCTGCATTCCAAAAGAGTGAATCTCAAAGACGTTACAAAAACCGTCGTAGGCAAAGACATTAAAGGCTGCCACAATGACCGCAGCAATGCAATAATCAAAGACATAATTGAAAACCAAAAAGTCAATGCGTATACGATAACCAAAAACGGACAAAAAAAACTGATCTATCAAGCACCTTGGTTTAAAGATAACGGAGATTTCGGCGGTTTGGTGGAGATTTCTTTGGTTATACCCGAACAAATGCCGCATTACAACCGAGATAAACAATAATACATCGGATTCTGTATATCGGACACCGGACTTATGCAATATCCATTCTGATGAACGTCTACAATCTTATCAAGGCAAACAGATTAATAAAGTCTTCACGGCTTAAACTTGCAGGAATATTGGTTTTGCATCAGATGAAAAAACGCTATTACGGCATTTTCCTTGATCCTGTTCTTGCCTGCAATCTGCGCTGCCGCATGTGCTATTTTTCCGATGACAACAGACGTAAAGAACTCCGCGGCAAACTCTCACAGGAAGACATAAGACTGATTGCAGACAGGTTTTTCCCTTACGCACTCAAGTTGCAGATTGGTTGCGGAGCCGAACCGACAATGTACAATAACCTTTCTGAAATCATTTCCCTTGCAAAAAAGTATTCGGTTCCCTATATATCCATGACAACCAATGCAAATCTGCTGCAAAAAGACGACTTACGGCAATATGCCGCCTTGGGACTAAATGAAATAACCGTTTCGCTTCACGGAGTCAAACAATCCACATACGAATATCTGATGGAAAACGGATCGTTTGACAAATTCACGCAGGCAATGTCATATATCACGGAACTGAAAAAGGAATTCAAAGACTTTAAACTGCGTATTAATTATACCGTCAATAGTGATAATTGTTTGGAACTTGCTGATTTTTTTGACGTATTGGGGCAATATTCAATCGATATACTGCAATTAAGACCCGTTCAGAAGATCGGTCAAAGTAAATATGCCGATTTTTCATGGCAAACGATAATTGACAATTATGATGCTACGCTCGGCAAGCTCAAAGAAGAGTGTAAAAAACGTAATATAACGTTAATCTGCCCCGACAAAGCGGATTTGACAAAGCAAACCAACAATGAAAGTATTGTTTTGGATTATACGTATGTTTATATCTCTCCGCAGGAGATTTTCAATAAGGATTTTTCCCTGCAAAAGGATACGTACCATTCTTATTGCAAAAAACACGGATTTGCCAAAGAGATTTTAAACCGTATCTTCTCAAAAAATCTGAATTCCTCTGTCAATACAAAACTTAATTACAACGTTTCATAGCGGAATTACCGCATTTTTGTACGGCAAAATTACCGTTTAAATCAGCACGATATTATCACCGAAAAATAAGACGGCGTTTCAGCAAATTAATACGGCGTTTCAGTAAATTAAAACGCCGTATTAAAAAATTTTTAAGGCTTAAAAATTTAGCCTCTTGTAACATTGTGTTATTCAATAAGCTGCAAAGGCATTTTGAATGGGTTATTCAGCCCCGTTTTCCTTTAATATTTGAGGGGTATGAGCCTTGGTATTGACTTTATTTATGGCATCAATTATAATACCTTGCTCATCTATTACATAGGTTGTGCGTATTGTTCCGACGGATACCTTTCCGTACATTTTCTTTTCGCCCCATGCCTGATAAGCTTGCAAAACGGTTGTCTGGGTATCGGATATCAAATGGAAAGGCAGATTGTATTTTTCGATAAAACGCTTGTGCGATGCCTGCGAATCCTTACTTACGCCCAAAACTTCATAACCCAATGACAAAAAACGCTGATAATTGTCCCGCAAATCGCAGGCCTCTGCCGTACATCCGGGTGTTGAATCCTTCGGATAGAAATACAAAACAAGTTTCTTACCTTTAAAATCCGTCAATTTCACAAGATTGCCGTTTTCGTCCGCACCTTCAAAATACGGAGCCTTACTTCCTATTTCTAACATAATACTTTAATTTTATACATTATTATAATAATCTCTTTTCTCACCTTTATACAGGCATATAACGCCTTATAATTTTTATAAAAAACACTTCAAAACATTGTTTTTCACATAATATAAACTGTCTTTTGACACATTTATTATATAAAACGCCGTAAAACCGCCGCCATACGCAAATTTTACCTATCCTTGCATAGGTTTTATCTATCAAACAGACAAAAAATGCCGTTATTACGGCAAACCAATTTAGTTTTACAACTATCCCCGTCCGTAAAAAGAAATAACGAAAAAATAAATCCGCATGTGAATAACTTACAATGCGGACTTATTGTATTAAACCAATTATTTGCTTTTTTATTTAAACAATTTTGCAAATTCTCTTTTCTTTCTGGTCTTCCATTCGCCCTTATGATAAACGTATGATGCTATTAAAGGCAGAACAGTAGTTGCCTCTGCGTACACCATCTGCTCATAAGTAGGAGAAACCTTACCCCAAGAGCCTGCTTCTTTCAATGTAGAAGAAGAACATGCGCCGTCTCTTACGTCAGCCACCGTTATCTGGACTGCATACTTATGCATATCAACTTCGTGTCCCAAAACTTCGGCACAAACAACCGTATCCTGTGCAAAATTCTTCGGAGTACCGCCGCCGATCATAAACAAACCTGTCGTTCCTGCTGCAATCTTGATATTAGTCAATTCCAAAAAGTCCTTAACGGAGTCAATGCTGACATGTTTATCAGGATTGGCAACCTGATGCATCACAAGACCGAAACCTGCAGAGCAATCAGAAAATGCAGGACAGAAAATAGGAACGTTATTCTCGTAACAAACCTGAATAAGTGAGTCTTTTTTCTTGGCATTTCCCGCTGCAAGCCATTTACCTATCTCTTTAATGAATTCTCTTGAAGAATAAGGACGCGGCTCCAACGTATCGGCAATTTCTTTGACGGTTTTATCGCATATTTGCAACTCTTCTTCGTCGATAAACGTGTCATAAATTCTGTCAACATAATTATCCCTCAACTCCATATCGCTGATAAACGGAGTGCCTTTATAATGTTTGAAACCCAAAGCCTCAAACAAATCCATATCTATTATTGATGCTCCGGTAGAAACGACACAGTCTATCATGTTACTGCGTACCATATCAACGTAAACCTGCATACATCCTGCGGCAGAAGTACTGCCGGCCAAGGTAAGTATCGTTGAACACTCTTTATCTTCCATCATCATCTCAAAGATGTTGGCTGCATCGGCAGTATCACGTGATGCGAAAGACATTTTGCCCATTGCATTGATCAGTTCCGTAGAATCAATCTTTTTAATGTCAATGTGTTCAATAGTTTGGCTCAATAATTCTTGTTTTGTCATTTTCAGATTAGAATTTTTTAATGTAATTATTTTGCAAAAATACAAATTTTTTTCATTTTCTTACGTTATAATGTTAAATTTTATAAAAATATGAAAATATATACGAAACTTTTAAGCATTTCCGTCATTGCTGCGATCATTATAGCAGTAAGCGGATGTTCGGACGGTACAAGAAAAATTACCGACATGCAACAACGTCAGGTCAAAATACCTGCACAAACCGATAAAGTTATTTGTCTTTCGCCGGGCATAGCCGAATTGTTCTATGAATTCGGTATTCAGGACAAACTTGCGGGAAGAAGTTATTTCTGTTTGCTACCTGAACAAATCCAATCAATACCTCAAGTAGGTGCGGTGTTTGATATTGACACCAATACGTTGCTTTCATTGAATCCCGACCTGGTTATAGCATCTACATTGCTGCATCCGCAATTCTTGGAGTTCTTCCAAAGGCATGAAATCCCTATTGTAATCTTTCAGGACAATAAGAAATTTGAAGAAATCTACGCAGCGACGGAACTTTTCGGCAAAATATTCAACATGGATGACAAAGCCAAAGAAATAAACGCCAAAACCAAGGAGAAATTTCAGAGTATTGACATGTCGCAAACCCAAAACAAACCGACGGTATTCTTTGCCATAGGATTTTTCCCTAAAAGCGAGACAACTATCAATGACAATACTTTGATAGGTAACATATTAAACATTGCGGGATACCGAAACATTGCCGCACAAAGTAAAGAAATGTCTATAAGCCTTGATGAACTGACGGCAAAAGACCCCGATTATATAATCATTCCCGAAAACAATTACGAAAAATTCGTGACTGCACCGCAGCATCACTCTTTGTCTGCCGTTAAAAACGGAAAAACATTTATGATAAAGCCGCAATTACTGAATGCACTGTCGGTTTCCAATTTGGATGCCATAAAATATATGGAAGAAATTAAGAAATAATTTTTCCAAGCAATATCATTGAAAAATAAGACGGCGTTTCAGTAAATTAAAACGCCGTTTTATTTTATTAATCAGCCTGATTATTTTATTAATCAGGCTGATTATTTTCCTGAAACGGCGTCTTTTTGTAACCGATTGATATACAATGTGATTCATATGCATATTTTTCACTGTAAAAACACACAAGAATTAAGTGTAAAATAACAAAAATAATACGGACGGTACTGCCATTTAACCGTTAGTACCGTCCGTAATTATTCAATATAGCCGTGCGCATTTTTACGGCTGATTCATCAAACGTATTTAGCGTTTGATGAATTTTTCCGTATAAACTTTATTACCGCTTACAACTTTAATGTAATAAACTCCGCTTTCCAATTCCGAAGATTTAAGTTCTGCGGTTTTTTGTCCGCCTGTCAATGTACGGGAATAAAGTATTCTTCCCAAAGCATCGCAAACCGTCATCACTGAATTATCTTCAACCTCTCCTAATGCTACGGTTGCATCACCGTCAGACGGATTAGGTATAACCTTAAAGTTGATTTCATTTGCTGCTGCATCGTTTAAACCTACCGAACTTTCGGTTTTGATTCTTACGGCATCCAATGCAACTCCGTAACCTGCATTATCAGTTCCTACGAAAGAGATTTGCAATGTAGAACTCAATTCAGGTATAGCGATAGAATCCCTTTTCCAATTTATGGAATAGTATCCGGAGTTAGTGTTGGCCTCATTTTTCAATCTTGTCCATGAACCTTCCGGTGAAGTTCTGTAATAAACAACCAAAGGAGCTGATGCACCTGAATAAGCTGCATAGGCAAAATATAATTTTGCAGATTCATAACCGCTTAAATCAAATACAGGGGATATCAAACGTGCAGAAGAATTGGAACGTTCGGAACTTGTGAACTTCAGTTCGGCAACTTGCTTACCTCCGTAAGGTCTTAAATTGCCTCCGATAGCGGATGTGGACACTTTCCACGATGCCTTGGTGGTAGATTCCTGCGTCCAACAATCAACGCCGTCCTCAAAACTGTCATCCCATGGGTATACGTCTATTGCACCTTCGGAACAAGCTGTATGGAATGTCTGTTCAACACTGTAAATATATTGGGAATTTACTTTGGCAACCAAACGGATGTCGTAAGATGTGCTTATTTCCAAATCATTTAATTGGTAAGTAAATTCATCATCGGTAATGTCCACCGAAGTATAGCTGTTTAATGAATGTTTCTTGTATTGCAGAATCTTTTCTTCATATTCCGTTCCTTCATCAGCAGAGAATGATCCGCTGACAGTTGCTGAAGATACTGTTATATCGCTTACTTCCAAATCAAAACGGACTGGCAGATGGTTTCTGTATGTAAATATGATAGTAGAATCAGCAGTACCGTCATAATGTATGTCTGCAATATTTCCGTCAACGGCAGTTCCGTCCGTCATATAGAAGTAAGGAATGTCTGTTATGCCCAAACTACCAGGATAAGGTGTGGACGGCGTTTCAAGATTCTTCTCATCACCTGCACATTCTATATAATAACCTCTGTCATCTGCATTTCCGTTCACGTCATTGGTGTAAATCCAATTAACAAACTGTGAAGTATCGGCATGCCATACCAACATACCTACACCAGGTATATATGCGTCCCATTTATCATGGTTACGGTATTCGAACATCAAATATTCATTTTTGTCAAGATGGATTTTGTATGCGGTATTGCTGTCAGCAATAGGATAAAGATTATGCGTACCTTCTTCAAGAGTAATGATATTACCCCAACCCAACATATCACGTTCCACCATTGAATAATAAGGAGGCGTTTTGGAGTTGTTGTTGTAAGAACCTGCCGCCATAATGTCCCAAGATGCAGGATGGACAGCTCCGCTGTAGCCTGTATCGTACATATCAGGCAAACCGAAAGCATGTCCCATCTCATGACATACTGCTCCTACTCCGTCCACTACCGAAGCATTGCCGTTATGTTCGGAAGAACAAGCGTATGTACGGAATCTCTTGCCGTCCAATGTTACTACAACGGATAATTGGGACATATGAGGCCATACCTGCGCATTTCTGTTACCCGATGTATTGGCTCCTTGTCCTGCGTAAATAACGTGAACCAAATCCACAATACCGTCATCATCGTTATCGTATACCGAGAAATCTACATCTTCCAATGTATCCAATATCTTAACGGCATCACGTACCATTTGCCAGGAATTATAGTTATTGTTACCTGCATAATAAGACCTTGTCTGCGGAAGAGTTATAGGTCCGTAAACGTCAAACTGCGGATCAATGGTATTATACGACTGGTCTGCAAAATAATCTCTCACACTGCCCGTATAACCTCTGTCAGTATAAGCGGAATCCTGTATTTGGTGTTTAAATAATTCGGCATTGGTTTCGCCGAACTCCACATCGGAATAGCTAACCAAGACTACCAAAAATTTAGGATCCTTTTTAGTGAAAGCTTTCACAGGTTTGGATTTTATAATCTCCTGTGTATTCAAACGGCTTGCTTCCAATTGTTTTAACTGTGCGTCTGAATAGAATATCTCTTTATTTAAAGAAGATACAAAACTTTTTTCTTCCTTTGAACGGATATTCTCATCACTTGCAATAACCGAAGACATAACCATATCACCGCTTTGGTCGGTTACGGCATAAACCAAATCGCCTTCGGCATTGTGCATAACCGTGTATCCGTCCAATGTTCTTGCCCATGATACATGTTCGTCTCCGTAAAGGAAATAGGTAAGGGTTTTTCCGTTAGATTGTTTAACCGTTATAGCTTTGTTATAAGCAGGAACGGCCATGGCATTCCATGAAAACATCAGCACAAACCCTAAAAGCACTGATTTGAAAATGATTTTTCTGAAATTTTTCATTTTATTTATTGTTTAATTATATTATTTTCCAATTTTAATTTGTCCGAAAACTACGTTTTTTAGACAATCTGGCATTTTGAAAGTTTAATAACATGCTCTGTCAATGTAATTATGGTAATAATTTACTTGGCTAAACTAACCGGAACTTTGTTAAACCTAACCGTACTGATTCTTTTGTCTTCGGTATTAACACCGTTAGTCAATACTCCTTCAAAATATCCTGATAAATACTCTCCGTCATTCTCCGTAACAACAATCTGCCCTGATGACGAAGTCATATATAAAGAAAATTCTGCACTCTCACTTGTTGTGAGTTTGTTTTCGTAATAAATTATATTAAATCCGCCGTAAAAAACAACGGGTGCGTTAAATTCAAAACCGCTTTTAACCTGCGGCATGTTTACATGTAAATAAAAATAGTTTTTTATAACCTTTGTCTGCGGAGAATTCAAATCATCCGAAGACAAAACAACATCAAACCACGACGGATTATCATATTGAGGTATCTTTACATAACATGTACCAAGCAATGTATCCGTCCAAAGCGTTTCCCCTATATTTGCATGAATATATGTCTGCAAAGGGGAATACGGAATCACTTCCTCCTGCGGTAATTCTTCCTTTTGATTATCATTATTACCACAACCGGAAAATATAAAAACAAACAAAAAGGTGGCGGTAAAATAAATTGCCGCCGCCTTCATATTATATATATTATTGTAATTCATGAATTACAAGACCGCTTCTTAATTTAGGTTCGAACCAAGTGGATTTAGGCGGCATAATGTTGCCCGTATCTGCTATTTCCATCAATTGGTTCATCGAAACAGGATAAAGAGCGAAAGCAACCTTCATTTCACCGCTGTCAACTCTGCGTTTCAATTCGCCAAGTCCTCTGATACCGCCTACGAAATCTATTCTCTTGTCAGTTCTAAGGTCTTTAATACCCAAAACCTTGTCAAGAACATTTTCGGACAATATGCTTACATCCAAAACTCCGATAGGGTCGTTTGCATCGTACGTACCGTCTTTTGCATTCAATTTGTACCAGAATCCGTTCAAGTACATGGAATATTCATGCAACTTCGAAGGTTTGTATATCTCCGCACCCATCTTTTCAACGGTGAAAGTTTCTTCAACAGCCTTGATAAAATCTGCTTCACTCAATCCGTTAAGATCTTTAACTACGCGGTTGTAGTCTATAATATGCAATTGGGATGCAGGGAATATAACAGCCATGAAGTAATTGTACTCTTCCTCTCCCGTATGGTTAGGATTCTTTGCTTTTCTCTCCATTCCCACGTTAGCACCTGCTGCACTTCTGTGGTGACCGTCGGCAATATATAAATAAGGTATATCCTTATCGAAGATTTCTTCTATCTTTTTGATTTTAGCCGCATCATTGATTACCCAGAACGTGTGACCAAAACCGTCTTCCTTTGCAACGTAATCATAAACAGGTTTTTCGTTCTTTACAATACCTTCAACGATTGCGTCAATTTCCTTATTGTCAGGATAAGCAAAGAAAACAGGCTCCAAATTAGAGTTGGTAACGTCTATAATCACCTGTCTTTCGGCTTCTTTTTTCTTAAGGGTCAATTCGTGTTTCTTAATTTTTCCCTCAACGTAATCTTCTGCGTAAGCACATCCTACAATACCGTATTGAGTCCTGCCGTCCATGGTTTGGGCATATATATAAAGTTTAGGTTCCTTATCCTGAACCAACCAGCCCTTTGCTTTGAAATCGTTATATGTCTTGGCAGCCTGTTCAAATACTTCAGGAGCGTTGCTCGGCGTACCTTCTTTCAAATCTATTTCGGCTTTAGTGATGTGAAGCAACGAATAAGGGTTGTCTTTTGCCAATTCCCTTGCTTCTTCACTGTTAATAACGTCGTATGGTTGTGCTTGCAATTTTTCTGCAATCTCTACAGGGGGACGAAATCCCTTGAAAGCTCTTACTCTTGCCATTTTCTTTTATTTTTGTGTTAAAATGTTATTACTTAACTTAAGTTGTAAGGTGCAAAATTAGTAATTTTTTTTGACACTCCAATAAAACGGCATCATTTTTTGTAAAAATTTTACAGCCCGCAGTTGATTTATCCCTGCCCTAAAGCGTATATCTGACGCCCCGTGCCGTTTTATTTCAGAAAAAACCCTTTTTTTACCCTAAAAAAACAGTTTTTTTGAGTCAAAAAAACTGTTTTTTTCAAATTAATACGCCACGGGGCGGCGGCAAAAAGGCGCAAGGCAATAATTTTACCGATTAAAGCAAACTTTTTTCATCAAAAAAACAGCGTGAAATTATAATTAATGTTGTATTTTTGCGTTTTAATATGAAAATTTAATGAATTGAAAGCCTTAAAACAATATATAAATAACAGATTTTGCAAATCCGCAGCCGTAATACTGTGCACGTTGGCGGCTATATGCGTGATTGTTGGTTGTTCAACGCAGAAAGACAAGTGGCAAAACCGTAAATACCATCAGATAACAGCTCATTACAACGCCCTTTTTAACGGCAAAGAGTCTTATAAGCAAGCGGTAAAAACGGTTGAGGACAATTACAAGGACGATTTTACGAGAATACTTCCCATAATTAAGATTCCCGATGAGAAAACCGCCCAAATGATAAAATCAAACACCGACCGAGCCATCGAAAAATCCTCCAAAACAATAAAAAAACACTCCATGAGGATAAAAGGCATGGAAAAAAATCCGGAGATTGACGATGCCTATCTGTTAATCGGCAAAAGTTGTCTTTTAAACAGGGATTTTATCGGTGCGGAAGCCGCTTTCAAATACGTTATCAGCAATTGGAAGAAAACAAAAAGCATATATGAGCCGATGATATGGCTGGCTTTGACTTACACAAAGCAAAACAAAACCTCGGAAAGCGAAATAGTGCTTAAGGAAGTGCGCAAAGCAATCGAAGAAAAGCGTGCCGACAAAAGTCTTAAGGACTTTATGTACATTGTTTGGGCTGAAAACGATATTCAGGCGGGCAGGGAATTGGCTGCAACGGAGAAATTGAATTTGAGAAAGAAGAAAATTTTCACCAATCAGCAGGATGCGCGTATTTATTTCATAAAAGGACAGATTTATTTGGCTGATAAAGACTATGAAGCGGCATATAAGTGCTTTCAGAAATCTTACCGCAAAGCCAAAGACTACAATATGCAGTTTGTTTCGAAGCTTAATCAGGCTCTTTGCTTTGATATGGGTGACAGACGTGCGGTTAAGGTTGTCCAGGAGTTGGAGGACATGCTTGATAAGGAAATCAACAGGGATTACCAAGACCAGATATATTATGCAATAGGCGAAATATATTTCCGTAACCGCAACATGACCGTTGCTTGTAAGAAATGGGAACAAAGCGTCAGCGCTTCAAAGAACAATACTACGCAAAAAATTGCTTCGGCAATACGTGCAGCCGACGTTTATTATGATACGCTTGAAAATTACCCCAAAGCATGTATGTATTACGACACGGCAATAACTTTAATGGGCAAAGACCATCCTGATTTCAGGCGTATTACCGACAGGCAAAGGGTATTGAGTACGTTGGTAAGCAATCTTAACATTATTGAGAAGTGGGATTCGTTGCTTGCTTTGAGTGAATTGCCGAAGGAGGAGTTGGACAAAAAGATTCAGGGATGGATAGACGCTTATAATTTCGAGCAGGAGAAAAAGAAAAAGCAGGAAGAATTGGAAAAAGCAATTGCCCAAAGGAATGCGCAGATAAATAATTTCAACCAATATTCGCAACAAAACCGCTCGTCGTTTTATTTTGACAATCCGACAACGGTACAAAGCGGTAAAATAGAGTTTGAACGCCGTTGGGGCAAGCGTGCATTGGAAGATAATTGGCGTTTGGAGCAAAAAGAAGAGATAGGATTCGAAGACGAAGACTTAACGGCGGAAAACGAAGAAGACAGTTTGTCTTCGGGTGATTCAACGGCAACTTCTTCTGCGACTCTTACTCCTGATAAAAAGGAATATTACACCAAGGACATCCCTTATACGGATGAACAAAAAGCAATTGCGCACGAACAGACAGCCAATGCACTGTTGGAAGCGGGATATATATTCTGGCAGGGAATAAATAATATGGAGAAATCGGTGGAAACATTCCTTGAACTGCATAAACGTTATCCGGAACACAAAAACGTATTGCCTTCTTCCTATCATTTGTATAAAGAATACGATGCTTTGGGCAATTATCCCGCATCGGAATACTACAAAAAGAAGATTCTGAACGAATATCCCGAGAGTGAGTTTGCTATGATGCTGGAAAATCCGTCATTCTGGGATAATAACGACGAGGCTATGGCTGCACAGGATTCGCTTTACGCAAAGGCTTACGGTTATTACGCAAATAAAGAGTTTCAAAGCGCAATCAATGCAGCCGAAGATGCAATTGCTCAAATCAAAGCGGGACCTTACATACCGAGATTGAAATATGTGGCAGCCCTTTCGAAAGGAAAATTGTACGGAGCGGATTCTCTTGCCGATAATCTGAATATGATAATCTTCAATCATCCGTCTTCGGAAGTTACGCCCGTTATTGAAAAACAGCTTCAGTATCTTGCGGACAATTATAATCTGAAAGATTTTGACATTAAATACAATAAGGAACGTGAACTGGCAGCTGCCAATGCCGACCCGTTGTCCGTTGCCGACAGTATAGTAAACTCTATTGCCGACAGTGTGAACCAAAATACGGTAAACAGGGATGATATATTGGATGCCGAGAGTTTGGTTTATAAATACAAGGACGGTATGCATTATTACGTACTTCTTGCCGATGATTCAAAGTTTGACGCCGATCAATTGGCGGATTATATCGGTAAGTTCAACGATGAGTATTTCGAAGAATCGTCTCTTTCCGTCAGCGCCAATCTTTTTACCAATACTTATCAGATCCTGACAGTTAAAAAGTTCGGAAATATGGACGAAGCATTCATTTATTATGACAGCATATCAAAGGACAGCACTTTTGCTGCGATGAACAATCTTTATTACAAACATTTTATTATCAGTATGCAGAATTATTCTACTTTCTACGGTAAAAGAAACATTGCGGCATACGAAAAATTCTTCCGCATAATGTATTTGAACAACAGAAATAAGGATGCGGAAGATACAAAGGAAGATTGATACAAATAAATGCAATAATAAGATAACAAATATATAACGCAAACAAACATGAAGAAACATCCTTTTATTAATTATTTAAATAAAATAACTTTTTTCTCAATCGGCATCTGTTTTATCATAATGTTGCTGTGGCTTTTCGTAAGCGGCGAATATATAAGGACCGCTCCTTATTATATTGCGGTGTTTTACGTTGTAACAACGGGCTTTTGGGCGTTTTTATATTTCATCCCGAAGAAAGGAATAATCAAATTTGAACAGGCTTACATGATAACAAAAACAGCAAAAATTATTATTTATGCATTAGTTTTTGCTCTTGTTTTAGTGTTTGGTTGGGAAAAAAATATTAAATTTGCAATTGCATATTTAAGTTTATATCTTGTTTATACGGTATTCGATACAATAACTGTAATGCAACTTATAAAAGACAACAAAGCATCAAAATAAAATAACGACATGAAAAATAAATTCAAAAATTGGTTAATTGCCGCCGTTATACTCTCCCCTGCATTGTTTATCACTGCATGTGAGAGGGATTTTTCAGACAAAGAAACCGATCATTTAGCTGGTAAATGGCGTGATTGCGCTACTTTAGCCCTTATGGAAAACGAAAAATATTATGCAGTGGTAGGTGATTTGCCGTTTATGACCTATGTGGAATACGCACCTACTGATTATCTGCTTTCAAAGCGTGTTGTGACGTATGTATCATACGAACTTGACACTACGCAAGCCTATCCTTATATCAGACACGTAAGAAAAGGACATTATACACTTAAAGGCGATTCGCTTTTCGTGAAAGATTACGCCAATAAGAACCATACATATATTATAAAATACATTACACCTGATACGATGTGCTACGAGGACTCAAAAGGTGATTTACATGTATTCAAAAGATACAATTTAGAATTGGAAGCAAATAAAAAAATACAATAATACTATGGATAAAGAACAGATTAAGGTAACGATAGCAAAGCGTGCCGCATTGGAATTGAAGGACGGAGACGTTGTAAATCTTGGAATAGGCATTCCGGGATTGATTCCTAATTATTTGAAACCGGGAGTAAAGGTATTGCTTCAGGCAGAGAACGGAATGGTGGGCATGGGTGCCGCACCTGAACCGGGAAAAGAAGACGGAGAATGGATAAACGCAGGCGGACAATACATAACAGCCATGGAAGGTGCAGCAACCTTTGATTCGGCTACATCTTTCGGCATCATACGCGGAGGACATGTCGATGCAAGTATATTAGGCGCATTGCAGGTAGATGAAAAAGGCAATTTGGCTAACTGGATGATACCCGGCAAAAAAGTACCCGGCATGGGCGGAGCAATGGATTTGCTTGAAGGAGCAAAGAAAATCATCCTTACCATGGAACATACGGCAAAGGGTAATCCGAAAATACTTAAACAATGTACGCTTCCTTTAACTGCGGCAGGTAAAGTGAATATGATTATAACCGAAATGGGTGTTATGGAAATAACAAAAGACGGTATTGTATTGACCGAACTTAACCCTGAATTTACGGTAGAACAGGTTCAGGCTGCAACGGAAGCCACCTTAATAATATCAAAAGATTTGAAACCTATGTTACAATAAGTTACAACATCTTTTTGTTTCAATAAAAAATAACGGCGTTAAAAAAATTTAAAACGCCGTTTTATTTTACTAATCTGCGTGAATAATTTTTTAATCTGCGAGAATAATAAATTATTCTGCGTGATTAATTTATTAATACGGCGTTTTAATTTTCTATAATAATTTTGCTTTTTTACGGTACTCGCATCTTCTAATATAAAGCTTCGTATTGAGTCACTATTTTTTGCCATGTGTAATTTTCTTCGGCAAACCGCTTGGTCTTCTCTGCCGAATATGTCTGCTTGTATGAAATCAAGTCCCGCAAAGAAAGAATATCCTTGAAATATGATGCCGAATTATCTGTCGTTTCCCTATTATAAATAACATCAAATGCAAAGACAGGAACATCGAAAAACATCGCCTCTACCAAAGACGGATTAGTTCCTCCTGCACTATGCCCATGAATGTAACCTTTTGCATTGGAACGTAATACAAATAATGTATCCAAATCATAAATAGGATTTGAGATAATAATATTTGAAGTATTTTGATATTTTTTCTTAAGGTTTTGCGAATAAGTTCCGTTGTCAAAATTACCGATAAACAGCAACGTTTTATCAAGATTTGCAAACGCTTCAAGTATCAGATGACAGTTGTTTTCAGGTTCAATTCTGCACAGCGCAATATAATATTCCTGCTTTTGCAAACCGAACTTTTTAAGGATATTTTCGGTATATGCCGATGTAACATTGCGTTTAACATGATCGCCTCCGTAGGCTATAAACTTCGAATGCTTGCTATAAGTTTTGAAAACATACTGTTGTATTGCTTTATTATCAGTAACGGTCACATCTGCATACTTGATATATAATTTTTCGTCCGTCAACAGAATTTTTCTGGCAATATAGTTCCATTTTTCACGCTTATGCTCCAACCCATCCATATTAATAATCAACCGTTGTTTAGAAAAAAGTCTGAACAACGGCAAAATTATACATCCCGAAGGCCCTAACGCCAATATGGTGTCATACCTATCTTTTATACAATGCAAAAAACTTGCAATATCATACAATATACCGGCAATACCATGGGAACTAATATTAATATATTTTAGTTTTACCCCCCCAATTGACTGTAAGTAAGAGATTTATCCATATCCACGCTACTGCAAAATACAGTGTACTCTATATCTTGACGTATGCGGTATCTTATCAGATTTTCAACAAAGGTTTCAAAACCTCCGTAACTTGCAGGTAAGCCTTGTATTCCGACAACAGCAACTTTTTTCATAAACAAATAAGTTTTATAATAATTCAAATAATCAAACTCTTATTTTAAAACATTCTTGCATCTCTCTGTAGTAACCATCGTTCATTGTATTATCATGAGGCGAAAAATAATATTTACTACACTTTCTTACCACCTATTTATATAATTTTTTGACTTCATTCCTGTTTCCCCATTTGTCCATTAAGCCTGTTTTTCCCCGTAAACACAAAAACATACAAGTAAAATAACTGTAAATATAATCTTAATCGTCCTCATTGTATCAATAACAAAAATATTTCTTAAACGATTGCAAATTTACAACATAAATTTAACATAAGAACTCATAATAAATAAAAAAGGATAGTACAACTGACCTAAACAGCATTGTACAATATCAACAAAGAATAATACCTGTAAAATATTCATAA
>JAGBOF010000020.1 GCA_017633985.1 Bacteroidales bacterium
ACCAAGGACTAAACCATTACTAACTGCAAGGGTTGTATGATTTTCACTATAACCTTTAACTAAGCCATGAGACAGTACCTCTCCCGTATTCTTATCATATTTTATAAATCCACTATGTTCCCAACCACGACCTTGCATATTATCGTAATTCATAGGTTTTGACAGCAAACTGTCTAAATATAAAACATGTTGGTTTTTATTTACTCCACGTATTCTATACGGTACATATAAATAATCCTCCTCTATAGTAGGTTTAAAAAATGCTGAAGCCAAATACGGAAGGTTATCCTCATTATAATCGTCAATATAAAATTGCCCATTCCATTGAGCTGTTCCTGATGTATCATATTTTATGATGAACCCTGCACGGTCAGTCATTCTGTTTAAATATAAATTTTTATTATTGCCAATATCCAAACGTCCAAAGAAGTCAACATCGTTTACCATAGACTGTGAAGATTCTATCACTCCCGTTAAGTACATATTATCAGCAGTATCGCCTGTAAAATGTAATGACCGAAGTCTTGCCCAAAACAAACTGTCATAATCATATCCATTGGTTTCAATATTTTTAACAATATCTTTTGCCCACACCAACTTTAAATCATTGGAAAGTTTAACTATTTTACTGGTAAAGCGGGTATCTTCAGCAAAAGACAATGTGTCTTCATCATTCACAACTATATCTAATCCTGATGTGCCTGGACCACCTGTATTCATACTGATGAATAAATATAGGTTTCTATCTCTGTCAATGAAAAATGGCACATAGGTAAAGTATATGGATTGTAGTGGCATCTGTAAATCACTACTTCCATGCCATAACATATGCAAGTAGTTTGCTGTAATTAAATGTCCGTCTTCAGTGTCAAGTTCTAATAAAGCATCATATCCCCACTTATTTTTAGGGAAAGGAAACGTGCATTCCTTATAATCACCCTTAATTATAGTATCTAGAAAATACATCTTGTCATTACCTCCCATATATGGAGGATAAACTAAAGTAAAAACTGATAATACAGAGTCGTCTATAAGTTGTAATTGAGCTGTTACATGTTTATCATATTGTGATACTATGGATTTGTTCCATATTACTGTTCCTTCGGAATCTATTTTTGCAATAAAAACACCGAATTTATTAGAAGGAATACCAAAAATATCAGAGTTGTCCATTACAGCACTGCCTCCCGCTCTTGCGGCTATATATAAGTTACCTTTACTATCATAAACAGAGTTTATTATTGTATTAGTATTAAATTCTATATCCGCAACACCTTGTCCGTTATAACTTTTTGCCCATTTTATGTTTTGAGATATTGTAAGCAATGGTAGGAGAAATATTAATATTACAACTAATGGTTTTAGTTTTAATGCAATGTGTGTTACTTTGTTTAAGGATAAGGATTTTATATTGTAAAATCCTTTTTGCTGTGCAGTCTTTATGCTTGCTGCATTCTTTAACCTACTTAATGTTTTCATTTTCTCTGTATTTTTAAAGTTAGTACTATGTGTCATTGTTTAAAAACTTGCTAAAATTCGTTGCTTTTATATACATAATAAACTTTTATCCAAAAAGTAGGTAAAAATTTTGAATTATTTTAAAAAAATCTTCACATAGAAATAAAAAAGTCCGTTACAATTAAGTAACGGACCGTTTGTGTTATTGCATAAGGAGCAGTTCCCCCGTTTTATCATCAAATATGATGTTCATGTTATGTGATGTCGTAAAGGAGACATTGCCGTATTGCATCAGATTAACCATCTTGGATGTATTAACCATATCAGTTCCTTGCAAAGTTACTTTCACTGTCTGCGGTATTATATAATATATACCTGCGCCTTCTTTCTCCAATTTGCTTTTTTGCTTATCGGACATATATTTCTCCGTTTTGTTTTTGTTATCAGCCTCTGTGGAGATGTAAGAGTGTATACGTGCATTGATTTTTGTGCCTTCTCCTTTTTCGTTCAAATCCATAAAACCTGCCGAAGGGGAGAATTTACATACAGGTATAAGCAAATCTTCTTCCAATATAATAGGTTTTTCAGGCGTTATTTCAAAAACATATTCTTCTTCCGTTACTGTTTCCGTGCCTGTAAACAAAGCAACGTATGAAGCAATGATTTCATCCAATTGTTTGTACATATAATCCACGGTAGTGTTCATAAAAGTCCCTTCCAAAGAACCTGAAAGTAATTCTATTTGCTTTTCCCTTAACTTCTTTATTTCGACAACAACTTTTTCTGCGCTCATTTGCGGATATTTGGTAAGTAAACCTTGCTGCATCAGGCGTTGTTCGTATGTAGGTCTTACTTCCAAAGATGCAACCGTATTGTTATTTCGGTGATTTTGCATTTCTTTATGCTGATTGCCGACAGCATTGCGTTTATCCTGCGGAATATCGCCGTTTTTAACTGTTGTACTTCCTTTTACCTTAATGCTTTTGAGCATTCCCGTTGCAGTTCTTTCCACTTCGGTCTTACCGTCGGTCTCAAGTATGTATCTTTTGTCAGGATTAGGAGATACTTTTTCCTGAATTTCCGCTCCTGTTATCCTGTAAGAAACATTGTTCTTTAATGCAGCATTATCAATTCCGAGTAAGTAAGCACTTTCGGAATAAATGCCCTTGGTTCTTGTGATTTTTTCCGCTTTGAATTTTATTACCAAATCCGTTTGTGGCAAAGAATAAACTATTCCGTTATTGTCTTTACCTGAATTAATCGGAAATGATTTATATTGTTGGGCTGACAACATTCCTGAAATTAACAGTCCCGCCAACAACACTGATAGACTTCTATTTTTCATGACCGTATATGTTTTTAATTATTTGTTTATCTTTAATAAAGCCACTGTGCCGTCATATCCTTTAAGGATGATATAATTCTTCTTTATATTTTTACCTAAACTTAACAGTCCTGCAACCGAATCAAGATTCTTGTATTTATCATCAATCAACATTTCCGTTTTATTGAAGTTCTTGTCAATGATATAAAGTTTCTTATCCTGCACAACATAAGCTTGATTGCCGTTAAAGCCTGTAACATAATCAAAATATTGGTCTGTCAAAGGCTCGTAAGTCTTACTGTCAACATAAGTCCAGCCTTTTTTCATTTGTACGCAAAGTACGCCGTCTTTATTTGTTCCGAGCAAAAGGAAGTTATTTTTAAGTTCAGTTCCGTCTAAATAAAGTCTTACTCTGTTTCCTTTCAGTTTATATTCTACGTAATTAGGCATAGGAAGCACATTGTCTGTTTTAGGAAACTCTATTTTTTGTCCGTTATCCTTTAACAATACCGAATTCTTCTTTCCCTCATAAAAAACAATGCATGTTTTGGCTTGTGACGCCCTTACTTTTTTGTAATCAAACGCGACAGTAACATTATTGTTAATATCAACCGCTCCCCATTTGTCTTTCTTTCTTACAACAAAGTTACCTTTGCTTTCGGCGAATATATCAAGATATTGCGGCTGTATCATCCATCCTGTTTTACTTGATCTTACTCCGTAGTTAAGCAAACTGTCGGCAATATATATCAATTCATTGTTTTTGTAAGATACGAAATCTTTTATATTGCCGGAAGTAACGTCAATAGTTGTATTCTTTGTGTTAAGAATATATGTTTTGTCATCATTTTTTGCAACAAAGAACGTATCCTTGGCCAATACTTTAAGAAGCAAATCATCGTAAGCCGCAGGAATATAAGTAATGTAATTAGTGCCTACTATTCCTTTACGTCCGTTATCAGTGTATATGTAATAGTTTCCGTTATTTAAAGGTTCTATATTCTGATACAACGGACTGAAAAGCTGATTGCCTTTGCTGTCATACAAAGCCTGTTTGCCTGCAGAGGTAAACGCTTTGACATAGAACTTATCATTCTTATTTATAATGGTCATATCATCGTATTCTGCAGGTGAAAGAACTTTTCCGTCGGCTGAAATAAACCCTAAATAATCAATGCCGTTTTTTTGTGCAGTGTAGGCATATAATTCTCCTATGATAACAGATTGTATTCTTCTGTATTTATTCGCAGCAAGCACATTACCTGCAGCATCCATCATGCCGTAAGCACCGTCTTGCTTAAAAATAACGGTATTGTCTGCTTTGGAAATAATTTCTTTGCTGTCATCATTGATTTGTTTGCCGTCCTTACCCAACAAAATGAGTTTTTCACCGTCGTAAACCAATGCGCTGCCTGATTGAAATACATTCAATATGCTTTCATCCGCACGGTTATAAGGAGTTTCTTGTAGATAATCAGCCAATGTTATAACATTGCCCAAAGTGTCTGCAAATCCAGCTTGATCATTTCTTATATAAGTTATAATTCCGTCGCTTAAAACATCTATGGAATCGTAAAAATAATCAAGAATCTGCATATTGTTCTTCATTACTCCCCATTTACCGTCTTTCTTTACGGCAAAGAAATCTCCGTCTAACGGAACTATGGCTTCACTTGCTTGATACATTTTTTCAAATGACAGTTGAGCAAAGCCGTTCATTGCAAATACTGCCGCAATCAATATTAAAATAATTCTTTTCATTGTATTTTTTATTATTTGTTTCAACTTTACGTTATTCTTATATATACTAATACTCCGTACTACATATTACATACTACATAAGTGCGGGTTCCTGTTGGCTTAAGCAGTGAAAACTGCCGAGTCCCCATACAATATCAGTGCTGTCTATGCCGATAATTTTGCGGTCCTTGAAAACCTCTTCAAATATTTGCATTGCCTTGTCATCATTCTTGCATTGATACAAAGGAACAATGACTTTGTTGTTTGCAATATAGAAATTAGCGTATGAAGCAGGTAATTTCTGGTCTTCGTATATCACATCCTGCGGCATAAGCATCTCAATAATGTTTAATTGCTTGCCGTTAAGAAGACGTGATTTCTTTAAAATGTCAAGATTCCTGTTTAAAACATTATAATCTTCACTGTTTTTGTCTTCGCATACCATTGTAATAACGGTATCTTCGTTAACAAAACGCGTAAGGTCGTCAATATGCCCGTCGGTATCGTCTCCTTCAACACCTTCCTTTAACCAAATGATGTTATTTACCCGGTAATAATCATGCAATCGTTGTTCAATAGCGCTTTGCGTCAATTGAGGGTTACGGTTCTCGTTCAAAAGGCAGCTTTCTGTCGTTATAACATCTCCCAATCCGTTAAAATCGACGCTTCCTCCCTCCATAACTATATCGGCGGAGAATTCCTTAACTCCTAAATACTCTGCAATTTTGTGAGGTATCAAATTATCTTTGTCAGACGGATATTTGCCGCCCCAGGCATTGTATTCCCAATTGACAAGTGCTTTTTCCTTATTATTAATTACGAAGGCAGGGCCGTGATCCCTTATCCAAGCGTCGTTAGTTTCGAACAAATGGAAATGTATCTTTGCCATATCCGTTCCTATTGCCTTTAACTGACATTCAACCCTTGAAAGCATATCATTGTTCAGCACGTTGATATGCACTTTCTCGTCTTCGGACAAATGTTTTATGAACTTGTTGTAATAAGGGAATATGCTGTCTATCTTACCCGGCCACGAATTCTCATTATGCGGATAAGAAAGCCATGTACTTTCGTGTTTATGCCATTCGGCAGGGAAAAAATAGCCCTCTTGCACAGGTTTAATATTCAATGATGTATCTTGCATAAATTAATATCGCATATTATTTTATTAACGTCGCATATTATTTTATTAATCACGCAGATTAATTTTTTTATATCGCAGATTATTTTTTTAAGTCGTAATGTTGTTTTTTCAACGTCTATGATTAATGATTTTCAGTGTCTGTGTACTTCTTTGTAATCCCGCCGTAAGAATCCACTCTGCGGTCGCGGAAAAACGGCCAATGCACGCGGTAAGATTCCGTCTGATTTAAGTCTATTTCCACCACATTGTTTTCTTCTTTGTCGTGGGATGCTTCGTATAATATAGTACCGAAAGGATTGGAAACGAAGCTTCCGCCCCAGAAAATCATATTGCCTTCCTTGCCCGTGCGGTTTACGCTCACTGTATGCACACCGTTGGCAATCGCATGACCCCTTTGGATAGTCTGCCAAGCATAATACTGCTCCTTATTTGTCGCTTCATCCTGACTGTCAGCCCAACCGATAGCCGTAGGATAGAAAAGAATCTGTGCTCCCTGCATCGCAGTTAAACGGCTTGCTTCGGGATACCACTGATCCCAACAAATCAAAACTCCTATTGTGCCGAATTTGGTATTAAATACCTTATAACCTAAATCACCCGGGGTAAAATAAAATTTTTCATAGTATCCTGGGTCGTCAGGAATGTGCATCTTGCGGTATTTTCCCAAATAGGTTCCGTCTGCATCTATAACAGCTGTGGTGTTATAGTAAAGACCCGCCATTTGTTTCTCAAACATGGATGCAACTATCACTATACCCAATTCCTTTGCCAATTGGCAGAACATATCAGTTGTTTTGCCGGGTATTTGCTCGGCCAAAGCAAAATTATCATAGTCTTCAACATCGCAAAAATACAAAGAAGCAAACAGTTCCTGCATACAAACAATATTCGCTCCCTTTGCCGCCAAATCCCTTATGTTTTTAACGGCTTTATCTATGTTTTCTTTCTTGTCTTTCACGCAAGACATTTGCATCAATCCTACTTTTACTTTCATAACTGTTTAATATAATATGAATATTATACGTTTTTACGGTCCTTTTGCTTGATTTGCGGAGTTTTTTTAGCGGATGCGGTCCGTTGGGATATTATTACACCGCCCACAACAACCAATATACCGATTATTTTCTGTGCCGTAATGGATTCCGTACCCATCAGAACTGACAGGCACAACGTTACCACGGGTATAGCATTAGAAAAAACCGATGCTTTGGCTACCGTAACGATTTTAGCTGCCGCCGAATACAGGGCAAACGCCGCCGCCGAACACAAAACGCCCAATGTCAATAAACTGCCAATAGTAGATACGTTCCAATCAAGCGATGTTACATGTTTGGCATCAAATATCAAAAAACAAGGCAGATACAACACTACGGCTATCATGTTCTGCCACGTAGTGATTGTGACAGGCCCGTAACCTCTCTTTAATATCTGTTGAAGGGTTGTCCCGTACAGTGCCGCAGAAACTACTGCAAGCAACATCAAAAGCAATCCCTTTATACTTATTTCGTTTGAAGAAGAAGTAAAACTCATTAACATGATACCTATTACCGATATAGCCGCACCGATGAATAATTCCGCACGCAGTTTTTCTTTATTCAGCGTGCTTAAACTTATTGCCGTTACTATTGGTACCAAGGCTATGATCGCAGCCGCTATTGACGGCGAGACGTAAAGCAATCCGAAGTTTTCACCTATGAAATATAAAAACGGTTCAAACAAAGACAGCAAAAAGAACAGTGGGAAATCTTTACGGGAAACCTTTTCTATCTGCCCCGTTGTTTTAAACAACAGCAACAAAACGCATGAAGCGATAACCATTCTGCACAAAACTATAGTAAAAACGGGAAATTCCTTTACCAAAAGTTCTTTGGTCCACACAAAGCTTGCTCCCCATAACAGCACTGCGGCAATTATCGCACTGTAACCGTATATCTTTTTTCTGTTTTCCATTAACATTAAATTGAAACGACGTGCAAAGATAATAAAAATATTCATTACGGCGGCATTGCGGCATTAACAAAAAACAAAATGCTGTTTTAAAAAATTAATCAGCGATAAAAATTTTTTAATCTGCGACGGAAATTTATTAATCAGCGATAAAAATTTTTGTTAACGCCGTATTATTTCCGCGGCTTTGTGCCGTGTGTTTTTATTTTGCTATCTGCAGGATAAATTCCTTTATATCTTTCAAAACTTCAGTTGAGATGGTTTCTTCGGTCAATGCATACTCATCAGGATTGCCCGTTTTGCAATGCTGAAACAAATGATTCAAATCAGGATATACCTTTTCGTGTCGGTTTTTTTGAGACTCGGGCAGATGTTTACGCATAGCCTTTATGTTCAAATCGCATAATACCTGCATATCTTTGCCGCCCTGCAAAATCAAAAGCGGTTTGTTGATTTTCTTAAGGTACTCCGCAGGCTCAAAGTGATAAAAATAATCAAGCCACAGCCCGTTTATTGATGTGGTGTCGTACTTTACGTTTTCGGTTTCTTGTAAAGCCAGGTCAATATCGCTTTGGCTTGCTCCGTTCAGACGCATTATTGCTTCGGTTTGCGACATAAGAATCTCTTTTCCGCTTACGGCAGGTGCCGCCATGAGGATTAATCCTTTTATGTCATCATATTGTGCCCCCAATATCTCACAAATCATTCCGCCTTCACTGTGCCCGATAATGAAGATGTTATCTTTGTCTATCATATCTTCGTTTTTCAGCATTTGTACGGCTTGTCTGGTGTCGCAGGCGAAATCATAAGTGGTGCCTTTGTACATATTAGTGTCTTTGGAACCGAACCCGCGGTCGTCATATCTGAAAACGGCAATACCGTTTCGGGTTAAATAATCGGCAATAACCATAAAGGGTTTATGTTGGAATATTTCCTCGTCACGGTTTTGGCATCCGCTGCCCGAAACAAGCACCGCAACGGGATATTTCTTATTATCGGCTGCATCTAAAGCTTTGTTGTCGGGATAAGTAAGCGTTCCGTGAAAAACATATTCGCATTGCGGATTGGTAAAAGACAGTTCCTTTTCTTTGTAAGGGAACGGGGGTAGGGGAGTTTGCGGACGGTTAAAGGCAAATAACGATTCGCTTCTTTCAAATGTTATCTCCTTGTTTAAAAGTCCTTGTTTAAACGTACCGTGCAATGTTTGTTTGCCGTTGATGTACTTTAAACGGACTTTAACTGACATGTTAGAGATGTTAAACTTAACGCTGTCCTCGGTAATTTTGGTTTTGGTGGCAGGAATCAGTTGGTTTGTCTGCGAAGGTGAGCCCATCAATACTTTGACAGTGTCTTTCAGGGTAATTATTTGCAAAGTAAGCGGCATGGATTGCTCTTTTGAGATATTCAAATCTCCTTTATAATTGAGTGTATCCTGCGCCTGAAGCAATAATCCGCATAACAATACAGACGTAAATACGCAGCAACTGATTAATTTACTCATAGTGTTTAATTTTTTGCAAAATTAGAAAAATTTAAACAAAAAAGAGGAGTTTCAAACTCCTCTTAATGACAAATAACTGATTTATTAAATTATTTATTTGCGTGAAGAATGTTATTTTATAAGAAGTTTCTTTGTCGTTCCGCCGACATTAATGTAGTAAACGCCTGTTTCAAACTTCTTAACATTGACGGTAAACCGCCGTGAAGGTATCTGCATCTGATAAACAGTCTGTCCTGCACTGTTTGTCAATGTAACGGTGTTGTCTCTCAATACAGCGGTATTGCCGATTGTCACCGTAACATTTTCGTATGCAGGATTAGGATAAACGGTAATGGCATTATTTCCGTCTATTTCACTTAAAGCATTTGCATACTTATAATACGTCGTTGTTGTTACTATACTGTCACAACCGTTTATTGTCTGCAAAGAGTCAATGGTTGTATCGGTATAATCTTCGCCCGATTCGGTTTCTATAAGCACCGTATCCGAAACGGTAATATTATATGTCGGATGAACTTCAAGTGTCAATACGGTTATGCTGTCAGTATAAGAATCAATATGTACCGTATCCGTATATGTGCCCTGCTCTGTCAATTCTTTGCCTGCGAACAGGTACGTACCGTTATCACATATATCCGCCGTCAGATAGTTGAATACGGTATCAACGCTGTTGTCGTAGTCATAGAAAGTATAAGTGGTAACTGTACTGTCGCAACCTGTTATTGACTGAAGGTTGTTTATTACCGTATCCGAATAATCCTTGCCTTTTTCATTAACCGTTACCGTGTCGTAAACAGTTAAGTCATAAACAGGATTAACTGTTAATGTCAGTATCACGATACTGTCACACTCAATAGATGATTGTAATGTGTCGTAATATGTACCTGAAACGGTTAATTCTTTTCCTGCAAACTCATAAGAAAAACCTTCGCAAATATTAGCGCTGACAGGAACTTCGTATTGCGAAGTTACGCTAAGTTGTAACGTTATAACGCTGTCGCAACCGTTAATTGTCTGCAAACTGTCGGTGTATGTACCTTCTTTATCCAATATACGTGTGCCGAATTGATAACTTCCGCCCTCGCAAACAGAAGCCGTCAATGTCTGATTGTATTCAGGATTAACAGTCAGAGTAAGAACTGTAATGCTGTCTTTATAGTCATTAACATTTACCGTATCGTAATACGTACCCGAAACAGTCAATACTTTATTTGCAAATTCATAACTCTGACTTTCGCATATACTTGCTGCAATCTGACCAAATACCGTATCCACGCTGTTGTCGTAGTCATAGAATGTATATACTGTAACCGTGCTGTCGCAACCTGTTATTGTCAGAAGGTTGTTTATTACCGTATCAGAATAGTCCTTGCCTTTTTCATTAACCGCTACAGTATCGTAAACAGTTACATCATATACAGGATTAACCGTTAATGTCAGTATCACGATACTGTCACACTCGATTGATGATTGTAATGTGTCGTAATATGTACCCGAAACGGTTAATTCTTTTCCTGCAAACTCATAAGAAGAACCCTCGCAAATATTAGCGCTGACAGGAACTTCGTATTGCGAAGTCACTTTCAACACCAAGGTTATAACGCTGTCGCAACCGTTAATTGTCTGCAAGCTGTCGGTGTATGTACCTTCTTTATCCAATACACGTGTGCCGAATTGATAACTTCCGCCTTCGCAAACAGAAGCCGTCACGGTCTGATTGTATTCAGGATTAACAGTCAATGTAAGCACTGTAATGCTGTCTTTGTAATCATTGACCTTTACCGTATCGTAATACGTACCCGAAGCAGTCAAAACTTTATTTGCAAATTCATAACTCTGACTTTCGCATATACTTGCTGCAATCTGTCCGAATACGGTATCAACGCTGTTGTCATAGTCGTAGAAAGTATAAGTGGTAACCGTGCTGTCGCAACCTGTTATTGTCAGAAGGTTGTTTATTACCGTATCAGAATAGTCCTTGCCTTTTTCATTAACCGCTATTGTATCGTAAACAGTTACATCATATACAGGATTAACCGTTAGATGTATTGTAACAATTGAGTCGTTGTTATTAGCGGATTGCAATGTGTCCGTGATAGTAACGGAAGCCGTGTAAACACTGTCGGAATAAACAAACTGACCGCAGACAACAGTATCAATTGTTGTTTCGATTGCAGGTTCTGCAGGCTCTTCGGTTTTTTGCTCCACATTGATAACAGTTATGGCCGTAATGTCATAGCCGTCTACGGAGAAATTCAACGTCGCCGTGCCTGGGAGTTCACCGCTTACTGTAACCTGTGCATTACCCAAAGAGTCTATTTCCGTGCTTTGTTTGTCTACGCCTATTATCATCTGTGAAGACGGTTTGATATTAAGCGTTTTTCCGCTTGAAGCAACGGCAGGCAATACCGATACATTGATAACTTTATTATTTCCGTAATAAACGGTGGTTGAGGAATCAACGTTTATGCTTTTCAATTCATGTTCTATTGTGAATGTCTGCATAAAATCGTTCTGCATGCTGATATCCGCATAACTCTTAACCTTATTGTTTATTATAAGTGTGATTTCATTTGCCGAAAATTCCCCATCGGCATTAAACCTTACTTTGGAAACAAAGGTTTGCGTTGTATCTCCGTATGCATATTCTTCGTTAAGGAACTCAATGCTGCCGCTGACATATTCACCGTTTTGCATTACGGTTATGTTTTCCGTATTCAGCGTTGAAGGTATCATATATTTATCAAATTCCGCCTCAACGGCATCTTCGTAAGCATGAGCCGACAATACTTCAGGAAGACTTGCCTGTGTCATACCTATATTTACTTCCAATTGCGGAGGAGGTACAGGCAACCATTCGGAATAAGTAGTTTGATATCCGTCTTTTTCGAATTTAACCTGCCATAATCCCTGCGGTACATCCCAACGGTACATGCCGTTTTCGTCAGTAAACAACGGATTTTCCTGTGCATAATTTTCGGCATCCCAGATAACAACGGTTTCATTCAAATCGCCGTACATATCTTCCACATAGTCCTTATAGTAACAAGTAGCAGTAACACCTTCCAATCTGTTAGACGGTACACCCTCATAAACATATCCCGACGGGTCGAGTATCTTTGTTGTAGGAGGATTGGTCGGTGGAGTCGGGTCATCTTGAGACGGTCTAGGTCTGCAGTCTCCTAATTCTGCATACATATCAAACCTCTCAAGAACCTGACGATAATTACGTTCATTATCTTTTGCATCTTTCTCAATCTTCTTTCCTACGCCCCAAGAAGCAATAGCAGTCGCTCCTAAAACAGCCAAAGAGGTTCCCATTGTCATTCCTGATAATCCTGCTGCTGCCGCACCAGCTATTGCAATGCCTCCGTTTAAAAGACCTGAACGTTTTGTACGTTTTCTATTCTCCTCTTGATACCCTGAAATTAGAGAATCTAACTTCTGTGCTGCATCTGCATTGCAAAGATAATATGCATCTCCTAACAAAGCTTCCCATTTGTCATATTCAGAATAATGTCTGTTTATATCCTGATACGTCGTAAATCCAGCAAAAAATCTACTTAATCCATTGCCCAACATATTTAATGCTTTTTTGGTTGCATAAGCATCTCTAATATGTTTAATGTTTTCCCTATATTCTTGCCGCATTATTTTTAAAGCTTCCTCTTGATTAGGTAATGTTTTGGTTCTGCCGTACACCTCATCAAATAGTTGTTGCTGTATATGTAAGTTATCAATACATCCATCTAAACCTATTTCAAGTAATGCTAAGGAATTACTAAAGTTTTCTCCGTAAGTATCAATCATTTCACCAAGAGAATTCAGCCAATTGTTATACGACTCTTGTGTGTTTCCCATATCTGGTAAAGTATTTTCGAAATCAACAACTATCTTATCTCCGGAAGATCTGTCCAATAACGTGATTTTCGAAGTATTTTCATTATTAGGAATATCTTCTATTTCCCATTTTTTGCTTACATTACCTTCTGTCGGAGAATCTGTTCCTCTATAGTAGTCTATTTTAGGAATATTAGCCTTCGGATTATCGGGTGTTTCAGGCGTTGGTATAGGACCTGTAGGAGGTTGATTAGTATATCCCCCGTCTGTTATCAACCTTTCATCTACTTTATGACGTTTCTTGACATTAGTTATTATTCTTATAAACTCCTCGGTGGATTGTGCATTTGTCAAGGAATCAATATACAATCTATCTATAGAATCTAATTCAATATTAGATGAAGGTCTATAATCAATAATATTCTCTAAAGAATCCAAATGTTGATCTATTAAATCAAAATTAATGTCATTACTTGATAATTCAGTATCAATATCTTCTAACAATGAATCAATTGTAGGATTGTTTAAATCCGCAATCATTTCTTCATAATTATTTATTGCTTCAAATACTTTAAATGTATCAAGTTCCAATTCTGTATTTGCTATAAAATCAACACTTACATTCATTGGCAAACTTTCTGTATGGAATTGAGTTTTAACCACCCATCTATCTTGTTTAGCATCATAATGTGGTTTTAATTTCACAACCTTGTTGTCATCAGTGAATACATTTAAAACTACATTTGAAACAATGGCTGTGTCATTATTTGTAAAATCTATTATAAATGTAAAATCAGGATAAATTGGATAGTAGTAATAATCATGTGTTGTTGTTCCATTTACAAAATCAAAAACTGTTACCTCATCGGCATCATGACTACCTCTATGAGCATAATTTATCATAGTTACAGTTTGTACTTGGATTGCATTCTTGTCATAAGTGCATTCAACAGTTTCAGTTTGTAATTGTAAACCTTGTTTTGTCGTTACTTTTGCATAGATACTGTGTTTTGATAGGTTGTAAGGATCGTTTAATTCGCATGTTGTAGTCCACGTTCCGTTAGCCAAAGATTTAGTCTGACCTATAAGGACACCGTTGTCGTAAATCTCTATTTGAGATACTCCCATTGCCGTTCCGCTTATAGGCACGGAGGTCTTGGCAACTATTGACGGAGCACTTATAGACAAATCTTTTGCTGTAAACTGTGCCGAACCTATCGGTTGTGTTATTGTCTGACCGTCTAAATCAAACTGTACGAATGCCGAAGGTGAATATTCACCGCCTAAAGTAGGTATTACACAAAAGCGGACACGGTCTGTATAATAAAGTAAAGGTATAGTTATACGGTTTTCATCAACACTGTAACTACCCAAACCGTTACCGACCATGACGGAGTTGTCTACAAATGAAGAATTCTCCGGCATATCTATAACCAATTGTACATTGCTTACTTTTGTTGCAAACTCCTGTTTGAAATCCACTTTTCCCGTAAGGGTTAGATAATTACCTGCAACTATGGACGGTTTATTAACTGTAAACGATGTACCGCTACCTGTATAGTAAAGTTTACTTTCATCCAAAGTAGGGACAGAACTGATATTGACCACACTTATTAATCCGCTTTCAACATTTACAGTGTTCTTGACATAATCGGAATTTTCTGTAAGACCTGATACAGATAATTGTTCTATGTCATATATTGTATTGAAGAACTTACTGCTGCCCATTGTAACAAGGGTATATTCACCGTCTTGAAGATTGGATATTGTAAGACTGTTATTTGAGTAATTATAAGTCTTAACTAATTTTCCGTTTTTGTCATACAAAGACCCTACTGTATTCTCATTATCGTTGTCGGCAATTTCAGCATTGATTTTTCCCAATTCTACAACGTCAATATTCACTGTTGCTTTTAGTGCGGAATCAATGGTTGCAAGTGTTTCAATTTGTGTAAATGAAGAATTTTTGCTTGTTATACGGAAGCGTAAAACATCGCCTTCGTTGACATCTTCCAATAAAACTATTTGCGGATATTGTACATTAAAATCATTTACCGCTTTATTCTTTGTCTTATTGAAAATGGAGTAACTTATATTATTATAATCGGAATACCAATTCAAAACTTCTGCCGTTTTGCCTTCTTCTGTTGAAGATTTATAAGTAAAGTTCAACGAAATAACTGCACCTGAAACCGGTTTTAAGGCAATATCGTCCAATGCAATACTGTCGGCACCGTCTTCAATTAACGAATCAATAACCAATGTTTTGCTTACATAATCCGAAGCGGCAAAAGCCAAAGAAGTAGGCACAGCGTTTATCTCCATTGAATAATTACCCTGCGCATCGGTTTTGGCTGTTAATGTCTTTGCATACTTGCCCGCAAAAGTCTGCGAAGCACTTACAACGGCATTCTGTAGAGCCGCTCCCGTTAATTCGTCTTTTACCTTACCTGATATCTTTACAGACGCAATACCTTGAAGCGTATATGCGGTATCATTGCTTTCGCTGTTTACCGTATATTGCATAACCTGCGGCGTTTGATACATCAAAGCCAAATCCTGCGGCAATACTATGCGGTATTTCAGCTCTTTGCCTTCTGGTTGTGAGGTTAGACCGCTGCCTTGTAAGATATAATTATTAAATCCGTCTGTCCAAGTTATTGCCGTTTGTTGTGTAACGTCGGTTCCGTCAGGTAATAATACTTTAAGATTTACGTCATACGGTTTGGATAATGAAGTAAAGGCAACCGAGGTGTCATTGCTTTGTATGTCTACAGTCTCTATTTTGCCGAAGACGTCCCCCGTCTGATTCTTTACAACAACTTCCCAAGAAGTATTATCTATAATATTATTAAATGTATATTGACTTTTATCCGACATTACATAATGCATCTTTTGCCCGCTTTTCTTATTGGTTATCTCCAACCACATGTGAGCATAATCCGATACATTAATATTCTGCGGAAGCGAAACCGTCAGAGAGTTTATGTCTTCCTGAATAGTAAGCAATGTGAAATCTTTCCATATATCTGCATTTTGATATAAAGCCAAAGCTGCTGCAGGTACATATACTACCAAACCGTCTGGTACTCCTTCAAATACATTGTTTGACAATGCAGGCGGTTGCATGGCATAACATGTCAAAGATGTCAACTGACTGCAACCGTAAAAGGCTCCGTAACCTATGCTTTCTATTGATGCAGGTAAATATACGGATTCTAAATTGGTATAGTCAAATGCCCAAGAGGGGATATCGGAAATACCAGTTACACGGGATATGTCCAAAAGCGTACAGTTAGTATAATAGTTAGCAATACCGAAATCGTTGGAATTCATAACTCCCGCAACGGTTATCATTGTAACATCATCTCTGCTGCTGCCTTGATTGTTTAAAAGATTGGACAATGTACTGTTTAAATAACCTGCAGAAAAATCATCTATTACCGCTTCCCCTGTCTGTGCATTGAAATAGTTCGCTCCAGGGTTGGACGGGTTAGACGGATTATATGCGAAATGTCCGACTATTTTTACATTGTGGTCAGGCATAACGTAATTAAAAGACTGTGATGTTGAGATTACAGTATCGTTTATTGACCAAAATTTAAATACAAAATCCGTTTGAGTATAAGCATGCAAATCCCTTGAGCTGCCTACTGCAACATTTTCGCTGCTGAAGTTGAAACTTCCTGCATTGGCAGGTTGTGCAGACAAAGAAAGATTTTTTTTCAAAGGTTGTTCCGTCGGGTCGGTAGGATTGGACGGAGAGTAAGCAAATATTGCCGTCATTACCGTATTTTTAGACGGCATGTTGATATTAAAAGAAGACGAATAAGACAATGTATCACCGTCTTCGGAAAGCCAAGCAACGAAACGCCAGTCTGTATTAGGATAAGCATAAACGTTGTAACTTTCGCCTGCAGTTATTTTTCCACTGGGCGAATTTACGCTTCCGCCTTGGGAAGGAACTGCTATTAATGTCAAAGTATATTTCAGATTCGGTGTTCCTGGATCTGACGGATTGGAAGGGTCAAAATCATCCCCTCCAATCTGTGCCAGACTTGTAAAGTGTGCCAGAATCAGAAATATTATTATAAATATTCTGCTTTTCATTACTTAACAACTATTTTTTGATTAACACTCTTTGTAACCACGACATAAACACCGGCTGCCAAACTTACGCTGTTTCCTGCTTTTGCCTGTGCTATTTTCTTGCCGTCTACGGAATAAACCGTATAATCTTCATTTGCCGTAAGAACGTTATGATCCAATGTTATGCCGCTGTTATTTTCAGCAACAACTTCATCAAGACCTGATTTGTAGGCAAACATTACTGCAAACCTATTGTCGTTAAATCCTTGTTTTGCAGAGAAAGTATAATCTCCGTCATTCAAAAGGGTTGTGGTGTTTTCTTTGTAGTCTATCAAAGTAACTTCTTCCTGTGCAGAAGATTTCAAAGATATTGTATAATTACCGTCTTTGTCTGCAAACATTCCGATGTTCACTTTTGTATTATCATCAGGTCTTTCGTTAATTGCAAATTTAATGTCGGCTTCCGTTGAATACAACAATAAAGAAGTATTGTCACCCTCAATTATCTTTTGTGCATCTTTGTCAAGTTCATAACTTACAGAGGCATTGTCATTCAATACTATACGCGTACGGTCTTCATCGGTGCCGTTTGATAAGATAAAGTTGAATACTTTTCTGTCCTGTGATTTTACTGCAGCTATTTTATTGCTTTCAGTTTCTATTTCTCTTACAGTTGCATCGTTCTGTCTGCCTTCTTTATTGAATGTAATGGCTTCCTGGTCAGCAGGACGCTGTACGAAAAATGCTTGATGTGGCTGCAAGATGAATTCATCATCTACAGGAGAAAAGGCATCATAGCGGTTGTGATATCTGTTCCAAACTGTGATAGGAGCAGTGAATTCCATTCTTCTTGTATCATAATAACAAGGGTAAGGATTACCTATTAAGTTCCATGACGCATTGTGCGTAAACTCACTTACGTACTCGTTTATCGGCATAATTACATTATCATTTGCAAATAAATGATTGTTTGCATTGTTCATTGCAGGAAAATAAAATTCTGCATCTTGTTGGCTGCATTTAAGGATGTAGCCTTCGTATGCATGCATTACGCTGTCAATAGTAAGGTTTTGCCAAGTAGTTCCTGTTTGTTGTGCACGGTTTTGTCCCGAATATCTTCGGATAGCAAATTGACAACCGTCTTCATATCCTATCTCCGATACTTTTATATCGTATGGGAAAGAAATAAAATACCAAACGTATGTAGAAGGAATAAACATACGAATAACACTGCTGTCAGCTGTCATAGGTCCGTTATTTATAAGTGACGTATGTTTTTCGTTATAGTAATAATTGTTATTATAATTACCACTATTTCCCATATTTTGATTTTGGAAGTACAGACTCATCTTTAATTCTTCGTCCGAATTAAATGTTAAGAAACCTATGGAGTTGTTTCTCCAGCCTAATATAAGTTCAGTGTTGTCAGAAAATTCCTCTGTTTCTTCTATTGTTACCGTTGTCCATATATCCACATAATCAGTTGTATCTTCCAAAGGTAATATTGTATAGAATTTCTGCCAAGATTGAGCGACACGGTAATTGTTTATGGACATTTTAGGAACGTATAATTTAAATTCCGTTAAATCACAATCGGAAATAATTCCTCTGTTACCGTTGGTTGACGGCGGAGTAACGGAACGGCAAATCAGATTCTTTAGATTTGAACAATTTCTGAATGCATCTTCATCTACATGAAATGTAGTTGCCGGTAAATCAACCTCTGTTAAGGATGGACAATTCTGAAATGCGTAATCGTATATATACAAATTATGTCTGTATAATTTAATGGACTTCAGATTACTGCAGTCAGAAAAGGCATAGGTATTTATCACGCTGACACCCGGTAAATCCACAGAATCTATTGCTGTTTTGTAAAAAGCGTAACTGTTGATTGTTTGTATTTCTGATGGTATTGTTACATTTTTTAATGCTGTGCATGCATAAAAACAACTTGATGAAATTTCGTTTAAAGATGAAGGTATCTCTATTTCCGTCAATTGGCTGTTATATGCGAAAGCATTACTGCCAATTTGTGTAATTCCGTCAGGAAGTATTATATTTTCAAATCCGCAATATTCGAATGCATTATTCCCAATAAAGTTTACTTTCGGCATGGTAATGTTTTTTAATCTGTAGCAATCTCTGAATGCGTAAGAACCTATTGATTCCAATTCAGGCAGTACTAAATCCGTAAGTAAGTAAAAACCTCTGTAACTATAGTAATCAAAGTCGTTAGGTATTGAACTGAACTCTGCACCTGACAAGTCTAATTTGGTAAGCATTCTGCAACGTTTGACATTGTCTAAATCAGTGTTGGATAAAGGTCCTGTTACTGTAAGTTCATTGACTTTATTCCAATTATTGTCGGTGGCTTCAAGTACTTTTTGAGCAAATTCACCTGCAGTTGTCATATTTATTGTCAAAGACATAGGTTCAGTTCCTTCTTCAAGTATAAGAACATTTCTGTACCAATCGGAATTACCGTAATACTGTGATAAATTTTCAGACGGAACAAAAACTTTCTCAAGATGCGAAATAACAGATGTGCTTACCGAGCTTACATAACTGTTCATGTGCAGTTCTTTTACAGTAGGAGCGACTCCGTTTACATTATCAAGTGTCGCAGGCATAGTTAAAGACGTAACACTTTCTGCCTGTGAAAAATCCACTACATAATTATATTCTGCATAGCGAATATAATACAGTTTTGATTCCCACGCTCCGTTATTTAATGTTTTGATTTCAATACTATCAGGTATTGTCAGAGACGTTGCCGTTGATATTGCTCCGGCAAAAGAACAATAACTGTATGACTGGCTATATAAATTAAATCCCAGTACCGTACTGTCGTCAAGTGTTACCGTGTAATTGGCATTTTGAATGCCTGAATTGTTGTTGTACTGTACTGTTACTGTGTAGGCAGACGAATGTTGCCCCGTTAGTATGCCCGCTGCAAAGAGCATAACCGCTAAAAATTTCGAAATTTTTTTCATTTTTCTTTTGTGTATTTAGTTATTATTTTTCTTCTTATTGTTTATATACAACAAAATTTACGGCATACACTGACATTAAGCCCGTGTATGCCGCAAATTCACAGCAATTATTTGCTGAAAATATATTTACCCCCCCCCAATGTATTGTTATTCAGAAGGTTAGTTACGTTTCGTGTATGTAAAATATAGTTTTGTGCCATGCTTACAATATTTCGTTATTAACTGCATGCAAAATTATGCAATTTATTTGATATGGCAAAATTTTTCATTACTTAATTACTTTGCTGTTTTTCAGTCTCTTTGTATTGTAAGGGCTGAAAGCAAAAATAAAACGCCGTTTTGAGAAATTAATCAGCGATAAAAATTTTTTAATCAGCGATGAGAATAAATTAATCAGCGACGGAAATTTTTTAAAACGCCGTATCTATTCTTTTAAAAGCTTTCTTAAAATTTTTAATTGCCTTAAAAGGGTTTTTATTTTAATTTATTATTGTAATTTTGCAAATTCTTAAGAAAAAGAAGTGTACAATGGCGGATAATTTAGTGATAGTGGAGTCCCCCGCAAAAGCGAAAACGATAGAAAAATACTTGGGGGAAAATTATAAGGTGATGTCTTCTTTCGGTCATATAAGGGATTTGGAGAAGAAAGAGTTGGGAATTGATACCGAAAACGGGTTTGAACCCTCGTACATAGTTCCCGATGACAAGAAGAAGGTAGTTAAAGAACTCAAAGATGCGGTTAAAAAAGTTAAGACCGTATGGCTGGCAAGCGATGAGGACCGTGAGGGGGAGGCTATAGCATGGCATTTGAATGAGGAGTTGAATCTGAAAAAGAAAGATACCAAACGTATAGTTTTTAACGAGATTACCAAAAATGCAATACTCAATGCCGTTGCCAATCCGCGGGATATAGACATCAATCTGGTTAATGCCCAACAGGCAAGAAGGGTTCTGGACAGAATCGTGGGTTATGAGATTTCCCCCGTATTGTGGCGCAAGGTCAAACCCGCACTTTCCGCAGGCCGCGTGCAAAGCGTTGCCGTCCGTTTGATAGTTGAAAAGGAAGAAGAGATAAAGAATTTCGTTTCGGTGTCATATTACCGCGTCAGTGCGTTGTTTTACACCTCTGATAACAAGTCACTTTTGAAGGCCGTGCTTAATAACAAATTTGACACGCAGCAACAGGCGGAAGAATTCTTGGCAAAATGCCAAAAAGCATCATTCCGTGTTGCCGCCGTAGAGAAAAAGCCAGAAAAACGTATGCCCGCTCCGCCTTTTACCACATCTACGCTTCAGCAGGAAGCATCCCGCAAACTCGGTTTCTCGGTTTCGCAAACCATGACCGTGGCACAACAGCTTTATGAAGCGGGATATATAACTTATATGCGTACGGATTCAGTCAATTTGAGTGATTATGCCTTGGCTATGGCACGGCAGGTCATTCCCGATATGTTCGGCAAAAAATATTTGAAGATACGCAAATTTACTACCAAGAGCAAAGGTGCCCAGGAAGCACATGAGGCTATCCGTCCGACTTCTTTGGACCGCCAGACAATAACGGGCGACAATTATCAGACACGTCTTTACAATCTTATATGGAAACGTATGGTTGCTTCGCAGATGGCGGAAGCCGAATTGGAGAAAACGGTTATATCCATTGAGATAAGCAACGACGGTAATGTGTTCACCGCGCAGGCGGAAGTTGTGTTGTTTGACGGATTTTTGAGACTTTATCAGGTAAGCGTTGATGAAGATGACAGCGGTGAGGAAGAAACGTCTTTAATTCCCAATATATCGGTAGGGGAGAACCTGTCGCTTAAAGAATGTATTGCCAAACAGTCGTTCAATCAGCATCCGCCGAGATACAACGAAGCTACGCTTGTCAAAAGATTGGAGGATTTGGGGATAGGACGTCCGTCCACTTACGCACCTACGATAACCACTATCCAAAAACGCGATTACGTAGAAAAACGTTCGCTTGCCGCCCAGACAAGAGAGATAAACGTTATCGTGCTTAATGCAGGCGGTATTGAAAGCCGCACGGAAACGGAGAATTTCGGCAAAGAGACGGGAAAATTAGCACCGACGGATATAGGTGTAATAGTAAATAATTTCTTGGTAAATAATTTCAGCGACATAATGTCCTATAATTTTACCGCCGATGCGGAGAATGAGTTTGACAAGATAGCACAAGGTAAAGAGGATTGGCATAAAATGTTGCAGAAGTTTTATTCTCCTTTTATGCAGGAGGTGAAACAGGCAAAGGAAAACTCGGAAAAACAAAAGGGTGAAAGGTTTTTGGGTACCGATCCCAAGACAGGCAAAAACGTTACCGTAAAAATAGGCCGTTACGGGGCTATGGTGCAACTCGGAGATACGCAGGATGAGGACAAACCGCAGTTTTCTTCGCTTAAACCTTCGCAAAGCATTTCCACTATCACGTTGGAAGAAGCTTTGGCATTGTTCGGTCTGCCGAGAACATTAGGTCAATACGACGGCAAAGAAGTTTCGGTAAATACGGGACGGTTCGGTGCGTATGTTAAATGGGGAGACAAGAACGTTTCTTTGCCTAAAGCGTACGATCCGTATACAGTGACGCTTCAGGAGGCTGTTAAGGAAATAGAGAAGAAGATTGCAAAGGACAATATAACGAAGGATTTACCTAAAAAAATAACCGAAATAGACGGTTCGCCTGTAGAGTTAAAGTACGGTAGGTTCGGGTTGTATCTTTCCTATAAAGACAAGAATTACCGAATACCTAAAGACACCGATCCCGCAGCTTTGACACCTGATCAGGCATCGGACATTGTGCAGGGAAAGAAAAAAGCGAAAGCAACGGAGCCTTTGAAAACTTTTGCTTCGGGTGCGGAGATTCTTAACGGAAGATACGGCGAGTATATAAAGTATAACGGTAAGAACTTCCGAATGCCTAAAGGCAGAACTTCTCTGGATATAACCGAAGAAGAAGTAAATAAAGTTATAGGCGTGTAATATATTATATATAGGTATAAATAAAACCGGCGGATATTGATAAAATGTCCGCCGGTTATGGTTATATACCTATTTATTAATATAGCGGTATTGAGAATCTACTTTATTGCGGGAATTGTTTTCTGTTGGACGTAGCCTTTGGAAGTATTGCGCAGAAGAATTGTTGTTTTGCCGTTGGTAAGCAGTATATATTTTGCTTTAAGTACTATGTTGTATGCTGTAGCCTGCTGAACAGTTTTTTCGTTTACGGTAACCGACGGGGCTTTGCACTCTACAAGCATGAAAGGTTTTCGATCTTTATCATAAATTACAATATCATAGCGTCTTGTCAATTGCCCTAAAGAAATTTGTGCTTCCAAAGAAAACCGCGTTAAAGGGTAGTGAAAATTATTGTTTAACAAAAAAACGGTATGTTGCCTCACTTCCTCTTCGGGAGTTAAGGCAACGTAACGTTTGCGTATTAAACAATAAACCTGCTGCCTATTCATCGTAATCTTCCGAAGAAGTGTTGTAATCCTGTGAACCTTGCTGACGGTTTTTATCACGTTTCATATTGGCAGTCTTACCGAAGTTATACGAGAATGTCAGCCTTACGCTCCTTGAATAAGGGTGGCGTCTTGTAAAAGATATGTATTGGTCGGTGTAAGCATAACCGAAACCGCCCCTTGTATCGAATATATCGCGGAAGTTAAGCGAGATATTAGCTTGTTTGTTCCAAATAGATTTTTTAATTGCCAAATCAAAGTCGTATCTTGCGTTCATACGTCCTTGTATTGTTTTAGTAGGGGCATTGTATCTGCCTGATACCTGAACGGTGAAGTTCTTCGGAAGCGTAAGCGTGGTATTCAGTTTGGCGTTATAGTTAAACGAACGTATTTCGTCATAACCCAATCCCTGTCCGTCTTGATAAGAGCCGAAGAAGTTCATGCTTAAATTGGCTTTCCACCAATTGGTGATATCTCTGTCAATGATAACTTCCAATCCGTAGTTGGATGAATGAGCAAGATTGACAAATGTCTGTGCCGTCAAACTGTTGGCATCGTCGTTGCTTGCCGCTGCCCAAGCCCATGCAAAATCTCCGTCAACTCCGTCACCGTTCCAGTCCTTGTTGGCGTTTTCTTCGTTCCATAAGAACTGAAAACGCGTCATGCCGTTAGATACATGGCGGTAATAAGCCGATGTGAAAATGGTAGTGTTCTTGAACATCAAAGACCAACCCGCTTCAAAAGCATTGGTGTATTCAGGATCAATATTAGGATTGCCGAAACGCAAGTACTCTTTATTCGTACGGTCTATATTAGGCATCATCGTCCAAGGATCGGGCCTTCTTATACGGCGGGAATATGAGATCTGGAAAGAATTCATTTGGTTAAGCTGATAAGAGATATGCACCGTAGGATACCAAGGATTGTAATCCTTATCAAAAGGCATTATGCTGTCATACAAATCAGTCTTCTTGAAATCATTATTCACGAATTCCTTTCTTAAACCCAGTTGGGCGGAAAGTTTTTCTCCTATCTGGAAACCGTAGGTTGCGTAGAAAGCATTGATATATTCCTTTCTTTCGAAATCATAACTTTCGTTGGAGTCTACAGCATGGTTATACGCCGTAACCGAATGCGATTTGCTTTGGTTGTAGTTGAGGTTGTAGCCTATTTCCAGCTTGGAATTCTCGTTGAACGGATAAACATAATGGACGTCAACCACTGCACGGTGATTATTACTCTTTGAAGTGTCACCGCGCAGGTAATCTTCAATCAAACGTCCGTTATACATCTGACCGTTATTCTCATAAATAATGTTATCTTCTATCTTACGGTTGAATTTTCCCCAATTCCATGTCGCACTTGCATAAAACAATTCGTCTTTCTTGTCTTTAAACTCTTTTTGATAGGTAAGGCCTACGTTATTGAACTGTCCGTTATTTTTGCCGTTGCTTTCATCCGTATTGTTTCTCTCATCAATATCCTTAAACAGGTTGCTGTTTTTTGTAGTTGAATAATCGTCGGGCGTATTATGTCTGTGTGTGTTGGCGCTTATGCTCAAAGTGTTATACTTATTTATATACCATTCACCGCCTAATCTTAATCCGCCGCCGAAACCTTTTTCCCCGCCGTTACGTTTACTTCTTATAAAATCCGGAACGTCTCCGTTCTGACTTTTAAACAGACGTAAATTATCCGTTATCATTCCTCTTTGAGAGTAACGCACGTCTGCCGACGCCGAAAGGGAAAACTTTTTATTGGACCAGTTAAGCGTAGCCGCCAAACTCTCTTTAGGTTGGAATTCGTTGATTGCCGTACCCGTTGAAGCATTGATATTGCCGTTGAATCCCATGTTTCCTTTCTCTTTAAGCGTGATATTGATAATTCCGCTCATTCCTTCGGGATTGTATTTTGCCGAAGGGTTGGTTATAACCTCTATCTTATCAATCTGTGAAGCGGGAATCTGTGCTAAAACACTCGGAACGTCATTGCCGTACATCGTCGAAGGTTTGCCGTCAATCAAAAGAGTGACATTGGATGCACCGCGAAGTGATATATTTCCCTCATCATCGACTTCAACGCTCGGTACGTCCTGCAAAACATCGCTCGCATCACCTCCCGAGGACACAAGATTCTGATCAACGTTTATCACACGCTTGTCAAGCTTGTATTCCATCATTTGTTTTGCCCCCACAATCTGAACTTCCTGCAGGTTTTCGCTTGAAGTCTGCAATTTGATTGTACCTATATTATTATTGGAGGATTTAACTTCGATATTCTGCGTAATATCTTTATAACCTACGAAAGATAATTTGAGGATATATTTGCCGTAAGGGACGTTTTTAACGGTGAATACTCCGTTATCGTCCGTTATACTGCCGTTTACTATTGATGAATCCGCTGTTGCTTTAAGTATTGCTGCCGAGACGTAAGGCAATGGTGATGAATCCTTACCGTCAACAACCTTTCCCGAGATGTTACCCTTTTGTGCCTGAACATTGATGCCGCATATCATAAGGGCAATACACAGGACGGTTAAATTTTTAAGTAATTTCATTCTGTTTTTATTGTAATTATATTAATGTATGTGATTTCTGAAAACCAAATAACGCAAAAACACTGATTTTTCGTATAAACATTAGACAATAAATATCAAAAAAGTTTAATTAGCAGGCAGATATTTTCTCTTGTAAAGCCACATCAACCCAAGCACATACCTTAATATTTTAAATTAATGCATGTTTGCAGCAACTAAAAGTCGTTTTTAATCCGGGGAATCAGTCATTGCAATAATAAAAATGCTTTTCAAATATATTAAAAGGATAGATTCGCTGTTTATAAATATATAATAATGTATAAAAAGGGCTTTTCCCTGATGCTTTATTGCTCTTTGCTGCCGCCTTCGGGCATTACATCGCCGCCCCGTCGCATAATAATTTAAAAAAAACACTTTTTTTACCCTAAAAAAACAGTTTTTTTCAGTCAAAAAAACACTTTTTTCTGAAATAATCAGACAAGGGGCGGCGGTAAGACGGTTAAGGGCGGGATTTTTAAGAATAAAAGCGGAAATTTTACGTAAATTTTGTTCGATTTTTTGCAAAACGGCTGATTTTTATTGTTTGTCGGCAGATTTTATGCGGATATTCCGAGGGTTTGAACAACCTTGTAGCTAAATTTTTCTGTTTAGAAAACAGATACTTATAACAAAAAAGCAAAAAAAATCATTAAAATATTTGGTGGGTTTGTAAAAAGGTTGTACTTTTGCATTCGCCTTTTGAGAGATACAAGTCATTGAGAGGACGCAGAAGAAAGTTTTTCACTGCAAAAAGAAAAACAAGTAAAGTTATTTGAAAATTAAAAGCAATAAAAGCAGATAATGCCGATATAACTCAGTTGGTAGAGTAGCTGATTTGTAATCAGCCTGTCGGGGGTTCAAGTCCCTCTATCGGCTCTGTATGTTTTCATTCGGGGAAGTCGCATAGCGGCAATTGCAACAGACTGTAAATCTGTCCTCTTCGGAGTTCGGTGGTTCGAGTCCACCCTTCCCCACAAGTCAAAAGGTATTTCGCAGATTTAATCACGGTAAAATATCTTTTAAACGGCTGGATAAACTATATGCGGGAATAGCTCATTTGGTAGAGCGATAGCCTTCCAAGCTATAGGTGGCGGGTTCGAGCCCCGTTTCCCGCTCAAAAATTGGGCTGTCAGATGCTTTGAAAAAGGAGGAGTTAGATGAAGCTCGTCCTTATCGTTGTAAATGTGAAGTATATGCCGTTGTAGCTCAGTGGTAGAGTACTTCCTTGGTAAGGAAGGGGTCACGAGTTCAATCCTCGTCAACGGCTCGGTAGTAAAACAGAATTTGGAAAATTAATAACAATTAAACATTATAAAGTTATGGCAAAAGAAAAATTTGAGCGTACCAAACCTCATGTTAATATAGGTACAATCGGTCACGTAGACCACGGTAAGACTACTTTAACAGCTGCTATTACAAAAGTTTTGGCAGAAAAAGGTTTGTCTGAAGTTAAATCATTTGATTCAATTGACTCCGCTCCTGAAGAAAAGGAAAGAGGTATTACCATTAACACTGCTCACGTAGAGTATCAGACTGAAAACCGTCACTATGCTCACGTTGACTGTCCTGGTCACGCTGACTATGTAAAGAACATGGTTACCGGTGCAGCTCAAATGGATGGCGCTATATTGGTTGTTGCTGCAACTGACGGTCCGATGCCTCAAACACGTGAACACATATTGTTGGCACGTCAGGTAGGTGTTCCTCGTATGGTTGTTTTCATGAACAAAGTAGACTTGGTTGACGACCCTGAATTGTTAGACCTTGTTGAAATGGATATCAGAGATTTGTTAAGCTTCTATGAATTTGACGGAGATAACACTCCTATCATAAGAGGTTCTGCTCTTGGTGCATTGAACGGAGAAAAAGAATGGGAAGAAAAAGTTATAGAACTTATGGACGCAGTTGATAACTGGATTCCTCTTCCTCAAAGAGATGTTGATAAAGATTTCTTGATGCCTGTTGAAGACGTATTCTCTATCACCGGACGTGGTACTGTTGCTACAGGTAGAATAGAAACAGGTATAATCAAAGTCGGCGATCCTGTTGATATTATCGGTATGGGAGCTGAAAAACTTAAATCAACTGTTACCGGAGTTGAGATGTTTAGAAAACTTCTTGACGAAGGTGAAGCTGGAGATAACGTAGGTTTGTTGCTTCGTGGTATTGACAAAGACGAAATCCGCAGAGGTATGGTTATTGCTAAACCTGGAACAATCACTCCTCACAAGAAATTCCAAGCAGAGGTTTATATCTTGAAGAAAGAAGAAGGCGGACGTCACACTCCGTTCCAGAACAGATACCGTCCTCAATTCTATTTCAGAACTACAGACGTTACTGGTGAAATCACTCTTCCAGAAGGACGTGAGTTAGTAATGCCTGGTGATAACTTGACAATCACTGTTGAGTTACTTTCTGAAATCGCTTTGAACCTTAACCTTCGTTTCGCTATCCGTGAAGGTGGTAGAACAGTCGGTGCAGGTCAGGTAACGAAGATTTTGGACTAATTCAAATAAATAATAAAAGCAAGTGAATTAAAAAGCTTGCTTTTTTAAACAGGGGCATGGTCTAATGGTAGAATAGCGGTCTCCAAAACCGTTGGTGGGAGTTCGATTCTCTCTGCCCCTGCCAGATAAAAAAGATATAGATATGGCTAATAGTGTTGTAAGTTATGTAAAAAGTTGCTATGATGAGATGAAGAAGGTTTCATGGCCTACAATGGATGAGCTTTTGAATAGCACATTGGTTGTTTTTGTTGCTTCATTGATTATAGCATTGATAGTATTCATAATGGATATTGCTTTCGGAGTTCATCCGACAATGTTCTGGAAGGGTCTTTTAGGATATATCTATCAATTGATGTCGTAATAAATTTTTCTCTTTAATCTTGCTTCCATATATTCATACAGAATATTTAGATAAAAGGGAGATTTTATTTATATGGGTTTATTATAGTTGAATCTTTAATTATTTCAATATTGTTGTAACGCAATGAGTGAACATTCTAAAAAGTGGTATGTTGTAAAAGCTATCGCGGGAAAAGAGAAAAAAGCCAAAGAATATATAGAAAATGAAATAAACAGACTTGGTTTTAATGATTTGGTCCCAAATGTTTTAATACCGGTAGAAAAAGTTTATTCGGTGCGTAATGGCAAAAGAACAAGTAAGGAACGTACATTGTTTCCGGGATATATTTTTGTTGAAGCAAAATTAGAAGGCGAAATTGCTCACATAATAAAGAATATACCGAATGTGTTAGATTTTTTAACGGAAAAAGACGGAACCCCTATTCCTATGTTGGAAAGCGAGGTGAAGCGTATACTTAAGACTGTGGACAGCAATGTTGATACAACAGAAATGTCCGAAGAAAGTTTTATTGTAGGAGAAACTGTTAAAATTATCGACGGGCCTTTCAAAAATTTTGACGGAGTGATTGAAGAAGTTAATAATGACAAACAAAAATTGAAGGTCATTGTTAAGATATTCGGCAGAAAAACTCCTGTGGAATTGTCCAATTATCAGGTAGAGAAATAAATAATCTTCAATATTTAATAAACTGATAATATTAACATTTAATCGCAATAATTAAAATGGCAAAAGAAGTTGCAGGATTAATCAAATTGCAAATCAAAGGCGGCGCTGCAAATCCGGCTCCTCCTGTAGGACCTGCGTTAGGTGCTAAAGGAGTTAATATAATGGAGTTTTGCAAGCAGTTTAATGCCAGAACACAAAAACAAGCAGGTAAAATATTGCCTGTTATAATCAATGTGTATACTGACAAGAGCTTTGATTTTGTAGTAAAAACTCCTCCTGTGGTTGTGCAGATTTTAGAAGCGACCAAAACTAAAGGCGGTTCTGGTGAACCTAACAGAAAGAAAGTTGCTTCCTTGACGCAAGACCAAGTCAAAGAAATTGCAGAAGCAAAAATGGTTGACTTGAATTGCTTCACTTTGGAAAGTGCAATGAAGATGGTTGCAGGTACAGCCCGCAGTATGGGTATCACAGTAAAATAATATTTAAATAGAAAATTGCAAAATGGCGAAACAATCGAAAAAAACTTTAGAAGCCTTAAAAAAGTATGACTCTTCTAAAGAGTACACATTGGAAGAAGCTGTTAATGTTGTAAAGGATATTACTTTTACAAAGTTTGATGCTTCTTTTGATTTGGATGTTCGTCTTGGTGTTGACCCTCGTAAATCCAACCAGATGGTAAGAGGAACTGTAACGCTTCCTCACGGAACAGGTAAGACCAAGAAAGTCCTTGTACTTTGCACGGAAGATAAAGAGGAAGAAGCTAAGGCTGCCGGAGCTGATTACGTTGGTTTGGATGAATATATCACCAAAATAAAAGGCGGTTGGACGGATGTCGATGTTATAGTTACTATGCCAAGTGTAATGCCAAAGATAGGTGCATTAGGTAAAATATTAGGTCCGAGAGGGCTTATGCCTAACCCTAAAACCGGCACTGTTACAATGGATATAGCAAAGGCAGTCCAGGAAGTAAAAGCCGGTAAGATAGATTTTAAAGTTGATAAGTACGGTATAATTCATACAAGTGTGGCAAGAATGTCATTTCCTGCTGAAAAAATAGTAGAAAATACTAAAGAGGTTTTACGTATGATTGAAAAACTAAAACCGACGGCAGCAAAAGGAACTTATATGAAGAGTATATCAGTTTCATCAACAATGAGTCCTGGTGTTAAAGTAGATGCAAAAACTATTAGTAAATAATCTTTTAACATAATTTAAAATGAAAAAAGAAGAAAAAGGTAGGCTAATAGAAAATATCGGACAACAGATAAAAGAGTATCCTTATTTATATGTTGTAGATTTAGAAGGTTTAGATGCTAAAGATACAGCAAATTTAAGAAGAATGTGCTTTAAGAAAGAAATCAAACTTTTGGTTGTAAAGAATGCTTTCTTGAAGAAAGCAGTGGAAGGTTTGGATATGGATTATTCTCAAATACTTCCTACATTCAAAGGACAAACTTCTTTAATGTTGTCTAAAGTTAATAATGCTCCGGCTAAACTTATCAAAGAATTTAGAAATCAGAAGGAAAAGAAAGAGAAACCTCTTTTGAAATCAGCTTTTGTTGAAGAAGAATTCTATATAGGTGACGAGCATTTAAACGAACTTGTTGCTATAAAATCTAAGAATGAGTTAATAGCAGATGTTATTTCCGCATTGTTATCACCGATAAGAAACGTTATAAGCGGTTTGACAAACGAGGAAAGAGCAGAAAAACAAAATGAATCTGTAGTTACAGAATAAGAAAAAATTTGTTAGAAACAATTAAAAAATAAGAAATAAAATGGCAGATCTAAAAGCATTAGCAGAACAATTAGTTAATTTGTCAATAAAAGAAGCTAAAGAACTTGGTGACATTTTGAAAGAAGAATACGGTATTGAACCGGCAGTTGCTACAGTTGCAGTTGCAGCAGGTGAAGCAGGCGGTGCAGCAGCAGAAGAAAAAACATCATTTGATGTAATCTTGGCAGAGGTAGGACCTTCTAAATTGAATGTCGTAAAACATGTTAAAGATCTTTGCAGTCTTGGTTTGAAAGAAGCAAAAGAATTAGTAGACAGTGCACCTAAAGCATTAAAAGAAGGTGTGACAAAAGAAGAAGCAGAGTCATTAAAAGCTGCATTGGAAGAAGCAGGTGCAAAGGTTGAAATTAAATAAAACATTTCACCGCAATCAATTGATATTGGAACAGATATACTCTTATAAAATATAGGAGTATCTGTTCCTTGTTTTACGTCTTTTATAAGATTATTCTTGTAAAGATAAGTGGTTTAATTTATTTAAATTTTTACTACCTTGGCAAATAATAATTCAAATATAGTTAGTTTCGCAACTGTAAAAAAATTTGAATATCCGGATTTTCTTGATATTCAATTAAGATCTTTCAGAGACTTTTTTCAGTTAGAAACAGATTCTGAAAACCGTAAGAACGAAGGTTTATATAAGGTTTTTTCAGAGAATTTTCCGATTAGTGATGCTCGGAATAATTTTGTTTTGGAGTTTATCGATTATTTTGTTGATGCTCCGAGATATTCAATTGAGGAATGTATAGAACGTGGTTTGACTTTTTCCGTTCCGTTGAAAGCGAAGCTTAAATTGTACTGCACGGATGAAGAGCACGAAGATTTTGAAACCATTATACAGGATGTATATTTAGGAATGATTCCTTATATGACTCCTAAAGGTACATTTGTTATTAACGGTGCCGAACGTGTTGTAGTGTCGCAATTACACCGTTCACCGGGAGTGTTTTTCGGAACGTCAACCCACAATAATGGCATGCAGTTATATTCTGCCAGAATTATTCCTTTCAAAGGTTCTTGGATGGAATTTACGACAGATATAAACAATGTCATGTATGCTTATATTGACAGGAAGAAAAAATTGCCTGTAACTACGCTTTTAAGAGCAATAGGATACGAAATGGATAAAGATATTTTGGAGATATTTGATTTAGCTGAAGAAGTTAAAGCCTCCAAAGTAAATCTTAAAAAATATATAGGCAGAAAATTAGCGGCAAGAGTTGTTCGTTCTTGGGTAGAAGATTTTGTGGATGAGGATATAGGTGAAGTTGTTTCTATAGAGAGAACGGAAGTTATAATTGACAGAGAGAAGACTTTGCAGGCAGAAGATATTGATAAAATATTAGATGCAGGTATAAAGTCCATATTGTTGCATAAAGAAGATAATTCTTCTGCCGATTATTCGATTATTTTCAATACATTGCAGAAAGATACAGCTAATAACGCCAAGGAAGCTGTAGAGTATATATACAGACAACTTCGTTCAGCAGAACCACCTGACGAACAAACTGCAAGAGATATTATTGAAAAATTGTTTTTCTCCGACAAACGATATGATTTAGGTGATGTCGGACGTTACAAGATTAATAAAAAGTTAGATTTACATGTAGATCCTAATATACGTGTACTGACAAATGAAGATATTATTTCAATCATCAAATACCTTATAGAATTAATAAATTCCAAAACAGAGGTTGATGATATAGATCACTTGAGCAACCGTAGGGTACGTACCGTAGGTGAACAGTTACATTCCCAATTCGGAGTAGGTTTATCCCGTATGGCAAGAACCATTAGGGAAAGAATGAACGTAAGAGACAATGAGGTATTTTCTCCTGCTGATTTAGTTAATGCAAAGACATTGTCTTCCGTTATTAATTCTTTCTTCGGTACCAATCAGTTGTCTCAATTCATGGATCAGACGAATCCGTTGGCTGAATTAACTCATAAAAGACGTATTTCAGCATTAGGACCCGGAGGTTTGTCAAGAGAACGTGCGGGATTTGAGGTCAGGGACGTTCACTATACACATTACGGTCGTTTGTGTACAATAGAAACACCTGAAGGTCCGAATATCGGATTGATATCATCTTTAAGCGTATTTGCAAAGATTAATTCTTTAGGATTTATTGAAACTCCATACTATAATGTAATTGACGGAAAAGTTCAATATAACACGGATCCTGTTTATCTGACGGCTGAAGAGGAAGAAGAAAAGATTGTCGCACAGGCTGTTACCGAAGTTGATGAAGACGGAAAGATATTGAACAACAGAGTTAAAGCCCGTAAGCAAGCTGATTTCCCTATAGTTTCTCCGGAAGAAGTGGATTTGTTAGATGTTGCTCCTAATCAGATCGCATCGATTGCTGCTTCATTAATTCCGTTCTTGGAACATGATGATGCAAACAGAGCTTTGATGGGTTCAAACATGATGCGTCAAGCCGTTCCGTTGTTGAATCCTCAAATTCCTATCGTGGGAACAGGTATTGAAAGTTATGTAGCAATGGATTCAAGAAATCTTCTTACCGCAGAAGCAGACGGAATCGTAGATTTTGTGGATGCAAGACAAATATCCATTATATATGACAGGGAAGAAGATGAAAGATTAGTTTCTTTTGATGATGACAGAAAAACATATGATTTGGTAAAATTCAGAAAAACCAATGACTCTACTGTCATAAATCTGCGTCCTGTTGTGCACAAAGGAGATAAAGTTACTAAAGGTCAGATTTTGTGCGAAGGTTATGCAACAAATAACGGAGTACTTTCTTTAGGACGTAACTTACAAGTTGCCTTCATGCCTTGGAAAGGATATAATTATGAGGATGCTATTGTTATATCAGAAAAGGTTGTAAAGGAAGATTGGTTTACATCTGTTCATGTCGATGAATTCATTACGGAAGTCAGAGAAACCAAACGTGGATTGGAAGAACTTACAAAAGATATCCCTAATGTAAGTCTTGAAGCTACAAAAGACCTGGATGATAACGGAATGATAAGAATAGGTGCTATAGTTAAGGAAGGAGATATACTTGTAGGAAAGATAACACCTAAAGGAGAGAGTGACCCTACTCCGGAAGAAAAATTATTGTCCGCTATATTCGGTGATAAAGCCGGAGACGTTAAAGATGCTTCTTTGAAAGTTCCACCTTCTGTAGATGGAGTTGTAATTGATAAGAAGTTGTTCGAACGTTTCCTAAAAGATAAAGAAGCAAGAGCTAAAGATAAAATTATTCTTAAGCAATTAAAAGATAATTTTGATGACAGTGTTCAGCAGTTGAAAAATAAACTTGTTGACAAACTATTTATAATTTTGACAGGAAAAATATCCAGCGGTGTTCTTTCGAATTACGGTGATGAGATTATTCCTAAAAAAGTAAAATTCAATCAAAAGTTACTTACATCAATTGATTATAATGTTGTCAATTCCAGCGGATGGACCGATGATGAACAAACTAACAATTTGATTAAAAAACTTTTGAATAACTACAGTTTAAGATACAGAGAACTTCAAGGTAAACTAGCAAGAGAACAATTTGCCCAAACTATCGGTGACGATTTACCGGCAGGTATAGTTAAGATAGCAAAAATATATATTGCTAAAAAACGAAAACTTAAAGTCGGTGATAAAATGTCAGGACGTCACGGTAATAAAGGTATTGTTGCAAAAATAGTAAGAGAAGAAGATATGCCTTTCTTATCTAACGGAAAACCTGTAGATATCGTCTTAAATCCTCTTGGAGTACCTAGCCGTATGAATTTAGGACAGATATTTGAAACTATTTTAGGTTGGGCAGGACATGAATTGGGATTGAGATTCCAAACTCCTATCTTTAACGGTGCTACTTTGGATCAAGTTAATGAATACTTGACCAAAGCTAATTTACCTTTGAACGGAAAATGTCTGCTTTATGACGGTCAAACAGGAGATCCTTTTGATCAGCCTGCGACGGTAGGATACGTGTATATGCTTAAACTACATCACATGATAGATGATAAAATGCATGCCAGAAGTATAGGACCGTATTCGTTGATAACACAACAACCTTTAGGCGGTAAAGCTCAATTCGGCGGACAGCGTTTCGGAGAGATGGAAGTTTGGGCATTAGAGGCTTACGGTGCTTCACATGTTTTGCAAGAAATGCTTACAGTCAAATCGGATGATGTGGTAGGAAGAGCAAAGGCGTATGAAGCTATAGTTAAAGGCGATAATATGCCTACACCTGGTATTCCTGAATCATTTAATGTGCTTGTTCATGAATTAAGAGGTCTTAATCTTGAAATTACTTTTGATTAAAATTAGAAATAATATTTAGCGTTATGGCTTTGATAAATAAAGATAATGGCAATTCATCATTTCAGACAATGACAATAAGTCTCGCTTCTCCTGAATCAATATTGAAACGGTCCAGAGGTGAGGTTACCAAACCTGAAACAATAAACTACAGGACATATAAACCTGAACGAGACGGATTGTTTTGTGAAAGAATATTCGGACCTGTTAAAGATTGGGAATGCAGTTGCGGTAAATATAAAAGAATCCGTTACAAGGGCATTGTTTGTGACAGATGCGGAGTTGAAGTAACAGAAAAAAAGGTCAGAAGGGAACGCATGGGTCATATACAACTTGTAGTTCCAGTTGCACATATATGGTTTTTCAGATCATTACCGAATAAAATCGGTGCTTTAATCGGACTCCAAAGTAAAAAGTTAGAGCAGATTATTTACTACGAGAAATATGTTGTCATAAATCCGGGTGTTGCAGAAAATGAAGGTGTCAATAAATTAGATTTACTTACGGAAGAAGATTATCAAAATATTTTGGAAAAACTTCCTGAAGAAAATCAATACTTACCTGACGATGATCCTAATAAGTTTGTTGCAAAAATGGGTGGTGATGCATTGTATGAATTACTTAAGAATATTGACATAAATGCATTATCTTACAAATTAAGGGATTCGGCAAGTAAAGAAACTTCCATGCAAAGAAAAAAAGATCTCCTAAAGAGATTAAATGTTGTGGAAGCATTCCGTGAAGCTGCAATAAAGATGGAAACAAAAGGATTGGAAAACAGACCTGAATGGATGGTAATAAAGGTCGTACCAGTTATTCCTCCTGATTTGCGTCCTCTTGTTCCTCTTGATGGTGGTCGTTTTGCTACATCTGATTTAAATGATCTATACAGAAGGGTTATTATTAGAAATAACAGACTAAAAAGACTTATTGAAATAAAAGCTCCTGATGTAATCATGCGTAATGAAAAACGTATGTTACAAGAAGCTGTTGATTCATTATTTGACAATTCTAGAAAAGTATCTTCCGTACGTAGTGACTCTAACAGGGCATTAAAGTCTTTATCGGACTCATTAAAAGGAAAACAAGGACGTTTCCGTCAGAATCTGTTGGGTAAACGTGTCGATTATTCAGGACGTAGCGTTATTGTCGTAGGACCGGATTTAAAGATGTATGAATGCGGTCTTCCGAAAGACATGGCAACGGAATTGTTCAAACCGTTTATTATACGAAAGATATTAGAAAGAGGTATAGTAAAAACTGTAAAGAGTGCTAAACGAATAGTAGACAGAAAAGAGCCAGTTGTAATTGAGATTTTGGAGAATTTAGTAAAAGGACATCCTGTATTATTAAACCGTGCTCCAACTCTTCACCGTTTAGGTATTCAGGCTTTCCAGCCGAAATTAGTGGAAGGTAAGGCTATTAGACTGCATCCTCTTGTTTGTACAGGATTCAATGCAGACTTTGACGGTGACCAAATGGCCGTACATTTACCTCTTGGTAATGCTGCCGTTTTGGAGGCTCAATTGTTAATGTTATCGTCGCATAATATTCTTAACCCTGCTAACGGTGCTCCTATAACGGTTCCTTCTCAGGACATGATTCTGGGTCTGTACTACATGACAAAAGAGCGTAAAAGCGATGAAAATCGAAAGGTGTTAGGTGAAGGTAAGTCATTTTATTCAATAGATGACGTTCAGATAGCATACAATGAGAAGAAGATTGATATGCATGCCGGCATAACACTTTACCATAATAATAACGGCGAAGAACTTTCCAATATAGTTTATTTTGATAAGAAAGCCGAAACTAATAATGTAGGTATATGCATAGGAGACAGAGGTTATTTTGATCCTAACGGTCTTAAATTGGATATAACCGATGAAGATATATTGGAAAAGAAGAACGGAATCTTTACAACTGTCGGCAGAGTTTTATTTAACAGACTTGTTCCTGATGATTACGGTTATGTAAACAAGTTAATCAAGAAAAATGTCTTAAGAGACATTATAGGAGGCGTTTTGAAAACTTGCGGATCTGCACGTACGGTACAATTCCTTGATGATATCAAGGATCAGGGATATTATATGGCATTCAAAGGCGGATTGTCATTTAACCTTGGTGATGTAATTGTGCCTGAAGAAAAGATAGATTTAATCCATCAAGCCGAAGGCCAGGTAGATGAAGTCACAGGTAATTACCAAATGGGATTCATTACAGACCGTGAAAGATACAATCAAGTTATTGACATTTGGACAACTACCAACAGAACTTTAGCTAATTATGTATTAAAGCAAATGGCTGCCGACCGTCAAGGTTTCAATTCCGTTTATATGATGCTTGATTCGGGAGCCCGTGGTAGTAAGGAACAGATCCGTCAGTTATCTGGAATGCGTGGTTTGATGGCAAAACCGCAGAAAGCAGGAAGCGGCGGAGCTGAAATTATCGAAAACCCTATTATCTCCAACTTTAAAGAAGGTTTGAATGTGTTGGAGTATTTCATCTCTACACACGGAGCAAGAAAGGGTTTGGCAGATACCGCATTAAAGACAGCCGATGCAGGTTATTTGACAAGGCGTTTGGTGGATGTTGCCCATGATGTGATTATCACCCAAGAAGACTGCGGTACATTAAGGGGAATACCTACCCGTGCATTGGTACGTAATGATGAGGAAGTTCAAAGTTTGTATGACAGAATTTTAGGAAGAGTAACCCTTCATGATATTATTCATCCGCAAACAGGTGAAATAATTGCCCGTGAAGGAGAAGAACTTAATGAAGATATTTGTCAGAAAATACAGGAATCACCTATAGAAGAAGTTGAAATACGTTCAGTATTGACATGTGAAGCAAATAAAGGTGTTTGTGCAAAATGTTACGGACGAAATCTTGCAACAGGAAAACTTGTTCAAAGAGGAGAATCTGTAGGAGTCATTGCTGCACAGGCTATCGGTGAACCCGGAACACAGTTGACATTGCGTACATTCCACGTCGGCGGTGTGGCTAGCGGAGATTCGGCAACAATACATGCTAAATATGACGGTATAATTCATTTTGACAGTTCTAATCTTGTTCCTGCTTATATAAGGGATAAGGATGATAGAGGAAACTACTTCAGTAAGGAGTATTTAAATGATAACGGAGCAAGAATCTACCGTGAAATGGGTTCTACCTGTGAAATGCAGGTTATAGACAATGTTACGGGCAGTACCTTACAACAGGCACATATCCAATTCGGAGCTTACATTCACGTACAGGAAGGTCAGCAAGTAAAAGCAGGACAAGCCGTAGCTGTACCTGACTTGTATTCATCACATATAATTGCTGCCGTTGAAGGTAATGTTAAATTCTTTAATATTATAGAAGGAACTACATTCCGTAGCGAATCAGACCCTCAAACGGGACTTATTGAGAAGATTATTACGGAAACAAAGCAAAAGGGTATTGTTCCTTCAATAGGTATAATAGGTGCAACTTATCAAAAACCTAAAGGCGTAGAAGTACTTGTTCAGCAAGGTCAGGAAATTAAAGCGGGTACAGTCTTGTTTAAGGTTGAGGATGAAACTGCCAAAAACGGATTTGCTGATGTTGTAACTGATGTTGCCGGTATGGTAGATTTAAGTATTAATGGTGATAAAGAGTTGTTAGAGGCTAAAAAACTTGATATAAATATCATCATTAAGTCTTACGACATGCCTGCAGGTGCACACATTAATGTTGAAGACGGCGAATTTATCAAACCTACTGTTACATTGGCTACCAAAGCACGTGCAAGTGCAAAAGCGGGAGACATCACCGGAGGTTTGCCTCGTGTTACCGAATTGTTTGAAGCCCGCAACCCGTCAGACCAGGCCGTTATTGCTGAAATTGACGGAGTGGTTTCATTCGGCAAGAAATTAAAACGCGGTAACCGTGAGGTTATTATAACAAGCAAAACAGGAGAACAGGTTTCATACTTGATACCTACTTCCCGTCAGATATTGGCACAGGAAAACGACTATGTAAAAGCGGGAACCCCTATCTCGGAAGGTGAAATAGCACCTGCTGACATACTTAACGTATTAGGTCCGTTGGAGGTTCAGAAGTATATAGTCAATGAAGCACAGGACGTTTACCGTCTACAAGGTGTAAAAATCAATGACAAACACTTTGAAGTGATTGTCCGTCAGATGATGCGTAAAGTAGAGATTGATGATGCGGGAGATACCCAATTCCTTGAAGCCGAAGCCGTAAATAAGATAGATTTCCAAGAAGAAAACGACAAGATTTACGGTATGCAGGTTGTAACCGATAAAGGAGACAGCGAGAATTATCAAAACGGTCAGATGATTACAATGAGGGAATTAAGGGATGAAAACTCCTCATTAGTCCGTCATGATCAAAGACCGATGGAATCCCGTGATGCCAAACCTGCAACAGCACATCAGATATTACAGGGTATAACCAGAGCATCTTTGCAAACAAAGAGCTTCTTATCCGCTGCATCTTTCCAAGAAACCACAAAGGTTTTGACAGAAGCCGCTATAAGTGCAAAAGAAGACAGTTTATTAGGCATGAAAGAAAACGTTCTTGTGGGACATCTTATTCCTGCAGGTACAGGTCTGCGTGAATATGAAAACATCTTCGTTGCAAATAAGGAGCAATTGGAAAAGATGAATAAACCTGGGCTTCAACCTATAAGACGGGGAAGAAAGAAATAATATTTTGATAAACAAGTAAAGGGACAGACAAGTGCTGTCCCTTTTAATAAAAATACATTGACAGATATGGCTGAAAATAATAAAGAACATAAATTAGACATAGCATTAAGCGAACAGGTTGCTGCAGGAGTATACAGTAATCTGCAGATAGTTCAGCATTCACCTACGGAATTTATCGTAGATTTTGTTCAGATTATGCCGAATGTACCCAAGGCTCAAGTTAAAAGCCGCATAATATTGAATCCTGTGCATGCAAAGAAATTGTTACATGCATTGCAGGAAAATCTTACGCGGTATGAGATGACATTCGGACAAATCAAAGAAGAAACTGTTCCGAATGTTCCCTATACGGAAATAAATCCTATGGGAAAGGCTTAATGTTAATGAAAGGTTAATTATAACAAAGAAACATCAAGTACCTTTTTTAGGGAAAACGAATAATGTGCAGGCGTAAAACCTGCACATTTTGTTTATGAATCAGACCATGTAATTACAGCATTTAGTTATGAAGATTAAAGGCAATTGCGTAAGGTCAAAATAAAACGCCGTTTTAAGAAATTAATCAGCGATAAAAATTTTTTAATCAGGCTGATTAATATTTTTTTACGCCTTCTTTTTTCAGCCTTTTGTTATCATCTGATAATAACTAACTTATCCGTCTGAATAATTTTGCCGTTTTTAGCCACATTATAGTAATACGTTCCCGACGGAAGATGTTTTAAAGAGATGGTTTCCTTACCGCTATTTATCTGATGGGAAAGTGTTTCCTTGCCGTCCGTGCTGTATAATGTAAATACGATTTGGCCGTCGGTTTTCACATTACAGGTTATTGTTACCTCGTCTTTTGTAGGGTTTGGTGCAAGGTCTATGCTCTCTATATTAATGTAGCCGCCAATGTTTTCTAATCCGCTTTTGACGGAAAGGTTAAGGATATATACGCTGTCGCATCCGCTTATCGTTTGCAGGGAATCATAGTATGTGCCAGCGGATGTTAGTATTTGCCCGTGGAAGTCGTATGTTTCGCCTTCGGTGATTTCAACTGTCTTTTCATCTTTGAATGACGGTCTTATGCGGACGCGGTAGATAACGATGCTGTCGTATCCGTCTGCAGCCGCAAGCGTATCGTAATAGTCGCCTTTCCAAGTTATATGCTGCCCACGCCAATCCGTCGAATCGCAAACTGTATCATATATAACCGTATAATGATTCAACAACGAGGAATCCTGCAATACAAACATATAAGCATTATTATCGCCGATCTTGCGCGAAACTAGCAACGTGTCCTGCAGATTCAGTGTATCAGATTCAAACCGTCCTGAAATAAATATCTCTGTCGGATTGCTTACATTC
>JAGBOF010000021.1 GCA_017633985.1 Bacteroidales bacterium
GTGTTCATTTTTCAGCGAACGTTTAGGCAAACCTTTGGATAAGGTGTTGATGAATCAAAACTGGTGCGGGGCAGGAAAAATGCTCAGTGTGGATGCTCACGGCAATTTTTACCCATGTACGCGTTTTGCACAGTATTCTCTTCGCGACAAAAAGGCATGGATTATCGGTAATGTCAAAGACGGTATTGATAAAAACAAGTTAAGGCCTTTCCTTTGCTTGGACCGTTGCACCCAAAGCACACAAGAATGTATTGACTGCGAAGTTGCCGAAGGTTGTGCGTGGTGTCAAGGCGAGAACTACGATGCAGCCGAAACTCCGACCATATATCAGCGTTCCACGGCTATATGTAAAATGCACAAGGCGAGAGTTCGGGCAAATAACTACTATTGGAACAAACTTTACCGCAAACTTGAGTTAGAGGGCGAGCGCGAAGAGTTTGAGAAGAACAAGAAAGAAGTTAAACATCAAATTTGTTAAGGTTATGTTACAATATTTAGTTATATTATTAAGTAAGGACAGCGTTTCCTATTGCCACTATGAAGCAAGGTTTTCGGATAATAATGCAGTTAATAGAGGAATGAAGACGGAAGCTGCGGAAGACAATTTGATAAGTAAAGAAGATTTGAAAGCAGGTATTCTTTTCGCTATGAAAGAAAACCTAAATATTCAATTTGTTTATCCGAAAGGCGAACTGCCGCAGGATTATAAGGACATAATCCATACTATTGACCATACGGATATACGTCATATATCGGCAAAAGAAGATGCGAATGTATTTACACCTACAAAAGCAAATTTGCTTTTGCAGGATACCGTTTTGGTTTGCGACAGTATGGAGGAATTTTTGCAATCCAAGATAAAGGAAAATGATGTTGTCGTAATAAGATGCTATAAGAAGGAATTAATCTGCGAGATTAATAAATTTTTATCGCAGATTAATAAATTTTCATCGCAGATTAATTTTCCGCAGAGAATAAATCTTATAATCAAAGACATAGAAACCTTCTCGGAAAGCGACTTTGATGAGTATAAAAAGGCACTTAAAGAGATTTCTTCGGCAATGGAAAATATTTATAAGCAAGGAAAATTCCTGCAATTGAATATTCTTACCGACCGAATTATGCTTGATAAAATGAATAACTGCAATGCGGGAGATAATAACCTGACATTGGCTCCTGACGGAAGGTTTTATATTTGTCCTGCGTTTTATTATTCGGGCGAAAAGGCTGTCGGCAGTTTGCAGACGGGAATTGATGTCAAAAATCCGCAGCTTTACCGATTGGAATACGCTCCTTTGTGCCGTGAGTGCGACAGTTATCATTGCAAAAGGTGTGTCTGGCTGAATAAGAAAACAACTTCGGAAGTCAATACCCCGTCTCATGAACAGTGCGTGGTAAGTCATTTGGAAAGGAACGCTTCCAGGGAATTTCTTTTACAAACACGGATTTTTGACAGGGAAATAAAAGAAATTGATTATTTGGATCCGTTTGACGCAAGGAAACAATGGTAAAATTTTTTAAATGTTTATTACAATGAAAAGAAAAGTAGGACAAGTAACAACAGAAGAAAAAAACGTAATTCAGCAACTCTTTGAACGCAGAAACGGACTTGGCGAATTGTCTAAAGTGTTGACGGCGGACAATACGGAACTGTACGAAAAATTAGTACAAGATATGGGCGTAACTTCCGCAAAATTTCAGCAATGGTGGGATGATATGGCAGCAAAATATAATTGGGAAGGTGCAGAAAACGGCAATTGGGAAATAAATTTCGAAACATGTGAAATCTTTTTAAACAGTTAAGGGCTTATGTTACATTTACCTGTATTGATGATAGGCACTACCGAATTGTTAGTTATAGGCGGTGCGGTGTTGTTGCTTTTCGGCGGAAAGAAAATCCCTGAACTTATGCGTTCTTTGGGTAGCGGTGTCAAGGAATTTAAGCAAGGAATGAACGAAGTTACCAATCCTGACACAGACAAGCAACAAGAAGAAACCAATGAGGATGATTCTTCAGAGGAAAAACAAAAGCCGCAGCAGGAAACCGCAACCGATGACGGCAAAGAGGGAAAATAAAGTGCAGAGGCTTACATTCTCGGGGCATCTTGACGTACTGCGTAAGATGCTCTTGAGAATTATTGCCGTCAGCGGCGTATTTTCTGCATTGATATTTATAAATAAGCAAACGACATTTGATATTCTCTTCGCTCCGAGAGAATGGAATTTCGTTACTTACCGATTAATAGAAAATATTTTGCAGGCTTGCGGTATTGATTTTCATTTTCAGCCTTACCATGTCAAGATGATAAGTACTGATTTGTCCGCTCAATTTATGACGCACTTATCTACATCGCTTTATCTCGGACTTTTGATGTCTTCTCCTTACATAATGTTTGAATTATTTAAGTTCGTACTGCCTGCATTGTACGAAAAAGAGAAGAAATCTTCGGTATTGGTTGCCGTAAGTATGTACGTGCTGTTTGCAATGGGCGTTTTGATGAATTATTTTGTAATCTTCCCCGTGTCTTTTCGGTTCTTGGGAACTTACAGCGTGGATCCATCGGTGGAAAGTACCATAACATTGGCGTCATATATCAAAACATTTTCCACACTTACCTTTGTGCTGGGATTAATCTTCCAATTACCGATAGTGTCTTATATACTTGCTAAAATGAATGTATTGCAGGCGGAATTTCTATCGCACTACCGCAAACACGCATGCATAATTATCTTGGTAGTCTCCGCAATCATTACCCCGCCTGACCTTTTTACGTTGTTTTTAGTAACAATCCCGATGTATTTGTTATACGAAGTCTGCATAATCATTGCAAAAAGAGTCAGAAGATAACGTCATTATTTCAAATTCCCGTATAAGATTTTATATTTTTTACGCTTGGGTAGAATAAAACTCCTGAGATAAGTCATTAATAAGCAAAACAATCTTTCAAATATATAATTTTATAGATTTTTTTATTGAAATTGTATTATTTTTGTTTTACAAGTGATTTTTTTTGTATTTTTGCAATGATAAAATTAATCAAAACAAGGAATTGATATGGCAACAATGACATTGGAAAGGCGGCAAAACGATTTAATAAGAAGTATTCTGAATATCAAAAGTCAGGATTTATTGAAAAAAGTCTCCTCTTATATCAAACATGAGGAGAAAAAAAGCATGGCAACAGAGGAAACAGACGATACTTGTATGACAAAAGAAGAATTTTTTGCCATGATTGACAAATCAATGGAAGAATACGAAAAAGGACATTACCACACAATGCTTCCTAATGAATCTTTAGACGATTTTTTAGCAAGAGTTACACAATAAAACGAAATTTTCAACTATGTATTCTATTGATTATTCAGATAAGGCTATACTTGATTTAGTCAAACTGCAAAAATCGGAACCTAAAGCATATAAAAAAGCATCCAAACTTATAGAAGAACTTAAACAACATCCGAAAATCGGGACGGGACATCCCGAACCGTTGAAAGGTAACCGCTCCAATCAATGGTCAAGACGAATAACAGAGAAACACCGCTTGATTTACGAAATAAGAGATACGGAAGTAATCGTTATTGTCATATCCGCATACGGACATTATGATGACAAATAAAAATACGTCACAATCTCACCGAAATATGCAGCAGATAATGAGTCATTATTTGCTGTTTTTCGTTTTGATTCTATTGCCAATTAAAATTTTCTTCGTACTTTTGCAATTGCTTATCGGCGGATAAGTGGTAACAGTTAGTTTTTTAACTGTTATCCTATTTGAAATATGGAAGCGGTATGCTTATTTATAACTTATATATGTAAAAGCCTGAGAAACTTTACGAACTTATAAGTTTTAGCATAGTGGTTTCATCATTGCCTACCTTGGCGTGAGTTCCATTATTGTTATATCTTTAAGTTCAGGTTTTAATTCTCAGGTACCTACATATAGGGATATAAAAAAGGTTATCAATATGTATTAGTGGTTTCACGCTTTCTTTTTATTAAACAATTAAACATCCTTTTGAAACCGCAAGGACCGTTAATAATATGTCAACTAACGATGAGTTTATTACATGGGATGAGAATCCAAAGCTTCCGAAACGTAACGATATTATAAAAGAGGATAAGCCTTATTCCTTATATGGTGAATTGCAGACGAAATTAGATCCTGAAAATTATATGGGAGATAATTACGATGCCCAAAAGTTAGAAATATGCAATGAATTGTATTCACAACTCTTAAATATAAACAATGAAGATAAAGTCAATTTAAGATTATTGCGTAATCAAGCAATGGATAAATTAGGACTTGATTTTTCTTTTGAGCATTTGTATAAGCAACTGTCGGAGTTCTGCAATCCGAAGCAGTTTATGAATCCTTATAACAAAGAATTGATTGACTTAAGCAATGAATGTTATAAATATATTCAAGAAAATAAATCAGACATTCGTAAATTGGAAGCAATCTCTGAACTAAATGCGTATATCAAACTATACAACTACAAAGAGACTAAACGTATTGAGGCTGCAAAGTTACAAGAAGAAAAAGAATTGTTACGCAAAGAAAATGAATTGTTAGAAAAGCAAGAATTAGAACTATTAGCACGGCAGTGTGAAGAAGAACGAATCAAGAAATTAAAGAAACAACAAGAATTAGAAAATAAAAATGAAGGACAAAGACTAAAATACCTTGAGAAATTACAGCAAGAACAAGAAGATAGTGATAAAAGAGCAAGGAGGATATTAATATGGATGGCAATAATATCTGTGTTGTTTATATGTTTTATTATCACAATGGATATGTGTTCTTCTACTGATAATTATGAATACGGAACAGTATCAGAAACTGAAACAATATCTGAAGTAAATGATGATATCTCATCTTTTACTACTTATTCTAACAAATGGTATAGTATATCTTATCCGTCAGATTGGAGATATCAAGAATTAGATGCTCAAAAATATATGATGGATGTGTATATCGGTAAAGAAGATGCATCTGTAAGTTTCTCTGTATTGCATTTTCCGACAGATTATAATTTATATGAGGTCAATCAAATGGGTAATGATGATTTGGAAAACGCAGGAGCAACTATTTTATCTAACAATCTAAAAGACATCAACGGACTTAAATGTTATGTAACAAAACTAAAAATTCAGAATCACACACAACTGTCTTACACTTTTCAAAAGAACAACAATATATATAATGTCAAATTTACAAGTCCGACAGATTGGATAGACAAGCATAAGAATATAATAGAGAAAATCATAAATTCATTTAACATAAAATAAAATAATCAATGGCATTTTGGAGTAAAATAGTGGAATGGTTTCAAGACCGTTCTGACAGAAGCAGACTGATAAGAAGTTTTAACGAGTCTGCAAGGGAAGCATTTGTATGTGGCTTCGCACCGACGGTATTAAAAGCAAGCACATCAAGAGGAGACAACAGATACAAAACGGCTTTTTCGAATATTTTCGCAAGCGGTTTCCGTATTCAAGCATTATCAGGAAAACAACTGGCTAAAGAGGAATTAGTCGCTATCGGCAGCGTCGTCTTGGACAATACAGAACTTGTCCGAAGATTAGTATCACTTGGTTTTGATACATTGGAAGTGCATAGCGATGTAGGAAACTATGGTTGCAAATGGAGATTAAGCGACTATGCACAAATAGGAATAATGCTTAATAGTTAAGAAAGGAGTGTAAAATGACGGAAACAATAACTGACAATGCGATAAATCCTTGGTTTTATATTGCAATAACAGAATTCGTTGCAATAGTATTTGTAGTTGTTTTGTATTTAAAAGAAAAATACAAACATTCCAAGAAAAGTGAATTAAAACAAAAGTTCGGCAATAAGGAAATAGATTTCGGTAATGTAATGATGAGTTCATTTCATGCAAAAGAAGTTTATGATGAATTGATAAAGAAATGTCATCCAGACAGGTTCGTCGGAGATGAACATAAAACAGAAATTGCCAATAAGTTATCTCAAGAAATAACAGAGAATAAAAACAACTACAAGAGACTTGAGGAGTTGAAAATACAGGCAATAAAAGAATTAAACATAAGTATAAATTAAAAGTTAAGCAAAATGGAAGAAAACACCGGAATGTTTATAATGTGGATAATAGTATGTCTATTATTGGCATTAATCGGAAAAAACCGTAAGATAGGTTACGGTTGGAGTTTAGTAATTTGTTTGTTCCTTAGTCCGCTGATCGGTCTTATCGTGATGCTTTGCTCAAAGAAAAAAGGAACAGAATATGTAGATATGTCGAAAAAATAAGAAAGGAGTAAATCATGAAAATTTTGGGAATTATTTTTATAATTGCAGGTATCGGAGGAATAATCCAACTTATTACCTCGGCCGGACAAACAGCGTCAAGTATAGGTTTTTCCATAGGGTTTCTTGTATTGGGTATTTACTTAATACACCGAGCAAACCAAAAGAAAAAAGACCTGGATGGCAAAGAAAAATGGGAACAAGGCAAATAACAAAAATAATCACGCAGATTATTTCACTAATCACGCAGATTAATAAAATAATCTGCGTGATTATTTTTTTCATATATATGCACTGACAATAATCTAATAAAATAACGCTCACATTTGGGCAATTTAAAAAATTATTTTATCTTTGCACCGTAATCTTTAATCAAAACAAGGAAGTGATATGGCAACAATGACATTGGAAAGCAGGAGAAAAGATATTATAAACTCTATCCGTAAAACTACGGACGCTAATCTTTTGGATAAAATCGCATCTTTGCTTAATTATAAGGCTTTAGAAGAACCTCTAACAGAGGAAACAGACGATACTTGTATGACAAAAGAAGAATTTTTTGCCATGATAGACAAATCAATGGAAGAATACGAAAAAGGACATTACATTACTTTTCATTCTCCGGAAGAAATGCACAAATATTTTGAGTCATTATGAGTACATATAGGGTAAAACTTACGGAGATTTCGCAAAAGCACATTGCTAAATTATATAAAAATGAGCCTCAGGCCTATAAAAAGGCTATGAAACTTATTGATGAACTTTACGAACATCCGAAAATCGGGACGGGACATCCCGAACCATTGAAAGGTAACCGCTCCAATCAATGGTCAAGACACATAACAGAGAAACACCGCTTGATTTACGAAATAAGAGATACGGAAGTAATCGTCATCGTCATATCCGCATACGGACATTATGATGACAAATAAAAATACGACACAATTTCACCGAAATATGCAGCAAATAATGAGTCATTATTTGCTGTTTTTCGTTTTTAATCTATTGCCAATTAAAATTTTTTTTGTACTTTTGCAACGATAAATAAAGAAATAAGCTTATGTAACAAATAAACACTGTGATATAAATTGAAAAAGCGTTAGCTTTGTGTTCATTACTTTTGCGAAATCCACATAACCTAAAAGTAATAAAAGTTGTCGGAACACTGAAAGTTCATAACGCCTGCGTTTGATCGTGGGCTTTTGAATGTTTAGATAACTATAGGTCGTGGAAAACCTCGCAAAAGTAAACAAGACGAAGATACCACGGTTTTATTTTTATGTCTTATCGAAATAACTTATTAATTAAAACAAAACAAAAGAAGAAATGGTAAGATTAAAGAACTTTTTATTAACGGTTGTCCTTATGTTTACAGGACTGAATGCGAATGCACAAATCATAATCGTCAATTCGAGTTACGGCTTGATACAATTCAAGATTACGGATGCGGACAAAAAAGAATTGGCATTCTACGGCACGGGCACATCATGGATAGGTGCTATACCTTCTAAAGTAACCTACCAAGGCGAACAATACACTGTGACAAGTATTGACGATTATGCCGACTTTAATACCTACGGTAAGACCGTAAGCAGCATAACCCTGCCTGCCACTATTAAGAAAATAGGAGATTATGCATTCTCCGCAAGTGAGTTTAAGACAATTAATCTTTCTAACAGCGTAGAATACATAGGCGAAGGCGTATTTACAGACTGCGATAACCTACAAAAAGTTACCGTCAACAGCAGTTTTATTATTCCTGCGGGCACATTCGAAGGCAGTTTGCAGCTAACGGATGTGGAGATTAAGAACAAAGACAATTTATATTACACCTCCGTGGACGGAGTACTTTATTCCAAACAACAGGATACTGTCGTATACTTCCCATGCGGGAAGAAATCCTCTTCGTTTCAGATACCTGAGACCGTAAAAGTGATTGGCAACGGTGCGTTTTATAATTGCAGTCTGCAGGAGATAACAATACCTAAAAGTATTACGCATATTATGGAACGGGCATTCCAATATCCGTTAGATAATAAGTTGCAAAAAATAACCTGTCTGTCACCTAATCCGCCTACTACGGAGTTGGACAAATTCGGACGGAGTTGTTTTTACAACGGTTCAACGTCTAAACCTACATTATATATCCCCTACTTGTCAAAAACGGCATACCAACAGGCGGAAGTATGGAAAGATTTTACGGATATACAGTATTTAAGGGACGTAATCACAGTTGATACAACCATTACGGCATGCGGAGGTTTTACGTTAAACAATAAAAATTTACAAACAGGGTTTTATTCGGACACAATACATTATGAGAACTATGACAGCATTGTTAATTTGACTTTGATTGTAAAAGAGCCTGTCAAAACGTATATTAACGCCAATATATACGACGGCGAAGAATATTCTTTTGCAGGCAAAAACATCTCTGCAGCAGGAATATATTACGATACGCTTGAAGCAAATAATTCTTGTGACAGTATAATAATTCTTCACCTCTCCGTAAATGCAAAAGACACCGTTATAAACATAGTTCACGACACCGTAACAAACACCGTTCATGATACTACAATCTTAACACAGATTGACACGATAACGTTACACGATACTATTATTAACAAAATTACGCTTTATGACACCGTAACGCTACATGATACTATCGAAACGACGTTATACGATACCGTAACACTGTTTGACACAATCTAAACAACACTTTACGATACGGTAACGTTGTTTGATACTATCGAAACGACACTATACGATACGGTAACGTTATTTGATACAATAGAAACAACACTTTATGACACAGTGACATTGTTTGATACAATCGAAACGACGCTTTACGACACGGTAACGTTGTTTGACACAATCGAGACAACGCTTTACGATACGGTAACATTGCATGATACGATCGAAACGACACTTTACGATACGGTTACGCTACATGACACTATTGAAACAACGCTTTACGATACTGTAACACTACATGACACAATCGAAACAACGCTTTACGACACAGTAACACTACATGACACTATTGAAACGACACTTTACGATACCGTAACGCTACATGACACTATCGAGACAACACTTTACGACACGGTAACATTGTTTGATACAATTGAGACAACGCTATACGACACCGTAACATTGTTTGATACGATCGAAACGACACTTTACGATACGGTTACGCTACATGACACTATTGAAACAACGCTTTACGATACTGTAACACTACATGACACAATCGAAACAACGCTTTACGACACAGTGACGCTATTTGACACAATAGAAACAACGCTTTACGACACGGTAACGTTGTTTGACACAATCGAGACAACGCTTTACGATACGGTAACATTGCATGATACGATCGAAACGACACTTTACGACACGGTAACACTACATGACACAATCGAAACGACGCTATACGACACCGTTACGCTGTTTGATACTATCACAGTAACACAAACTGTTCACGACACAGTAAACACAGTCGATACACTCACTGTAACAGAATACGATACAGTTACTTTAATCGACACAATCACCGTAACACAAATTGATACAGTCACCGTAACTGATACTATCACCGTAACATTGTATGATACCGTCAATACAATAGATACTGTTTATCTTCACGATACGATAACACCGTGCGGGGTGACGAGAACTTATATTTATGCGGAAATCAATGCTGGTGAAACTTATACGGGTTACGGTTTTACCGAATCAGATGCGGGAGAATATACATTAAATCTGCAAACCGATGACGGATGCGACAGCATTGTTACACTAATATTGCAAGTTACGGCAGGCATTGAGGAGATTCAACAAGGGAGAATCATAAGTATTTATCCGAATCCTGCAAAAGATAAAGTAACTATTCATGCCGACGGCGATATTAAGATAATTGATAACAAAGGACAAGTGATTTGTGAAATCAAGAACATTAAAGGCGTTAAGGACATCAATGTTAGTGACTTTGAAGCGGGAGTTTACTATATTAATGTAGGTAAATTTACGCAGCCATTGATAATTGAATAATAAGAGGTTGCAAAACGTCAAAATAATCAGCGAGAAGAAAAAATTATTCTCGCAGATTATTTTACTAATCACGCAGAATAATTTTTTAATCTGCGTGATTAATTTTAGCAGACGATGCTTTGCCATTAGAAAATATCTTTTCAGTGAAATTTTGTTGCTGATTCGAAAAATCTTTGTACTTTTGCAGATGTGATTAACGATTGTTAATCCTTTGACATATTAAAGACGTTTACGTTTTATATTTGCAGGTTGAAAGCCTCGACAACTTTCAAAAGTATGCTCAAATAATAAAGTCAGTAAATGTTCATGGTGTTACTGTGGACTTTACTTATTAGCATACAGGTAGTCGAGGACCTTCAACAAAATAAAGAGTTCACGGTTTCTTTTTATGTCCTGTTAGTTCAATAAAAGTTAAATTAAAAACATTTCAAAGAAATGACAAATTCTAAAAAGTTTTTATCAGTTGCAGTTCTGCTGTTTACAACCGCATACACTGCATTTGCACAAACAATTGTCAGTACTGAAATCCAGAAAAGGAATTTAGTAATTGAAGAATTCACCGGTAACGGTTGCATGTATTGTCCTTGGGGACACGAAAGAGTAAATGCGTATTCCGATTCTTTACCCGGCAGGGTTGTTCACGTAAATATCCATCAGGGAGCGTATGCTAAAGCCTATATAACCGAATTTGCCGACAGTCTTGCCAAGCAAACAAATCTTACGGGCTATCCTTGCGGCACTCTTAACAGACAAGTTAAAAATTGTAAGATTGATGCTCCGACTATTTCAACATCTGCTTGGTATAAAACTGCAGACAGTATTATCAATGAGGAATCTCCCGTTAATATTGCGGCAACTGCAGAATATGATTATCAGACTAATTCCTTTAAAATCTATACTGAAATTTATTATACCAAAGATGTTAATCAGGATTTCAATTTATTAAATATTGTTTTGCTGCAAGACGATATTATCGGGACACAAGAAAATTACCAGAATCACAATAAACCCCAAACAGATAAGAACGGATATTATCATCATAACAGAATGTTGCGTTATATGCTCACAGGACAATGGGGAGATACCATTGCCCTGAATACTGACGGCATTATACCTGCCGGAACATTCATAACAAAGGAATATACCTACGAAATACCTCTTTCAATCACAGAAGAAAATATTGTATTACCCGATTTAAGTTTTGCAATATTCATTTCTGACGGAGCATATCCTGCTTGTGATTCTTTAAAAGGTCCTAATATCCATACAGGAATAAATGTTATCCCGACGTTTTCCGTTATGACCAAAATTAACGGCATAAACATTCAAAAACAATATAATTGCGAAGACTCTTTATTAGTTTTTGCCGATATAAAGAACGTCGGTACAAGCACCATTTATGACATGAATTTATCATTGCGGAATAAAAGTTTAGGATTTTCAAAATCCGCTGCATTCACCAATGATTCCGTCTTAGCAGGATGTGATACTGCATTACTGTTAGGTAAAATCCCGTACTCAAATAATAAAACCGATACAATAGAAGTTGAAATAGAAAAAATAAACAACTACTCTACTGACAATATTATAAAGAAAAATTTTGTCAAAGAGTTATTATCTTCTTACGGAGAGTATTCTGCAAAATTTATTATCAAGACTGACAACAAAGGAAGTGATATTACATGGAATATTTATGACCCTTACGGCAATATTATTCACTCCGGAGGGCCGTATATGGATTCAATAGTTATTTGGGATACTGTTTTATTGACCCAAGTTGATAAAGAAGGTTGTTATTATGTCGAAATATTGGACAAAAGTGGTGACGGAATAAACGGAAGATTCAAAATACTGGATATATTTGACAATGTGATAATATCAAAATCATTGGAAAATATCGCTTATGAAGATATTGAGAATTTCAGATTGCAATGCGATTCATTAATATATGACTTACTGGTATCGGATATAGAACAAACATCCGTAAGGGTGAATGCCAATGTATTAAAACCTACAAATATGGAATTTTCATCACTTAAATTTCAATACAAACAAGATATTGATTCATTGCCTTATATAACTGTTTTCCCGATGGGTTATATTAATGAAACCATATATGCAGACATTACAAAATTGCAGCCCGATACCCAATACAGATTAAGAGCTTATTATGTATTTCCTTACGGAGATACCTTGTATTCAGAACCTATTACATTTAAGACTATGTCTAACTCCTCAATATGTGATGTTGCCGAAAGTGAAGTAATCTCTATTTATCCTAACCCTGCGCACGAGATTGTTACATTGGATATTGGACGTTTGACATTGAATAAAAATGAGGCTGTTACTATTGTAAACAATAGCGGACAAGTAGTTTATAAATCAAACATACAATCTCCGAAATTCAATATAAATGTTAGTGACTTTGAAGCGGGAGTTTACTATATTAATGTAGGTAAATTTACGCAGCCATTGATAATTGAATAATAAGAGGTTGCAAAACGTCAAAATAATCAGCGAGAAGAAAAAATTATTCTCGCTGATTATTTTACTAATCACGCAGAATAATTTACTGATCACGCAGAATAATTTATTAATCTGCGTGATTAATTTTAGCAGTTGATGCATTGATGTTTGAAAATATCTTTTTGCGGTCAGTTTTCGTTAAATCGGAAAATTTATTTATCTTTGCAACGGATTATATTAACATAAAAAAACACAACAGATATGAAAAAAGTAGCGTCATTATTAGCTTTAGCGTTATTGGGATTAGGTCTTAACGCCCAAAACATCAAATTACCTGAGCCGAAAAAGGAAGGCGGTGAAAGTATTCTGAAAACCATTGCAATAAGGCAGTCAGACCGCAGTTTTAAAGACGGGGATATTTCCTTACAAGACCTATCCACTATCCTATGGGCGGGATTCGGTTACTCACACGGCGAAAAACGTACGGCACCTACCGCAATGAACCGTCAGGATATCAGTCTGTATGTCTTTTTGGAGCAAGGCATCTACCTATGGAACGCAAAGGATAACGTTTTGGAACTGATTAAAAAAGGCGATTACAGAAAAGATACTGACAGACCTAACGGTTTCGCATCCAAAGTGACTAACATAGCCATCGTTTCCGATTTGGATAAATACGATGTGAAGAAAAACCATCATACTGCCTATACTTTCGGTGTTATGTCGGCAGCATACGTAAGTGAGAACATGTATCTTGCCGCTGACGGTATGCAAAAAAACATAGGAACGGTAACCCGTTACGGCGGTCATCAGGAAAAAGAAGTTGCCGAAATACTTGGTTTGGGTGAATACCAAAGAATTTTACTTTTCCAAACAGTCGGTTATAAGAAATAAGCTTTTTAAAACAAAAAATTTAATATTTCTCTGACAATATACTGCATTAATGAGAATTTATTCGTAATTTTGCAATTGTAATAAACGATATTGTTATGCAAACATTGACTGTTGAGAGCAGACAAACGGAAATAATAAGAGGGATTTTATCAATAAGAGATACAAAATACCTTAAAAGATTGCAAAATTCGGTAAATAAGAAATTGCAGTCTTGTTCTGCCGTTACGGAAGATGAAGAGCCTACAAAAGATGAACTTATGCAAGGAATAAAAGAGGCTTTAGAGGTTGCCAAACTTGCAAAACAAGGCAAAATTAAAGGCAGACCGTTAGACGAATTATTAAATGAAATATAGTTTTACGACATACTATCCTTTTGATAAGGAGTTTAAACGTTTGGCTAAAAAGTATCCGTCCTTAAAACAGGATATTCAACAATTAAGAAAAGACATCTCAAATAAAAATCAATTAGGCACTGATTTAGGCGGCGGCTTACATAAAATCCGTATAGCAATATCATCAAAGGGTAAAGGGAAATCCGGCGGAGCAAGAGTCTTATCGTTGAATATACTTGTATCTGCCAATGAAACAGAGATAGGATTTCTTTACATATACGACAAAAGCGAACGGAATAATATCTCCGACAAAGAAATCAAAAGTTTATTGCAAGAAATTTAAAGTTATTTCTTCAATAATGTAAGAGAACCTATATGTCAAAACAGCGGTGAATGACTTTTCAATCACCGCTGTTTTCTTTTATATCTCATTTCAACAATCAGGGGGAAGATAAAAAGGGTGAAAAGTGTGGCAGTGATTAAGCCGCCTATTATAACTATCGCAAGGGGACGCTGACTTTCGCTGCCGATACCCGTACTCAATGCCGCAGGAAGCAATCCCAATGTCGCCATCATCGCAGTCATCAACACCGAACGTATCCTTGACTGCATCGCTTTGGTAACTGACTGGTGCAGGTCTTTGTTTTTCTTTAGGTATTGCTTAATTTCCGAAAGCATAATCACGCCGTTTTGAATGCAGATGCCGAATAACGCAATGAAACCGATACCTGCCGAAATTGAGAAGTTAAATCCCGTAATCAAAAGCATAAGTATTCCGCCCGTGGCGGCAAAAGGCACGTTCAAAAGCACAAGTAACGAATCTTCAATGTCGGAAAACAAAGAGTAAAGCAACAAAAATATCAACAGAATACTTATCGGAATAACTTCAAGTAAGCGTTTGGAGGCACGCTTTTGGTTTTCAAAATCCCCTGTCCAAGTAATCCGTAAATTCTTATCTTGTTTTATTTCCTTATCCACTTTATTTATGGATTCATTTACAGCACTGACCATATCACGCCCGCGGACGGAGAATTTCACTGCCGTATATCTTTTGTGATTATCCCTGCATATCATAAGCGGACCTGTAATCGTTGAAATGTCTGCCAATTCCGAAACAGGAATCATCGCACCTGTGGAACTGGGAACTAAAATCTTTGCAATCTCTTCCTTATTTGAGCGGAAATCTTCGCCGTATCTGACAACCAAATCAAATTTCTTTTCGTCCTCATACACTTTTGTTGCCGTCTTTCCGCCGATTGCCATCTCTATTATCGCTTGCATATCCGCCTTTTCCACACCGTAGCGTGCCAGAGCGTCTTCTTTGATATTTATCTGCAATTCCTGTTGCCCCACGTTGTGAATTACACCCAAATCCTCTATACCTTTTATATCCTTCATCACATTTACAATCTTTGCCGCCGCATCTTCCGAAACGTAGATGTCATTTGAAAACACCTTTGCCACAATTGAACCTTTTACACCGCTGACTGCTTCCTCTACATTGTCGCTTATCGGTTGCGAGAAGTTGAAATCCACACCCTGATACTTATTTAACGCCTTGCTAATCTCATCTGTTAAATCCTCTTTGCTAATTTTACGTTTCCAATCCTTCTTATTTTTAAGTTTAACAAACAATTCTATATTGTAAAAACCCGTTGCGTCCGTTCCGTCATTGGGTCTGCCCGCTTGCGTTAAGCATTCCTCAACTTCATCAAAGGAATTAATAATACTGCGGAACTCATCTGCAAACTTTACCGACGCATTTAATGAAATACTTTGCGGCATCGTGGCTCGGATATAAATACTTCCTTCGTTCATCTGCGGCAAAAACTCACTGCCAAGCAGAAAATACGCACCTATTCCGCAAAACATAACCGCAAAAGCAACAATTACCGCCGTCTTTGCTCGGTTTTGAACAAACGAAAAGCCTTTGACGGCAGCGTTATTGATGTTTTTCAAAAAGAAATTGCTTTTTTCTCTTACGTTTTTGCGAAGAAGCAGTGACGAAAGGGCAGGAACCAACGTTAAGGTGAAGATTAACGCACCCAATAAGGCAAATCCCAACGTGAAAGCCAAAGGAGAGAACATTTTGCCTTCAACTTTTTGAAACGAAAACACGGGAATCAACGCCGTGATGATGATTAATTTAGCGAAAACCACACTTGTAGCCTTATCTGTTGCGGTTCTGCGAATCATAGAACCCTTTACACGGTTGTCAAATTTGAATTGACCGATTTGCAAAGACTGTTTTGCCAAATAAACATACAAACTTTCAACCATAACCACCGCTCCGTCAATAATGATTCCGAAATCTATCGCACCCATTGACAGAAGATTGGCACTCATACCTGCAATTTTCAAACAGATAAAAGCAAACAGCAACGCCAACGGTATAACCAAAGCAACAATCACCGTACAACGCCAATCCACCATAAAGATAAACACAACCAATGTAACTAATAAAATACCCTCCAGCAGATTTTTCAACACCGTATGCGTAGCCGTTGTAACCAAATCGCTACGGTCGTAAAACGCACTTATATTTACGTCATCAGGAAGGTCATTTTCTTTAATCTCTTTTAGTTTTTCTTTAAGCGATGCAAGAGTTTTTTCCGTATTGCCGCCTTTTCTCATCACCACAATACCTTCCACAACATCGTTATCCGCATTTCTTTCCACCTGTCCTAATTTGGGTTGATGAAATTCCCTGACTTGTGCAAGATTTCTCACAAGTATCGGCACGCCGTCAATATTTTTTACAACTATATCGCCTATTTCTTCAATGTTATTCAGCAATCCTATACCTCTGACTACATAATTTTGATTGTTTTTCTCAATTACATCGCCTCCGACGTTAAGATTTGAATTTGCAAGGGCGTCGTACAACTCCAAAGACGTAATTCCGTAGTGCAACAACTCGTTAGGATTGACCGAAACCTCAAAAGTTTTCACCTCACCTCCGAAACTGACAATATCAGCCACGCCTTCCACTTCTCTTAAACGCCTTTCAATGACCCAATCCTGCAAAGTTTTCAACTCACGTACCGATTTATTGCCGCTTGAAAGCGTATAGCGGAAAATTTCTCCCGTAGGACCATAAAGCGGTTGCACTTCGGGCGAAACATCTTCGGGAATATCGGCATCGGCAAGCAGATTAAACACCTGTTGGCGTGCAAAATCATCATTGACACGGTCATCAAACACCACGGTTACCACACTCAGTCCGAACAAAGTCGTAGAACGGATATCCGTCTTTTGTTGTGCGGCATTCATTGCCACTTCTATGGGAATGGTAACAAACTTTTCAATCTCCTGTGCCGAACGTCCCTGCCATTGAGTAATGATTGTTACTTTTGTATTGGTAACATCGGGTAACGCATCCACACTTGTCGTTTTGAAAGCCCATACTCCGACAATTGCAACGACCACCGTCAAAACCACAATCAAGTATTTGTTTTTCACCGAGTAGGTTATAATATTTCTAATCAACTTTTTCATCGCCGTATAATTTTCTTAAACATCCTTAAAGTCTTAAAAAACTTTAAAATTCTTAATAAAATGCTACAAAATTACGTTTGCGAACATTCCGGGGCGGAGTTTTTTGTCTTTGTTGGCTATTTGCAACCGTATTTTCAGAGTTTTGCTCTCTTTTTCCAAAACAGGATAAATGCAATCCACTTTTGTGTTAAACACAGTGTCGTCAAACGCCGTTATCTTCACCGTTGCAAGTTGGTTTTCCTTGATTTTGTGAATATCTTTGGCATATACGTCCGCCAAAATCCACACACTGCTGATGTCAGCAATGACAAACATAGGATTTTCATCCTCTTTGTTGACAAAACTTCCCTGAAAAATATTTTTACTTACCACATAACCGTCACAAGGAGAGGTTATATATGTAGTATGTAGCGTGTAGTATGTAGCATTTGGGCTGTCGGAGGTTTCGTTTTGCGGAGTTGCGGTTGGATTTTGTGAATTGGAGATGCCGTAAAGGCTGCTGGTTTTTATAAGGCGTTGCTTTTCTGCTTTTAAAACGGCGTTTTCTTGTTCTATCTCCGCAAGTTCTTTTTCGGAAATGACACCTGCGTTGTACATCTGGCGGCTTTGTTGCAATTTTCTCTCACTTACGTTAAGTAAAGCTTCGTTTTCCTTGATTTCTTTGGCTAATTGTTCCGACATCTCGCCTTGTAAAACCGCCAAGACTTGATTTTTGCGGACTTTATCGCCCGTTTGAACGTTCAATTGTAAGCATTTAGCGTCAAAAGGTGCGAAAACCTTCCCTATTTTGGTCTCATCGCAGACAACTTCTCCGTTAAGAATTAATTGCCCTGTCTCTTCACTGTCATTTTCCTTAAAAATATTTTCAACATTTACGGTTTCGCTGTTGTTTCTTGCTGTTTTATTATTGTTTTCCGCCGTTTTATTGCTGCAAGATAACATAAAAATTCCGCAAAAAGCGATTGGAATTATTTGTTTGTACATATTATTATAAGATTTTATTTGCAAAATTACAATTACACGGCAATTGCGGACGGCAAAAAACAATTAGAAAATTCTAATATCACATTAGAATCTTCTAATACCGCATTTCAGAAGTGTCAAATACGGGCCTATTCCCGTTTTATCAAGACAGGATAAAAACAAATGCGGTATCTGCATTGCAAATACCGCATCCGCTTTGATTATTTAGGATTATGCATATAATTCTTCGAATATCTTACGTAATTTCGGACTTTCGCGAAGTTCCTGCAACGTAAATTCTGCATGACCTTTCGTATAGCCGTTACCCATAATCATATTGACATCCGAGCCTATGCCTTCTGCGCCCAAAGATGCCTTTGTAAAGCTTGTAGCCATTGAGAAGAAGTAAACAACTCCATCGTCTTTTGTGCACAATACGGCTGTCATTTCCTGATCAGGTACGTTTACGCAGTTGATTGTAACGTCTGCCATCTTGCCGTCAGTCAATTCGCTTACTAATTCATACACTTCAACAGGTGTTTTGCCCGCAACGGATACGACAACATCACAGAATTCAAGGTCTTTCAAACGGTTTGTAGATTTAGGACTGTTGGTCAAACCTATAACTTTACCGGTCACACCTACACGTTTCTTTGCTTCGTAGCAGCAAAGCATTCCGCTCTTTCCGCCTGCGCCCAATATAACGACATTTTGTCCGTATTGGCAAAGTTTTGCAGTCTGTGCAGGAGCTCCTGCAACGTCCAAAGCTGATAAAGCAAGCTTTTCAGGCATATCGTCAGGGATTTTTGCGTATATTCCGCTTTCGAACAATATAGCTTTACCTTTTATGTCTACTTGATCTACGTCTGCTTTTATCTTAAGTATCTCATCAATACGCAAAGGTGTCAAAGACAAAGAAACCAACGTCGCAATGCGGTCGCCTTCTTTCAAATCTATTTTGCCTTTTAACGCATCGCCTATCTTTTCTACTTTTCCCAAAAGCATACCTCCCGATCCTGTACGGCGGTTACGGTGTTTGCCTTGTAGTTCTACGTTCAAAAGCATTTCTTTTTTGATTTCTTCTTCTATCTGTGCTTCGCTTGCACCTTCGCCTGCCTGTGCTTTAGCGTAGTTATGTATGTCTGTAAAAGACGCAGAGTCTATATTAAGAGTTTGAACGTCAATAAGGATTTCGTTGTCATAGATTTCATCCATATTGTTGTCAATCTTGTTTGCCGGTTGAGGCAATACTCCTTTGGGTTCAATAACACGGTGTGTTCCGTATTTGTTTCCTTTTTTCTGCATAACGATTTTTATGTTTAAATTTGTTAATTGTATTGTGTTAAAAATATTCCTGTTTGATGAAATGTTTTGCAAAAATACAATTTTTTTTTGATTTTACAATATTTTAACGGATTTTCCGAACGTTAAATTACAGTGTAATAATAATTAATTACGTCTTTATATAATAAATATATCTGCATCATACATATTTTTTATTTCCCGTTTCTTATAATAATAGCCGATAATTGTGTAATTTTGCCCGTCGGATAAAACAACGGTAATTCACTATGAAAAAACAAATTCTTATTGCGGAAGACGAAGAAAATATTGCCCAATTCCTCGAAAAAGGCTTCACGGAATTCGGTTTTGAGGTTACGGTATGCAATAACGGCAATCAATCATGGCAGACAATTGTCAGAAAAAATGATACGGACAAAGAAAAACCCTGTTTTGATATAATCTTGCTTGACATAATGATGCCTGAAATAAACGGCATTGAGGTTTGCAAACTTATACGCAGCCATTTTGCCTACCGCTCCTATATAATTATGCTTACCGCATTGGGAAGTACCGAAGATATTGTGGCAGGTCTGGACAGCGGTGCCGATGATTATGTCGTCAAACCATTTAAATTCACCGAACTTTTGGCACGAGTAAACTCTCTTTTAAGAAGAAACGCAAATAATGAGGCGGGATTTTTGTCATGCGGCGATTTGAAATTATACCCTAACGGTACATGCGAAAGACAAGGCAAGAAAATATACCTTTCCGTTAAAGAATTCAGACTTTTGGAATACATGCTTAAAAACCAAGACCGTACGGTAACGAAAAAAGAAATCCTGTCTGCCGTTTGGGACAAAGATTTTGACCCCAATACCAATATTGTGGAAGTTTATATACGCTATTTGAGGCAAAAAACCGACGACGGATTCGGACAAAAACTCATCCACACCGAATTAGGCAAAGGATACCGTCTGTATTTAAAAGTTTAATTTTATTTTTATGTTAAAATTGCGTCCCATCATGGGATAAGCCCGTATTACTTCGTATTGGTGATTGAAAATATTATTGCACGAGAACATTATATCCACATTTTCTATACTCCGCAATGACGGTTTAATCCTGTAAGATATGTTCGCACTGTGATCCGTATACGCTTTAAGCAGATTTTGCGGTATATTCTCCTGCAAAGACCACCGTTTATCCACATAAAGACACGTATAACCTAAACGGAACCGCTTATAATCGACACCCAATACCGCACTGCCGATATTTTCGGGCATATAAGGCAAATTTTGCTTGTAAGTAGGCGAATCTTTATCCTTATCAACAGCCTTTTGATACGAATAATTGAGTTTTAATTCAGCTTTAATGTCTTTTGTAAACGTATAATTGCAGTTCAACTTAACGTCAATGCCGTAAATATCCACTTTACCGTAATTAAGCATTGACCAAATAAACTGATTCTGCGGAATGGCTACGATTTTATCCTTTACATTATTATAATATACGTCTATCTCGGGCACAAAAAACATTTTACCCAAATCAAACGTCCATATATTCGCCCAAGAATATTGATCGGTCTTTTCAGGCAGCAAATCATGTTTACCCATACGTCTGTAATATAATTCATTGAACGTAGGCATGCGGAAAATATTCTTATAAAACACAGTTGAAGTCCATCTGCCGCTTTCATACCTTATACTGAAATAAGGAGACAGATAATTATCAGTTCGGTGTGAGTTTTCAAAACCGTCATTATACAAGGAATGAATTACATTTGCCGTAAAAGCCGTCTTGCCTGTTGTATAATTAAGTACAAGTGCGGTAAGGGACGTAAATCTCTGCGGTTTGTCATCCAGTACCGTAGAATTGAGCGAAGAATATGACAAATCATTGGTAAGGGCAGCCAATAAAGCGTCGGTTAATCGGAAATTAACGGCATTATTCATATAAACAAGATTTTGAATATACCTGTCACGTTCTCCCTGCGGCGAACCCAAGTAATTAGGATCGGTATAAAAAGTATAATTCCAATCAAATTTCAGATTGTTTTTATAACTTATCCTGTCGTTTACGGATGATAAAAAAGAAGTCTGCGCAAAAAAGTTTCTGTTTTGCAGTCTTTGTTTGGAATTATTATAATAAAGATTTACCGATGAGGGCAATCCGCGGTCGGAATCATAATAAAAAACCTTTGCTTTCATGGAATTTTTGGCAGAAAAGCTGCGGAACCAATTCAATTCCGTATGCAAAGAAAACAAATCATTATTTTCCCTTATCTTTTTATTGGTTGAAAGCGTTTGTCCCGCACCGTAATAAATTTTATACGGATATTTTCCGTCGGTATTGGTTACATCGGCAATCAAAGTAACAATATCCTTGTTTGAAACCTTTGCTGCCGCAAACAATGCAGCGTTAAACATATTGAATGAGCCGTAGGTCAAAGACGCATCGCCTTTAAACTGTTTCGCTCCCATATCCGGACGCAGTGTTTGGATGTCCACCGTCGATGAAGATGCCAAAGAAGAAGCCGTAGGTAAGAAAGAATTGAACTGTGCATTGGCTAACGACAGGGAATTGATGCTTGAAAGGGAGTATTTGCTCAAATCTATCTGTCCGCTCTGATTGTCAAACAAATTTATACCGTCATACAAAACCGAAGTGTGGTTGGAAGACAATCCCCTTACGCTCACCGTCTTCACGCCGCCCAATCCGCCGTAATCTTTCACCGTTACACCGCCTAAAAACTTCGCCGCATCGCCCGCATTCTGCGTATTTATAATCTCCAAATGCTTTTTGGTCAGATTATCACCGCTCGGAGCGTTTTCTTTTTGCTCTATACGTTTGGCACTTACGCTTACGCCGTCCAAATTCACCTGTTTGACGGTATCTTGCGCCGCAATATTCAAAGCGCACAATATTCCGAGTATATAAACTAATATTCTGTTCAATTTTTAAGACTGTTTGCTATTTTTTTGCAAAGATACAAAAAAATTTACCGACACCGCAAAAATACGTATTCATATCCGTAAAAAATAAGACGCCGTTTCAAGAAATTAATCTGCGTGATTAATAAAATAAAACGCCGTAAAAATTTCTTAAAACGGCGTTATTTTTTGACGGTTTGTAACTTGCTTATTTTCAATCTGCTTTTCAGGGCAATTTTATTACGAATTCCGCACCTTTTTCAGGCTCCGAATTGACCCGAACATCGGCTTTCATATCGTCAAATATTGACTTACTTAACGCCAGTCCTATTCCGTGTCCGTGAATTGCCAATGCCGTTTTTCCGCGGTAGAAAGGCTCGAAAATATGAGGCAAATCCTCTTTGGCAATTCCCTTTCCGTTGTTTTTAACACGCAAAATATTGCCGTTAAGAGTCACATAGGCCTTACCGTCAGAGGAAAATTTCCCCGCATTGCTTACAATGTTACCCACGGCAAGGGATAATAATTCCTTATTGGTGCACACTTGGGCATCCTTTTCTATACTTATGCTTACATTCTGCGATTTGAACTGCTTTAAAAAGTCAGATAATAAAAACGTTTGCATGTTTTGGGTGTCTGTTTTGAGGTTTTCGGTTTTCGAGAACAGAAGTAAATTTTTTATTATATCCGTAATTCTCTGCGTTTGGTTGTAAACGTTGGATACGGTTTGTTTATATTGTTCTACCGTGCGGTCTTTTAAAAGCGTAACTTCGCATTGTCCGCTTATTGCAGCCAACGGATTGTTTATTTCGTGAGATGCTCCGTCTATAAAGAGTTTTTGTTTCTGGTAAATATTCTCTTTGTTTTCCAAAATCCTTATCGCATATAGACGTGATGCCAGATACAAAATCAAAGAAGTGAAAACCAAGATGCATAACAGTACAATAAGAAAAGTTTTGTTAATCTTCTCCGCATAAATATTGCTTGCGGTTACCGAAACTGCGAAATTGCCTTCATTATCTTCGTAATAAATAACGCAACCGAGCAATTTACCGTTTGTAAAATGCTGTTTATGTCCTTTAAGAAGCGAATGTATTTGGTCTTTTTCAGATATTTGCCCAGCTTTTGATGCAACATGGCATCATTACTCACATCTATTATCATCTCTTCGCTTATTGCGAGATTTTCCTGCGATTTTAACACCAGATTTTCGTATTTGTCCTTCGGTAATTCGTCTTTTTCATACTTTAACATAGCAACCGAAAGGGCTTTTTGCTCCAATAAGGAATAAAAGACGTTGGTTGAATACTTCGAAACGAAAAACCAAATAAATATTCCCGCAATCAAGACCAAACAAATTGCTATTAACGAATATATCAAAGCTATTTTTCTCGCCGTTTTCATTATTTCGGATATTGTATTTGCATTTAAATATTCTTAAAAAACGTTTTGCTGCTTTTACAGCGTGCAAAGATACGTAATTAACGGTTATTTACTGCAATAAAAAGTGATAAACAACCGTTATAACATTGTTTTTCTTTTTTGGAAAGCAAAAATAAAAATAACAAACAATAAAAACACAAAACAAAATGAAGAAAAAATTTTTTAAACTTTGCTCATTACTGGCGTTAGTCTCGGTGTCGGTAATGTTTTTTGCCTGCTCATCCGACAAAGACGATACGCAGGAGAATTATATCAGTGCAATAGACGAAACGCCTGCGGGCAATACCTCACTGATTTCGGCTGATGATGAGGGTTTGTACATACTTTGCGAAGGTACTTTCGGACATTACAATTCCTCGATGGATTTTTACAACAGCCGCTCGCAGACTGCACTTACCGATGCATTCAGTCAAATCAATGCCATGGGAATGGGCGGCACTGCAAACGACATGCTTAAAGTGGATAACTACATTTTCGTTGCCGTTACCGACGATGCGATGGTAAGAGTGGTTAATGCGGAGAATATGACAGTATACAAACGTTTTCAATTGGTGGATGAAAACGGTAAAAACAGACAACCGCGCCATCTTGTCTTCAATAACGGAAACGTTTATGTATCTTGCTTTGACGGAAATGTCGTAAGAATCAACGTAAACAACATGAGCATAACGGGAATTGTCAATACAGGCGGCAGAAATCCTGAAGGAATAGCCGTAAATAGCGGAAAACTTTTCGTAGCCAATTGTGGCGGTTTGTCTTATCCTGATTATGACAAAACAATATCCGTTATCGATATAGCGTCTTTCGGTTTGGAAAAAACTGTAGAGGTAACAAGCAATCCTACACAGGTACAGGTTTACGGCAATTATGTATATACCTTGTCAATGGGTGATTATTCTTCTTTGCCTGTGCTTACCAAAATATCGGCAAGCGATTACAGCATAGTTTCTACGCAGTCCATTGCCGCAACAGAGATAAAAATATACGGCAATTATATGTATTATTTCTATAAAGACTATTCTAAAAACAGTATCTCACTAAACAGAATGAATCTTACGAACATGGAGGAAGAAAAATTTGCCGATGCTCCGTCTGACATGCAGATTCCTTATAAAATATCGGTATCAGAAAATGCCGTTTATATAACCGATGCCGTTGATTATGTAACGGGCGGTAAGGTTTTTGTGTTTGATTTCAACGGCAATTTGCTTTATAAATTCAATACATCGGTAGGTCCTAATACGGTGCTTTCCAAAAAAGGCATGGCAGCCGTATAAATTAATAAAACAGCAAAAAAATTCACTGTTTGAACAAATTTGTATATCTTTGCATTGCCTTACGGCAATGCTTTTTATATATAGTTTAATAAATAAGGAATAAAATCATGTAAACAACAAAACGGCATAATTTAAACAAAATAATATAATTGCGTAATTTCTCCGCAATCTTTTGTTTCTTAAAACCTGAACAATTTTAAGTACGTTGCAAAAGATAAAATGCGTTGGCAATACGTTGTTGCTATCGTGTACTTTTTATATTTGTAACGTGTGGGTATTGTTCAGGACCTTAAGAAACAAAGAAAATAAGAACACGATTTTCTTTTAACGTACAGTGCTATGCATATAGGGAAACACATAAAATATATTGTAAGACAAAAAGGTGTAAGCGTAAGTTGGTTGGCAGACAAAATACCGTGCGACCGTACAAATATATATTTTATTTACAAACGCTCTGCAATAGATACCGATTTATTGCAAAAACTCTCCAAAATATTAAATCACGACTTCTTTAAAGACCTTTCCGAAGAAACTTTCTCTGAAAACAATTGATATTTTGTAGAAAAATATTCTACAAAATGTAGAATTATCTTCTACAACAATTATAATAACCGTCGCATATTTATTTCTAATTTTGCAAAATAGAAAAACCGAATCGCTGAAAAGGATGTAGGTAATAATAATAAAACACATTAACAAATGAAAAAAGTACTAATGACAATTTGTTTGCTTGCTTTAGGTTTCGGCTCGCAGGCACAACTTATCACCAAAGACAAAACTAACGGTATGCAATCCTATGTAAGAGTAGGACTGACGACAATGTCTTTAAGCGGAGACGATGCCGATGATTTGAAAAACAAAACCGGTTATTCCGTTATGTTCGGCACTCAAAAAGAAATTACTTCTTCTGATATCTTTATTTTGTATTATTCGGCAGAAGCAGGTTTGAAATCCAGAGGTTACGGCATGTCCGAAAAGTATGATGACTACAAATATGAAGAATATTTGTTCTCTCATAACATTGCCGCATCTCCTGTTAATTTAGGTTTAAACCTAAAAATATCCAACGATTTTCTTTTTGATGCCCATGCAGGTGTTTACGGAGCATTTGACTACTACGGCAAAATGAAAGCAACGGAAAAAGAAGGCAGCCACAAAGACAGCGAAAGCATTTCACTGGGAGACATTGAAAATTACAGACGCTATGACTTCGGTGTAAACTTCGGTTTCGGTTTATGGTATCAACAATTTAATTTCGATGTGTCATTCCAGAAAGGTTTTATTGACATAATAGAAGACGTCAATGCCGTAACCAATAACATCACATTCAGTATCGGATATAAGTTCTAATCAATATGAAAGACTTATTTAATAAATTATTGCTTTTATCCGTATCTGCACTGTGCTTATTTGCGGCATGTGACGATGATTCCGACGGAAAGTACAATCCGTTTTCCGATGATGGCACAGAACTAATCAATCATCTTAAGAACTGTACTTGTGAAGTAGGTGTTGATCTTGGAGATGGAGACATCTTCTGGTCTGACGTATTGATTACCGTAAAAGATTTTGACGGAGATTGTGAAGATGTGCGTTTTTCTGATTTACCTGACGGATGGAATTTATCTGACGATTCTTATGTTATCAAATGCCATGAAGAATAACACAGTAAGTGGTTTATAGTAATAATATATTGCCTTAAGGTAATGATTGCAGGGAATAAATTCTACAAATTAAAGAATTATTCCCTGCATTTATTATATCTTTTATGTAATTTTATTTAAATTTACAAAAATTAAGAAAACAGAAAAGCCGAATCGCTGAAAAGGATGTAGGCAATAATAAAACAATTAATTAAATATGAAAAAATCAAGGAACCAAGTTTTAAGAAGTTTGTTATTTGCTCTTTCGGCATCTGCAATATGCTTATTTGCTGCATGCGGCGATGACGATGATGACAACAACAGTAAACCAAAAGGCAACAATCAATATCCAAAGAATTGTGTTTGCGAAATAGGTTTGGATATTGAAGGAGATGTCTACTGGACCGGTGAATCAATTGCCGTAAAAGATTATGAGGGAGATTGTGAAGACATAACAGTAAGCGATATGCCGGAAAAGGTACAAGGTGATAATACCGTTATTAAATGCCGTGAAGAAGAAGATTAATAACACTTAACAGCTAAATCAAACAATACGGGGTTAAAACATTCAGTTTAACCCCGTATTTATTTAAATCACTGTAATAATCTCCGTGTTATTACAATTTAGGATCTTTAGAAATGGATTCTCTCATATCTGTATCCGCCTGAATATTCTTCATACGGTAGTAATCCATTATACCAAGATTACCGCTTCGGAATGCCTCTGCCATAGCCAACGGAACTTCTGCTTCAGCTTCGATAACTTTAGCACGCATCTTTTGTGCTTCGGCTTTCATTTCCTGTTCTGCAGCCACAGCCATCGAACGTCTTTCTTCGGCTTTAGCCTGTGCAATATTCTTATCGGCATTAGCCTGATCCATCTGCAATTCTGCACCAATATTCTTACCTACATCTATATCGGCAATATCAATCGAAAGAATTTCAAATGCAGTACCCGCATCCAAACCTTTAGCCAGCACAACCTTTGATATAGAATCCGGATTTTCCAATACAAATGCATGACTTTCCGCACTTCCTATTGAAGTAACTATACCCTCTCCTACTCTTGCAAGCACAGTTTCTTCACCTGCACCTCCTACCAACTGATTGATATTGGCACGTACGGTTACTCTGGCCTTAACAATCAACTGTATACCGTTCTTTGCAACTGCCGCAACATTAGGTGTATCTATCACTTTAGGATTAACAGACATTTGAACTGCCTCGAAAACGTCACGTCCTGCCAAATCTATGGCTGTAGCCGCCTTAAAATCCAAAGGAATGTTTGCTTTATCGGCACTGATCAAAGCATTAACCACTCTTTGTACGTGCCCGCCTGCAAGATAATGCGCCTCCAATAAGTCACTGCTTAAATTCAATCCCGCTTTCTTGGAATTAATCATCGCATTGACTATAATTGCAGGAGGAACCTTTCTTAAACGCATTGCAACCAATTGCATCAATGAAATCTTTACGCCGTTTAAGATACATTGTATCCACTGGCTTACAGGTACAAGGTAAAAAAATACCATAAGCAGTATAAAACATACCACTATCACCGTAATTGTCGTTGTGTAAATCATAACTCTTATCTTTTATTTAATTATTAATCGGTTTAACCTTTATCCTGTTACCCTCAACCTGTTCAACAACCACATCCGTATCAGGATCAACGAAAGAAGTGGCCGTATAAACTTCCATGTTCTCACCGTTTATAAAAGCCGTGCCCATAGGTGCCAAACGGGTTACCGATTTGCCTTTATCCCCTATTGATACCTTTGCTTTTATTTCATTAACCTTGGAATCAATTTCTTCAGTTTGGGCAAGTTTCTTCCACGTTTTGCTTTTTAAAGAATAAACTATCAGACCTATGCAAAGAAGAATGTCAAGCGTAAGCACCGAAGAACCAACCGTCGAGCCGTATTCTCCGTACACTCTGACAAGTCCCCATATCGTTAAGGCAACTCCGCCTATTCCCACTACAGTCGTGCCCGGTACGACAACCAATTCCAAAACCAATAATGCCATACCGCAAATTAAAAGTACCAAAATAATCAACAGTTCCATAATTTTTCTGATTTAGTATATAAAAGTTTTTATTTCAACATCCGTTTAAATAAGATTTTATAACATTAACGCACTTCGTTTTTAAGTTCTTTTTCATCCAAAGCGACGCTCATTTTTATCAACTTATCATACGAACCGTGTTTGACCACGCAAAGTCCTTTGTAATGTATGATATTAGTGCAGGTAACAGCCTGTTGTTGCGACAACTCGCAGATTTGCATCAAACAATCTATCACATAATCAAACGTATGTACGTCATCATTGTAAACAATCAATTCGTTGCCGCCCTCTTTTATCTTGTCAAGACATACAACACCTTCATCTTCGGTTCTGTTTCCCATTTTTACATCTCCTTTACAAAATCTTATCTCAACTAAAATAAGTTGCTTTATTTTGTTTGTTTAATCCGTTGTGTTTTCCAGCCGTTTTGTTTAAGGGTTTTGCTTTACATTCTTTGCGGAACTTCTACTCCCAGCAAATTCATCGCAGTTTTGATAACCCCGCTTGTGAAATATGCCAAACAAACCCTCATTTGCCTGATTTGATTATCCTCCTCCTTCAAAATACTGCAATCCTGATAAAATCCGTTAAACGATTTAGCAAGATTATACACGTAATTGGCAATCAAAGACGGTGAATAATTCTTTCCTGCCTCTTTTATAACGTCTGCAAATGCCGAAATATTTTTTATAACCTCCCTTTCTTTGTCATTTAATGCAATATCAGTCTTTATTTCCGAAGAAATAATATCTGCATTATCTTCTTTAGCCTTGCGGACTATGGAACAAATACGTGCGTATGTGTATTGAATAAAAGGACCTGTATTACCGTTAAAATCAATACTTTCTTCAGGATTGAAAAGCATCGTCTTGGTCGGATCAACCTTCAAAATAAAGTATTTCAATGCCCCCAAAGCCAAAGTATTGTAAAGTTTATCAAGTTCATTCGGCGTCATGTCGGAATTTTTACCGTGATCCTCGCTTATTCTCTTTGCTTCGTCATACATTTCCTGCATCAAATCATCGGCATCCACCACCGTACCCTCGCGTGATTTCATCTTACCGTTAGGCAATTCCACCATACCGTAAGAAAGATGGTAAATATCCTTTGCCCATTCGAAACCAAGCTTTTGCATTACGAGTTTAAGTACCTGAAAATGGTAAATCTGTTCGTTACCTACCACATAAACCAATTTATCGGAATTAAAATCGTTGTGACGCAACGTTGCAGTGCCCAAATCCTGCGTCATATAAACACTCGTTCCGTCTTTACGCAAAAGAAGCTTCTCATCCAAACCGTCAGATGTCAAATCACACCAAACACTGCCGTCCTCACGTCTGTAAAACACTCCCTTATCCAATCCTTGTTCAACTAAAGATTTTCCCAATTTATATGTCTGCGATTCGTAATATATCTTGTCAAAACTGATGCCCAATCTCTCATAAGTCTGATTAAATCCGTCGTAAACCCAACCATTCATCATCTGCCATAAATCCCTTACCTCTTTATCGCCTTGCTCCCATTTGACAAGCATTTGCTGTGCCTGTTTCATGACAGGGGCTTCTTTTTTGGCGGTTTCTTCATCCATACCGCCTGCAACAAGTTTCGCAATCTCTTTTTTGTATTCTTGGTCAAACAAAACGTAATATTTGCCTACCAAATGATCGCCTTTTTCACCTGAACTTGCAGGAGTTTCCCCTTGGGCGAATCTTTGCCATGCTATCATGCTTTTGCAGATATGTATTCCCCTGTCATTGACAAGGTTAACCATCTTAACGTTTTTGCCGTTTGCCTTCAAAATCTGCGAAACCGACCATCCCAAAAGATTATTTCTTATATGCCCCAAATGAAGCGGTTTGTTGGTATTGGGTGATGAATATTCAATTACCACAGGCTTTTCATTATCCGGTTTTTGCATGCCGAAATTTTCCTGACACTTGTTTTCATTCAAAAAATTCAGCCAATACCTGTCTGCAATTGAAAAATTAAGGAAACCTTTTATTACATTATAGCCGTCAATCCATTCAACTTTTTGCTTAACATACGCTCCTATTTCATCAGCCACGTCTTCGGGCTTTTTCTTTGCTGCCTTAACGAAAGGAAACACTACCAAAGTCACGTCACCCTCAAATTCCTTTTTCGTAGGTTGCAACTCAATGCCGTCAGCTGCCGTTTCGACACCGTATAAAGTCTTAATAGACTCACTTACCGCTTGTTTAATCAGATTATTTATCATATTGCTTATATTTTTTCACTCAATTTATGCCGCATTTCACTTAAAAGTGTGTACTATTTATCGTTTTGCTTTGCAAAAATACGGAAATTATTTTATTAAATAACGATAATATTCCGCCGTAATTGTGTTCGGATACATGTTATTTTCATTATATTTTTTCATGACGGCTTAAAAATAAATTAAAACGGCGTTTTAATTTATTAATCACGCAGAATAATTTACTGAAACGCCGTTTTATTTTGCCGTTTTGTATGCATTGAAAATCAATACTATACAAAAGGCAAAAAAATACGCATTTTGGGAGTAGAAAAAAATAAAAGGATTGCAAAAAATTGCAATCCTTTGAAAAAATTAATTAAAAAAATTTTTACTTTAAAACTACAGTTTTGTTTGCTACTCCGTTTGCGGTGAACATCTTTACAACGTATGTTCCTTTAGCATATCTATCAACATTTAAAGTCACGTTATTGCCGTTTACTTTCTCTGAATAAACAGTCTGTCCCATTGCATTGACAAGTTCTATCTTCTGCAAGTTCAAAGAAGATGCGAAAGAAATCTGATCGGTTGCAGGGTTAGGGTAAACGTATGTCAATTGATCCAAATCAGCCTGATTCAAAGCTACGCCTTCTCCTTCAATGATTGGGAACAAAGCGAAATCGACAGGCTCAATATCCTCATATGCTTCATCCCAGTTGAACCACATATAAGCATCGTCATTTACCAATCCTTTTATCCATGCACCTCTTGGTGTATAGCATCCTACCTGTGAAGTTACAATCCATAGGAAATCGCAGGTTGCCTGATATGTTTTTTCTTCTCCTTCAACTACCTTGTATGAGAATTTAGGAACAGGACATGTCATTGCGAATTTTGATGCTATGTTTGCACCGTCTTCAACTTCCATATCTTCTGAAAGCAATTGGAAGAAGTTAGGTCTTTCGGTTGCAAGATCAGCAGCCATTGTTACGTTAAACGGACATACCCATATAGGTTCATCAGTCGGGCGGTTGTTAGCATCAAGCTTATACATACCCAAATCCAAATTTTCATGTTCACCTTCAAGATCCAATCTTGACAACACTTTAATGAAGAAAGCTATACCTTTTACTTCTACAGGTTGTGAAAGGTTGTAAACCTGTGCGAATGCGGAGTCTCCGTAATAATTGGTTCCGCTTAAACATGATGCAGAATTGTCTTCTTCCGTAAAAATCAATGCCAAACCTTCGCCACTTTGAACGCTGGCACATTCTTGGAAAGCTTCGGAGAACAATACGGAAGATTTTACTGCCGTAGCTTTTGTTTCAACAGGTTGAACAAAAACTTTAGAAAGATCTCTTTCTGTTTTTAAAGGTGCTTGCTGTGCAGAAGCTCCTAACGCCATTCCCGCTAATAACAGGGAAAATAATGATAATTTTTTCATATTCTTTTTAGGTTTTATTGGTTATTTTTATTTTTCTATTTGATAATGACTTTCTGTGTCAAAACTTTATCAGCACATCTTGCTTTAAGGAAATAAGTGCCTTTTTCGAAATCAGCAACAGGGATATTGTATCCGTTAGCAGTAATATTGCTTGAATAAACAACCTGTCCCAATACATTAACCAATTCTACGGAATTGATAAGTGATAAAGATGAAACAACGATTTTTTCAGTTGCAGGATTAGGATATATATTAACAGAAGTCATATCTATACTTGTTAAATCAACTGAAGAAGCTAAAGTCTTAAACTCTTTGTAATCGCCTTTGCCTTGTTCGGATAAATTATTGAAAGGTATAACCCATATACCGTACCAAGAACTCTTTGTAAGTCCCATCACATTGCTTGTTTCGTCCTGTGCAGGAAAAGCACTAAGTTGTCCGCTTTGATAATTTTTCAAAAATTCATGCCATACTTCATCTTGTGCATCCAATGAATTCCAATTATTGTCTTCAAGTGTTTCCAAAGGATAACAAGCCAAGAAAAAGCCGTAAGCATCGTTATTGAATTCTACAGTAAACTGTGCAGAAGTATCGGTAACTTCTTCAATTGTCAATGTAACTTCGGCAACTTTGACTTCTTTTTCTACGGTTAAGAATTGTTTGGTGGCATAAATTGTATCCTCGGCAGTAATTCCCGAAACAATTATCGTCAAATCTTTGTTATAATAATAAACTTCCGTTATCTCATCCACTTGTTTATTATTATAGATAGTTTTGCCGCCTGCCATTGCTTCGCTTTCGGCATTTGCAAAATATTCCGCAAATTTGCTTTCGTCTACATCAGGAGTATCAAATACCAAAACAGCATGCTTTACTATATCGTCGCTGCATGTAACGGTATAAGTATAATCCATGTAACCCGGAACGGCAGTACTTTCTTTAGAGGTAACATCGGAAATGGTTATTTCCGCTTTAACCTTATTTGTTGTTTTTTCCTGTTGTGCAAACGCTCCGATACTGATGCCCATTATAATGGACAATAAGATTGTAATTTTTTTCATCTTTACTAAATGTAATTATTGGTTAAACTAACTTGGTGCAAAGTTATAACATTTTTTCAAATAAAAGCAAAAAAAGACAGTAAAAAAATAAAAAAAAGATGATTGCTTTACTACAATCATCTAATTATCACTTAAATAAACTTAAATTTATTTAACTACTATTTTTTTACTTAACACTTTGTCTGAAGTTCTTATCTTAAGGAAATAAGTACCTTTAGCCATAGTATTGACAGGAATCTTATAAGTATCGGATGTATTAACATCTGAATAAACAACCTGTCCCAAAGGATTAACAACCTCTATTCCGTTTATTGCCGACAAAGCGGAAACTTCCATTACTTCCGTTGCAGGATTAGGGTAAACATTTATCATACCGTCATCAATTTCTGACAAACCTACCGTATTGCCGTCTGTTTTACCAGTACAATCACCTTCTGTTTTAAATTTGGAAAATACCAAATTACCGACTTCCCTGTTCCCGTTAATCGGAACTATTGCAATAGCATAACCCGTGCATTCATCCAACTGACTTTCTGATTCGTCTCCTCCCAAAGTAAAGGTATATTCTCCTGAAACTGTACTGAAACGTGTGGCATATCTTTGATAGAACTTATAAACCAAAGAAGCATCTTCCAATCCGAAGGAACTGAAATATTTAGTAGTATTAATGAAAACATAATACTCAAAAGTTTGGTCATTAGGGGCAAATGTTATGTTTGCACCGTTATCCGTAATGGAATTGTATATAACCTCTACATCTGAAACTCCGGTAAAGTAAGTTTGATAATCAGGAGTGTTCAAGTCCGTATATTGTACATAAGAGGTATCTGTACCTGCTATAGTTATTACATCTATTTCGTAAGATACGTTTCCGTATAAACGGGTTGCTGACATTTTTATCGGTGTACCGTCAGTAACATGGAAGAATTCCATATTATATCTATAGTACTGCTCATGCAACGACCAAGCCAAGGTTCCTATTGATATACCCTGCTGGAAATAACTTTCCAATGTTCCGTTGGTCCAAATAACAACACCGTATTCCTTTACACCTTCTGCAGGAGTTATAACATAATTAGCCGTTAATCCCGTAGAATCGGTTTCTATGATTTCCACATTCGTAATGGTTGTCTTGTCTGATTTAACGCCTGAATGTGTTTTAACGGTGTTTTGTTTAACAGGAATTATCATTCTGTCCGTGTCTAACTTCGGTAATGTTTGCTGTGCAAACAGTCCGAATGCCATGCCCAATGTAAGGGCTAAAATCGTAAATTTTTTCATTGCTTTGTTCTTGTATTGGTTTATTTGGTGCAAAGATAGAATATTTTTATTAGATAACAATAAAAAATCACAAAAAAGAGGATTGCCGTGGGCAATCCTCCGCTTATTTACCTGTCAAAGGCTTATTTTACAACAACTTTGTGCATTGTAACTTTTCCGTTTGAAGTTACGTTTACAAAATAAGTACCTTTTTCAAAGTTTTGAACGTTTATGTTCAATCCGTTAGTCTTTGTATTCTCTGAATAAACAGTCTGTCCCAAAGTATTTAAGATCTCAACTTTTTGCATACCGTTTAATCCTATTACCTGGATGTAATCAGTTGCAGGATTAGGATATACGTTTACAAGGACACCGTCTTCAACTGTATTGATTCCTACTCCTCCGACTTTGAATTGAAGTGTAGTAACTTCGCCTTTCTCATAATTGCCGTTATAAGGAACTACAACTGCAAACAATTCAGAACCTTCTACCCAAGGAACATCGGCAGCAACTGCAAACCAACCTGTACCCCATTCTTTGTTTACATCTTCCGAATTGGTGTAAGTACAATTAACGCCGTAATTGGATACATAATAATTAATGTCATCCAATGCTGCATCTTCCAATGTCCATTCAGAACCGTCGTATTCTTTCATATAGTCAATTAAGCTCTGAAGCGTATCAACCCAGTTGCAATAGAAATCAAAATGGTCGGTCTGATCATTAACCGTTACTGTCCAAGTCAAAGGCAATTCTTCTGCATCAACTTCCAATGTAGCTTTTGCAACACCGCTTAACTTCGAAGATTCGGTTGTAAAGGAAAGACGTTTGATTTCACCGGCCTCTTGTTTAGCATTGAATGGTATTAAATAAATAAGGTATTCGGTATTAGGAGTAAGTGCATATTGGTCTGACAAATCCTCTGCTCCCAATTCAAATGTAGTATCCATAACGGTCATGAAATTGGAAGGATTGGATGCTATGATTGCTTTAACGCTGTCTTCATCGTCCGCATTGTACTGATCAAACGTAGCTTTCTTATCAAAGAATATGTAATAATAATTTGTTTGGTCATTGAATTTAAATGTCAAGAATGCATCTGTCATTGTTATGTTGCTTACTTCGGCTTTGTCTGCCTTTGCAACACCTGTCTGTGATGCTACGGCTACAGTGGTGAATGATATCGAGGTTACTTCTCCTCTTTCGTCGTTACCGTTATAAGGGAATAACCAAACAAGGTAATCGCTTTCCGGCATCAATGCACCGTTACCTACTGCGATGTCGTTTCCTACCGTTATCGTCGTATCAACTGCCAAGAATGACATATTGGAATGTCCGTTAGCGTCTATATAAGAAGCAGCACCTTCTGCATCGCCCAATCCGTAGGCTTCCATTGTGTCTTTCAAAGCCATAAGGATAAAGTATCTTGCCGTCTGGTCATTCTTTTTGAATGTCAAATCAGCTTTTGTTGCGCCTATATTCTCGGCTTTTGCTTCCAACATCGCTGCACTGCCCGTTAAAGCGGTTTCGCCTGTTGTGAAGTTTTCTTTTACAACGCCGTAATTATCCTGTGCATCCTTATAAACAACTATCAGCGTGTAATCGGTATTAGCTGCCAATGAGCCTACAACCTGTTCGCCTGCCATTGTTTCGAAATACAACGCATCGTTCCATTCCATTCCGTAGAACAATTCATAAATCTGCTTGTAGAAATCAACCGTATTTCTCGTTTCTTCTATTATATCCTCATCACCGTTAGGATATAAAGCATCAACACTGTCTTTTTCCAATACAAACGGAGAATAATACATTCCCTCTTTCATCGTAACCGTGTATTTAACGGAGAAACCGCCGTTAGTCCAGTCTTCAAAAGAAGTAATGTCGGAAACGGAAAAGTCTTCCGCTTTAAGAGCATGCTGTTTTACGGCATTAACTGTACCTGCTGGCATAAATCCGTGAGGATGTTTTGCAGGCAATTCTGTTTTCGGAGTAACCGATTTGCTTTCTGCCTTAAAAGGTGAAGCAATCTTTTGCGCAAATGCTCCGAATGTCAATCCTAATGAAAGGATAATAAATGTAACTTTTTTCATTTTACCTGTGTGTTTTAAAGTTTAATAAATATGCTTGTGCAAAAATACAACCTTTTTTAATAAACGCATAATTATTATTACAAAAAAAGTGCCAAAAAATAAGGAGACTGCTTTGTGCAGTCTCCTTAAAGCGTTCTGTTTCTGTTAAAACACTGTTATTTGATAACAACTTTTTGTGTAGAAACTTTGTCAGCAGTTCTTACTTTTACAAAATAAGTACCTTTTTCCAAAGAAGAAACAGGGATATTGTATCCGTTAGCCATGTTGTTGTTAGAATAAACAACCTGACCCAATGTGTTAATCAATTCAACATTGCTGATAGGTGCCAAAGAAGCAACAACTACTCTTTCGCTTGCAGGGTTAGGATAAACGCTTACCTGTGCATTGTTGATAAGTTCGTCCAAACCTACACCTTTAGTTGTGTTAAATACCAAGATGTTGCATTTTCCGGTTTCACCGTTTCCGTTGTATGCCAAAGAGAATACCATGTAATCAACATCTTCTTCAAGAGGCTGTTCAGCGTCATCTCCGCCTATTTGTAGGTTACCGCCGCCGTTATATGTCTGATATTGGTTGCCGTAGTTCTCCATGTATGCAAGAATTCCTGCTTCGTCAGCCAAACCGTTTGCTTTCAATGAATCATATTCACCGAATAACAAATGGAAACTCATTGTTTGGTCGTTCATAGTAACGCCTATAACAGCAGAATTATCAGTGAAAGAAACCAATTCCAAGTCAGCAGATGCTACACCGCTTTTTGCAGAAGAAGGAGTTGTGAACTGTTTTACTGTAGAGACACTGTCGTCACCTTTTATTTCCAAAACAGCAACTTCATAATCAGTTTTACCGTCAAGTCTTATGTAAGACAATTCCTGTGCTCCGTTAGGTGCCTGATAGAATTCATATCCGTACTGAGCATAGTATTGTTCGTAATATGTAAACACATAATTAGGAACACCTGCCTGTGCATAATAATCCATAGCACCTGCAGCCATTACTACAACTCCGTATTTTTCGCAGTCAGCACTAGGAGTTACTGTAAACGTAGCAACAAATCCCGTATCCGTATCGTTTGTTGCGATGTCAGAAATAGTTGCACCCAAAGCCTTTGTAGCCGTTGCACCTTTTACTGATACAGAAGAATGTAATTTAGCGGTCTTAAACTTCAAGTTGTCAGACGCTCCGAATTGTAATGCTTGCTGTGCAAACATTCCCAAACTCAATCCTATTGTAAGGATGAATAACGTAACTTTTTTCATTTTACTTTAAATGTTTTTTAATGTTAAATTTAACTTTTTTAAACTTCAGTTTTAAGGTTACAAAAATACAACAAATTTTCTAAACACAACGCTTTTTTATATTTTTTTTACTGCAAATTTCCTTTATATTTTAATTTTCAATTATTTATATTGCACATAAATTTGCTTTTATTTCTTATTATTGCTTTCAAATATGCAATCATGGTAATAAATACCGAAATTATTGCTTTAAAACCACATTTTTCACTTTGAAAAACGCTTTTTACAACCTGTTTATTATCAATCTGATACAATAACACGCCGTTTGAGCAAAATAATCAGCCTGATTAATAAAATAATCAGCCTGATAAAAAAATTAATCAGGCTGATTATTTTTGCAGCAAGACGTCATATTTTTATAAGGCGCATTTTTACTCCTTTATATTATATAATAAAAAGCATTATTTTTGCGTTAAGAAATAAAAAACGTTATAATTATGTTAGTAGATACTGATTTGATCACAAGAGCATGGGAAGACCGCTCACTTTTACAGGACAGAAAAACGGTTAATGACATAAACGATACCATATCGTTGCTTAACAGGGGTGACATACGCGTTGCCGAAAAAATAAACGGCAATTGGCAGGTGAATAATTGGGTACAAAAAGCCATTATCTTGTATTTTGCAGTTAATAAAATAAAGGAAATAAACGCAGGCGATATAGAATATGCGGACAAAGTGCCGTTGAAAAAGGATTTTCAGCAATGGGGCGTACGTGTAGTGCCCGGTGCTGTTGCCCGTTACGGTTCTTACTTGGGCAAAGGCGTTATTTTGATGCCGTCATTTGTCAATATAGGTGCTTATGTTGATGAGGGAACGATGGTAGACACATGGGCAACGGTCGGAAGTTGTGCCCAAATAGGCAAAAACGTCCATTTGGCAGGCGGAGTCGGCATTGGCGGCGTTTTGGAACCCGTTGGAGCAAACCCAGTTATAATAGAAGACCATTGTTTTATAGGTTCAAGGTGCATTGTCGTTGAAGGAGCAAGAGTATGCGAAGGTGCGGTATTGGGAGCCAACACTGTAATAACATCTTCCACCAAGATAATAGACGTAACGGGTGAAAAAGAAACGGTATATACGGGATACGTTCCCGAAAATTCGGTCGTAATACCCGGCAGTTATACAAAAAAATTCCCGAGCGGGGAATATAATGTCAATTGTGCGCTTATCATCGGCAAAAGAAAAGAATCCACTGACAAAAAAACCAGCCTTAACGACGCCTTAAGACTTTTCTGATATTTTATATTGGATATTGAATATTTTATATTGGACATTGGATATATTAACAAACATAAAAATCCAATGTCCAATGTATTTTAGGTTTTGTGTTTCTCTTTTTTGGCGGCAGGAAACAGAATGTTATTCAGAATAAGTCTGAATCCGGGGCTGTTTGGATGCAATTCCAAATCCGTAGGCGGATCGCCTATAAAATGGCGGTAATCTTCGGGATCATGACCCGATAACCATGTCCATGTTCCTTTACCGTATTCTCCGTGAATGTAGCGTACTTCGTTGTAAGACTTGTTTTCGCCCATTATAAGAACGTTACTTTTCAGGTATTGGCGGCGGTATGCCGTTGTTTGTCCGTAAAAACCTTTTATAACGCGTGTATGGTTCTGGGTAAGCATGGTAGGAATCCAATCCCATTTAGCGGAAAAGTCAAAAAGTGCGAAAACATCGTTTTTTTCATTGATTTTGCTTTGTCTATCCGACGAAACGTCAATGTCTGATATGCGGTAAGCGGCAGGATTCATCTCTATATGGAAATCTTTGAAGGCAAAACAATTGTCAAAATTCAGTTTCTTTTGGGCATTGGGGTCTATTGCGTCGCCGTCAAACATTTCCGCACAGATATCAACGCCGTCCGCTGCCAAAGCAACATCATAAGAATCGGTGGCACTGCACATGGCAAACATAAAACCGCCTCCCAAAACAAAATCACGTATCTTTTTCACAACGGCAAGCTTTTCTTCTGACACTTTGTTGTAACCTAATTTCTTTGCCAACTGCTCCTGAAAATTTTGCTCCTCCTTATACCAAGTTGCCGTGCGGTATGAAGCCCAGAATTTGCCGTATTGACCCGTAAAATCTTCGTGATGCAGGTGTAACCAATCGTACATAGGCAACATTCCGTCCAAAACTTCCTCATCATACACCACATCGTAAGGAATCTCTGCGTAAGTCAGTACCAATGTAACGGCATCATCCCACGGTCTTTTGCTTTTTGGGGAATATACCGCTATCTTCGGTGCCTTCTGCAACTTGACTACGTCCATATTAACCTCGGGATCGGAAATATCACTCACTATGGAATTGTATGCAGCATCGGATACAACCTCATAAGTCACGCCTTTAAGTCTGCAAAGACGCACTATCTCCGAATTTTCAGGCATTGCAAAACTGCCGCCGCGGTAATTGAGCATCCATTCCACATCAATTTCCTTTTCCAATGCGGCGTATGCAATTCCGTATGCTTTCAAATGGTTCTTTTGTACGTTATCCATCGGAATCAACACAACGGAAGCAAATCCGCATAGGCTTATACCTATATATATAATGTATAATAAAAATGATTTCTTCATAACTTTGAATTAAAACGGCAATCCATCCTTATCAACAGGCATTTCTTCTGCATTATTATTCAGTTTGGAATCCACAACCACCGTCTGTGCATTATTATCAAACCTTTCATTTCCCATAACCGAGCTTGAAGATATAGTACTTATATTGCTGAATCTGACAAATTGTCCTTGGAATCCTAAACGGGCTTTGTTTACTGCACCAGATCTGTTCTTTGCCACATTGATATAAGCAATACCTGCGGTTGAACCGTTTGTGTCTTCCAACTCTCCGTAATATTCGGGACGGTAGATAAACATTACTATATCCGCATCTTGTTCTATTGCACCCGATTCACGCAAATCCGAAAGCATCGGCTCTTTCGTTCCTCCCCTTTTCTCAACTTCACGGCTTAACTGTGACAATGCCAAAACGGGAATACCCAATTCTTTAGCCAAACCTTTTAATTGGCGGGATATATAACTTATTTCCTGCTCACGGTTGTTGTTGCGGGTATCGCTTCCGTTCATTAACTGCAAATAATCGATAAATACCATCTTTATATCGTGTGCTTTTTTCATTCTCTTGCATTTTGCCTTCAATTCCATGATATTCAGACCCGGGTTATCGTCAATAAACATCTTGCAATTACCAAGCAAACGGGCTTTTTCCTTCACTCTTTCCAACTCCTGGGTGGAAAGCTGGTCGCCTCGTTTAAGCTTTTGTCCCTCAATGTCCGCTTCAGAAGATATTAACCTCATCATAAGTTCAATAGCCGTCATTTCAAGCGAAAATACCGCAACGGGATAATTGAAAAGCATTGCCATATTTCTGGCAATATTCAACGCAAAAGCCGTTTTTCCCATCGCTGGACGTGCAGCCAATATTATAAGCTGCCCTGGCTGGAAACCGCCGGTTATATTATCCAATTCCATAAAACCGCTTTCCAAACCAAGCGTACGGGAATCAGACTGCTGGGCTTGGTCTATCTCTTTAATTGCCAATTCACTTAAAGTACCCAAATCTTTTTCCGCAGAATTGAAATTACTGTCGTTTATAGCCAAAAAATTAGACTCCGTCTCGTCTAAAAGTTGCAGAATATCCGCCGTTTCCTTATATGCATTGGACAAAGTCTGCGTGGAAACGCGTATAAGTTCCCTTTGGATATATTTTTCCGCCAACATCTTGACGTAAGTCTCTATATGGGCTGCCGAAGCAATCCTTTCAATCAAAGATGCCAGCTTAAAACTTCCGCCAACAGCCTCAAACATTCCCCTTTTCTTGAGTTTTTCGCCCACCGTCATGACATCTACGTCACTGCCTTCGGCATTCAAAGAATATATTGCAATAAATATTTCCTTGTTTTCCTCTTTATAAAAATGTTCGGGACGCAAACGGTCAATAGTATTTATCAACGCATCTTCGTCTATCATCAATGCACCTAATACACTCTCTTCTATATCAACTATTTGCGGCGGAATCTGGTTATTATTCAACGCAAAAGCCTGTTGTTGTGTCATAGGCACACGGCGTCTTTGGTTGTTATTTATGTAATCAGGCATATTTTTTATCTCAATAATTGTTTAAAATTCACTGCTTTGTATCTTGTCAAAATAAAACGCCGTTTCAGTAAATTAATCTGCGTGATTATTTTTTTAATCTGCGTGATTATTTTTTTAAAACGCCGTATTAAATTTTTTTAACGGCTTGTTTTTTTATCACATCTTATATTTAAATCTGTAGCCTACCGTTCCCTCCAAATAATCGGCTTTGGTAAACTGATAAGCCCGCAATCCCAACTGGTAAAACCAACCTCCGCAGAATTGATACCTCAAGGCTATACGCTGCGAAAACCTGGGGAAATATACTTTCTGCGGTTTATATAAATAAAATATAGGCTCAAGCACCACGGAAAACTTATCAATACAATATTCATACGAAGCAAAAGCACTTACCGTCATTCGGTTCAACGTCCATTTCCTGTTGTCCTGTGGTTCAATATAATTAAATCCGCGTGTTCGGTCGATAACATTATTGTAAGATACGTCAAATCCCCAACCAAGGTTTTGGGTAAACGAAAGCGAATACATCTCACGGTATTGCACCCCGAAAACCATGTGAACATCCCTTACGGTATCGCGTATCGTGTCTTTGGCATAATGATCAATGAATTTGTCATAGCCGACATACGTTCCCTTGATACCGTCATACACACTAATAAGATGTTGTACGTTTTTAATAAAAGGAATCTTCTCAAAAACATCGGTTTTGAATGTCTTTTCAGGATTGAACGCTATATTAACCGAAGGAGTTATGATATTGATGCCTTTATTAGGCCTTTTGATGCATCCGTTGGAGAAATGAATAAAAGAACCCGACAATCCCGCATGCCAATTATCATTAATATTATACAATAACGACAATCTGGCATGTATATAACACTCCACGGGCGTAGAAACCGCTATATTGTAATAATTTTCCGATGAATAACCGTCCCAAATACCCGAAATACCCAAAGCAATATCGGTTTTGAACTGCCATTTCTCCGTACTGACGGGCATAAATCCCATAAAAGCATACAAACCCCACGGATTGCCTATATTTTTACTGTAATTAAACACACCGTGAAACAATCCCGCTCCGTAATGAAAGTTCTTATATAAATGATGCCACTGTTTACTTCCGTCAACATCCTTTTGAACTTCGAAAGCAAAGCTTTTAATTGATTTAATATCCGTACTGTCTACATTATAGCCTCTCATAAAATCGTTAGTCTTTGCAACGTAGCCGTAACCTGCGAAAAGATTATAAGTAATATTGCGACCATTTTGACAAAACAACGCCAAAGAGCAACAAATAAAGTATATGAAAGTAAGAAAACGCCGCATGGATAACTTGTTTTAATTATTGCATCTGACCATTACGCCTTTCAATCAATTTTTGCATAATCTGAACGGCGTTAGTTGCTGCACCTTTTCTTAAATTGTCGGATACTATCCACATATTAAGGGCGTTGTCCGTGCTGTCATCCCTTCTTAATCTTCCGACAAACACTCCGTCTTTGCCTTCTGATAATATAGGCATAGGATATTCGTTTGCTTCTGGATTATCCAGCAATATTATACCAGGAAAAGAACTCAATAACCGCCTTACTTCATCCATTTCAAAAGGTTTTTCGAACTCTGCATTAACGCTTTCGCTGTGTCCTCCCGTTACGGGGACTCTTGCAACCGTTGCAGTTATCTTTATATTGGCGTCGGATAATATCTTACGGGTTTCATTTACAAGTTTCATTTCCTCGGTTGTGTAATCATTGTCAAGGAAATCGCCGCCGTGAGGAAGTACATTGCGGTAAATTTGATAAGGATACGCCATTTCTACATCGAATATCGGATATTGGACATCGGAATTGTCATTTGCATGTACGGCATTTGCTTCTTCAGTCTGCAATTGCTTAACAGCCTTTACTCCCGTGCCCGTAACGGATTGATAAGTTGAGATAACCAAACGTTTAATACCGTATTGACGATGCAAAGGTGCCAATGCCAATACCATTTGTATAGTCGAACAATTAGGGTTTGCTATAATACGGTCGTTGTCTTGCACTGCATCTATATTAATTTCGGGAACAACTAAAGGAATAGTCTGATCCATACGCCAACATGACGAATTGTCTATAACTGTTGTGCCGACTGCTGCGAATTCTGGGGCATATTCTTTGGAGACTTTGCTGCCTGCCGAAAATATTGCGTAATCACAATGTTGTTTTACGGCATCCTCAACCGATACGACCTCTAATTCCCTGCCTGAAAAAGCTATTTTCTTTCCTTCGCTCTTACTTGATGCCGCAGGAATGATTTCCTGATTACCGAAACCTCTTTCCTGTAAAACTTTTAACATTACGGAGCCTACTAAACCAGTAGCCCCTACCACTGCTATCTTCATTATATGATGTATCTCTTTTAATTGTCAATATTAAGAATGCAAAATTACAAAAAATTTATTCAATGATGAATACAATATGGAAAATATCATCAGTTTTCGGGATATACGGACAAGAAAATATCTTCCTTCCTTAACACTTCTGCCTTTTGATGCAACTGTTTCAACCTTACGGTTCCTACCACATAGCAGAATTGTCGGGAAACATACTTTTCCGTTATGTTCTCAAAGTCCAACAACTGCAAATGTTTGTCATCAGAATAGCGGAAATATATCCTTACAGGCACATCGGTGGTATATTCCAATTTACGGACTGCGTTTTGCCGTTTGTATTCATATTTATAATCGTACAATCTGGCTGTAATATCACTCAAAACTGCAGATCCCGTAGGATAACCTCCCGCTCCGCGGCCGAACATAAACTGTTTGTAATAAAACAAACCCTTTATCACCACTCCGTTAAACTCATCTTCCACACTGTAAATATATTTCTGCTTTGAAATAAGATGTGGCATTACCGACAAAACCAGTTTATCTCCTGCCTTTTCGGCACAAGCCACCAGCTTTATCCGTCTTTGTTCCTTTTCTGCAAACTTTATATCATTATCATTTAATGAACTTATACCGTAATTAAATATCTCATCGGGACGGACATATACCCCGAAAGCATGTACCGTTATTATAATAAGTTTAAACAACGAATCCCAACCGTCTATATCCAAAGTAGGATTACTTTCAGCGAAACCAAGCCTCTGTGCCAGCTTTAAAGCGTCCTGATAACTCATTCCTTCATTAAAAATTTTCGAAAGTATGAAATTGGACGAGCCGTTAAGTATTCCTTTTACCGAGGTCAATAATTCATTATTATAATATTCCTCCAAGTTTCTTATTACCGGAATACTGCCGCATGCCGAAGCGTCATACAAAAGCGCTGTTTTGTATTGCTTTTGCAGACTTATCAATTCGTCCAAATGATAAGCCAACATTTTCTTATTGCCGCTGACAACGGGAATGCCGCTTATCAATGCTCTTTTCACTATTAAGTATGCTGCCTCGGCGTCATCTATGAGTTCAACGATAAAGTTTATTTCTTTATCACCGAATATATCCTCCGCATTATCCGTAAAAGGCAACAAAGCATCACGTTTTTTGCTCTTATCTCTTATACACACTCTTTTTATCTGCACATCCGTCAGATTTATTTTGCTCAATACCTCATGCAGTCCCTTGCCTACGGTACCGAAACCGAATAACCCTATGTTTAATTTTGTATTACTCATTTTATTTTATTGTTTTTTATTAATGAATTGCTGAATTATATCATTCAATTGCCCGCTTTCAATCAAAAATCCGTCATGCCCGAAATCCGAATCAATTACATGGTATTCCGAATCAGGAATATTTTCCGCCATAAACGCATGTTCATCGGGCGGAAACAATATATCGGAACTTATTGCAACAATAAGAGTTTTGGATTTTATGGATTTAAGGGCATTTATCACTCCGCCATAGCTGCGTCCTATATCATGGGAATCTATTGCCTGCGTAAGACGGTAGTATGAATAGGCATTAAATCTTTTACACAGCTTCTCACCCTGATAACGTTGATAAGTACATGCGCGGTGAAACACTATTGAGGAATTATTACCGCTGTCTGCCTGCGTCTTATTATATGCCGACGGTCCGCGGTAACTTAAAAGTGCCGTACTGCGTGCTGCCGCCAAACCTTTTTCACCTCCCGTAAGGGTATTTGCGTAAAACGTGCAATCACTCTCTATTGCCATTCTTTGCGACTCATTAAACGCCGCAACCCAAGGCGAAGTCTTTGCCGCAGAGGCAATGATTATCATATTTTCTGCAAATGTCGGGCAATCCACTGCCCATTGCAGACACTGGAAACCGCCTATACTGCTGCCGATAAGTATTTTTACCTTATTAATATTAAGGTATGCGGCAAGCAATCGGTGTGCTTTGACAATGTCTTTCACTGTTATTAAAGGAAAATCATTGAAATACGGTTTGTTGGTGGCGGGATTTATACTCAAAGGTCCTGTTGAACCGTAACAAGAGCCCAATATATTGGCACAAATCACGAAATATTTATCAGGATCAAGGAATTTATCCTTTTCCACTGTGTCAGGCCACCATGATTTAACGTCAGAATTGGCAGTGAGTGCATGACATACCCAGATAACATTACTTCTGTCGGCATTTATGCGACCGTAAGTGTTATAGGTAAGAGAGATTTCGGGCAGACATGCACCGCACTCCAATTCAAACGGTTTTTCAGAGGTAAAAAACTGCATCTTATTTAGATTTTACCGAATGCCTGTTTAAAATCTTCCTCAATATCTTTTACATCTTCCAAGCCCAAAGAAATTCTTAACAAGGATGGCGTCACTCCCGCCTGAATTAAATCTTCTTTGCTTAGTTGTTTGTGGGTTGTAGATGCAGGATGCGTAACCACGGTTACTGAATCTCCTATCATCACCATGTTTGCACACAGTTTTAAGGCTTCAACGAACCTTACCGTACCTTCCAAATCGGAATTAAGCTCTATATTCAACACACCTGAAGCGCCGCCGCGGAAATATTTCTGCGCATTAGGGTAACTTCTGTGCTCTTTAAAGCCTACATAGCTTACACTTTTTACCTGCGGGCTCTGTCTGCAAAATTCCGCAAGCCTACGGGTTGAAGCAACCTGATGATCCAATCTCAAAGGCAACGTCTCCAATCCTATCAAATGCAAATAAGCATCAAAAGGTGACGGACTGCAGCCAAAATCCCTTAAACCGTCCACACGGCACTTGACAATAAAGGCGGCATCTGCGAAACTTTCCCAAAGATTCAACCCGTGGTAACCTTCGTTTGCCCCGTTAATTTGAGGATACTTCTTATTACCCCAATCATACGACCCATTATCCACTATAACACCGCCTATAGCCGTGCCGTGCCCGTTAATCCATTTGGTAGCGGACTCTATAACGATATGTGCTCCCCAATCAAAAGGATTGCACAAATATCCGCAGCCTCCGAAAGTATTGTCAATAACCAAAGGCAGCTCATATTTTGCCGCTAATTGCCCCAAAGCTTCCAAATCAAGCACGTCGCAGGTAGGATTACCCATACTCTCGCCGTAAATCAACGTCGTATTAGAATCTATCAGCTCCTCAAAAGATGCAATACTGTCATCTTTGGCTATACGGCAGTCAATGCCGAGATTCTTAAGCGTGATGCGGAAAAGATTGTACGTTCCGCCGTAAAGATAAGGCGAAGCCACTATATTCCCGCCTGCGTTTGTAAGCGATGTTACAACCAAATGTATGGCTGCCATGCCCGAAGATACCGCCAAAGCGCCTTTTGCTCCGTATAAGGAAGCAACTCTGTTTTCAAAATCCGCATTTGTAGGATTTGTTATACGTGTATAGATGTTGCCTGCCTCCGTTAAATTGAACAGATTGGCGGCAGAGCTACAACTTTGGAAATGATATGCGGCTGTGGGGTGGATTGCTATACCCCTTGCGCAGGTTTCATCGGCTTTATATCCGCCGTGAATTGCCCGTGTTGCGAAACCGGACAGTTGTGTTTTGTTTGACATTTGTAATTATGTATTTGATGTTAAACAACGGTTATGAAAGCAACGGCTTTACATAACAAAAACCAATATTTTAATGAAAATTTATGCTTGAATTAAGCAACGGCGGAACGGTTTTCCGCCAAAAAAGAAATCGTGTGCCTATTGGCACATTCGCATTCGTAATGCTGAAAAGTTGGTAATATTTCTAAAGTGTATTGTCACCCTTTATACTAAAATTTTGTGCAAAAATACAACCGTTTTCTCAACTGACCAAATTTTTTCTGCAAAATTTTTAATTTTCTTCACATTTCACGGCAAAAACACAGCCGCTGAACTTTGCCTTATGACGTAAAACTACTGCCTTAAGGCATATCGCTGCCGCCCCGTGCTGTCTTAATCTGAAAAAAACACTTTTTTTGAGGTAAAAAAACTGTTTTTTCGATATAAAAAAACCCTTTTTTTGAAAATAATACGCCACGGGGCGGCGGCAAAACAACAAAGGGCTGTTTTTATATAACATAAAGCGGCTCTTATATGGCATAAGGCTGCTTTTATACAGTAAAAAGCAAAGCACAGAAGTTAATCGTCGGAATTTTCGTGTATATACTTATGATATTCAAGGAAGACATTGGCGCGTGAAAGGCATCCTACGAATTTGCCTTTATCCAATATTACTATGGTATAGCGATCCGATCCGCGGAATTTATTGACAATCTTCTCCATCGGCTCAGTTATATCGGCAATGAAATAAGGCGAATAACGCATAAAGTCCTTGACGTGGATAATATCGTAATAATCGGGTTGGAAAAGCATTCCCCGCACATCGTCAAGCACAAGCATTCCCTTGAAATTGTTCTCCGAATCCACAACAGGGAAGAAACTTCTGGAAGAACGTTCAACCGCCCGAACCACATCGCGCAATGTGGCATTTATATCCAGCTTATAAAAATTGGTTTCAAGTATTTTGCGCTTGTTCATGAAGTGAAGAGCCGAATAATCCTTATTATGGGTCATTAAATCGCCGTGTTTAGCCAAAGGAGATGCGTATATGGAGTATTTTCTTGCGCTCTTAACGGTAAGATAACTGATAGTCGTGGAAATTAAAAGCGGTGCCAACAAATCATAACCGCCCGTAATTTCGGCAATAAGGAATATCGATGTCAAAGGTGCGAACATTATTCCCGCCATAACCGACGACATTCCCACAAGTACGAAATTGTTTTCCGCCAAAGTCATAATGCCCGTCGTGTTTATGAGTCTTGCTACGAAAAAGCCCACAAAACCGCCGATAAACAGCGAAGGTGCGAAAACGCCGCCCACTCCCCCTGCGGCACAGGTGATGTTGGTTGCGAAAGATTTCAGTAATATGATAGCGAGAATGACGATTATTACAATATATGTGTTACTTGATAGATTATAAAAGAATGAATTTTCAAAGACTGAATGCATGTCTCCGCTCAAAAGCTTGTTCAATGCAGGATAACCTTCACCGAATAAAGGGGGAAATACATATACCAAACCGCCGAGCAATATTCCGCCCGTGATAAGACGCCATATTGCATTCATACGCTTGAACGTTTTGGAGACAAAATGTTCTATGCGGAAGAAATACAGACACACCACTGCGGAAACCAATCCCAAAACAATAAATGCGGGAATCTTTTCTAAGGCAAACGGTGCCGTTATGGCAAAATTGAATGTTGCGTCCTGTCCGAGGAAGAAATAAGAAACCATTGCCGATGCTATGGCACTGACAAGCATAGGCAATACGGCAAACATGCTCATGTCCAACATCAAAACCTCAAAAGCAAACAATATTCCAGCAATAGGTGCTTTGAATATGCCTGCAACCGCACCCGCAGCGCCGCATGCCACCAGTATTTTGGTTAAATGTCCGTCCAAATGCAGGAATCTGGATATGTTGGAGCCTATTGCCGAGCCTGTATAGACGATAGGGGCTTCCAAACCTACGCTTCCGCCGAATCCTACGGTAATCGATGAGGTTATAAGCGAAGACCAGCAGTTATGGGTGGGTATTTTGCCGTCTTTTCTGGCTATTGCGTACATTACTTTGCTTACACCGTGGGACAGATCGGCTTTGAAAACATATTTAACCAACACTACGGTGATTGCAATACCAATCATGGGATACATAAGGAACAACAAATTGGCACGGTCAGGCGTACCGAACGACCAAGAGGTTATAAGTTCGTAGGTATATGTGACAAGGTTTTTCAATATCACCGCCGCCAATCCGCAAAGCAACCCTATAACCAACGATGCCGCTACGAGAATCTGCGTTTTCTTCAAATGTCTCGTACGCCATATAAGAAAATCTTTATAATATCTCCTCCAAGTTTTCACTTACCGCGTTTTATGTTCCTTAAAAAATGAAATTGCAAATTTATATCATATTTTTGTTATAACAAGCCGTTTATTAAAAAAATTTATTCTACTTTTGCCAAAATTATCATTATAGGCAGAGAAATTTTTAAGGCGTAAAAATTTTTTAAAACAGCGTTTTAATAAATTAAAACAACGTTTTGGTAAATTAAAACGGCGTTTTATTTTGACGGAATAATACTTATTGAAAATGAAGATATATTCTTATAATGTAAACGGCATACGTGCGGCAATGACAAAGGGTTTTATGCCGTGGTTGGAGCAAAGCGGTGCCGATGTTGTGTGCATTCAGGAGACCAAAGCGCAAGGGGAACAAATTCCCGTGCTGGAATTCAAATCTTTAGGCTATGACTGCTACAGTCTAAGTGCGAAGAAAAAAGGCTATTCGGGCGTTGCAATACTTTCGCGCGTAACTCCAAAAAACGTAGTCTACGGTTGCGGCGAAGAAATCTACGACAATGAGGGCCGAATGGTAAGATGCGATTTCGAAGACCTCAGCGTAGCAAGCATTTACCACCCTTCGGGAACTTCAGGCGAACAAAGGCAGGCATTTAAAATGCAATGGCTGGATTTTTTTCAGTCTTACGCACTTGAGCTGCAGAAAGAAATACCGTCATTGGTGCTTTGCGGAGACTACAATATATGCCACAGGGAAATAGATATACACGATCCGAAAGGGAATAAGAACCACAGCGGATTTTTACCCGAAGAAAGGCAATGGATTGACGGTTTTATCAAAAGCGGATTCACTGATTCTTTCAGATATCTGCATCCCGATCAGAAAGATGCCTACTCTTGGTGGAGTTATTTCGCACAATCACGCAGCAAAAACAAAGGTTGGCGTATTGATTATTGTATGGTAAGCAATTTTATCAAAGACCGTATCAAGGATGCGGCAATCCATCCAGATGCCATGCAATCAGACCACTGCCCTATATCGGTTGAAATCTCCGGTATATGATATTGAAAAACGGATATTGCATACTAAACAGCGGATTTGTCAAATAAAAAAATTAATAATTGATATGAGAAAGACAGTTTTATTATTAAGCACGGTGATATTGCTTTCTTCTTGCGTGACAAGCAAAAAATATGACGCATTGTCACTTGAGAATAAGAAAAACAGCGAAAATCTTGAAGACTGCAGACGTGAAAACGAAACCTTGTCACTTACCGTTAAATCATTGCGGCAGGATATTGACACGAAAAACAAATATATTGAAGATTTAACCACGGGTGACAAAAAATCTTCCGATATTATAAAATCTTTAAACAAAGAAAACGCCGATTTAAAGTCACAATTGGAAGCGGCAAACATGAAAATAAACGAGGTTGTCAATGATAAAAGCGAGCATTTGACTGAATTGAGCGATGTTTTGTACAAACGCGAACAGGAACTCAATCAAAAAGAATACACATTGGACAGTCTGCAAAACGAATTCTGGGAAAACCAAAAGCAAATGAAACTTCTCAAAAGCCAATTGGCGGGTAAAGACGCCCAATTGCAGAAAATCCAAAGCACATTGAAGGATGCGCTGTTGGGATTTGCCGATAAGGGACTTTCAATAGAGAATAAAAACGGCAAAGTATATGTTTTGATGGAAGAAAAGCTGTTATTCCAAAGCGGAAAGTGGGATGTAAGCGAAGAAGGCAAGAAAGCGTTGAAAGAAATAGCTGCCGTGCTGGCTAAAAACACGGATATAGACGTTATGGTGGAAGGTCACACGGACAATGTGCCGCTTGTAGGCAAAAATCAGATAAAAGACAATTGGGATTTAAGCGTTATGAGGGCTACAAGTATAACAAAAATTCTTTTGGACGGAACAAAAATCAACCCAAACCGCATAATACCGTGCGGAAGAGGCGAATATTCGCCGCAGGTTAATAACAAAACACCTGAAAACCGCGCAAAAAACAGACGTACGGAAATAATTCTTTCGCCTAAAGTAAGCGAATTGATGGATATTCTGAAATAAAAGAACTTAACACGCAATTTAAATAAAAATACGGCATCTTTAAATTAAAAAGATGCCGTATTGATTTTCTTATTCTGCGTATTAATTATTTGCAGCCTTTGTTCCTACGGGTTTATCCGCAACTTTGCCCTGAAGATCTATTCTTGCACTTTTGTTAACATCCGCTTTATTAACGGTAGATGCGCTCTGAATTTTCAAATCAGCTTTTTTGTTTGTTTGATTTGCCGTAACAGGGCGGCGTTTTACGTTTTTAACCTCTTTTTTAGGAGTTGCTTTTAACGGTTGAAGATTTTTGCCGTCAAGTTTCTGTACTTTGGAAGAATTTAAATTGATATCCTTCTGACCTTGTTGCTGCTGAATTTTTATAGGTTCTTGTGCCGATGCGCTCAATGCCAATCCTGCAAAAGCAACCAATGATAAAATTAATCCTTTTTTCATATTATGCCCTTTCAAATTTTTGTTTTCACAATATTTTATCAAATTCTGTGCCAAACAATTATCTGATAATCATATTAAAATCTCATCTGCATGGAATCATTACACAAAAGAACAAAACCGACTGCCGTCTCCTACCCTTTTTATCCCCTTTTAATGCTCATAAAAAACACCTAAAAAAATTAAAACGGCGTTTTAAGAAAATAATCACGCAGATTAATAAAATAATCACGCAGATTAATTTACTGAAACGGCGTTTTATTTTGACGGCTTGCACAATACTAAAAATCAGATGCATATAAATTGCCGTAAAAACATGCAAAAATGCCTTGATTTGTGATTTATTTTCTATCTTTGCAAAAACATTTTTGACTATGGAACACAAATTTGAAAAATATTGCCAAAACTGCGGTGCGGTTATAGATAAAGATGCATTGTTTTGTCCTAAATGCGGCAAAAAACAATATGATCCTGAAACCGAAAAACGTAATGACAACAATAATACATTGAACTTAAGTACTATTAATAAGGATTGGTTGATTACATTGCTTTTGTGCTTTTTCACGGGGGCTTTGGGTATCCACAGGTTCTATAACGGCAAAATCGCAACGGGCATTCTTATGCTTATAACTGCAGGAGGATTGGGTATTTGGTATGTCGTAGACCTTATAATAATAATTTTCGGGAAATTTACGGATAAAAACGGTAATTACATAAGCGTGAATTAGGATATTACGGCAAAACGGTAATTTATTTATACCGCCAATTCCAATATTAACGCATCTTGTAAATGCCAACCGCTGCGGGTAAGGCTGCAATCTTTGTTTAAAAGATTTTGTGCAATCAGTTTGTTTACTTGTTTAACAAAATGCCCGTAATATTGCGAAAAATGCTTTTTCACATACGCAGGATCCGGTCCGCAGGACATCCTTGCAGACAACATAACATACTCATTATATTTGTCCTTTGCGGTAAGGATTTCTTTTTGAAACACTGCGTCTGCTTGGTTTGATATAATACGGTCGGTATATGCTTTTATATCGTTTTCATTCCACGTTCTGCACAGCGTATCAAACGAATGAGCTCCCGCACCTACACCGAGATAAGGCTTAAACGTCCAATATGCCGTATTATGCATTGATACAAATCCGTCTTTGGCAAACGAAGAAGTTTCATAATGCTTGTAACCGTGACTTTCCAACGTGTCAATCGTATAATCAGCTTCTTCAACGGCACGTTGTTCGCTTACGGGAGAATATTTACCCTTATCCACAAGTTTTTTCAACATGGTCCCCTCTTCAATCATAAGGGTGTAACAGGATATATGCGGCAAATCAAATTTAAGGAACTCATCCAAATTGCGTTTCCATTTATCAAAAGACGAAAAAGGCAGATTGCTGATCAAATCTATTGATATATTTGAATATCCGACACTCAAAGCGTTTTCGACAGACATAAACGATTCTTCGGATGTGTGACTGCGGTTCAAATAACGCAAATCTTCTTTATCAAAACTCTCAATACCTATGCTCAAACGGTTTATTCCGACGGTTTTCAGGGATTGCAGATAATTCTTATCCGCATTCTCGGGATTTATTTCGAAGGTTACTTCCTTAACATCACTTATATTAAAATTTCTCTCAATACAATTGAAAATCTTTTCCACATTCTTTATCGGTAAAAGCGAAGGCGTGCCCCCTCCGAAGTATATCGTTTCTATGTTTTTGTCAATAAAATCTTTTCTTAAGGTAAGTTCTTTTATCAAACAGTCGGTATAAAGGTCTTTGTCGTAACTTAAAGGCGTTGAAAAGAAGGAGCAATAAATGCACTTATGACGGCAAAACGGTATATGGAAGTATAATGAAGCCATGGTATGACAGTGTTTTATCCGAATATTGCAAACTTACTTTCCAGACTTATACAGTTCAATTCTGAAGGTTGTTCCTTCGTTCGGGGCTGAGTTTTTGACGTATATTTTGCCTTTATGGTATTCTTCTATTATACGTTTAACCAGCGAAAGTCCCAATCCCCATCCGCGTTTTTTGGTCGTATAACCCGGACGGAATATTTGTTTGAACTGATTACGCTCCATACCTTTTCCCGTATCGGTTATATCCAAATGAACATGCGAAGATTTTTCCTCCAAATCGATAGTTATCGTTCCGCTGCCCTCCATCGCATCAACGGCATTCTTTATCAAATTCTCAACAGTCCATTCAAAAAGCGGTTTATTCAAAGGAAGCATCAGCGGATGGTTCAACGGTACGTTTATTACGAAATTAACTTTCTTCGGAATGCGGAGTTGAAGATAAGAAACGGCGTTATATATTATAAGTGTAATATCCTGCTGCTTCAAATCAACTGCCGAACCAATCTGTGAGAAACGTTGGGTTATCAGATTGAGTCTTGCAATATCTTTATCAATTTCTTTGCAAGCTTGTTCATTCTCCGGATTCATACGTAACAACTCCGTCCAACCCATAAGTGACGATATTGGAGTACCTAATTGATGTGCCGTTTCCTTGCTCATACCTATCCAAACGGAATTTTGTTCTGATATTTTCATTGTGCGGAATATTTGGAACAACAACAAAGCCATCAATATCAAAATAAATGCGTACAAAAACGGATAATACTTCAATACCGTAAGCTCGGGACTGCGTTTATAATAAATATATCCCGTTTTGTTGTCATACATTGATATTTTAATGGGCGTATTATCCTTTGTCATGTAGTCAATCGTATTTTTCAGATTTTCTTTTGAAAACCTGTCGGCAGGAATATTACCGGATATGTAAATATACTCTTTTGCCGAATCGGTGACAATAACGGGTACGAATACGTAATTCTCCGCAACTTCGTTCAAAAGAGAATTGGTCAAATCATCAAGCATATCCTTCAAATCAGAATAAACCAAACTTGAAGTGTAATACAATTTGAATTTCATTCCGTAAACTTCGTATTCAAACGGTTTATTACGAGAAAACTTTCTTAATAAATCTCCCGTCAATACCGTCTGCTCTTGGGGAATGTCCACATTCTGCGAAAGGGTTATATTATTGAATTCATCGGTTATAATTACAGGAATTGTTTTGTTATCCATAATAATTTTGGTGTAGAACCTGAGTTTGGGAGAAGACAAATCGGCATCTTCACTTTGCGACATAATTATTTTATATGCATCTATAAACTGTTGCAGTCTTGTTTGCTCACTTTGAGAAGCCTTTTGATAAAAATCCTGCGTTCTTTTTATCAATTCCGCCTTGTTATTAACCGCCGCAGCCCACAATTCCACTTTCTTTTGTTCGTCCTGACGGAGTTTTTTTATTATTGTGTTCATCGGTATAAACATAACAACGGCTATAACCATGCCGAATGTCAGTATATACCAATTCAAACGCACATTTCTTGTATAGTTTTTCATTTTAAAATGATATTATTTTTTTGCAAAGATACATAATAATTCAGATTTTTGTCGTAATTTTGACGTCCGTTTTTTTAAGAATATTGCTGAATAATGAAAGAATTTAATATAAAAGGTACGGGAGTGGCTCTTATTACTCCTTTTGACAGGCAAAGCAACGTTGATTTTACCAGTTTCGGCAGACTAATCAATCATGTAATAGAAGGCGGAGTTGATTATTTGGTTTGTTTGGGTACGACAAGCGAATATCCTACCCTTACGGAAAAGGAAATGCTCGCCATTAAGGAATTTACCATCGAAACGGTTGATAACAGAGTGCCTATAGTCTTGGGAATGGGTTCAAACGATACAAGGGATTTGATAAACCACATAACCAAATTCGATTACAGCGGCATATCAGCCGTACTCTCCGTTGCACCTTATTACAACAAACCTTCGCAAAAAGGACTCTTCGAACATTTCCGTTTGGTTGCAGGCTCATGTCCTTTACCTGTTATAATATATAATGTACCCGGCAGAACAGGCTCCAATTTGACTGCGGAAACTACTTTAAAACTCGCCGAAGAATGTAAAAACATCATAGGAATAAAGGAAGCCAGCGGCAACATGGCTCAATGCATGGAAATATTAAGACGCAAACCCAAAGGATTCGAACTTATAAGCGGGGAAGATGCCTTAACCCTTCCTTTAATAAGTTGCGGAGCCAAAGGAGTTATATCGGTAACCGCCAACGCATTTCCTTATTATGTAAGCGAAATGGTTAATCTCGCTTTGAAGGACAATTGCCGCAAAGCCGCGGTTTTACACAACAAACTGCTGCCGTTTACCAACGCCGTATTCGAAGAAGGCAACCCTTGCGGAATAAAAGCTGCTTTGGAAATTATGGGAATATCCCAAAGCGTGGTCAGAATGCCGCTTGCCAAAGTATCAAAACCGCTTTACAACAAAATACAATCGATAATCAAGGAAATAAATGCATGAGAAAGTGAGTAAAAACTGCCTCTGTATTTAAAGGAATATAAGATTATATATTTAATAACATTTAAAACTTAATCAATCATGGTTAATTACAAAGATTTAGGACTTGTTAATTCAAGGGAATTATTCAAAAAAGCAATAAACGGCGGATATGCAATTCCTGCTTTTAATTTTAACAATATGGAACAGATGCAGGCCATAATACAGGCTTGTGTTGAGGCAAAAAGTCCCGTAATCCTTCAGGTATCATCGGGTGCCAGAAAATACGCTAACCAAACCCTTTTGCGCTATATGGCTCAAGGTGCAGTGGAATACGCAAAAGAATTGGGTTATGCAATTCCTATCGTTTTGCACTTGGATCACGGCGATACGTTTGAGTTGTGCAAATCCTGCATTGAGTACGGATTTTCTTCCGTAATGATTGACGGAAGCGCACATCCTTATGATGAGAACGTAGAATTGACTCGTAAGGTTGTTGAATACGCACATAAATATGACGTAACCGTTGAAGGAGAATTGGGCGTATTGGCAGGAATAGAAGATGACGTTGTTGCTGCATCCCATGTATACACACGTCCCGAAGATGTTGAGGATTTCGTAAGCAAAACAGGCGTTGACTCCTTGGCTATATCCATAGGAACTTCACACGGTGCCAACAAATTCAAACCAGAACAGTGCACACGCAATGCTGACGGCATATTGGTTCCGCCGCCACTGAGATTTGACATCCTAAAAAAGATAGAAAAACGTATACCGGGCTTCCCTATCGTATTGCACGGTTCTTCATCAGTTCCGCAGGACTTGGTTAAAAGCATAAACGAACACGGCGGAGCATTGAAAGACGCAATAGGTATACCTGAAGACCAATTGAGGGAAGCAAGTAAGAGTGCCGTTTGCAAAATCAACATAGATTCCGACGGAAGATTGGCAATGACTGCCGCAGTAAGAGAAGTTTTACAGGCAAAACCTGCTGAATTCGATCCGAGAAAATATTTGGGACCTGCAAGAGACCGTTTGAAAGAATTATACATCCACAAATGTATTGATGTCTTGGGTTCTGCAAACCAAGCATAATTATTTGATTTATAGTAGTTATCAAATAGCAAAAATAAAACGCCGTAAAAAAAAATTAATCAGGCGTTTTATTTTATTAATACGGCGTTTTAATTTCTTTAAACGCCGTCTTTTTTTTCAAAGACAGCTTTCTTAATTTTTCAAAGCATGATTACGGTAAAATTTTACGGCTTAAATGTCAAATAAAAAAGTATGAAAGAAAAGTTTTATTGTCAATTATTCTTCATTTTTAAAGAAAAATTACTATCTTTGCAGATTAATTAATAATAAGGTTTCATATTTATCATGATAAACGCTAAATATATTTTCGTAACAGGCGGAGTTACTTCATCGTTAGGTAAAGGTATTATCTCCTCTTCACTTGCTCTTTTGTTAAAATCAAGAGGCTTCAGAGTAACTAACCAAAAACTTGATCCGTATATTAACGTCGATCCGGGAACACTCAATCCGTATGAACACGGAGAATGTTTCGTTACGCAAGACGGTGCGGAAACTGACTTGGATTTGGGACACTACGAACGTTTTACCAATGTCCGTACCTCACAGGCGAATAACGTCACAACGGGACGCATTTATTCTTCGGTAATAGAGAAAGAACGTAAAGGGGAATACTTGGGCAGCACGGTGCAGGTGATACCGCATATAACCGACGAGATAAAAAACAGAATAAAAATACTGGGCAATACTGGTAACTACGATTTTGTCATTACGGAAATAGGAGGCGTTGTAGGGGATATAGAATCTTTGCCTTTTGTTGAGGCAGTGCGGCAATTAAAACGTGAGTTCGGAAGAAACGCCATCGTTATACACTTAACCTTCGTGCCTTATTTGGCAGCCGCAGGCGAATTGAAGACAAAGCCTACGCAAAACAGCGTAAAGAATATGCTTTCCATAGGCGTGCAACCCGATATTATTGTCTGCCGATGCGAGAAACATTTAACCAAATCGGTAAGGGATAAGATTTCTTTGTTCTGCAATGTAGACAGTGCGAGTGTTATTGAATCCATTGATGCACCTACTATTTACGAAGTGCCACTTAAGATGATGGACGAGGGGTTGGATACGCAAGTGTTGAAACTTATGGACGTAAATTCGGCACCTGAACCCGATTTATCGAACTGGAAGAAGTTTTTGTATCAGCATAACAACCCTGTTAATGAGATAACCGTCGGTTTGGTCGGTAAGTACGTGGAATTGCACGATGCCTACAAATCAATTTCCGAATCCTTTATACATGCGGGAGCTGTAACACAAACGAAAGTCAATATAAAATGGATACATTCGGAGTCGTTGGAAGAAAACGACGATGCCGTTAAGGAGAAATTAGACGGTTTGGACGGAATATTGGTTGCCCCGGGATTCGGATCACGCGGTATTTTGGGCAAACTTAAAGCCTGTCAGTTCGCAAGAGAGAACAACATACCGTTTTTGGGAATATGCTTGGGAATGCAATGTGCGGTCATAGAATTTGCGCGCAATGTTTTGGGCTTTAAAGGAGCCAACAGCGTAGAAATGCAGGCCTCAACACCTTATCCTGTTATTGATATAATGGAAGAACAGAAGAAGATAACGAATATGGGTCACACGATGCGTTTAGGTAATTACCCTTGCCATCTTACCGAAGGTAGCAAAATATTTGAAGCATACGGTAAGGCGGATATAGAAGAAAGACACCGCCACCGTTATGAATTCAACAACAAATACAGACAAGATTTCATATCCTCGGGAATGATTCCTACGGGTATTAATCTGCAGAATGATTTGGTGGAAGTGGTGGAAATACCTTCGCATCCGTTTTATGTAGGCGTTCAGTTCCATCCTGAATATGCTTCTACGGTGGAATCTCCATCCCCTATCTTCACTGCCTTTGTTAAAGCTGCTGCACATTTGTAGAAAATATGGGAGAAATTAAAAATTATCATAAATAAATTTCGGCGGTTGATGTTTTTTTCATAACTTTGCCGATTATATACAAATACATCTTAATATAATTATATGTACACGGCTATTGCGGGAAATATAGGAAGCGGTAAAACCACCCTGACGGAACTGTTGGTAAAAAACTACGGATGGACGGCTGTTTATGAACAACCTGATGACAACCCTTACATTGCTAATTTCTATGATGACATGAGGCGTTGGTCTTTTAATCTGCAAATATATTTTTTACAAAAGAGATATTCCCATGTCATATCATCGTGGAAAACTTATAAGAACATTGTTCAGGACAGAACCATATACGAAGATGCTTATATATTCGCTCCTAATCTGCATTCAATGGGACTTTTGTCCACTACGGATTACGAAACCTATATCTCTTTGTTTAACTTACTTAATTCATTGGCTCCTACGCCTGATTTATTGATTTATCTCAAAGCAAGCGTACCTACGTTAATCAACTTGATAGCCAAACGGGGACGTATTTATGAGAACTCCATACGTTTGGATTATATAACTTCTTTGAATAAGCGTTACGACGATTGGTTCAACTCCTACAAGGGACGGAAAATCATAGTGGACGTAGATAACTTGAATATTATAGACTCTCCTGCTGATTTGGGTGAAGTGTTGCAAAAAATAGATGCTGAATTTAATTCTCTTTTTCAATGAAAAATAAGATATTGGCAGTTATACCGGCACGTTACGCTTCTACAAGGTTTGAAGGTAAACCGTTGGCAATGATAAACGACAAGCCGATGGTTATGTGGGTTTATGATGCCGCAGTAAAAAGCGGATTGTTCAACAAAACCGTCGTTGCAACCGATGACACAAGGATATACAATGCGGTAAAACAATATTCGGGTGAGGTTATTATGACTTCAAACGATTTGAAAAACGGAACGGAACGCTGTCTGCAAACGCTGTCTTTGCTTGAAAAAGAAGGTTTGGGGTTTGATATTGTGATAAACATACAGGGCGATGAACCGTTGATACAAAAAAAGATGATGGAATGTGTAATAAGCGGTTTTGAAAATCAATACGCCGATATTGTCACATTGAAAAAAGCTATTGAAACCCAAGATGAATTAAACGACAGGAATGTTGTTAAAGTTGTCTGCAATAAAGACGGCAGGGCTTTATATTTTTCAAGAAACGCCGTACCGTTTTGCAGGGACAATAACACGGAAGAATTAATACAAAGCGGAAAATACTTCAAGCATATAGGTATTTACGGCTATAGATCTTCGGCTCTTAAGAAGATTGTGCATTTGGAAGAAAGTTTTTTGGAGAAAACGGAAAAACTTGAGCAATTACGGTGGTTGGAAAACGGATATAATATTGTCGTTAAGACGACTGATACGGATACTGTGGGCGTTGATACAAAAGAAGATTTAGAAAAAATAATACGGATAATAAATACAAAATAATAATATGAACGTTGCTGAAAATTTATACGATTATTTAAAGAATAATGACAAAGCGGAATTAGTGGGATTGGGAACTTTTTATGTTAAAAACCATTCTGCACGGATTAATGAATTAACCGGAACGATTGAACCGCCTAAAAGGGAACTCTTTTTTACAAGAGAGCAAAACGGAGATATGGGATTCGTATCCTTTATGGCTGCCCATGAGTTTATAAGTGAGAGTACGGCGCACACTTGGATAAAACAATATTCGGATTCTTTAAATGAAAAAATTCTTTCCGGACGTTCCGTAAGTTTAGGGAAATTAGGCAAAATTGAAAAAGGGTTATTGGAAGATTATACGTTTACTGCCGACGGAGGATTGAATCTTTTGGACAATGTATTTGCACTTGGAACGCTTAAGAACGTACAAACATTTGATTCTGCGGATGATTCCGTTGATTTGTTACATACAAAAAAGCCTGTTGAAACACAAGAAACAACGCAATCTTTGCCTGAAGACTTCCAAGACAAGAAAGCCGAAATCGAAAAGCAAATAGAGCAAACCCAACAACTCAAAGAAGAATACAAAATACAGGAATCGGAACAACAGACACAGACAAGAATAATACAACACAGTCAGGCGGAAATAGAATCTGACGTGGAAAAACCGCAAAACCTTGACAAAGAAACTGCCAATCTGAATTTGGATACGGCATCGGATGAAGACAAATTGCAACAAACGATAGACAGGGCTGCGGAATTTAAAGAAAATGTAATCGTTGAGGATATCAAACCTGCAAAACCGCAGGATGATAAACAAAAAGCAGCTGCCGCTAAAGCAACGCAACAAGAAGACATATTGAAAAAACAAGCCGAGGATATAGTTAAGAAACACAGCAAAAAGAAAATAGCAATCAAGAAAATCAAACATTCTAACAGAAGAAAGAAATCATGGTTGATTGTTTTCTGGATAATTATCGCTTTATTGTTGCTATGTGCTGCCTTTGTAGGTGCACACTGGATGGGTTGGCTTAAGGACATTAAACTGTTAACTCCTGTTACCGACAAACTGTCTTACTATATCCCTGTCAGGGAAGCAAAACCTGTTAAAGCCGAACAACCTTTGACACAAACTACGACGGAAACCGTTGTTGAACAAACATATACCGAAGAAGAAATATTGGAAGAAGTCGAAATACCTGAACCTGCGATTGCAGTGCAACAGAATACTGCGGCTGCCAATACTCCTAAAACTCCTGCGAAAGCACAAAACACTAAAGCCAAACAACAAAAAACCCAACAGGAAGAACAACCTGCACCTGTAGCCACGCAGGAAGAAACTGTAAAAGAAGATAATTCTCCGGTATTGGTGCAGAATTATTCCAAATTGGGCTTTGACGTTGTAAGCGGTGCTTATTCCGACAAATCCAAAGCGGAAGCCCAAGCAAGAAAAGCACGCCGTTTGGGTTACGACGGTTATGTTATCTCAAAAATAAAGAACGGTACACCTATATATTATGCATCTTACGGTTCAAGACGTACATTGAGTGAAGCCAATGATTTGGCACAAAGCATGATGAACCGTTTGGGCGGCAACTATACCGTAATCTCCCGATAACATACGCCGCATACTGACAATGACAGCAAAAACAGACACCGTGTATAATTATTATACGCTGTCAAACGGTATCCGTATCGTACACAGGCATTCGGATTCTGCAGTGGCACATCTGGGCATTACCATAGATGCGGGCAGCAGGGACGAAAAACCTTACGAAAACGGAATGGCGCATTTCATTGAGCACTGCATATTCAAAGGCACGGCAACCAAACCTTATTACCGCATACTGTCACGCATTGACGGTGTGGGCGGAGAACTCAATGCCTATACGACAAAGGAAGAAACCGTTGTCTATGCGACTTTCCTTACCCCGTATTATAACCGTGCCGCCGAATTGCTTTGTGATATCGTATTCAACAGCACTTTTCCCGAAAAGGAACTGGAAAAGGAGAAATCGGTTGTGATTGACGAGATAAATTCTTACGAAGATTCGCCTGCGGAACTTATTTACGATGCATTCGAACAGCTTGTCTTTGCACGCACAGGGCTTGGCAGAATGATTTTAGGCACACAGGACAAAGTAAAATCGTTCACCTCCTCAATGATTAAGGATTTCATTGCCCGCAATTGGTTTACCAACAAAATGGTAATATCAACCGTTGGCGACATACCGTTTGACAAATTCGTAAGGCTTGCGGAAAAATATTTTACGCATATTCCTGCCAAACTGACACAAAAGAAACGCCATTCGGTATATCATTACGAACCGCGGCACAAGCATGAAAACCGCGACACCTATCAAGCCCATGTGATGATAGGTAATATCTGCTATTCCTACCGCAATCCCAAACGTACGGCATTCTCATTGCTTAACAATATATTGGGTTCCAACGCCATGAATTCAGCTTTGAACATGCATATAAGGGAGAAATACGGCAACACATACAATATTGAATCCTCTTACACCGCCTATCTTGACAGCGGAATATTCCAAATTTATGCGGGATGCGAGGATCATTTCTCCGAAAAGATTGTTCAGCTAATTATCAAGGAATTAAAATATTTTACCGACAAGCGTCTGCCGCAGTCTTCATTGACACGTGGTAAGCAACAGTTGAAAGGTCAGCTTGCAATCCAATATGACAGCAATCAAAACGAGATGTTGTCAATCGGCAAGGCTCTTTTGAACTATAACAGGGTGTCGTCCTTGGAAGAGAACTTCAAAGAAATTGACAAAGTGACTTCCAAAGATATCTTGGAGGTTGCAAACGAAATTTTCATTCCCGATAAACTTTCTTCGATAATATATCACTGATTTTAAGCTGCCAGTTATTACGGTGTAAAAGCATCTTAAAATCAGCACACTGCATAACATAAAAATAAGACGGCGCTTCAGTAAATTTTCTTCGCAGATTAATAAATTTTCGTCGCAGATCAGTAAATTTTCGTCGCAGATTAATAAAATAAAACGGCGTTTTAATTTTTCTTAACGCCGTTATTTTTCCGCATAGAATAATCTCGGTTGTTTACCGAATCATTCCGTTGGTTTATGCTGAATGTTTACAGATTCACGGACACATCTATATAGAACGTTCTGCCCGATGTTGTCGGTGAATTGAAATAATAAGGCGACGGAATGTAGTTAAACAAATTGTCCAATGCCGCCGAAATCCTTATTTTCTTCATTATACGCTGGGTAAACGACAATTTCCACAAAGTATAGGCAGGATAAGTGACATTGACCGATGTATTGTCTTGGGTATTGAACTTCTCACTATCCACCGATGACAAATAACGGCCACTGAACAATATATTGAATCCGTAATCCTTACTTACCTGTCTGTCATAATCCATTCTGAACACCAAAGAATGCGGACGGGCAGGTGCATACGGGTTCAACGTTCCCATTTGCTTTATTTCCTCCTTGGTATATGAATAACAAACCTTGGCATTCAACCCCAAAGGTAAACGGCATTGTGCCGTAATCTCGCCGCCGTATACATTGATGTCGTCAATATTCATGTACTGAACGTAGTTTCCCGTTCCGTCGCCGTCATTCTTCAATGCCGATGTGGTAATTCTGTTTTGAACCAAATTATAATATGCCGAAGCGGTATAATTGAAGCTTCCGTGTGTGTATTCGCCCGATATATTGAAATTATGGCTCTTTTCATTCTTCAGATCCTTGTTACCGCGTATGTAAAATATGTTCGCCATGTCATAATTCATGTATTTCTCTTTCAAAGACGGTGCTCTGAATCCTCCGCCATACCCCAAACGGACGGTAAAAGCATCTTTATGCCAACGGATTGTCACTTTCTCGGTCAGATTACTGTTATTGCCGTCGGAAAACCAATCATAACGCAAAGCACCAACTATTTCCCAATATTTATTCAAGTTCCAATCATACTGGGCAAACACATCGGCAGTATTTTGACTCTTATAACCGTCGGAAAACTGATAACTGTCCAAATAATCGTGCATATAATCCGCTCCGAATGTTAACAACCTGTCCTGATCTGTCTTTGAAAAACTGTAATTATACAAAGCCCTGACGGAATTCTGCACATTGGAATAATCCCTTATGTCCAAATCCTTCGCTTTTATGTAATCGCTCTTGTCATATTGGTCGAAATTATACGAAAGCTCCATATCGCTGCGGTCGTTTATGGTCCAATTGCCGCGCAATCCACCGTTAAAGTCACGGTATCTGTCAGGAATATCCGTATTATACAAACGCTCTCTGAAAAAATACCCCGCCTTGGCGGTAAACTTCAAATCATCGGACGGAGTCAATATCAACTTGTCTTTAAAGTTCCATGTATTGCCTCCGAATACCTGATTGAAATCATTATCTTTGTTATAATCGACAGTGTATGTATCTATACCCGTATAATTAACCGAAAGCATATTGTGAAACATACCCTTATTCAAACCGATATTGGCTGAATACATCTGATTGTTATGACTGCCGTAGCGGGCACTCAATCCAACGGATACGGGCTTTGTCATTTTGTCTTTGGTTATAATATTGATAACACCGCCTGCCGCCGAAGATCCGTACAATGCCGATGCGGCACCTTTGACAATCTCTATACGTTCCACATTATTCATATCCAAACGTTGGAAATCCACATTGTCCATCGTTTCACCCGATAGCCTTTCGCCGTCAATCAAAAACAATACGCTTTGCCCGAAGAAACCCGCCATATTCATATTAACCTGTTGATTCATTGCGTACGAAAACTCACTTCCCGGCATCTCCTGCTGCAACAAATCCGTTATATTGGCAGCATCAGTCTTTTCTATATCTTCGGAAGTTATCAGACGCGTTTGAATAGGCGCTTCGCTCAACAGTTTAGGCGTTCTGGTACCCGTAACAACCACCTGATCCAAATATTTTACGTCTTCTTTCAAAGTAAATGCAATATTCTGCTGTTTTTTGTCGGTAATATCTTTGTATTGTGTGGTATAGCCTACATAACTTGCCTGTATCTTGCCTTTATAATCCGATTTGATTTTCAAAACAAACGCTCCGTCAGTATCGGCAGTCGTTCCTACGGTTATATCATCCGTCAAACATATAGTAGCACCTGCTAATGCCGTACCTTTTTCATCTTTTACCGTTCCTTTTACTATCTTCTGGGCGGATGCACCGCCTACAAACAGCAATAACAGCGTATATAAAATTATTTTCTTCATAATCCGTTATTTAATATGGGTAAATAAAACTGATGGTCAAATAGCCTTTTACTCCCGAATCGCTTACGTAACTGTCCAAATGCAAAGCCGCTTTGTTACCGTCATCAAACCGTAGGATATACACTTTGCCTGATGGCGTGAAAATAGGAGGCGGTGTACTTATATCCATATCCAACCATGATGAAAGCACTTTGTTACAATTTATGTTCTGATAACCTATTCGGAAGCTGAACATTGAGGATATGTCTGTCATAACCTGATTGTCGGTGTATTCGTCGCTGACAAACTCTGCATTATCGAAATCTTTGCCGCTTGAAAGTAATTCGTCCAAAGAATTATAATCCGTCATATACGCACCGCCTTTTACTCTGGCATCAAAACGGTGCAAAGCCAAATCCCAATAAAGAGCATCGGTCTGCGCATCGGTCTTAATCATCGTGTCAAGCGTATATTCCTTACCGTTTACATACTGATAACTTATGCCGCTGTGTCCGTCCCAATTGCCTGTCAATGTCTCGGGTATGGCAATATTCTGCAAAGTCATATCTTTAAACGAAAGATAAGTCCACCTCTTATAATTCGTCATATCCAGATACAATACGCCTTTATGCGAAAGGGAATCGTAAGACACAAATCCGTATTTTGTTTCCTGCGAAGTATCGTCCCCGCTATCCTGCGGCGAATCATAAATACCGTCAAACATACCTTCACACGAAGAAAAAATAACCGCATAAAGGCATATTGCAAGAAGCGCTGCACATTTGTGTAAAATGTTTTCTCTCATTATTTTATTGTTTTATGTTATTGTTTTGCGTTGTTATATTATTGTCTTTGTGTTTTTTCTTTTTAGTGATTTTATATCCTGAAATAAGTATCATAATCAACAAAACACCTGAAATAAATATGAACAGATTCACCCCGCTTGATAAGAAACAAGCATAAAGTCTTCCCGTATGCAACTCAAGCGCAGTATTCCAAAGAGAAACAGGCTGTTGTTTAAGTATATCAGGCGTCCCTGGTAACCGGCTCAATGCTCCGCTGTCATAAGTGAAGATAATATTTTTGTCTTGTATGTTGCGGGCAAATCCGCTTACCATAACTTTGCCCACAGGTCTTCCTTTGGTAGGTTTATACGGCTTACCCGTGAAATAATCAGTTATCCCGCCGTTTGTAATATCCCACTTATACATCCCGCTGAACGAACCGATAAGCCAACTTCCGTCTTCGTTTTGCTCAAACACATTAATACCCATCGGAGATATGTAAGGACTGTTTTCTATTTTGATAACGGTGTCTTTTTCCAGGTCTTTAATTTTGTAAAATCCCTCCGAAGTAGATATAATCCAATAATCATCGTAGTTATTCCACCTTATGCTGCGCAGTTTGTCGGAAAAAGGATTTTGATTATCCAACGCAGTAAATTTTAAAGGTTTGGAAGAATTCAAAACCAACGGAACCATCAAAGGCGGCCGCAAGCACATACCCGTAAATGCCAACAAAATAGTAAGAACTATCAGATTAACTCCTAATTTCTTGTGATACTTAAGATTAAATCTCAAAAAAGAACTTTCTTTCCTAACCTGCTTATTTTGTCTTGCCCGTCTGCGGATATGAAACGGTAAAAAGAAATAAATAATACCGCTCAATGAAAGAAAGATAAGCACAATTCCCAAAATATCAACAACAATTCTGCCGCCTAAACCGAATAACGCTCCGCTGTGCAGATACCATATTGTTTTAAAGAGAGTTATCCTGTTTTTATAATCATTGTTTACTTTAAGTTCAATGCGTTTGGCTCTGTCGTACGGGTAAGACATTTGATAGATACAGGATCTGGTTAAAACAAAAAGCGTATCTCCTTTACTGACAATATCCGCCAATCTTTCATTATTGCCTTTGATTGCTATCTTCTGCCATCTGCCGGCAACGGTGTCATAAATAAACACATCCTTTTGTGCTGCGCATATAATGTTATTACGGTTATCTCTGACAATGTGGCATATTTTTCGGTTATCAACCCCCTTGTCAAAACCATTGTTGCAACTTCTGAAATTATTAAACCCTTTGTCGGCAACAAAGCAACCGCTTACCCCGTAACAAATAACGGAATCGTCTTTGAACTCTTCTGTTCCTTTAATTATTCCGTTGTTATAGTTGCTTATTTTATAATCTCCGGGAAGCCATGAACGGGAAATATCTACCGCGGATACCGCATCACGGTGGTTAAGTATAATTCCGCTTACACAAAACAAGATGACAAAAATACTGAATATCAATCCAACCCATTTATGCCATAGTCTCCAAAACTTTTTATCTGCTTTGTCTTGCTTTCCCATCGTATAAATTTTGATTTGCAAAGATATAAAAACCTCATTTATTAATATATACTCAAATGTGGGTATTTTCCGCCTGCCTACGGTGATTACACTGAAAAATTAAGGCGTAAAAAAATATTTTTACGCCTGATTAATAAAATAAAACGCCGTAATAATTTCTTAAAACGGCGTCTTATTTCCAGAATCTGATTTATTATTGTATCTTATTGATATTTAGGAAAACATATCCTTCATCTTGTCAAAAAAACTCTTGTCTTTTGCGGACGGATTAGGTTTGAAATTTTCGAATGACTGCAATTTATCCAACACTTCCCGCTCTTGCTTTGACGTACTCTTTGGTACCCAGACATCAACCCTCACCAAAAGATCGCCGCGCTTATAAGGATTTTGGAATTCAGGCAATCCCTTGCCGCGCAATCTGTAAATCTTTCCGCTAGGCATACCCTGTTCAATCTTAAACTTCACTTTGCCTGACAGCGTAGGCACTTCAATCGTCGTACCCTGCACAGCCTCCGGAAATGTTATATACGTCTGCAAACAAATATCGTTACCGTTGCGCTCAAACTGTTCATGCGGCACTTCCTCTATTGATACAATCAAATCTCCCGGCACTCCGTTTCTTGCACCCGCATTGCCTTTGCCTTGGAAAGACAGTTGCATTCCGTCCTGTACGCCTGCAGGGATGTTAATCGTGATAATATCTTCGCCTTTTACTATTCCGTCACCGTGACAATCAGTACATTTGTCTTTGATTATCTTTCCTTCGCCTCCGCATGTAGGACAAACGCTTTGTGTCTGCATCTGACCCAAAATAGTCCGCTGGGTTTGGATGACAACTCCCGATCCGTGACATTGAGGACAGGTATCCGTACCGCTGCCAGCCTTTGCACCGCTTCCGCCGCAGGTCTTACAAGGAATGTATTTCGATACCTTTATTTTCTTTTCGACACCTTTTTCAATATCTTCAAGAGTAAGTTTCAGGCGTATGCGCAAATTTGAACCGCGGTTCACTCTGCGCTGACTGCCTCCGCGTGAAGATCCGCCGCCAAAGCCGCTGAAGCCTCCGAAATCAAATCCCGAAAAACCGCCTCCGCGACCTCCGAAAAGATCTCCGAACATTGAGAAAATATCATTCAAATCCATTCCTCCGGCACCGAAACCTCCGTTATCGCCAAGTCCCGCCTCGCCGAATTGATCATATCTTGCACGCTTATCCTTATCACTCAATACGCTGTAAGCCTCTGCCGCTTCTTTGAACTTCTCTTCCGCTTCCTTGTCTCCCGGATTGCGGTCAGGGTGATATTTCAACGCCAATTTCCTATACGCTTTCTTCAATTCATCGTCAGTAGCCGTCTTACTGACTCCCAATACCTCATAAAAATCCCGTTTTGCCATATCTTTTTATTTAGTATTCAGCATGCAGAATGCAACATACGCTCTGACGCCGTCAAATGTTACATACCGCATACTGCATTTTACATATTACATATACACAACTACTTTGCTGTAACGGATAACCTTGTCGTTAAGGTAATATCCTTTTGTGGTCTCATCAACGACGTTACCTTTTTCTTCCTCATTAGGTGCAGGCAATTGGGCTATTGCTTCATGCAGATTTTCATCAAATTTTTCGCCTTTAGCGTTTATAGGTTTCAAACCTTTACGCTCCAAAAGTGAATATAACTTTTTGTAAATCAAACTGACACCTTCAAAAGTTTTTTGTATTTGTTCGTCCTCAATCTTGCCTATAGACTCCAATGCCCTATCAAAATCATCAATCACAGGTAATAGTTCTTTGATTAAATCTTCACTTGCATTGGTTATCAAATCTATACGCTCTTTGGCAGTACGTTTTCTGTAGTTCTCAAACTCCGAATACAAACGCAGATACTTATCATTGATTTCCTGCAACTTCTCCCCCATTGCTTCAACCTTATCTTCTGGGGTTTGAGGTTGATTATCGTCTTTTTTATCCGAAGTTTCCTCTGATTTTTCAGCCTGATTATTTTCTTTTTCAGCCTGATTATTTTCCTGATCAGCCGTTTTATTTTCTTCAAACGCCGTTTTATTTTCCTCTTTTATATCTTTATTGCCCATTTTCTTTAATATGTTAAATTTAAGTTTAGCCATTTTCAATTACCGTTCCGTTTTATTTCATTCTGACATTATGTCATTTTCTTTTTATAAAAATGCCTTCGGGACTTTTGGGACGTTCATCCTCCAGATATATAAATCCTTTCAACTGTTTCTCTTCCTGCGGAATATTTTTATAGTTATCCATATAGAATTCAGGATTTTCCACCGCCGCCATCTTCTTCAAATTACCGTTTTTGAAATACAGATGCAGATTCTTGCTCAATCCGATATTCACACCCGTCAATTTCTTTGTTTTTTTCTTCTTATCCTCATCCCAAAGATAGTATATACTGCGTGTATTTCCGTCTATTTCAGCATAATATATCTTATTGTTCTCAAAATATCCGACAAGGTTCCTACCGCTTACCTGATTGAAAAACTCCGCAGAATTTGTGTCAGAATTTTGCACAATAAAGGTGTTTGGTCTCATGTAAAGCTCCCTGACTTTCTTCTCGTCGGTCATCATAATTATGGTATCGGACGTAAGCTGCGTATCTTCCGCCCACAAAACAGGCCGTTCAAGCAATGTAAGCGACGAATCGCTGCGGTCATAAAACGCATAATCACAGGCACCTTGCATATCGTCCCTGTAAAATTTGCAATGATTGTACGCATATATCTTTTTAACATCGTAAGCAGTATCCATAACAATCCTGACCGTATCGGAATGAAAATAAAGCGTATCCTTCTTATCCGCCTGACGTATCAGAAGCCGTCCTGTCAAAATTGCAGTCGATACGGTATCCACGGTGGAAAGATAAACGGTGTCGCAGTTCAAATACATATCCTGCGCAGTATCCTGTGCATATATATTATTGTATGCATATCCGTCCTTGTTTTTGTGATTGTAGAAAACAATCTCGCCCGTTATAAACCTGTCTTTCATATATATCTGCGGAGAAGTATCGGAAAAGACTTCCTCGGTTTTGGAGTTATACCTGCCGAAATGCGATATAACTTTGGTGCTGTCAGTTCTGGTTGTATCGTCGTAAACTGTCAAAACGGCAGTATCACCGTAGAATTCGCTTTCTTCCGTTTTCGTATTATAGTACAAAGAATCGGCATCCAAAAGAGCTTTCTTCGAATTGAGTTTGACCGAATAATAGAAACGGAATATTTCATCGTCAATAAAATACGTTCCTTCCTTACTTACCAATGTATCTTCATCGTTAAAAATAACGGCATGCGAATAATAACTGACAGTATTCACATTGCGGTCCAATATCAGCTCATCCGTCAGCATGGTTACGTCATTATCTTTGAATATCACCTGTTTGCCGTTCAAAGTTCCTATCTTGTCATTGCCGTTATAATGCAGCACGTCACCCAGTAAACTTACCGAATCACCCTGATACATCCTTATATTATTGTAAGCATCAAAGTAATTCTCCTTTTGGTTATATACCGCACTGTCACAATACATAACCATATCTTTATGGTTAAACACCACGTTTTGTGTTAAAACAATATCATCCGGACTTTCGGGATAAATCCTTCCTATGTCCGAACGATATTCTATTTGGTTTTGTGAATAAGCTATTGCCGCACTTAACGACAATACTATTATAAAAAAACCTTTCAATTTATTCATACAAAATGATTAATCTTCGTCTGCATACTCATCGTCAGTGCCCGCAAGTCCCTGATATTTGTATGCCTTGTCGTAAGTCAGTTTTATATGTTTTTTATCTTTCTTACCTTTGATTTTTTCTGACAATTCTATGTAATAATAAGTGTCCAACTTGGTATCAGTCACCGTTTTCTTATATTTCATATCGTAGTCAATCTTCTGGAATTTCTCTATTTTAGCTTTCGGATAACGTATCTCCAAATCTTTGGTTATCAAACGCGGATAACGTGCCTTTTCTATATTGGTGGTTGTGGACATTATCGTTCCGTCACTCTTCAAAAGCATCTCAACTTCCGAACCCCTGCGGTCAAATACGGCTCTGTAATTATCACCTTCTTCTTTCCACTGCTTTACTTCCGCACGCGGATTCTTCTTTTTAAACGCATTGGTCACTTCTTCAGGAATCTTCGGCTCGGAAACTTCGTCCTGGGTCTGCAATTTTACTTCCTTGCTGCTCTTTTCCTTTGCTTTTTCTTTCTCTACATTTACCTGAACGCCTTCTCCCGATATACCTTCCCTTTCTGCCATTTTCTTTTGGCGGTACTCTATTGCTTCAGGATTCAACCGTGCTATATAATCTTTCTTAACAAAGTCCGGATCAGGAGCATTGGTCTTGGTAAGATGTCCACGCGGATCAAAAACCATTTCGTATTCCGTCTGACCGACACCTTTCATTGCAATAATCAATCGGTAGTAGTTATCTCCGCTCGCATCCTCTATGTACTGCGACTTTTTAACCCTGTAACCCGGATAGTTGTTGATGAAATAGTTATCCACCAACGTAGGAAGCTCCTGTTCTTTAATATCAAAAATCGTATATTGCCAATTACCCGTTGCCGTGAAGAAAACCTTTCCCGTATTGTTGTCTATATTAATTTGAGCCACATACTGACCCGTTTCGAAGTACCAACCCTCAAGCTTGTAATCGGTATAAGTGTTTTCCAATCCCATACGGACTTCCTGCGGCACTTCACTTTTGCGTAATTTCTGCTGTGCATTGACACTCAAAGCCAACACGGCAAACATTATCGTTACAATTAAGCGTTTCATCTTATGATAATCTTATTAGTTTCTTATTATTGTATCTTCCCTGTCAGGAGAAACCGACACCATTGTTACCGGCAATTGGGTCATTTGTTCTATTGCGCGGATGTAATCCTGCATATTGACAGGCAAATCCTCAAACCTTTTGACCGATTTAACGTTTTGCATCCAACCCTTATATTCTTTAAACACAGGAGTTATCTTTTCTTCCAATGAAAACGGTAATTTCTCGGTTTTATTGCCGTCAATCTCATATTCAGTACATATTTTGACAGTCTCGAAATTGTCCATAACGTCTATTTTCATAAGCATTATATCCGTTACTCCGTCAATCATGCTCGCATACTTCAATGCAGGCATATCCAACCAACCGCATCTTCTCTTTCTTCCCGTAACCGAACCGAATTCATGACCTTGTTCGCACAACATATCGCCCGTTTGGTCAAACAATTCCGTAGGAAACGGTCCTTGTCCCACTCTTGTGCAGTAGGCTTTGGCAATTCCGAACACCCTGCCTATATTCTGCGGTGCAACCCCCAAACCAGAACAAACTCCTGCAGTAACCGTAGAAGAAGACGTCACAAAAGGATAAGACCCGAAATCTATATCCAACATTGTGCCTTGTGCTCCTTCCGCCAAAATCTTCTTACCCTGACGCAATGCTTCATTGACATAATATTCGGTATCAATGATATGCAACTGTTTTAACTGCTGGGCTGCATCAAGCCATAATTTTTCGTATTGCTCAAGCGTTTTGTCCTCTATTTTGAACTCATCAACACTGTAACCCAACGATTTAACGGCACGTATGTGGGAGTTTTTGATATTTTCGTATTTTGTTTGAAAATCCTGTGCAAACAAATCCCCGATACGCAAACCCGTACGGGCAATTTTATCCGTATATGCAGGTCCTATACCTTTTAAGGTCGAGCCTATTTTTCTGTCTCCTTTGGCTTTCTCATTAGCCGCATCCATCAAACGGTGGGTCGGTAAAATCAAATGTGCTTTACGTGAAATAAACAGGTTGTCTTTAGGTGCAAACCCCTTGTCTTCCAAGCCTTTTATTTCGTCCATGAAGATATTTGCTTCAATCAAAACACCGTTGCCTATAATATTTATCTTGTCCTTATGACAAATACCCGAAGGTATGGTTCTCAAAACATGTTTAAATCCGTTAAATTCCAGAGTGTGTCCTGCATTTGGACCACCGTTGAATCTTGCTATAATATCGTATTGAGGTGTCAGATAATCAACTACTTTACCTTTTCCTTCGTCACCCCATTGAAGTCCTAAAAGTACGTCTATATTATTCATTTTATCCAACCGTTTTTCAGTTCAATTTACAAAAGTACAATAATTTATCGAAATAACGCACAATCACGGCATTTTTTTTTGCTAAAAGCGTATTTTTTTACACCACGGATGGAAAAAGCACCAAAACAACTTTACGGACAAAATGACATGAGGGGTATATAATACAATAAGCGGATAATAAATACCCGCTTAATGAAGAAACATGAAAAAGTAAAAAAATTTGCGCGGAAAGTATAGGATTCGAACCTATGGTGCAGTTACCCGCACACTTGATCTCCAATCAAGCCCAATCGTCCACTCTGGCAACTTTCCCTTTCAACAATTAATATTAACCCAATATATTTAAGAACTCTGTTTCTTTCAAAAAAGTACGGTAAAAAATACTTTCTGCCGTACCAACTCATTTCATGTACATGAAAAAACTAACAAATTTCTGCGGAAAATATAGGATTCGAACCTATGGAACAGCAAGCCGTTCACTTGATTTCGAGTCAAGCCCAATCGACCACTCTGGCAATTTTCCATCCCGTTTAACACCATGAAAAGAACTTTTTGTCCTCGTAGCGCATAAGGGATTCGAACCCTTGATTTTGAGAATGAGAATCTCACGTCCTGGACCGACTAGACGAATGCGCCGTGATTTCGGAGTGCAAAATTATAACATTTTATGAAACTGACAAAATATTTTCCGTATTTTTTCCTGAATTTTTGCCTGAAACCCGTGCAAAATACCTGCTTATTATCACCGCCTAACGCCTATAAACATTTGTCATCCACAGACAAACAAAATAACGCCGTAAAAAAATATTAAAACGCCTTAAAAAAAAATTAATACGGCGTATTAATTTCGTAAAACGCCGTTTTATTTCCGTCAAATCCGCCTCAATTCTGACAAAATTGATTTATTTGTCAAAAAACTTCCGTTTACTTACCTGAAAAACCAAAATTTCCGAACCGTTAATCATACGCAGCAAATTTTTAAGAAATTCACCGTCGTAATTATTAAATTCTACTTTTAACAAACTGTATAACAGAAGTTTTAATTCTCAATAACTATTCCGTAAATATCCGATAATTTCTTGTTTATCTGCTCTTTGTTATCCGCATCAAAGGTCAGTTTAATTTTATTGGCATCCAGATAAGCGTAATTCTCCTTGGTAAAAGCGTTATCTTTCAAGAACTTATTGACTTGTCCCATCAATGAAAAATCAAACGAAAAGGTAATTGACGATTGCGGCACTTGGGTTATTATTTCTGCCTGATCTATTGCGTTTTGCGCTGCCTGACGGTAGGCTTTTGCCAAATTGGATGCACCGAGCTTTATCCCCCCGAAATACCTGACAACGACAATCAAAACATTCTTCAACTCATTGGAATCAATCGCCGCCAAAATAGGCACGCCCGCCGTATTGTTGGGTTCTCTGTCGTCATGAGTTCCCACAAGGGTAATCATACGTTTGCGTGCTTGTGTGTTATCCTGATTTATTTCAGCATTATCTGTCTGTTGATTAGCCGTTTGCGCATCAATCCGCCACGCATAACAGTGATGTCTTGCATCAAAATATTCCGCCTTCAGTTTATCGACCAACGGCTTTATATCATCGGGCGATTGCAACGGATAAATATAGGAAAGAAACTTACTTTTCATTTCCTTATACTCCGAAGCGGCAGGATTCTTTATCGTCTTAAATGCAGACATCTTTTTATGTTAAATATATGATAACCAACAGTCTGTATTTTGTTAGCGGAGCATTCCCAATGCCTTGTTAAGCGAAGAAATAAACGTGTCGATTTCCTGATGCGAGGTATAGGCTGCAACAGACAAACGGTCCGTTCCCTCAATACCGAAACGCTGCATAACAGGTTCTGCACAGTGATGACCCGTACGTATTGCCACTCCCATGGCATCCAACAAAGTACCCAAATCCAAATGATGCACACCATCGGCAAGGAACGATATGCAGGAAGATTTATGTTTGGCATTGCCGAAAATGCGTATGCCTTTGATTTCCTTCAACCTGCCTTCGGCGTATTGCAAAAGCGAATCCTCATAACTGATAATTGACGGCATATCCATGGATTTCAACCAACTAAGCGCCGCAGCCAACCCAACAGCATCAGCAACCGACGGCGTACCTGCTTCAAACTTATAAGGCAAATCATTATAGGTTGTTTTTTCCATCGTAACCTCTTTAATCATTTCCCCGCCGCCGTGATAGACATCCATTGTTTCCAAAATATCTTTCTTTGCGTACAAAACGCCTATGCCCATAGGAGCATAAACCTTATGTCCCGAGAAAACGAAAAAGTCAGCGTCCAAATCCTGAACGTCAATTATTTGGTGGGCAACCGATTGTGCTCCGTCAATCAAAACCAAACATCCGTTTTGATGGCAAAAAGCAATAATTTCTTTTATATCGTTGACCGTACCCAGCGTATTGGATATATGGCAAAGCGAAAGCAATTTAGGTTTTACGGACAGTATTTTTTCTTTTAGGTTTTCCAACTCTCCGTTGTCATCAAATGTAAGATAATCAAGCTTAAAGCCGAAATTATCCCGCGCAATCTGCCAAGGCACAATATTGGAATGATGCTCCATCTGGGTTATCATCACCGTATCTTGCTTTGTCAGAAAGGTTTTGCAGAAACTGTGGGCAACCAAATTGATACTCTCCGTAGTACCGCGCGTAAATACTATTTCCTCCTTACATGAGGCATTGATAAACGCCCGCACCGTATCCCTGGATTGTTCGAACATATCGGTTGCAAGCCCCGACAGATAATGCACTCCGCGGTGTACGTTGGCGTTGTATTTGGTGTAATAATCCAGCAATGCGTTTATTACCGCAAAAGGCTTTTGCGTAGTTGCCGCATTGTCCAAATACACAAGCGGATATTTGTTTCTTACCTTCGTTTCCAATATAGGGAACTGCCCGCGTATGTATGCAATATCAACCATATATCATTCGGTATTTGATGTACATGATTACGAAAAACAAAAGCAAGAGCAACATAAAACTGTAAAAGATTATGCTGCCTTTTTTGCTTATCCATTTATCTTGAAAACGCATAAGAGGCTACTTCTTTTGCCGTATCTACGTAATGGAATGTCATTCCCTCAAGATACAACTGATTAATATCTTCTATATCCTTTTGGTTCTGTTTGGAAAGAATTATATCGGTGATTCCCGAACGCTTGGCTGCCAAAATCTTCTCCTTAATTCCCCCGACAGGCAGAACTTTACCTCTCAAAGTCATCTCACCCGTCATTGCGAATGTATGTTTGACTTTTTTCTTCGTAAAGACCGACAACATGGCTGTGAACATCGTTATTCCCGCACTCGGTCCGTCTTTAGGCGTAGCACCTTCGGGACAATGCACGTTAATATCCGTCTTTTCAAACACACTCTCGTTGATTTTCAATTCCTTCGCATTGGATTTGATGTACTCAAACGCCAAAACGGCACTTTCTTTCATCACTTCACCCAAATTACCCGTCAGATTAATCGAACCTTTGCCTTTGCATGACGATGCTTCAACGAAAAGTATTTCTCCGCCTACCTCCGTCCATGCCAAACCGGTTACAACACCTACGGTATCTTCCTCCAAACGGTTCTCGTGATAGGAAGTCGGCAGTCCCAAAACAGGCTGCAAATCTTCGATTGCTATGTTTTTCGAATACTCTTTGCCCGATGCCACCTGCACAACCCTTTGCCGCACAAGCTTTGCAATAACTTTATCCAACCGTCTTACGCCAGATTCACGCGTATAATTATTAATAAGGTATGAAATGACGTTGTCAGGTATTGCTATCTGCGTTTTCTTCAAACCGTTGGCTTTGATATTGTTCGGTATCAGATGGCGTTTGGCTATCTGCATTTTTTCCTGTTCTATATAACCCGATATGTCAATTATTTCCATACGGTCGATAAGTGCGGGATGAACATTGGACAACGAATTGGCAGTTGCGATGAACATCACTTTGCTTAAATCGTAGTCAATATCAAGGTAATTGTCGTGGAATGCGGTGTTTTGTTCGGGATCCAATACCTCCAACATTGCCGCAGCCGGATCGCCGTTTACCGACATGCCGCCTATTTTGTCTATCTCATCAAGCACGAATACAGGATTGGAATGTTTGACTTTCGAAAGCGATTTAAGTATTCTGCCCGGCATTGCACCTATGTAAGTTCTTCTGTGTCCGCGTATTTCGCTCTCGTCATTGACTCCTCCCAAGGCAACGCGTATGTATTCCCTTTTCATCGCCTTGGCAACGCTTTTGCCCAACGAAGTTTTGCCCACACCCGGAGGTCCGACCAAACAAATTATCGGTGCGGTCATGTCTTTTTTGACCTTGATAACCGACAGATGCTCAATAATACGCTCTTTTACTTTCTCCAATCCGTAATGGTCTTCGTCCAACGATTTACGGGCTTTGTCTATGTCGTAATTGTCCTCGCTGATATTGTCCCAAGGCAAATCCAACATAAAACTTATATAATTCAATTCAACGGAATAGTCAGGAGATTGCGGATGTATGTTCTCCAATTTCTTAATCTCCTTTTCAAACAATTCCTCAATATTCTTATTCCATTTCTTCTTTTTGGCTTTGGCTTTAAGTTCGTTAAGCGTTTGCTCCGAAGGATTGCCGCCCAATTCGTCCTGAATGGCTTTCAACTGATTGTGAAGGAAATATTCCCTTTGTTGCTTATCCATTTCAGTGCCGGCTTTCTTTTGTATCTGCCGCTTAATCTCCTGTTGCTGAAGTTCTTCGTCCAAATAAGAAAGCACTTTTTGCATACGCTTTTTGAAATCGTCCATAGAAAGCAATTTCTGCTTCTTTTCCACGTCTATGTTCAATTGCGATGCAACATAATTAAGCAAATAATACGGATCGCGTATGTTTTTCGGTCCCAAAAGGAAACTTGAAGGAATATTAGGCATCATTCCCAACAGTTTAACGAACATATCTTTCAATGTATCAGCCAAAATGGACGCATCTTTAGGTAATTTCCTGCAACCGTCGGCATTTAAAACCGTTTTGCAATACCACGAATCCTCAGCACTTCTGAATTCAACCAAATCAAACCGTTCAATGCCCTGCAAAACCGCCATGATACTGTCGTCATTCATCGTAAACATCTCTACCACACGGGCATACGTTCCTTCACGGAACATGTCTTCAAAGGTAGGATCGTCGGCATCGGTCATCTGCGCCACAACGCCTATAAGTTTTTTGTCCCTGAAAGCATCCTTTATCAGCTTGATACTCTTCGTTCTGCTTGCCGATACAGGCGTGATTACCAACGGGAAAAGCACCGTACCCCTTAAAGGTAAAAGCGGAATCTCACTATCGCCTATCTTGCTCACATCCACATCCGACGCAGTGGCAATACCTGCCGAAATTATAGGCATGAAATCCCCGTCTTCCGAAGCCGCTATTCTTATTATATCTTTGTATTCGGACATTGTATTTTCAGTTTATTGAGTTTTTATTTTGCCGTAATAAAAAATTAAGAAGCAAAATTATAAAAATTTATTTGTCTGACAAAGTCAAACGATATGTTTTTTTTAACAAACGCTCTTTTTTCATCTATAGGTCTGCACTTTGCAAAAACCCCTGCAGCCTAAAGAGTTTTTCCAATCCTCCTGACATACTGTCAAACAACCGCACAAAAAAGCACCTTTCCTTAATTAAAAGGAAAAGTACTTTCAGTCTGCCGACAAAACTATTTTAACAAAGTTAATTTCTTATTTGTTATTGCCCAGCGGTTTTCTGTTTTTGTACTTGGACATATACTTATCAACTCTTCCGGCCGTATCCACAAGTTTAACCTTTCCTGTAAAGAACGGATGCGAAGTATTGGAAATTTCCAATTTGATAAGCGGATATTCCACTCCGTCAATGGTGATATTTTCCTTACTGTTGGCACAAGAATGAGTTAAAAAAACCTGCTCGTTTGACATATCTTTGAATGCACAAAGTCTGTAATTCTGTGGATGAATATCTTTCTTCATTACTTTTTATTATTTAATATGTTTATTTAATACCCTTTGAAAATCAGTTTGCAAAATTACTGCTTTTTTTTGAAACAGAGCCTTTTTTTGAAGATTTTTTAATTATTTTCTTCGTTTTTTACTTCCTCTGTTGTCTGTTCAGCCTGATTTGCAATCTGTTGCGCATTTTCTTCAACTTCCGTATTTTTCGGTTTTGCTATCTGTTTTAAGTGCTGAAGAAGGTTTTCACGCTCCGATTTCAAACGGTTAATCTTATTTTCGAACTCTTTTTTCAAAATATCGGCGTTTTTGCTGCCCGAAAGGAATCCAATGTTATTCTCAAGTGAATCAATCTGTTTGTCCAACAGTCTTATTCTTGAATTAACGGCTTCCTTGCCGCCTTCAGCCATCTTGGCAACGTTATTCAAAAACCTTGAACCTCTTTGAGTTATCTCGGCTGCCGTGATTTGCAATTTCTCTTTGTTGGCGGTGATTATATCGTCCCATTGTTTCTGCAGTTTCTGTCTTTCCTGTTTAGGAGTGAAACCAACTTCAAACCAACGTTTCTGGAAATCTTTCAACATCTCGACGTTCTTTACCTTATCGTCGGTAAATTCCTGTGCCTTAAGTTGTTCAATCAATTCTTCCTTCTTCTTTATATTCTCTTCGGCTTCCTGATGGGTACGCATGTATTCTTCGCTCTTGTTTTTGAAGAATCCGTCGCATGCAGCCCTGAAACGTGCCCATACCTGGTCGGAAAGCGTCTTTCTTACATAACCTATCTGCTTCCATTCCTGCTGCAAAGCCAACAGTTCCTTGGTAGCCTGATCAAAATCGGTACGTTTTTCTATCGCCTCGGCTCTTTCGCAAATGTTCAACTTCTTGTTATAGTTCTCCTCCTCCATCTGCTTGGAATGCGCAAACATTTCTTTTCTTGCCTCGAAGAAACCGTCTTTCTGGGCTTTGAATTTGCTCCATATTTCGTCGTTATTCTGGTGAGGGACAGGACCTATGGTCTTCCATTTCTCAACCAAAGAATTCATCAAATCGGCGTCGCTGTTCCATTGTGACAGTTTTTCCCTTACGTGCGAATTGATTTCAATTGCCTGATTGACAATCTCTTGTTTTTGTCTCAAATTCTCTTCCAATTCGCCCGTTTTCTTATCGTAATATTCTTTCCTTCTGGCGTTTATGTCATCGGAAGCCTTTTTGAAACGCTCCCATACCTCGTCACTCTTATCGTTAGGTACGGCACCTATTTCCTTCCATTGTTTATGATATTGTTGAAGGATTTGGAAACTTGTGTTTATGTCCTCAGTCAAAAGCAATTCTTCGGCTTTTTCGCATAAGGCAAGTTTTTCTTCCAAATTTTTCTTCAAATCCAAATCCCTTAACTCTCTGTTTATCTTAACTTTCTCGTAGAATTTGTCTATTAAGAAATGGTAGTTCTCCCAAAGATTGTTCACCTCCGTATGAGGAACGTTGCCTACTTGTTTCCATTTGTCCTGGATGGCATTGAAATCGTCGTAAATTTCCTTCAACGTCTTTTCGCTGTCAAGCAACTGTTTTAATTGCTCCAACAAACCCTGTTTTTGTTTAAGGTTTTCTTGTTTTTGAACTTCCTGTTGCTCAAGGTATTGCTGACGTTTTTCCTTATACAGATTATACAACCCGTAAAATTCTTTCTCTACAGGATCCTGCGCAGGTGCTTTTGCTTTAGGGGCTTGCTGGGAAGGCGTATTATTTTCCTGATCTGCGGTATTATTTTCCTGATCTGCGGTATTATTTTCCTGATCAGCGATATTATTTCCGTCTGAAGCCTTGTTTGGTGCATCTTCTGCAGAATCAGAATTTTGTTGTTCCTTATCTGCCGCATCTGTCTGTGCTGCAGCAGTTTCTATTGTCTGCAATTCAGGTTTAGGCAATGCTTGAAAAGCGTTTCTGATCAAAGGAACCCGCATTCTTAATTGCTCAAAATCACCGCTTTCGATCTGATTTTTAAGCTCCTGTGTCAATTGTTCTCTTGTCATCGCTTGGTACTGTGCAATCACAGCATCCAAAGTTTCCTGCACCTGTTGCGTGCTTTGAGGTTGTTGAACATTTTCCTGTGTGTCCATACTGATGTAAAAGTTTGTTAATTAATCCGCCTTTTACGGCTTTTGTTACATTAATATTAATAATACAGTTTAAATTTTTCAAAAAAGATTTTGCAAACATAATACATTTTTTTAAACCGACAATATTTTTTTAATAATTTTTTGTAATTTTGCAACAAATTTATAGCATAAAACGATGAGAATTTTAGTTAAAAACATAAAGGGGCTTTATCAGGTCGAACAAACCAAACGCATGGCTGTATGCGGAAACGATATGGCTGATTTGCCCTGCATTGAGAACGCATTTTTGATTGCCCAAGACGGCATTATAACCGATTTCGGCCGCATGGAAGACCTGCAAGAGCCGAACGCCGACAAAGTTTACGACGCTTACAACCGATATGTCCTGCCTTGCTTTGCCGATTCCCACACCCATTTGGTTTATGCGGGCAGCCGTGAGATAGAATATATTGACAAAATAAGGGGGTTGTCCTACGAGGAGATAGCCGAGCGCGGCGGCGGAATAGTTAATTCGGCCTTAAGGTTGCAACAGACTGACGAACAGCAACTTTACGAAGAAGCCATGCAAAGAATCGACTCGATGATCAAGCACGGAACGGGCGCCATTGAAATCAAATCCGGCTATGGGTTTACTTTGGAAGCCGAAATGAAGATGTTGCGGGTAATCAGGAAGATAAAGGAAAACTCGCCTGCAATTATCAAAGCCAATTTCTTGGGTGCGCACGGCATACCGTTGGAGTACCGCGGCAGACAATCGGAATTTGTTGACGATCTGGTTATTAAGCAAATGATTCCTATGGTTGCCAAAGAGAATTTGGCGGATTTTATTGACGTTTTCTGCGATAAGGGATTTTTCACCGTTGAGGAGACCGACCGCATTCTGTTTGAGGGAGTTAAATACGGATTGAAACCGAAAATCCATGCCAATGAGCTGGCAAAAAGCGGCGGCATACAGGTGGGGGTTAAATACAATGCCTTGAGCGTAGACCACATTGAGCATACGGGAAAGGAAGAGATGGAAGTTTTGATGGCTTCGCAAACCATGCCTACCATTTTGCCGGGTGCGGCATTCTTCTTGAACATGCCTTACGCACCTGCTAAAGACATGATTGCCTACGGTTTACCTGTTGCAATGGCAAGTGATTTCAATCCGGGCTCATCGCCGAGCGGCAATATGCAGTTGATTTTGACTTTTGCATGCGTAAACTACCGCTTGACGCCGCAACAAGCTATAAACGCAACGACGATCAACTCCGCATACGCAATGGACGCCGTTGAACAATGCGGAAGCATTTGCAAAGGCAAACGTGCGAACTTCTTTATTACCAAAGAGATACCGACAATTGAGTACATACCTTATTATTACGGCGAAAACAAGGTTGACAAAGTCTTTTTAAACGGTAAAGAACAATAGCGGTTTTTGAGTAACTTACAACAAAAAAAACATTTTATGAACAATCACGCACAATAAATAATTTTAAAAAGCGTTATCGTTGTAATAAATATCTATCCTGTTATCTGATACCCAACTCGTGCTTGCTTTTAACCGGGAATCAATAACAGGATTTTTTATTCCCTTGTTAAACAGCACGTTGGAGGTAAATACGACGGCTTCGTCCCACAATCCCGAGTCCAAAAACGCCTGCAAAGTTTTTCTTCCGCCCTCAACGACCAACGAAGATACGCCTTCAAGATACAGACTGTCAATTATTTGCTGCAAATATCCGCTTTGATTGTTTATTTTCACGTATTGCAACGAAGAAGACGCTTTTTCGCCACGTAAATTATTGAAAATGATTGTTTTTTGCGTACCGTCGAAGAAATTCAGAGAGTGTGGCAGATTCAAATCCCTGTCATACACCGCCCTGATTGGGTTACGGCCTTGAATATAACGCACATTCAGCTGACAATCATCGTTTAAGACCGTGTTGGCACCTACCAAAAACGCATCGTTTTCGGCTCTCATCCTGTGAACCAACACCTTGGCGGCATCGTTTGTGAGCCAATACTTCTGACGGTCCTTTACAGCCGTTCCCTCTGGGTTTATATCTATGTATCCCTCAAGCGATTGCGCCGTTTTGAGAATGATATACGGCCGTTTTTTCTCCTGAAAACAAAAGAACCTGCGGTTTAAATACCTTCCCTGCTCCTTCTCAACGCCGCAAACTACCTCAATACCTGCATCTTGCAGCATTTGAATGCCTTTGCCCGCCACCTTGGGATTGGGATCGGTATTTGCAATCACACAACGCTTTATCTTGCTGTTAATCAACAGTTCCGCACACGGAGGAGTCTTTCCGTAATGACTGCACGGCTCCAAAGAAACATAAACCGTCGCCTGTTGCAAAAGTTCCTTATTCTCAACGGAATTAACGGCATTGACTTCGGCGTGAGCCTTGCCGAATTGTTTGTGATAACCCTCTCCTATTATCTGATTATCAACGACAACCACCGCGCCAACCATAGGATTCGGGGCAACACTCCCCGCACCTTTTTGTGCCAAAGCGAAACAACGCTGCATGAAAATCTTGTCTGTTTGCATAATATTTTCTAATTTTGCAACTGCAAATTTACATTAATTTTATGAAAACCAAGTCCAACCGCATAGGAGATATTGTCGATTACATACATAACGAATTGAAAAACAAGTATCCGCAAAGTGAAATTAAGGCTTTGACAAATATTTTGTTCAAACACTACGCTGACATGGATTCGTCTCATTTACTGGCGTTTAAAGAAGATACCGTCAATGAGTCTTCGCTGCTGAATTTGGTTTTGGCGACCGAAAAGCTTAAAAAATATGTACCCGTACAATATATTATGGGGCGGAGTGAATTTTGCGGGCTTGAGATACGTTTGACTCCCGATGTTTTGATTCCACGTCCTGAAACCGAGGAACTTACGCTCAAAATCATCGACGCCGAAAAAGGCGGCAATTCTTCCTTAACGCCTAATTCTCCGACGGTTATCGACTTATGCTGCGGCAGCGGATGTATCGCATTGGCAATAAGCAAGTTTCTGCCCTTTGCGAAGGTTTCCGCACTAGATATAAGCCATAAAGCACTTGAAGTTTCGCTTCTGAATAACAAGCGTTTATCGCTCAATGTCTATTTCTTACAAGCCGATATAACCCATGCGGCAGATCCTGATTTTTTGTCTTTAGTGAAAAATGTTTCTCTGGATGGTAACGGAAATTTAATGCAAATTTCCGCCGATAATACAACCGCCAAATTTTTCGAAGAAGGCTTTGATATTATTGTTTCCAATCCGCCGTATGTTACAGAGAGCGAAAAACTTACGATGCAAAGGAATGTTCTTGATTACGAACCCCCTTTGGCTTTGTTCGTAAATGATGAAAATCCGCTTATTTTTTACAAAAATATTGCTTTTTTCGCTGAAAAATACCTCAAAACAGGCGGAAAAATGTATCTGGAGGTCAATAATTCTTTGGCTTCCCAGACAGCGGCATTATTTTCTGATAAACAATACATTAAATCCATAGAAAAAGACATTTTCGGCAAGGACAGATTTATTTTTCTGCAAAAAAAAGCATGAAAAATTTGTCAGTTCCGCAAATTGTTGTACTTTTGCACACGGAGAGTTGGCAGAGTGGTCGATTGCGGCGGTCTTGAAAACCGTTGACTGTAACAGGTCCGGGGGTTCGAATCCCTCATTCTCCGCAAGATTTCGTTTCATAATTATTCGTTTTAAATTTTAAAAAATTTTCCGAGCCGCAGTATTCCTTTCTGCGGTTCTTCTTTTTTATAACCCCATCCGCATGATTATTTTGCACCCAAGCGCATGATTCCAAATGATTTTCTTTAACAACCAATCCGAATAATTCCTTTCTTTTGCACCCCCTTTGCAATGTTTTCACACCGCTAACAATGAATATTTTGCCGAAATTTCTTCTTTATCGGCGTTTTTTTCGTACCTTTGCAAATTATTTACCAAAAAACACTCAAATGACGGATATTAAGTACATTAAAGAGCAATTCCCGTTCATAAACGACAGGCAGTCAGAGCAATTGGCGATGCTTGAAGACCTTTACGGGCAATGGAACGCAAAAATCAACGTTATTTCCCGCAAAGATATTGATAACATATTCATCCACCACATCTTACACTCACTTTCCATTGCCAAAATCGTGCGCTTCCAACCCAATACCAAAATTCTGGACGTGGGCACGGGCGGCGGTTTCCCCGGCATTCCTTTGGCGGTTTTGTTCCCTTCGGCAAAATTTCATCTTATCGACCGTATCGCAAAGAAAATCAAGGTGGTAAATGCCGTTAAGGACGCACTGAATTTGAAGAACGTCACTGCCGAACAGATTCCTTGCGAGGAGATTACGCAAAAATACGACTTTATTGTATCCCGTGCGGTGACTAATCTGCCTGATTTTCTGACGATAACGAAGAACAAACTGAACAACAAACACAATAACGCCATCAAAAACGGCATCCTTTACCTCAAAGGCAACGACGCTGCTGCTGAACTTGCCGATTACAACGGTAAATACTTGATTCATAACATTAAAGATTATTTCAAAGACGATTTCTTCGAGACCAAAACCATCGTCTACATACCGCTTGCGAACAAATAAACACAAACACTATAAGAAATGAAAAAAATATTCGTTATGCTGGCTTTAGGATTGGGGCTTACATGCTCATTGTCAGCACAAAACGCCGTTGAGTCATACAAAACTACGACCCCCTACGGCTTCAACAAACCCGTGATGATCGACTCAACGTCCAATTCGGGCAAAAAATTCTCCGCATCCGCTTTTCTCTCCGCTCCGTCGGTTCCGAAAGATATGCCGATGCTTAAAGAAATCTTTGCAAACGACGGATTTGCAACGCTTTACAACTCATCAGACGATTTTACGGTGCAAACGCTTTATTTCCGCATAGTTTGCGATAAATACGAGAAGAAAACCATTGAAATTCTGACAAATGCAATGTTTTCTTTAAGTATTAATTCAACCAAAGAAAAGGATAAACAGACTTGTGAGCAGGAAATTGACACTACAAAGTCTGTCAAGATAGAAAAAACATTCGAACCAGGCACTTATATCGTTGGTATTATGCTTATTACGGACAATAAAGATGCCGAATTCAAAATAAAAACCACCGTCTCGCAGGATGAAAAAGAAAGCGCAGCCAAAAAGAAAAGCAATTTTTCGCAGGACAAAAACGGATTGACCTTAAAGACAATGCTTTGCGGCGAAAATCCTTATCAAGTCAGCGTCTCCGACGGGGGTAAATTCTACATGGTAAAGTATTATAACACAGACACTAAAGGCAAAAGCACTTACCGCATAGAAGTTCGCAGCACCAAGGATGACAAGATCGTGTTCCAAGACAGCAAAACGACTTCTTACTCATGGCTTACTAACTCTGATTCACTGTATTACAGAGACAAAACAGATATCTATGTTGTGAATCCATTTAGCGGCGAGCGGCAATTGCTTTGTAGCAACATTCCCGAAGGAACTATCAACTTCTTGCCTGACAAAGAGCACTTTATACTGTCGGTAACGGACAAAAAAGACAACACCAAAGAGGATTTGCACCGCATGTACCTGCCTGACGACAGGATACCCGGCTGGCGTGACCGCAGTTCGCTGTACCTTTACTCCACAGACGGCTCGTTTCAACCCCTAACCTACTCATTCCGTTCCACTTATCTTAACGACATATCCCCCGACGGAAGCAAAATCCTGTTCTCGGTAAGCAAGGACTCCATAACCGCACGTCCGTTTACCTTCAACAGCATTTACCAATTGGATATCAAAACCTTACGCATCGATACGCTGGTCTTTGAAGACGGATTCGTTTCTTCGGCGCAATACCTTAAAGACGGCAAAAACATAGTCTTAATCGCAGGCAATGAGGCGTTTAACTCCATCGGCTCAACGCTCAAAAAAGGCATGATACCTAATATTTTTAACAATTCGATCTATTTGATGAATATCGCCACCAAGCAGGTAAACCCTGTGGGCAAGAACTTCAATCCGTGCGTTAACAAGGTGATTGTCAGAAACAACGCCCTTTATTTGACATGCCAAAACAAAGACTCGGTAAGCGTCTACAAATATTCTTTAACTGGCGGCACCTATTCGCTTATAAATCTGAACGTTGACATAGCTGGTTCGTTTGATATTTCTGCGGACGAAAGTTTCGGGGCATATTACGGAGAAAATTACAACAAACCAAAACGTGTTTTTTCAGCCCGTTTTTCTGCACAAAACGCTGATATTACGGAAGTTTGCTTCCCGAAAAAGGACAATTTCGAGGAGCTGACAATAGGCACGATGGAGACGTTTTCCTTCAATATGCACAACTCACAAATCGACGGCAGATTGTACTATCCGTCTGATTTTGACGCAAATAAGAAGTATCCGATGATTGTCTATTACTACGGCGGATGCGAACCGACGGACAAAAGTTTCGAAATGCGTTATTCGGCATGGCTGTACACCCAACAGGGCTACGTCGTTTACGTCATAAACCCTTCGGGTACAGTAGGTTGGGGACAGGAATTTGCAGCCCGCCACGTCAATGCATGGGGCGATTGGACGGCAGACGAAATCATAGAAGGCGTTAAGCGTGTCTGCAAGGCTAAAAGCTTCATTGACAGCAAGAAAATAGGCTGTATGGGGGCTTCCTACGGCGGATTTATGACCCAATATCTGCAGACCAAAACCGACATATTCGCTGCAGCCATTTCCCATGCTGGCATTTCCAACATAACTTCCTATTGGGGAGAGGGTTACTGGGGTTACTCCTACTCCGCAGCCGCATCGGCAGGATCCTACCCGTGGAACAACCCGAAACTTTACACCGAACACTCGCCGCTGTTCAATGCCGACAAGATCGTAACGCCGCTTTTGTTGCTCCACGGCACATCCGACACCAACGTGCCTATAGGCGAAAGCATCCAGATGTATAACGCATTGAAAATCTTGGGCAAAGAGGTGGAATTTATAACTGTCAAGGGCGAAAACCACGGCATCGTCGATTTCGAAAAACGCTTGCAGTGGAACAACACCATTTACGCATGGTTCGCCAAATGGCTTAAAGGCGACGCTTCGTGGTGGGAGTCAATGTACCCTGATGAGAAACTGTAACTAACGGATAATCCGACGCTTAAACACATAATTCATGACTGCTGATAAATTTTCTTGCCAAAAAATGCTGCCGTTAGAAAAATTTGGCGTAATTTTGCCCGCAAGCAAGCGCAGTTATGACAAAGGAGGAATGGGACATGACATATAAAGAATTTTGCGACAATCTTGTTTATTGTCAAGAGTTTAACGTCAGAAAGGACAGCATTTCGGTCCATCAGCTGACGGAATTCTTGAGCGCATACTACAACAAACTTTTCAAATTCAAAAGGGATTTGACGATCATAGCCTATTCAAAGAGCAATATCGTTGACGCACAACCGTTTATCCAGGATATAAGCGAAGAATTGTTTGCCGATTGCATTGCGGCGTTGCAAAACATGGACTACTCCGATTTCTGCAGCCCCGATAACGAGAAAATCATCGCATACGGAATAAGCAACTGTATTTCAGCACTTAAAGACATTTCCAAAAGCTTTTCAAGGCTTAAGGACAGAAATTACAGACAAAACTTCTTCGACCCGCATGTGGACTACTCCTATCACTGCAATCTGTCTGAAAATGAATTCCTTGAGTTGTACAACCACTACCTTGAATTGGGCTGTTACGGCAATCAGCGGCAGACGATGTTGTGTTTGAGGTACTTTATCCTCGGCGATCAGCGCCCTTACCTTCTGGAAAGCGTTATGTGGACAGGTAAATTGGCACTTTTGGGACAGTTCCTCAAGGACATGCAATGCAACCAATCCAAGATAAGAAATTGGAACGAACACGCAGGTAAGATATTCACAGTCAAGAACAAACAAGGCGAAACGGTATTCGTCAACCCGGATAACATCAAAACCGAATATTCAAGAGTTTTCTCAAGATAAATTTTCTTTTTTAGAATTATTCATTTTTAATTTTTAATTTAATTCAGGGCTTTAAATTCGTTCGTTTAAAGCCCATTTTTTTCTTTTTTCTTCAAAAATTCACCCAACCGAGAACTTTACCGCAATCGGTAAGGACTTTACCTTTCACTTTACAGAGGCTTTACCGCAAGGAAAAACGGCATTTTTCTTTGCCGCCTAATTACCTTATAATCAAATGGAAATAAAGAATTAATTAAACTTTTTCTTTACGTATAGTTTTGTCTTTGAGGCTCGGGATAATTTTGCCGTGTCTTTCGGAAAAAAAGTAAAAACGGAGTATTTCCGCAAAAAATTATCCCCGAAAGCAAACGAAATTTATGTATTTAAATGTAACATTCACAACAGAAGAGATGCAAAACGGCTTTGAGACAACGTTTTACGTATCGTGCGAAAAACCTGCGGCAAAGAAAGAACCCGAACAACGCAGGCAGATAGGATTCGTTCAGACTCCATTAAAAAAGGCTGACAATCAAGTAAATAACCCATTTAACGCAGAGGAGGAATTTTAAATGGCTGACAAATTAAGTATGAAAAGTGCCAAGAATGCCAACGTAAAAGGCGTAGGTAATGCCAATGTAAAAGGTGTCGCTGACACCAATTCTGCTGCAAACAGCAACATCCGTCAGGAACTTAAAGGCAGCGTTAAAGGCACTAATGAAAAGATTGTCAAGGTTTTAACTAATAGCGCCAATGCCAAAGTAAAAGGCGTCGCTGACGCTGACAAAAGTGCCAAGAATGGTAACGTAAAAAGTGCAGGTAATGCCAATGTAAAAGGTGCTGATGGCACTGTTGGTGGCAGTGTAAAAGGTGTCGGTGACACCGCTGACACTACGTTTGATAGGGAAAAGAATGCGTTGGAACTTATTTCGCAGGCGAACGAAAAAATACCGTTTTTGGTCGAAAACCTTTTGCCGAAAATCGGTTTGGCGGCGCTGATCGGCGGTTCGGACGGCGGAAAAAGCAGTATGTTGCGCCAATTGGGACTCGCAATCGTCACAGGCACAGACTTTTTAGGCTGGAAAACCGAGGGCGAAAGGAAATCCGTCGTCTACCTGTCGACCGAAGACGATGCCACCGCCATCTCCTCGCTTTTGAAAATGCAGATAGAGGAACTTTACAGCCTGCAAAACTATGATTTTCAGAACTTTGAACTGCAAAAAGAAAGCGACGGAACCATCCACGGCATTCTGGAGAGCATATCCCGTCTGCATTTTTACTTCAACGTCGATTATTTTATGCATAACATTCAGGAAGTCATTGATTTGCACCGCCCCGATCTGATAATCATCGACGCTTTCGGCGACATCTACCAGTCCGAACTCTACGAGACCAACAAAGTGCGTAACTTTCTCAATGTGTTTCAGCAACTTGCGATTGAAAACGAGCTTTGCGTGATGTTCCTCCACCACGTGGGCAAACGGACTGAAGATTTGGCGCCGAGCAAGAATAATGCCCTTGGTTCACAGGGATTTGAGGCGAAGATGCGCCTTGTTGTCGAGCTCAAAACGGACAAAGCCCAGCCGCAAAAAAAATATTTCTGCATCGTCAAAGGCAATTACCTGCCGCCCGACAAGAAGAAATACGGACACAATCTGTTGTTTTCCAACTCGTTGACGTTCACCAATACGAACCAATTGACGCCGTTTGAGAACATTTCAAGAGCAGGCAGCGATTTAAGCGAACAGGAACGTGACTACAACGACATCATGCAATTACGCGACGAAGGATTTACGTACAAAGAAATCGGCAGTAAATTCGGCTTAAGCGAAGCAGGCGTCAGAAGCCGTGTA
>JAGBOF010000022.1 GCA_017633985.1 Bacteroidales bacterium
AAACCAGTCAGAATCCTTATGCTTTACTCCGAAATACGGATATATATTTTTGAAGAAATCGGCATAGTTCAGCACATCCTTACAGATAACAGTATCAGCTTCTGGGTGTTTTTTATAATGCCCGAAACGGTCAGGACATTCGTACCAGGATGTTCTATACATAGTATCATAGAAATCATGGATTATGTCTTGATCCCAATTAGGTACGTTTGCAATGGGGTTGAATACAACCAAGGTGTCATACTTGTCCCTGCTTGGTTTGTGTGCATCAGGTTTTTGTGCCGATAATTGCATTACTGATAACAATGCAACTGTTATTAAAATTATTCTTTTCATGTCTTTGTCCTCCTATTAATTGCATTTTATACTCATTGATTTACCTCTTTTGGCTTTTACAATAAAGCTGCTTATTCTTGTCTTACGATAAGGACGTCCTAATTCCGCGTTACCTGTACTGTATCCTGTTGCAAAGTTGCACAATACCAAATTCGGCATAGTTAACCACGGTTTTGTTTTGTCCTTCCATTCGTTAATAATATCGGTTTTAAATTGCAAACATTTCCATGTGTTGTTTTGTATGTTCTTATTTATCAAATACATTGTACCGTTATCACGGTATGTGCCTAATACAGTCAGGTAGAAATAACTGTCCATGTGCATACTGTTCCATAGCAGAGGTGTTCCGAATACGGATTCCTCCCAACTGTCCAGTATGAAATATTTACAAGTAGAGTTTGCGGGTGTGTTTTCTTTTAATGGCAAACTGTATACCTTATTGTCAGTAGAGTCCTCCAACAGTAGTAGAACCTGATTGCTTAATGAATTGTAAGTTAAATCCCTTATCAGCTCAAAGGAATTGAATACATGACTGCTTATAACTGACGATTCAGTTTGATATGCACTGTCGGTAAGATTTATTTTATCTACAACAAATTTTACAGTGTCATGGGCAGAGATGTTTGCATAAGCGTATGAAACGGCAATACGGTCTTTATACATCGGTGCAAGATGAAGACTGGCTTTTCCTGCTATAAATTTCAGGTTGTTATGTGTACTTATCAAATCGTTTATTGTTATGTATCTGACTAATTTTTGTTGGAGAGTATTTTTATCAAATGTTCTTAAGATTAATCTGTTTCCGAATGAAGAATTCGCCCACCAGAAAGTGTTGGTTGACTCGTGTGTTTGGGACAAGATACAGATATAGTTGTCTGTTATTGCTATATCTGCAAATAATTCGGTATCACTCAACTTTATGCTGTCAGCATTAAACGGGTTTCGGTAGAATCTAATGTTGTTTGCTTTATTTCCTGTTGTGCCCAAGACAGATAAGTCTCCCGTACCGTCATCGGTATAGTTTTCTTCGGTTACAGTATAGAACATAACGTAGTTGTGATAGTGTTCCGTGGGTACAATAAGTTCCCAACTAGGGCCTGAAGGATCGAAGATAGGTTTCCTATATACCAAATCCCTGTAATAGAAGTTGCCTATACCTACAACGATGCGTTCACCCGCAGCATTCTTAAATGCTTTAATCTTATAGATGAATTGTCTGTTAGCACTGTTACCTATTAAGGTGTATTTGACAGGTATGTCTACAGCGGTGTTGCCTGCGTTAATCATGCTTTTGATGTTGAAATAAGCCAAAAAGCAGTTGCTGTCTCCTTCCTGTCCTGCAAAATAGACAGTGTCTCCCAAGATATCAAAGTCATATATCTTGTATGTTGTATCAAACCGCATCTCTACAGGAGCGAGTTTATTAGGCGTGAACAACAACAGTTTGGGAATGAAACTACTTTGGGTATATTCTTCGCACAACGCCATTTTGGTGTCCTTGCTATAGGCTAATGATTTTAAGCAAAGCGGATTCGTTGATGCATACGAACTGTCTATTGTGCAGTAAATCCTTTGTATGGAACTAATTGTCTGACTGTGTCCTGCAAATGTCAGACTTAACAGAAGCAACATAAGCGTTGCCTTTTTTCTAATATTAGTATTCATTTAATTTGTTTAATTTAAATTTTTTTGTCGTTTCCGTTACAGATTGCAATCCGACAATGAATTGTATCTGCGTTCTTTCCGTTTGCAATGTCTCGCAGTTAAATATGTACGAACGGATAGTTAAGTTATACATTCAACTGCATTTTCAGACTAATTTACTTTCTGTTTCTTTAATTCTCCTTCCAAAATTTTTATTTGTTTATACTATTTTTATTTCTGTTTTTATCTTTTAAAGCGGTTGTTTTCCGTAACCGTACGTTTAAACCGCTATCTGCGGGCAAAAATAGGCATTTTATACATACGGCGTATATTTTTTTAATACTTTTTTTCGATTACAGATATCAATTAATTTGTATCTTATTGATACTATGTAAGAAGAAAATATAATAAAATAAGATTTTATTGCGATAATAACCAAAAAGATTTTGTTTAAGACTTAAAAAATACAGTGTTTTTCTATTTGAGATTCAGCGTATACTATCCTATTTATTTTTCTTAAGGCAAAATAGGCAAATAAAAACGTGGTTTTGCCCAGCAAAACCACGTGTCGTTTATACAATATTATTATATAGTTATTTCATGTTGTTATGCGGTTATTTTTTCATCAGTTCCGCAAATTCTTCGTAGAAGTAAGAAATGGTTTCAATACCGTTAAAGAATTGTTTTAACGGATAATTTTCGTTAGGTGAATGAATTGCGTCGCTTGATAGGCCGAATCCCATCAGTATGGATTTGATTCCCAAAATTCTTTCGAAGCCCGCAACAATAGGTATGCTGCCTCCCGAACGTGTAGGTATAGGCTGTTTGCCGTAAGTGCGCATATATGCTTTTTCTGCCGCACGGTAAGCAGGCAAATCCAAAGGCGAAACGTATGCATAACCTCCGTGCAAAGGCGTTACCTCTACTTTGACGCATGAAGGGGCTATTTGTTTTATGTAATCAGCCACTCTTTCGGTTACAACGTTGAAATCCTGATCGGGAACCAAGCGGAAAGATATTTTCGCATGGGCTGAAGACGGTATAATGGTTTTTGCACCTTCTCCCGTATAGCCTCCCCAAATGCCGCAGACATCAAACGAAGGTCTTATGCCTGTTCTCTCTATTGTTGAGTAACCTTCTTCGCCGAATAAGTCAGGTGAGCCCGTTACGTTCAAGTAATCTTCCTTTGAGAACGGAGCTTTAGCCATCAAATCCCTTTCTTGCTGTGACAGTTCAATTACTTCCTTGTAGAAGTCAGGCACCGTGCATTTGTTGGTGTTTATATCCTGCAATTGCGATATTATTCTGCACAATATATTTATAGGATTGGCAACAGCACCGCCGTAAAGACCCGAATGCAAATCGGCTTTAGGTCCCGTAACCTTTACTTCTATATATCCCAATCCCCTTAAACCTGCGGTAATAGACGGGATATCGGCACCTATCATCGATGTGTCGGAAACAAGTATTACATCGGCTTTCAAAAGCTCTTTGTTCTTTTCGCAGAACCCGTACAAACTGCCGCTGCCTATCTCTTCCTCGCCTTCAAGCATGAATTTAACGTTGCATTTCAGCTGACCTGTCTTGTTGAGGTACTCAAAAGCCTTTGCCTGCATGAAACTTTGTCCTTTGTCATCGTCCGCACCGCGTGCCCATATTATATCATCTTTTATAACAGGTTCAAAAGGCGAAGTGGTCCACTCATTGGCAGGGTCAATAGGCATAACGTCATAATGCCCGTACACCAAAACTGTAGGATAGGAGTCATCAATGTGACGCTCTGCGTAAACAACGGGGTTACCCTCTGTCGGCATGACCTCACACTTGTCTGCACCGGCTTGAAGTATCAATTCTTTCCAACGCTGTGCACATTTAACCATATCTTCTTTGTGTTCGCTTTGTGAAGATATCGAAGGAATGCGGATAAGTGAGAACAACTCATCCAGAAATCTGTCTTTATTTTCTGCAATATAAGTTTTAATATCCATTTTATTTAAGTTTTTTTATGTATTATGTAGTATTTAGTATGTAGTATATGATTTTACGTTATTAAAGTGCAAATTCCGTCAAATTCTACGTACTGCATATTAAATATTACATAAATTTATTTATTAATTTTCCAGTTCTTCTTCAAAATATTCGGGAGTTGTGAAATCGTCTTCATTGATTACGGGAGCGTTGATATAATCGGCAACAATCAATGCCGTCGGTATCTGATTTTTTATTTGTAAGAATGTAGCGTAAGCATCTAACCGCGTAGGGAAATCGCCTGTTTTTACAATGAAATACGGTTCGTCAAAAACGACATACGTTCTTTGTTCGGGAAATGCCTGCAACAGGTTTTTTTTCAGTTGAAACGCTTTGTCCTTTGCACCTTCCCCCGTAAAGGTTGCGGCTTTTACCCTGAAACCTTTCGTAGTTTTTGCCATGCGGTTATATTCCACATGCTTTTCAAGTATTGTCTGCAATCTGCCGTCTGCAATTACTTCCGTCTGTGCATGCAATAATCCGCCGCCCGTGCATATAAACACTGCCGCTGATGACAGCAGTGCAACCAAACCTCTTTTTATTCCCATCTTACGGTACATTATTCTTATATATACGTTCTGAAGGTTTTTCTATCTGCCCGCTCCGTTAATTTCTTTAGGTGCTATCGTAAGCACAGGGTAAGGCGACAGATTGATCATCTGTTGCGCATAAGGTCCCAAGAAGAATAAATTGCTCAAAGTCTTCTCCTGTTCGGTCATTATGACTATCATGTCAGCCCCTATCTCTTTGGCGTAATCCAGTGTGGTAAGCGTGGAGTTGTCAGAGTCCCTTACTTCCACCGTATGGTTCAATCCCTTCTGCAAAAGCAACTTTTCGACGCTGTCTACATAGCCCTGAACTTCTTCCCTTATGGTTTTGCCTGCGTAGGACTGCAATCCCAAAACCCTTATACACGAATCAGGGAACATCTTGGCGAACTCAATCGTCCAAGGCACCTTCTGGCGGGTGTCAGGTGTGGAATCTATAGGCAGAATGATATTGTTAAGCGGTTTGTTGAAGTCGAAATTTTCCCTTAACAGTAAAACGGGTACAGGACAATCGCTTAATGTTTTGAAGGCATTGGCTCCTGCGAATCTCTCGTCAAATCCGCTGTTACCGTTTGTGCCTATTATCAAAAGATAAGGATTTCTTTCTTTGACAACTTTATTAATCGTCGCATGGACTTTCTTTCCTTCTGCAATCTTATACGATATTTCTTTGCTGTCAAGTGCAGGTGCGAAAGATTTGCACAGTTCCTTTAAAGTGTCTTCGGCTTCCACGGGGTCTTTTTCTGCAGTTTGAACCCACAACATAAGGATGTCGGAATTTGTTTTGTTGGCAATATCAACTGAAAGTCTCAATGCCGTAAGCGATGCATTGGAAAAATCTATTCCCACTATAATCTCTCTTTTCATAAGGCAACTGTTTTAGTGTGAAAATTATACTTTAATTTTTGCAAATATAGGTAAAATTACATTAACTGCCAAATTAATCCGCAGGAATTTTGATTAAAAATTGCGGATTATTGAGAAACCGCCGCCTTTTTACTTATTATTTCCGCCCCGTATCTTTCTGCCGCCGCCCCGTGGCATATTATTTTCAAAAAAAGGGTTTTTTTACCCCGAAAAAACAGTTTTTTTACATCAAAAAAAGGGTTTTTTCAGAATTAATACGCCACGGGGCGGCGGCAAGAAGGCAAAGGGCATGAAAATTATACCACAGGGCAGGGAAAAAATACGGCGTTTTGGAAATAAAACAACTTTTTCTTGGATTTTTAATAATAAAAAATAAGTTCGTACGTTACAATGCAGTAATTTTTTAACAAAATAAAAAGGTAACACAATAATGAAGAAAAGTATTTTGATGGTTTCGGCATTTGTGATGACGTTTATGACAACCGTCTTTACGTCACAAATCAATGCGCAGACCACTGACGGATTGAAAATAACGGGTTATATCCAGGCACAGGCGGAGTATGCAGGCAAAAATGCTTTGCAGGTATGGACGGGGTCGTATGACGCAAATAAATACGATAATAACGACCACTTTTTGACATACGGCGTCCGCAGAGGGAGAATACGTTTTACTTACACTAAACACCAAGCCAAAGCGGTAGTGGAAATCAATACCAGCGAGTCGGGAATGTCGCCTATCAAGGCATATTTGGGCTGGGATGCGCTGCCTTGGTTAAGTTTTCAGGCAGGTTTATTGAACAGTTTCTTCGGTGACGAGCTTATGTATCTGTCTCCTTTGCAGGAAACGGAAGACCGTACGGTTCTTACGCATAAATTGTTCCCGGGTTTGCACGAAGTGGGGCTTAAAGCGATAGTCAAAGCTCCGAAAGAGTCCGATTTCAACGGCCTTAAGTTGGAACTGGCAGCCGTATCGGGTAATGGTATAAGCAAAACGCCTGACGGCCGCATCAATTTGGAGTCACACCTTAAGTATGACAGAACGGTTCAGGACGGATCGATGAAATGGGGCATAGGTGTGTCGTATTTCAACGGTAAGGTGAACAATGCCGACAGCGTTTACCGCACATTCGGAAACGATACGTGGCAGACAGACACTGTAGGGTTTAATAACAAAAACAAAAGAGAGTATTTCGGCATTGACGGGCAGATAACGTTCTTTAATGATTGGGGACGTTCCAATTTCAGGGGCGAATATCTTTTCGGAACGCAGCCTACAACACAAAATGACTTCACTGCACCGAAGAACAACACGTATGATATTTCCAAAGCGTTCTCTTATGAGCGTAAATTCCGCGGTTATTACCTTTATTACGTACAGGATATAGCCAAAACGAATTGGCAGACGGTTTTGAAAGCGGCTTATTACGATTTTAACACTAAAGCCGACGGCAAAAACGCAGTCTATCCGATGGATTTGGCATATCAGAACTACGGCTTCGGTATTATATGGAATCCTACGAAGGCTGTACGTTTGAGTGCGTTTTATGATTGGTATATTAACGAGACTTCGGATAATATTGCAGGCTATTCAAAACAGGTTCCTAACGATGTATTGACCGTAAGAATGCAGGTAAGTTTTTAAGACTGTAAGGCGGTTGAGCAAACAGATATATTAAGAGAAACAATTGATGTATTTTTCATTCTTTGGGCGGTGTTGCTACGGTGTAACACCGCTTTTTTTAATTATTTTTGCAAAATAAAGCCATCAAATGTGTCTGTAATCATAAAAAATGATTAACTTTGCAAGTTAAATATCAAAACCATAACAGGTATGAGTACAAACAAATTTAAGATTATATGTTTTTTTGCCGTGTTGGGATTGATTGTCCCGATGAAAGCACATGCGCAGTCAGGGCAAAGTTGTGCCAGCATTTCAATGAAACAACTTATAGGCAAGGATACAGTGGAATTTACCGTCAAACAACTTAATGAAGGAATACAACTGACATGTGATACAGCCAAAAGGACATTGATAGCCGAGCGATTCGCACAGGGAATGCCTGATGAGTTGAACGGATATACTTACGAACGTATTGCATACGACCCGCCGGCAGGATTCAATGAAGGTGAGCGTATAAATCTTCCTGTCGATGATTGTTGGAGTAAACTATTTGACTTTGATCATTATTTCCCTGTGGAAGGAACAGATAACCCTCCTTTCAGATTTTATTTTTACGATAATGCTTATAATTCCGTTATAGCAAATTCCAACGGAGGTGTGGCTTTTGTCGATCCTGACAGACCTATACCTATTGTACAGTATGCAAGTGATAATAAGATTAATTTGTTTAGCGAACCTACGAATAAACCTGATGAATATGTACCTTGTCCTTTTATGGAGAGTAATGCATTCCCCGACAGCAGATCTCAATGGACCAGTGCTTCGCCTGTAATGAATTCTATTAACGGACCTTTTCAGGATATTAATTATAATTATGTAAGTGAAGATGCGAAAAAAGGTTGTTTTATAAACTTTATCGGAGAATATCCGTGCAGACGTTGTATAATATCATTTAATCAAATACCTATGTTTGGCAATTGTTGCGGAGATTCTATAGACCATACTTCCATGATAGTACTTTATGAGACAACCAACACAATAGAATTCTACATAAAGCAAAAACCTTATTGGACTTCTACCAATAATTCCAATGCCATATTAGGAATACAAAATATTGACGGTACGCAGGCATGCACTATAACCAACGATGCTTACGATCCCGACAAAAAAGGAACTACAACTACGCAATCATACAATAATACCAAATGGAAAGCAAAGAATGAAGCATGGCGTATTAAACCTACAGGCGAATTGTACAACGATATAGCATGGTTTAAGAAAACAAGCAAGGGTGCTATGGCTAACCAGATGCAGCCTGTGGCTTCGGACGGTAACAATCAGGTTATTGCCGTTGCTGATTTGAACGACGGCCCTACTTGGTTTTATTGCAGAATGAATGTTACACGTAATGAAGATGCAAGAGAATTTGCTTTATGGGACAGTATATTGATTATACCGTCTGACGTGCCTGCGGCAACGTTGTCCCACAACAGCTCCAACGCAGAAACATCGGCAAACAATGCCGACAGCCTTTCTTTGCACGACACAATATGTGCGGGAGATCAGGTAATATTCCGCTTAACGGGCGGCGACGAATATCATTTCGTAGAACCTGCCGAATTGGCTAACAATAATTTTGTAGGAGGTGCTGCCGTAGTTTCGCAATCCGACGAAACAGAGTATGTATTCTACAAATTCCAGATATTAAACTACAAAGACGGACAGGTTATTTGCACAAGATATGATTCGTGTTACATTCACGTACGAAAGCCAGAGTTGAACATCGGTGCGGACACCAATATATGCTCTGCGCGCAATGTTTTGTACCAAGATACAATCAAAACACATTACGGCAAATTCACCTGGACTTACGGAGAAGACAACATGGTGATAGGTAACGACACTTTGGTGGATTTCGTTCCTATGCAATCGGGCAGATTGACCCTTCAGGTCAAAGACAGTAAGGCTTGCAAAGCATCGGCATCGGCACAGATCAACGTGATATCTTATCCTGTAGTTACGATAGAGGGTAAGACTTCGATATGTCATAAGACAAGTACCGTGCTTACAGCCGTTAGTGATGCCCAATCCGTGACTTATTCATGGAACAACGGAACACAAACCGCTGCCAATACCGTTTCGCCAGACCAAACAACGGAATTTACCGTTTCGGTGGAGACTGATACGGCGCAGTGTAAGACAGACAAAAGTGTGACGGTAACCGTCATTCCTATACCTACGGTTGAACTTTCGCAGGACGAAAGAATGTGCGAGCAGGAGATTGTTTCCATATCCGTGGAAGGCGATGCGCAAAGATATGAGTGGACTTCTTCGGACCCTGCAGTAAACGGCGGCAATTTAACCCAATATGAAGTTTCGCCCGAGTCAACTACACGCTATATGGTTACGGGTTATAACGATCCGCAGTTGAATTGTTCCAAATCTGACACGATGACGGTGTACGTTGAGAAGAAACCTATACCTACTATATTCTTTTCACCTGATGCAATAGACGAATTATCACCTATTGTAGTGTTTGCCGACTCTACGACGGGTATTGTGGACAGGCTGTGGACAATATCTGACGGTACGACTTCGTCGGATAAAGTTTTTATGCATACATTCAACCTTGACGACACGACCCTTACATATTTTATAACGCTTCAAGGTTGGAGTCAGTACGGTTGCACCGATTCGGTTACAACAAGTATTTCCGTTATACGCGATCATCATATTTGGGCACCGACAGGAATCTACCTTCATGCACAAAACCCTGACAACCGCACGTTCCGTTTGAGAATTGACGCATTGCAGGAGTTTAATTTGAAGATATTTAACCGTTGGGGTACGATAGTATTTGAGACTGACGACCCTGAACAAGGTTGGGACTGCACCTACAACGGAGAGAATGTCAATCAGGGCGTGTATACATGGATTGCGCAGTACAGACATTCGGATTCACCCGAACGTGTATTGAAAAAGACGGGTAAGTTTATGATTTATAATTAATGATTGACGCAAAAAGGTTAAGGATATGACGGTTGAGGAGATATTAGACGGCATTCGCAGCCTTACGGAGAAGGAAGAATACGACAAGGCGCTGCAGGAGGTTAATAAACTATTGGAAACAAGTCCCTACAACGATACGGCATGGTATCTTAAAGGCAATATATACAAAAAACAGGAGATGTGGCAGGATGCAATCAATTCCTATACGCAGGCAATAGCCATTAACCCTAAAAATCCTGCGACAACAATGCGCAGAATATGCATAGACATTCTTAACTTTTATGATAAAACGCTTTACAATCCGTAATTGAATCAAGTTTTGTGTCCCTTTGTGCGGCTTTAAACACCGAAACGGGATATGAAAATATAACTGAGAAAAACGATTTTATAAGTTAAAAAAATAATACGCCGTTTTACGAAAATAATACGGCGTATTATTTTACTGACGTCGCAGATTAATAAAATAAAACGGCGTTTTAATTTCTCAAAACGCCGTCAGGTTTGTTTAAACCGTTATATTAATTCCTTATTTCTTTCTGTTAGCTTGAGGTTCAGTAAGTTTGGTCAGTTTTCTTTCTGCCAACATGCGGCATTCGTACTGTGCGTCTTCGAAAGTCATAGGGAAAGGAGGTGTCTTTTGCGTAAAGGCACTTGCTCCGTGCAGTGAACCCGTGATGCCGAGTTCTCTTGCAACTTTCAAATAACGTATAGCATCTATTACAACACCTGCACTGTTAGGTGAGTCGATAACCGAAAGACGTGCATCAAAGGTAACAGGGCTTCCGCCGAAACCTTCCAATTCCAAATGGAATGTTGCAATCTTGTTATCTTTGTAGAATTCGATGTATTCGGACGGACCTGCGTGTAAGAATGAGCCATCGGTGGAAATTCCTCTGATGTCGTTTTGACAACGGATAACGTTTTCCTTCGAAATCTTCTTGCTCTTTAAGCGGTTCTGGTTCATCATGTTCATAAAGTCCGTATTACCGCCGCAATTCTGCTGAATATGTGCTTTAACCTTGTGTCCGCGTGCGAAAGCTAACTCCTGAAGCATTTGGGACAATATACTTGCACCGAATTGTGACTTCATGTCGTCGCCTATAAGCGGAAGACCTGCGTCAATAAACTTTTGTTCCCATTCAGGGTCTGATGCGATAAATACAGGTATACAGTTAAGGAATGCAACCTGTGCATCAATTGCGCATTGTGCGTAAAACTTAACGCCTTCTTCACTTCCGACAGGAAGATAGTCGATAAGGATATCGGCTTTTGTCTCTTTCAAAACTTTAACAACGTCAACAGGTTCGTGCTCTGTGTCTACGACAAATGTAGTATCCTGCGGATATTTGTCATAATTAAGCATGTGTTCGCTTACACCGTCCAAAAGCGGTGCTTTTTGAACAACGACGTTGCTTTTAGGGAATTTTTGCGGATCAATAATGTTAATAGTGCAATTAGGTTTGGCATAGATTGCCTCGTCTAAGGTTTTGCCGACTTTTCTTGCGTCAATGTCAAAAGCGGCAACTACTTCAATGTCCTGTGCAGTGTAACCGCCTATGTTGGCAGCCATCATACCTTCAGGAGCATTCTCATTGGCAGGATTACCGTAGTATTCCAATCCTTGGATTAATGCAGAAGCGCAATTACCTATACCTGCTATTGCAATTTTGATTTTTTCCATTTTTAATTTCTCAAAATTTTATATGGTTTTTATTTTATGTTAATATTCACACTTAATTTACTATTACTGATTTGTCGGATTTGAAGACAATATTATCCTTGATAATCTTATAGTAAGAAGTACAAAATGCAAAGTTACGTAAAATAATTGATTTTTCGCCATTAAATCCCTGTAAATTTTCTCTTAAGATTTTATTTCCGCTGAGATTGTAAAGCACAAAACAGCAATCACTGTCATCAAGATTATAAGTAATATTTACCATATCTTTAGCAGGATTCGTCGGCAGAGTAACCGTATTTTTATTAATTGAATATATTTATTTTAGGTGTTATGTTGTTTCCTTAAATGACAATATAATACGGCATATAGACCATCTCTTTTTGCAACAGCGTTTTTTTCTAGTTGCCAATTGATACCTTCTTCTTGGCAAACATTTACCGTACAATCCGAAGAAGTTTTTAGACCTAAATCTTTTTCTTTTAATGAACGTGAAATTCTGTCTATTTTAATGACTCCTATACCTGCATTATTAGGAACATAATACTCTATAACTATAGTATCAGACACCATCATAGACATAAGTGTAACAAAACGCTTTCTATTTATATTAGACCGATTTGTTTCACAACACGGATCATATTTTCTATTATATGGATATGTGTAGAATCTGGCTTGGTCATCTATAATAAATGTACAAAAATACAACGTTATCTCTTTTATATCAGAGGCAACAAAAGCCAAACGCCATATCATATCATTATTTTCTAAAGTATCCCATTGCCCAGAATTTTGCAATGAATAATCTACATCTATAGGATATACACCCCCGCACAAATTCTTTTTTCTCATCATTTCATCAAAATAATTAATCAGATCTTTGGATAAGGGTTTTAACTTTTCAAAAGCTTTTAGCGGCGGCAATTCTTCAATCTGCCAGCTTGGCGGCAATTCTTTTATCAGTTCTTCTTGTCCGGATGTTACTGTACTGCATAATACAGAAACCAAAACTAATGCAAAAATCTTTATTTTCATATCGTTTTATGTGTTTAATAGTATCTTATATAACTACTATTTTCTCTAATTGACAATTGTAATCTTCAAGACAATTTGTGTTCACATGACAATTAGTCGTACTTGATTTTAAACCCGTGTCTTTTTTAGGAGCGGGAATAGTTATATATATATGATCCAGAGAGATTACACCTGGTGTTATATGTTTTGGAATATAATATTCCAAAACAAGAGTATCAATACTATAGCCACCGTCTACAGTGTAACCTGCTATAGGTTCATTGAGTTTAAACCTTTCAGCATTTTCTAGTCTTATATCAACATGTTTAGACGTATATTCTTTACTTCTTTTGTTATTGGAATAATTTCTTACATAAACACTCGTTCCTTTTTTGATTAAGAATGTGTCAAATTGTATGGATGCATAAGTATGTTTATTGGGTATAATTATGGCTAAACGCCATACGATAGTTCCATCTGACAGAGTGTCCCACTGACCTGAATTGTATGTACTGTAATGCACTCTCAAAGGATAGATATCTTTCATTGTGAAAAATGTGCGAAAACCTTCTTCTTTTTCTTCTTCGTTCCATTGATGCTCTTTGATAAATTCATCAGACAATTTTTCTAATGTTTCGAATTTTCTAATCGGAGGTAGTTCTTTTTCCCACAAACCTACCTGTCTTTCACGCTCTTCTTGACCGCATACGACTGTGCTACATAATACAGACATCAACACTAATGCAAAAATCTTTATTTTCATTTTATTATATTATATTATTTTTAGTTTAATGTTGTTGTGTATAATACTCATTATCCGTATTAAATTCTTCATAACAGTCAAAGATACACCAAACAACTTCTTTACGTTCATTCAAACGCTCCGTTAAGCGAAAAATATCTTCTGAACTCTTAACATTACAAGAAAGCACATAACGGGATGTATCTTTGTCTTCTGTAAATGCATAACCTATATATTTTACGGTCAATATTGAATCGAAATCCGCCAAAATATTATCAATATTATAGCCTTTTCTTAATTTTAAGATTAGTCTTGGTAGAACAAAGAAGTTACTATTGTCGTTATGTAAATAAATATATGAAAAATAATCCGCATCTATCTTTGCAAAGTCATCACTATTGATTATAACATATAATTTATCATACAAATGATATATATTTTGATCTTCAATTTGATTAAAACTTTTATTTGCGGGCATTTGAATGACATATCTTGATGTGTCACGGTTCGGATATACATATTGAGAGCCTTTAACGTATGAAGCTTTTGTACTGGTATCTTCTTGGCCGAATACTGCCGCGCTGCATAATACAGAAGCAAAAACTATTATATAAATCTTTATTTTCATTTTATATGGGTTTAGTTTAGGTTAAGACTACTATTTTACACGGCTTTTTATTATTGGGTATTTAAATTTGTGTGTTGTAGAATTGACGTAAGATTATTAGTAAGTAAGTTTGTATCATGTTATCATTCGACATTATGTTCATTATCTTTTATGAAAAAATTAAAGTTGGGACAAGCATATTTTACATTTATTTCTTTATTTAATATGTTGCAGAATTCAAAAGACACATCAGTCGCACCATTTAGATATATAGAGTACTCATTATTTCCGAGAGTGTCAATGTGATAATATGCAATATTATTATCTTTCAAGAATTTTTCAATCTCTATACCACTTTGTGGTTTAATAGTAATAGAATTGGATGTCCATACTTCTGTATTATTCGCCAGATATAATTTCTTTGAGAAACTTATATAAATAGAATCTGCATCTAATATCTTACAAATATTGTGGATAGATTCCTGTGTCAATGCAGGGCATATTGTTCCATCACCGAAATCCTCTGTTTTGTCAATCATTGAAGATAATTTTCGTTTTATGCTTATACGTTTTGCTTCGGGCAGAGCATCAGAGTAATTGATAATAGTGTTTGTATTATCTACCATAAATTTTTCTTCGCCTGCTAATGGGCTATAGAAATATATAACATCAGAAAATTTCTGACACATACATGTTTGAAAGTAAGAAATCAGAACAAGGAAACATGTTGTTGCAAAGACTTTTCTTTTCATATTATATAGATGTTTAGTTAATAATTCTTACATCTGACGGATTTATTTTATCAGATATAAAAATACATTCTAATACCGTGCCAATGACAAAATTACAAAAAAATATTATTTCTCCGTAAGGAAAAATAATATAAATTATCAATTAAAACAATCCCGTTGTGTAACAGTATATCAGAAGTATTATAAGATATTGCTTACCTGCATAATGTCGGTAATTATAGCATCGGCAAAAGGAGTGTTTGTCGGATTGTCTTTCCAGCCTTTGCCTTTAAGCCAAATAGTTGAGCAACCTAATTGTTTGGTAGGCATAATATCTTTTTTGTAAGAGTCTCCTATAACCGTCGCATCTTCTGCTTTAGTATGCAAACGCTCCAATGCATACTGCCAAAGTCTTTTATCGGGTTTTGAAATGCCTACTGCGGCACTTTCGACAACATCATCAAAACAGTCCCTTAAATTAAAATCTTTCAAAACTTCGTCTAGATTACCGTAAAAGTTGGAAACCAAACCTATATTGTAGTTTGCCGCCAATTGTTCCAATAACGGACGGACTTTTTGCGTGTTTTGTTTTGCCAGATTATAGCAAGCGTCGGATATTTGTTCCGTACGGCGTTGCTCTTTTGTGATTATGCCGCCATTTTGCAAGTAATCATATTGAAAAGCAACCTTTATAAGCAAAGTATCCAAAAAATTGTGCATACTTTCTATGTTGCGGGTAGCTGCTATCTGCCTTTCTCCGTAAACATATGCATCCCTCATTTGCTCATCCGTCAAAAAAGGATTGTGTTTTAAGTGTTCGTTTGCAAAGATATGATACCAATGCACGCCGTTAGTGTCAAGTGTTGCACCGTAATCAAATATCACCGTTTTATCTTTCTTCTCCATCATATTTATGTTGTCCGAAACGTTTTATTTTAATCATTCCCACACCGATAATTATCCATGCCAATTCACTGATTCGAGTTATTATGCCCACAAATACGCCCATATTCGCCGCAAGCCCTATACTCTTGAGAGCAAATGTCAATCCGCCTTCACGTATGCCCACCTGCATCGGGAAAACAAACCCTATATTTGCTATCAATGAAGTTTCGGTATTGATAATTATGGAATCGATTATATTAATACCTATTCCGACAGCCCGCAAAATTACTAAAATTTCCACACATGACAAAATCCTTGAGAGGGTTTCGTAAAACAAGGCTTTGTAAAATGCTTTTCTGTGGTAATTATATAAGTCCGTGAACTGTTTGTCGGTATCTGCTAAATTTTGTGTAAACTCCGCAGTCATCTTCTTTTGAATAAATTTTTTCAAAAGCGGAATCTTCAAAAGCAAATTAAAGAAACTTACTATTATACCTTTTTTATATGCTTTTATTATATAGAGTATTGCAATTATACTGATTGCTATAAAAACCAAAGAGCCGACAAACACGAATTGCGGTGCTTTGTTATGTTCAAAAAATATCAACAGCCAAAAGCCTATTATCCAAAAAACAAAGTGCGAAAGGATATGCATCATCGCATAGTTCAAAACGGAAGACGTTGCCCGTTTTGTGCCCAAATCTTTCTGCATCGCCATTATGCGGTAAGGTTCTCCGCCCAGTGCCATTACAGGAGTAATATAATTGATAGCATAACCGCTTATAGTCAGGCGGAACATGCGCAGCCAAGACACTTTTTTCTTTTCTTCCGGTGTCAGATAGGACAGAGTACGCCACGACATGGTGTTCAGAGGATACATCAAAAGACGCGAAGCTATGATAAGAAAAATCCAAAAACCAACTTTGCGTAAATTTACCACCAAAGCCGTCCATCCCAGATTGTAAAGCATCGCAGAAATGATGACAATGCCGATTACAAAAAAGAACATTCCGTATTTATTTTTCTTATCCATTACTAACTGATTATCAATGCCCAAATTTTTACGCCTTAAAAATAAATTAAAACGCCTTATTATTTTATTAAAACGCCTGATTAATTTTTTAAAACGGCGTTTTATTTTTGCCTTACTTTATCTATCTGTTTCAACTCTTTGTAATAGCCGCCGAAAAGGCGTTCTTCTTTGCTTATTAAGTACATTAATATTGCGTTCATTACCACTACATCAAATACGAAGTACAGCCAAACCTTTCCGATGAATAACGATAAAAATAAGAAAGCTACTCTCGTGTTAAATTGCAGTATATTGGTCAGCGGCATATACTTTTTGTTTTTCTCTCTTATCTCGTTACACAAATCTTTAGGTATCTTATTGCCGTACATTGATATAAGAATACCCCAAAACTTCTGAAACTTCGGAGACAGAGCCTCTTGGGTTTTGGTATAATTCAGATAAAACCACAAAGACACTTTGGTAAAAGGTTTTTTTGAGAATTCCGTGTTAAGAAAATCCTCTTTGACCTTGGCGGAAGTGTCATGTTCGCTTCCGTCTTTACCTTTAAGGAAAAATAAGTGTATATTGCGGTAATAATCTGCCATTGCTGCAGCCAATATATGCGAAGCTCCCGCTGCTGCAGCCAATATCCACATACCCACAACGCTGTAGCCTTCCGTCAATGTCAGACGTAAAACCAAGGCAAGGTAAATTATAAAGAACCAAACATCACCTGCCAATCCGTCAAGTATTCTTCCAAGCGGCGTTTTGTTATTCGTAAGCCTTGCAAGTTGCCCGTCGGCCGAGTCAAAGGTGTTTGCCAAAACCAAAAGCAACATGCCAATGACGTTGAGTTTCAAATCCGTGTAATAAAACAACCATCCGCCCACAGCACCTATAAATATGCTAGCTATTGTTATCATATTAGGCGTTATATGCAACGGAATAGCGCATTTTGCCCAGAAATAACCGATAGGACGGTTGAAATGAATGTCCCACCATTCCTCCGTATCGGAAGATTTCAGTGAATTTTTGAAATTTATCTCCTGTTTATTGTCCTGTAAGTCATCTTTCATAATCTAACCTATCATTTTAATTAATTGTCATATTGTATTTGTTTAAAAATCCATCTGTAATGCTTTCCGCAGCCAGGTCTTTGCAAGCAGAAAATGACGGAAAATCATTCATATCTATTATATAAAAATTACCGTTGGTATCTATGGCGGCATCACCTCCGTAAATCTCCAAATCCAAAAGCATCGCAGCGGCGGAACATTCGTCTTTAAATTTATCAACATTAAAGTCGATACGGTCAGGTGAGGTGTTTATCTTTTCGCCGAACTTATCTTTGGTAGGATATGTCATATAAAAGAAAGAGGATGTTTTTTCGCCTGTTTCTTTTCCGCTGCCACAATCCTTTGAAGTCCTTACACCGTAGAATTTCACTATATCACCGTCAATGTTTTCGCTTATAACCGCCGTTTTTATGCCTCTTGAGTTATAGTTTGCAAGAATTTCTTTAGTTTTTTCAAGACTTGACACCTTAATGACATCAATTGCTTCTACGGTTTGGAAATCCCCGCGTTTTATCCACCAAGATTTAAAATCCTTAATATTGTTAATGCCCTCAAAGTCATTGTCCGTGCTGACAATTACCGTTTTGGGAATACTTATATTGTTGTTTTGCAAGATTCTTATTTGTTTTTCCCTGTAACAATTCTCGCATGATGAAGGCGAATTGATGATTACGGAGCCTTTTTTCTGCCAAGCATACAGTTGCTTTATCACTTCGGGATTGCGTGCCATGGAAATAACGTACGGGAAGTACTCTTTGTTAAAATCAACCTCCGTTTCGTTTTTGTATTCCACCCCAAAACCGAGTTTTTTCAGCTTTTCACCTACCGAAGTTATTATTTGCTCGTCTTTGTCCTGTGAGTTAGGGGAATAATCCTTAAAACGCTTTAAACAAAGTACCTTTGTGTTAAACTGTTTTAGCAATTTCTCGGCTTTTTGTATGTCCTCAACATGATCAATGTCGATAACCTTGGAGAAAAGAAACGCTTTGACTTTCAGGTTAGCCTCAATAAGCGAACGCTGATAGTTACGCATACGCGAAACATTCTTTTTAATGCAATCATCCGCCTTGTCTATTGCCTTGTTTCTCAAACAATAAATTCCGGCAGACACTTTGTCTGAAAAATAAGGCGTTTCAGCAAAATAATCAGGCGTATTATTTTGCTGACGTGGCGTATTATTTTCGTCAAACGCCGTGTTATTTTCTTCGGATGCCGCTTTATTGTCCGCAGCCGCATCTTTAGTGTCGCAAAAAGCTAAAATGTTGTTGTTTTCATCGGTTTGAACATACAGAGGCTTCTCATCATCTATATATTCAGTTACGCCCATAAGAGCATCAACCGTTCGGTCGGTCTGAAATGCAGAAATATATTCTTTAAAATCCCTTTCGTTGAATATTGTATCAACTGTGGTTAGACAACATTCGGTAATGCCCGTATTTTGTATTATATTCCAGAAACTGTGCAGCGACGAAGGCGTACTTTTTACGATAAGATTGATTTTAACTCCCCAATCTTTGCTGTCCAAATATGATTTCAGTTCCGTGGATTCTTCATTTATTATAATGGATATGCTCTCTGCTCTGTTGTCTTTGAATATACGTATCAGCCTTTCAATAAGGTATTCGCCCTTTATTTGAACTAAAGGTTTTACACTCTTAAATCCTTCTTTTCTTAATCTGCTTCCTTCTCCTGCTGCGATAATTGCGTAATTCATTGCTGTGTGTTATTTAAATAAAGTAATCAGAAAGTGAAACGGAATCTGAACCTAATACCCCATTTGGAGATGTTGGGATTTTCCAAATAAGTAAAACGGCGTACATAATCGATACGCATAACTTTAAATATGTTGTCAATGCCCACATTCGCTTCTACATACGGTTTTTCTTCCAAATGGTAAGTTTTGTATTCACCTTTGCTGTTTTTAGCAAAGTCTATAAGGTCGTTATCCGTTGCAGGTGTGTTTTTGTCACTCAATCCACCCCAAATAGCCTTCACTGCAAAAACTTCACGTAACTTAAGTGCTCGGATAAGCGGAATACGGTTGAAGATAAATCCGTTAAAATTGTAGTTAAGTATGCCTTGTGCATAATAATCGCTCACAAATTCGAAATAGTTCATCAAGTTGAATGATTCATCCTGATATGCCCAGTTTTGGTTGGCTTGATGTACGAATAGCAGAGGGTAAGCCGCTTTGCCGAATACCTTTCCTGTTTGGATTGAAATGTCAGCAAAACCGAAGTTTAATATAAACCAACGTTTTTGAACCTCCGCTTTAATTTTGTGAAACTCGTAGTCGGCGCCAAAAATATTCGCTCCGTAAGTATAAGATAAGGTATAAATAGGTGTTGTGGAGTTCATGGTCATACGGTACTTCTGACTCTGGAAAAATTGTTCGTTTTTGGCGTAACGCAATTCCATGTTAAAGGTTGCAGTTGTTAAAGGATTGTCTTTATCGTAGTTTACAATATAATTACCTGCCGCATCGGTAGACAGAGAGTGGAACGTGCCCAAAAGATTAGCCAAAGGTGCAATTTCTTTTCTCTCTACACGGATTTTTGTTGATAGTTGGGACATTGTTTCATACCAATACTCGGCATAATACCGCGTGTTAAGGGTCATCATGTCTATATCACCGCGGTTAAAAGACAAGGTGAAGCGGTCATACGTACCCATAAGCAAGCTTTGTCCCGGGATCTCGGTGTTTTTCTCCACACCCAGAGTAAGAAGGTTCACAGGAAATTCCCATTGATGATAAAGCTTGTCCGCAAAGTTATACATGACTTCCGCATTGTACTTTATGGTTTTATCTTTTGTGCCGTAAGCGACAAAACCGTTAAGAAAGATGTTTTTATTGAACTTAACGTTTGTTTTGCCTCCGACTCTCAAACGCACACCTTCCACATTGTTCCAAGAAAGTGTGTTCTCCAAAGGACCGTAATCGAATTTACCGCAGTCAATGTATCCCGAAACGAAAGCCATCATAGTATTAAGCAACACTTTGTAGGTTGTAATGGAATTGAATTCGTTAGGAATGTTGTAAGTATTCTGTTCACCCGTTGTAAGAGGCGATATGCGGTTTTCTTCCCACCAAGCGTTGGTACGTTTATTGAATCCCTCGACACGTTGCGTTACATCATTATTATTATAAAACTTTTCGCCCATATTTTTACCGAACTCATATCCGTCATAAAACGTTTGGCGTTTGCCGTGCACACTTGCACCATATACGCTTCCCTCCATAATGGTTTTATTTTCGGTAAGACACAATTGATTGCCTATTCGAGTATATTCTTGGTTGATGCTAAGGTTTTCAACAAAGTTTACGCTGGATTTTTTCGGGAATTCCAAATAAATTTTCTTCACCGCATAAGAACTGTCTTTTGTTACCCACAACTTGCCCGAGAAGCCTATGTCGCGTAAATTTGCAGGATTGAACGCAAGTACGATACAACTGTCACCTTTATATTCTATAGTGTCGGTAAGAAAGAATTGATAAAAACGTGTTGCGAAAGGAGCGAGCGGCGATATCAAATCATTACTCAAAATCCTTATACTATTATCGTAAACATTCACATCACCCAAAACATCCTGCAGCATAAAATCGATAGTCTGCGTTTCAATGAATTTACTTATCGTTACGTCTTTCTGTCCAATCAACATGGTTTTTGCACAAGATGGTTTCTTGCGATAATGTTCCTCATAAAGTTTTTCCATAAAGTAGACAGGCATGTATTTCTTTCCTGAAATTTCCGAGATTTGCACATTGTCAAACAGAAATCCCAGTTTCTTAAAACCTTTCTTATACCGAAGCGAATCATTCACCCCAAGGATGGATATTTCACTCTTTTCATGTTTACGGTATTGGTAATAATCCTGATAGGTTATATTGTTGCTGTCCTTATGTGACTGTACGTTTTCCATAAGTATCACCGCAGGATTGTTTTTTCGCCTATACTTTTCTTTTTTTGCCGTAATAACGGCTTCATCCAACATTATGATTTCCGGAGTCAATTCAATGGTAAGGTTTTGTGATGCATGAGGTTTTATTTTCTTTGCAACAGATTTATAACCCACGAATTGAAAGAAAACGGTATCGAAACTTTGGGAAGCTTTTAATGAGAATTTTCCGTTTTCATCTGTAATTGTACCGATAAATACCGAAGATTTCGTATTGGTTGTGACATTCACGTAAGGCATTACTTCACCGGTTTTGCCGTCACGGACAATTCCGTTTACAACAGTGTTCTGCGACATTGCAGATACGCAAAGCATAATAGCAATAATCAGAAATATTATTTGACAGTACTTTTTTATATTCATTAATACAAGCTACAATATGTTAATACTAAACTTTATTGCAAATAATTGATTTGCAAATTTAATAATAATCCGTTTAACATAAATTGTCTTTTTACCGTATTTTTTATACATTTGGTCCTGATGTAAATCCGTAATAATTAAGTGTTTTATTTACTGAATTTATTCGGACTTTGTACTAAAATACGCCGTTGTTTTATCTGAATTGTTGTTTCATTGTTGCAATCTGACTGTCGTTAAAGAACAATCCTTTGGGTGTTTCTTTCAAAAAAGAAATTTCTTCTTCCGTACGTTCTTCTTTATTGCAAGCTAAAATACCCGAAGTCTGTAGCTTTCCGTTCTCGTCAGTGCATGCAAATTCCAAATATCCGTCTTCATTATACAAAAGAGTGTATCCGTCCAATGTCTCGCACCAGTGAATCCTTTCATCACCTCTTATATAAAAAGTAAGTTGTTTGCCGTTAGGCTGTGTTATCGTCCTGGGATGCGGATCCGCAGGGACAGCCCAAACACCGGATATTATTATGAGTGCAAAAAGCACTATGCTAAAAAACTTTTTCATCATTACCGCATAAAATTGTTATAATTAATTATTAACGAAATAAAAGACCGTTATATTATATAATTTATAAATAAAGTATCTAATCAATAAATCTGTTTTTCCAATAAGGAAATATGTCAGATAATTCTCCCGAATAATAAAAATCAAAACCTATCACCCCGAATGTGTAAATCTTGTCACCCACGGTTATGTGTGATCCTCCGCATTGCGGATTTGCAGAAGGATTTGATGCTGCAAAACCTACATTAAACAAAGTAAAAAGAATGTCAGGACGGTTGGAAATGTCATATCCCGCTTTCTTCCATTGGTTACGCGTCTGATGGATTATACATCCTGTATAAATATAGGAATAAGTATGGTCGTGATAATTGACAAGACGTTTTATTCTTACCGAATCATCAACATAACCTCCGTAATCCAATATATGCTCATATTTTTGTCCCATATAAAAAGGAGAATTCTTATCTTTAAGATGGTCTTCCACCATTTTGGCGGTAAAATCCTTTATACCGTTCACCCCAAAGGAGAATTGGCTTTGTACGCTTAACACCTTAACGGGACCGAGATATTTTTTAAACATTTCTCTTTTTGAGTTAAACAGACGTATTTGCTCTCCGACCAAGCAACCCACTATCATACGCGGTTCAACACCCGTTATTTCGGCGGCTTTATTTATTGCAGCGGAATCTTTTGCTATGGATTGTTTCAAAGCCTGCCATTCAGGTGTATTCATCCACTCTATGACATTATAATTGTTGTCAACAGTCGATGCCGTTCCGTAAATACTTTGTCCCTGCTTCAAAAGGTTGTTATATTTGGTGTCATTTTGCAGATACATCTCACATGCACGCAGCATTTGCGACACCTGACGGTCATCTTTTGAGTTACGCAAACCGTCAATTATCAGTTTGGCATTGTGAGGATATAATTTGCCCAAAGTAAGCAGTTTTAAATAGTTTTGAGTTACAAACCGTGCCGTGCTGTCTTGGTTGTTAACCGATTTTGTTTCGCTTACCGATGCCAAATAGCGGTTGTTTTTGTCAACCAGACCTCTGTTGTTGGTAAGCCCTAATTCATATACAGCCCACGCTCCGAATACCCCGAAACCGAAAAGTGCAAAACCGTATACAAATATGTTTGTTATTAGTTTGACAGCTCTTTTTTGCCTGAATTCTTTAAATGTCATTGTTATAAAATACCGTTTTAATTTGATGAAACGTTGTTTTGTATTTCCATAGCCGTTATTGCTTTTTCCCAAGCATCAGGTGTAAGGGCGGAATCTACATTGTAATCACCTATACTCTCTCTGCGTAAAGACGACAGGTATGCTCCCGAATTCAATCTCATGCCGAAATCCCTTGCCAAGGACCTTATATAAGTTCCTTTGGAGCATTTGACAGAGAAAAACACTTCTGGCATTTTAATATCTGTGATTTGGAAATCGTAAACAGTGATTTTACGGGATTTTATTCCGCTTTCAATCTCCTGTAATGAGTTTTTGTTAGTATTAACTTCCGTATTGCCGTCGCAGTTATCCGTATTATCTGCACTTCTTGCGTATGCAAACAAACGTTTTCCTCCTATTTTGACTGCAGAATACACGGGCGGAGTTTGTAATTGCTCTCCGATGAAAGATTCCGCAGTTTTTTTTATAAGTTCTTCCGTAATGTGTTCGATAGGATATTGAAAATCTTCTTCATGCTCCATATCGAAACTTTTTGTTGTCGCTCCAAGATGAAAACTACCCGTATACACCTTATCCAATTGCTGGAATTCTTCGATTTTCTTCGTCCATTTGCCAAGACATACCACAAGCAATCCCGTTGCAAGCGGATCCAATGTCCCCGCATGCCCTATCTTGAATTTCTTTTCCCCTGTAAGTTTGCGGATAGCTATTTTCAGTTTCTTAACTACCTGAAACGATGTCCAGGTGTAAGGTTTGTCTACAAGAAAAAAACGTCCTTGTTTGATGTCAAGCGTGTTCATTTATCAGATTGCAATGGAAAAATCAACACCGAATAACATTAATATAAGGATTACCGCACCTGCAACTATGCGGTAATATCCGAATGCTTTGAATCCGTATTTGGTCAAAAAGGATATGAAGAATTTTATAGCCAATATAGCAACTACGAAAGCAACAGCATTACCCAAAACAAGCGTTCCTATATTTGATGAAATAAGTTCACGTCCTGCATCGTCCAAAAGCAATTTTAACAGTTTGTATCCGCTTGCTGCAGCCATTGTAGGTACGGCTAAAAAGAATGAAAATTCAGCTGCCGTTTTTCTGTTGAGTTTTTGGCTCATTCCGCCGACGATTGTAGCCATTGAACGGCTTACTCCGGGTATCATTGCTATGCATTGACACAATCCTATGATGAAACTTTTCTTGTAAGTTATCGTTTGGTCCTCTTCGGGTTTGTTAAAAATTTTATCGACAAACAGCATAAACACACCGCCTATTACCAACATGACGGCAACCACCGTCGGATTTTCCAAAAGCGAGTCAATGGCGTCGGAAAACAAGAAACCGAGGATTGCGGCAGGTATGAAAGCCACAAGAAGTTTCCAATAAAATTCCCAAGTCTGGAAGAAACGTTTCCAATATATGAAAATAACCGAAAGGATAGCCCCGAACTGAATGCAAACAGTGAACATTTTAACGAAATCATCGCTTTTTACGCCCATTATTCCCTGCGTCAAAATCATGTGTCCCGTAGAGGAAACGGGCAAGAATTCAGTCAGTCCTTCAACTATGGCTATTATTATCGTTTGAAGTGTATTCATTCTTATTTTATATCAATTTGTTATACCGTTAATCAATTCTACTGAAATAAAACGGCGTTTTACGGAATTAAAACAACGTTTTATTTTACTCAAACGCCGTTTTATTTTTCCTAAACGTCACTTTATTTTTATCTTTTACCGTTTTGATGGATTATTGTTCGTTTGCGCCGTCTTTTTTAGTCTTTTTCATTATCGCATATACTTCCACAACCAATCCTCCCAATATCAAAACAGGGGAGATTATAAGTCTGCGGGCATTGAACAATGCATAATTGAAAGTATCGGGGTCTTTGGAACCTCCGCCTATCAAAAGAATGTATCCCAATACCAATAATACTACGCCGATAATCATCCATACGTAGTTTTCTTTCGTAAAAGCAAACTGAAACTGTGGTTTTACGCTGTTCTTTTTCGTATCCATGATTTAGTTATATAATTTATAATTCTTTAAATTCATATTCCGCATTACCGCAATGTAAGAGAAAAGCAATGTAAGCAATGCTCCCAAGATTATTATGCCTGCCGCAACGATTGCATAGAAAGAATAGTAAGGTGTAAAGTCAAATCCCTGCAACAAAGTGTATATCCACACCATTACTGCGGCTGCAAAAATATCGGCAAGCAGCCCACCCAAGGCTCCGAGCCACAATCCCTTCAATATAAACGGCCTTCTGATGAACGAAGCCTTCGCTCCGACCAGTTGCATAGACCTTATAAGAAGTTTTTTGCTTGAAACGGTAAGATTTATCGTGTGATTGATAAGCGTAACGGATATTATAAGCAGTGCAATCAATATTACAATGAAAAAAGCACTCGCATCGTAGACTTCGGAGTTTATATTGTTTATCAAATCATCCCTGTAATCCACCGATTCCGTTATGGGCTTGGCTTCAACCCACTGAATAAATTGTTTTATTTGTTTTACGTCAAAATTTTCAGCCTTCAAATGCACTTCAACCGTCGCCTGATAAGGGTTAAACCCGTCCAAAATATCCAAATGCCCCTTACCCATGACATTATCCATCATTTCGGTGGCTTTTTGTTTTGAGATATAGGATGCAGACTTCACCATAGGGTTGTTTTGTATCTGTCCCGCCAAATCTTTACCTTCATTTTCGGAGGCATTGTCCGTAATATAGACCGTAAACGACACTTCTTCTTTAATTTGTGCCGAAAGATTCCAAAGATGGAACGAAATCAAAACCATGCTTGCCACCATAAACAACACCAATGCTATACTTAACACTGTGGAAAAGTTTGCCGTGACAAGTCTGCGTCTTATCGGTTGGTTTTTATTGCTCATAACAAAAATAACATGTTAATTAAAGATTTGCAAAGTTATGATTTTTTTTTGTAATATCATCTTTTACGGGCGGATTTTTGATTTTAGCCGACTGTTATACCTTATTATTATATACTTCGGGCGTATGCGGAAATTAATATCTGCAAATAAAGCGGCGGCATGTTTGTTTTTCTTTGCCTTTTATCGGAAAAATTCCGCCTTTAGCCTCTTTGCCACCGCCCTGTGCCGTATTATTTTGAAAAAAACAGTTTTTTTACATCAAAAAAACAGTTTTTTCGGGTCAAAAAAAATAGTTTTTTTCAGATTAATACGGCACGGGGCGGCAGTCAAACGCAGCAAGGCTGCGGAATCACACCTCAAGGCAGAGGATTTAAACCGCTTTGAAAAATTTATACATATTATTATATATGTATTACGCATGTCGGAGAATTTGTTTTACTGCAATGAGAAAATAATTTGCGGTTTGTGTGCCGTATTGTATTGTCCTTTAAGGAGAAAACGTAAAAACGAAAATATTTTATAGGCTTGTATACAATAAAAATGCAAAAATTAAGTTATATAGTCGTTATTTAAATAATATTAACAAACTTAATAAAAATTTTTATTAGAAAATGGCAGATTTTAGAAAAGAAAGCGATTTGATAGGCGAACTAAACGTGCCTGTTGATGCGTTGTACGGAGTACAGAGTTTAAGAGGTTTCAATAATTTTAAGATAAGCGGCGTTCCTATGAAGGCTTATCCTAACTTCATCAAGGGATTTGCAATCACTAAACACGGTGCTGCAATTGCAAACCATGCACAAGGCAAACTTACTGACGAGCAATTCAAGGCTATGGTACAGGCTTGCGAAGAAATGAAAGAAGGTAAACTTGACGAATACTTCCTTTCTGACATGATTCAGGGTGGTGCAGGAACTACCGTTAACATGAACGCTAACGAAGTTATCGCTAACCGTGCTCTTCAATTGATGGGACACAAACCGGGCGAATATCAGTATTGTTCTCCTAACGATCATTCCAACGCTTCACAGTCTACAAACGATGCATATCCTACAGGATTCCATTTCGGTTTGTATTTGGAAAGCGAAAAACTTATAAAAGCCATCAACGATTGCGCTGCATCTTTGGAAAAGAAAGCAGAAGAATTCAAAAACATCGTTAAGATGGGACGTACTCAATTGCAGGACGGTGTACCTATGACATTGGGTCAATCATTCGGTGCATTCGCTACAATGTTGAGAAAAGCTGCTAAAGACGTTGAGAGAGTAAGAGAAAACTTACTTGAAGTTAATATGGGAGCTACTGCAATCGGTACAGGTATATGCGCAGAACCTGGTTACTCTGAACTATGCATTAAAGCTTTAAGAGAAATCACGGGATGGAATGTAACATTGGCAGAAAACTTAATAGAAGCTACTCCTGACACATCAGCATTGGTTGGACTTTCAAGCGAATTAAAGAGAACTGCATTGCGTGCTATAAAGATTTGCAACGACTTGCGTTTGATGGGATCCGGTCCTCGTTGCGGTTTGGCAGAAGTTCATTTGCCAGAAATGCAACCTGGTTCATCTATCATGCCTGGTAAAGTAAATCCTGTTATACCAGAGGTTATGAATCAGCTTTGCTACAAAGTTATAGGTAACGATACAGCAGTTATGTTGGCTTCCGAAAACGCACAGTTAGAGCTTAACGTTATGGAACCTGTTGCTGTATATTGCTTATTCGAATCAATAAACTTGTTAACTAACGGTTTCGATACATTACGTACGCTTTGCATCGACGGAATAGAAGCTGACGCTGAAAATTGCAAGAACTTCATCGCTAAAGCTATCGGTACGGTTACTGCATTGAACCCTTACATCGGTTACAAGAACTCTACACGTATAGCAAAGATAGCAAAGAAAACAGGAAAAGGTGTTTACGAGATAGCATTGGAGAACGGCGTTCTTACTCAAGAGCAATTGGATACTATTTTCAAACCTGAAAACATGATTCAACCTGTTAATCTTGACATCAAAGCAGATCAAGATAAAATCAAAGATACATTAGAGGCTATTTTGGCTAAACTTTAATAGTCCGTGTATATAAAATATTGGATGTTGGATATGTAAAATTTATTCAATGTCCAATATTTTTTATTTTATAAAATATTTGAAATAAATAATCCGATGCTTTCGATACTTATTCCCGTATATAACTACAATATAACTGCGTTTGTCTGGGATTTGGCATCTCAATGTGCTGCAGAAAAGGCGTTGCAGTATGAAATTCTGTGTTATGACGATTGTTCAACAGATAAAAACTTGCATCAAATCAATTCTGCGGTGAATCAATTGCCGTATTGCACCTATCAGGTATTGGACAAAAACATCGGAAGAAGCAAGATACGCAATCTTTTAGCCGATCGGGCAAAAGGCGACATGTTATTGTTTTTGGATTGTGACGGAAAACCTTGTTCAAAAGACTTTATACATACATATATTAATAATAAGGACGGCGCAGACGTTATTTGCGGCGGGACAAAATATCAGAACAAAACCGCAATAAGCAGTGAATATCTTTTGCATTGGAAAAACGGAAAGGCAAGAGAGGAAGGCAAAAAACATTTTACGACAAATAATTTTCTTATCCGCAAAGAAATTTTCGCAAAATTAGGATTTGACGAAACGCTTACGGGTTACGGACACGAGGATACGGTGTTCGGTGAGCAGTTAAAGCAAAACGGTTACAGGATAATCCATATTGACAATCCAGTATATCATTTGGGATTGAAAAAGACGGATAAATTTATTGCCGATACGCAAAACGCCGAAAGGAATCTGAAAAAACTCTACGGCAAAGAGCAATACACTTCGGCCGTATCGGATTTGACAATCGTCAAGGCGTACAAAAAATTGGAGAAACTGCATTTGGCAAAGATGTATTCACGTATAATTGAACCATTATCGCCGCTTATTTTGAAGAATCTGCATTCCGCTTGTCCCAACCTGCGTTTGTTGGATTTATACAAGCTGAATCTGTTTATAAAAGGGTAAGAAAAAGCCCCTTTGAATCACATTGAAATACAGTATGTTTCGTTTGGTCAAAATAATCAGGCTGAATAATTTATTAATCAGCCTGATTATTTTACTGAAACGGCGTTTTATTTTTGCGGGACGGCGTTTTATAAAAATCAACAGCAGTTTTATGTAATTATTTTGTAATTTTGCAAAATCAATTAACAGATTATTTTGATGAAACCGTCATACAGATTTATTATTATATTATTGTGTTTGGTTTTTTCTTCATGCGCAAGAATCGTAACTCCCAAAGGCGGGGAGAAAGACACCGTTGCTCCTAAATACGTATCGTCCTATCCCAAGGAGAATGCAGTTAATTTCAGTGGCAACAAGATAGAGATTGTTTTTGACGAGTTTATAGTTCTGGATAACGCAACAGGTAAACTTATAGTGTCTCCGCCGCTTAAGCAAAAACCGACCGTGGGCAGCAAACTGAATAAACTTTATGTCAAAGGGCTGGATTCTTTGGCTGAAAACACGACTTATATCTTTGATTTCGGGGATGCGGTAACCGATTTTACGGAAGGTAACCGTTTGTCACATTTTGCGTTTGCTTTTTCTACGGGCGGTGATATTGACACGCTTTCTTTCAGCGGCAGAATATTGAATGCATACACCCGTAAGCCCGAACCTGCCAAATACGTGTCGCTTTACCGCAATGATGACAGGCAGTATATGCGTGAGAATTTGCCCGATTATATTACAAGGGCTGATTCTGCGGGCAGATTCTATTTCCGCAATATTAAGGAAGGTGATTATGCCGTTTTGGCATTTGAAGATTTGAACCAAAATATGATTTACGACCTTGTTACGGAGGGTTACGGTTATGCTTTGGCACAGGTGAAACCTGAAACAGTGTCCGAAACTGCGGAAGATACGGTTGAAAAACCTGCAAAGCAAAGACTGTCAAATGTCGTACTGTTTAATTCTGCTGAAGATACCGTGCAGAAGATTCTTTCATCCAAAGCGGTTAATGAAAGGGAGCTGCAGATAATTACATCAATGCCTGCGGATGAGAGTTTGGCAATCCATTTTATGCAGCCGCCTATTGGGGAAGATGATTTCACTGTTTTGTACAATCAGAAGCGTGATACAATCACCGTTATAAATAAAACGGATAAAATTTTTGATACAATAAAGGCGGAGATTGCGGACAAAAACGGTTTTTCGGATAAATTGGATTTGACTTACAATGTAAGAAAGAAGCGTAATAAGGATGAAAGAAAGACTTTTGCTCTTTCGTTGCAGGAAAGAGTTGTCCCGTATTTTGAAAAACTGACATTGATATCACCAAATCATATAAATACTTCTTTAAATCCTGACTTAAACGCATTGATTGCGGACGGCACTGACACAATATCAGTACGCTTTCGTGCGGATACGCTTAATTTTAAACGGTTTTACTGCATGGATTCTTTAAAACATGGTCATACCTATACATTATATATAGACAGTATGCAGATATATGATTATGACGGAAAATATAACGATACCTTGACGGCGGAATTCCGCATTGACACCGAAGATGATTACGGCAGTTTCGTTATTTCGGTTACCGATACTGCGGATTCGGTATATAATTCCGAAGATTCTGCGCGTAGTATAATTTTGACATTGTTTGACGGACAGGATAACAGGGTAGGGGATGACAAATTCACGGTTATTAACTCCGAGGCAGAGTGTTTCGGTAATTTGAAAGAAGGTAAGTACCGTTTGAGGATGATTCTTGATGCCAATAACAACCGTAAATGGGATAAAGGTGAGTTTGATACAAACAAAGAGCCCGAAAAGGTGATGTTTTTTGACAAAATAATCTCCGTACGCAAAGGTTGGCAGACAATAGAACAGTGGAATATCCCGTCAAACAGGTAGAAACAGCATTTGTTGTGACATTTTGTCAGTCTGTAATTTTGCGGCACATTATTTAATCTTTCCTTTTTGTGACTTTTTCAAGAAAGTCAGCAGAATTTAAGTTTAATAAGAATATTAATAATAAAAACACATAAATAAGATGGGAAAGATAATCGGAATAGATTTAGGAACGACTAACAGCTGCGTAGCTGTTATGGAAGGAAATGAAACAGTTGTTATAACCAATAATGAGGGCAGAAGAACAACTCCTTCGGTTGTCGGATTTGTAAAAGACGGCGAAAGAAAAGTCGGCGACCCTGCAAAACGTCAGGCGATAACCAATCCGAAAAATACGGTATACAGTATAAAAAGATTCATGGGTATTTCTTATGATTCTCCTGAATGCCAAAGAGAACTGTCTCACATTCCTTATAAGGTAACACGCGGAGACAATAACACACCGAGAGTGGATATTGACGGAAGAATGTATACTCCGCAGGAGATATCTGCAATCATTTTGCAGAAGATGAAAAAAACTGCAGAGGATTATTTGGGTACAACGGTTAATGAAGCGGTTATTACAGTGCCTGCATACTTTAACGATGCACAGCGTAAGGCAACTAAAGAGGCAGGAGAAATCGCAGGATTGAATGTAAGACGTATTATCAACGAACCAACGGCAGCAGCATTGGCTTACGGTTTGGATAAAAAGACGGATGATCAGATTGTGGCAGTGTTTGACCTTGGCGGCGGTACGTTTGATATAAGTATCTTGGAGTTGGGAGACGGCGTATTTGAGGTTAAATCAACCAACGGCGACACTCACCTTGGCGGCGACGACTTCGACAGAAAGATAATCAACTATATGGCGGAGGAGTTTATGAAAGATCACCCTACGGTGGATTTGCGTAAAGATCCTATGGCATTGCAACGTTTGAAAGAAGCTGCAGAAAAGGCAAAAATAGAGTTGTCTTCTTCTACATCAACAGAAATAAATCTGCCATATATCACTTCGATTGACAACATACCGCAGCATTTGAATCTTACATTATCAAGAAGCAAATTCGAACAGTTATGTGATGATTTGATTAAGGCTTGTTTGGTTCCTTGTCAGAAGGCTTTGGAAGACGCAGGTATAGACAAGAGCAGAATAAACGAAGTTATACTTGTGGGAGGTTCCTCACGTATACCTGCAGTACAGAAATTGGTTGAAGATTTCTTCGGAAAAGCTCCTAACAAATCGGTAAACCCTGACGAAGTTGTGGCAATAGGTGCAGCAATACAAGGAGGCGTTTTGACAGGTGAAGTAAAAGACGTATTGTTGTTGGATGTTACGCCATTGAGCTTGGGTATTGAGACATTGGGCGGCGTTATGACCAAATTGATTGACGCAAATACGACAATTCCTACGAAGAAATCGCAGATTTTCTCCACTGCACAGGATAACCAACCGTCAGTTGAAATTAATGTATTGCAAGGTGAAAGAACCCGTGCGGCAGATAATAAATCTCTTGGACGTTTCCACTTGGACGATATACCGCCTGCAAGACGTGGTGTGCCTCAAATAGAAGTTACATTTGACATTGACGCTAACGGAATATTGAATGTATCGGCTATGGATAAGGCAACAGGAAAACAACAGTCCATAAGAATAGAGGCATCAAGCGGATTGTCTGACGAAGAAATCAAGAGAATGAAAGCGGATGCAGAAGCACACGCAGCAGACGACAAACGTTTGAAAGAAGAGCAGGACAAAATCAATGCGGCTGACTCAATGATATTCCAAACGGAGAACTTCCTTAAGGATAACGGCGACAAAGTGCCTGCAGATAAGAAATCGGAAGTTGAAAGTGCATTGAAGGATTTGAAAGATGCTCACGCATCAAGAAACTTGTCGGGAATTGATTCCGCAACTCAAAGACTTAATGACATATTACAAGCTGTAAGCCAGAATATGTATCAAGGCGGAGCACAACAACAAGGAAATCCTAACCCAAATCCTGATATGAATCAACAGCAACCTAATAACAATCAGCAAAACGGCGGTGACACTGCAACCGACACCGATTTTGAAGAAGTAAAATAACAATAGAGCAATAATATTGCAGATTTCAGAATTCAGAGGTAATGAATCGTAACAGATTCTTACCTCTTTTCTTTTTTTAATTGCTATTTTGCAGAATTCTTTTCAGGAAAGAGAAATCTCTTTCTTCACTTTACAACAAAAACATTAAAAGGTATGATTTTAAAGTATGAAACTATTCCGTTTATACCAATGTCCGGCAAAACTCAACATGTAGAAAACACAACAAATTATAAAAAAATTACCTCTCAATAGATAGGTAGCCACATGTATCTTTATATTCGATAATTATTAAATTCTTTGAAATTTATTATCCGTTGTTATTATGTATAAAAATTTTGGCTTAATCAAGCAATGTCGTTAAATCGAAATACATAGGAATGGTAACGCTTTCTGCAGGCTTTTCTTTAAGTAAAGGACGGAACCCGTTTTTCTCATAAAACCCTATTGCCGACGGCAAAGCATCTACAGTAACAAAACAACAACCTGTACGGTTGTTAGTTGTAAACATTTGTTTTATACCGAAGAGAATTTCTCTGCCGTAGTTTGAGCCTTGATATTTTTTATTTATTGCCAAACGACCGATTTTAACGGCGGGGTAGTCTTTACGGTGTTTACGATGAGGAAATATATTCCTTATTCTCCGCCATGTTGCTTTATCTGAATCTTCAAACGAAATTCTGTCATTGGAGACGGAGAAGTAACCTACAATATCAGTACTATTCCTTAATATATATGTAACCGAGATTAAATATTTTAAATAATTCTTTGCGTCATTGAGCAAAAAATCGTTTAAATCATCTTCTCCGCAATCAAAATCAGCAAATATAAAATCTTGCGTTAATCTAACAACTTCTATTCTTTCCATTTTTAGAAATTAAATGTTAGCCACGACTGAAAGATTTTTGCATGTTCCTCAACTTCTTCTCTTAAACGTTTTTTTTCTTCTTTCGGCATATTTGCTACTTCTTCCATAGCTTTGACGAAGTTAAACATATCTTCGCCTTTTAATACCGGTGTCGGTTCTATCGGTCTTGCCATAATGCGTTTTTCTCCTTTCCTTTGCTTATTGTTTTACTTTCTGAATGCAAAGTTACGCATTTTATAACAAATAGCAATGAAAGTTTATTGATTTTTAAGATTTTCATTCTTCTTTTTATAAGAAGAATGAAAATCTTAATGTTTTTGAAGTATACCGTTACGGCGTTTTAATTTATTAATCACGCAGAATAATTTTTTAATCAGCGATAAAAATCTACTGATCTGCGATAAAAATTTATTAATCTCGCAGATTAATTTCGTGGGACGGTGATACTTTTTTGCAGATTATTGTATAAAAAATTTGACATGTAAAAAAGTTTTTATACTTTTGCAAACTAAACTGCTAAAAAGCGGATAAGACCGATTAAGTGATGAAGATATTTAAGCAAAATACGTCAATATCAAGGCAAAATATGCATAACTCCCAGTTAAATAACGTTTTAGGGGGGGGTAATATTGATTTTTTGATTTTTGAGTAGATGCGGTACGTGTAAACAAGATTTATGCGTACCGTTTGTTTTATACCGCTTGCTGAAAGATGAATATTAATTTAAACAAATTATAACAATGAAAAATTTAAAACACTTTCTTTTATTAGCAGTCCTCTTATGCATAGGACTGGGTGCGAAGGCGCACGACTTTAAAGTCGGCAATGTCTATTACGAGATTATTTCCTCGCAGGACCAAACGGTAAGGGTAGTTTGGACGTGGATAAACAAAACCTCTTCCGTGGCAAAGGAAAGATACAGATATGAGGACCAGACGGAAATAAACATTCCTAACAACGTTACCTACAACGGAAAGACTTATGCTGTTATTGAGATTCAGCAAGATGCTTTTAACGGAACAAACAGCAAGATTAAGTCCGTTACGCTTCACGCTAATCTTAAGACAATAGGCAGCAATGCCTTCAAGGGACTTACAAAACTAAAGTCAATAACTATTCCTACAAACGTAGCAAGTATAGGAAGCGGCGCATTTGACGGTTGTACGGGATTGGACACAGTTACTTGGAAAGCGAAAACCGTAACGGATGTTTTCAAAGGCAGTAACATCAAAGTATTAATCATCAACGATAGTGTAGAGACATTGGTGCATAGTTCGTTTGCAAATTGCACGAAGTTGAAGACAGTTACATTGGGTAAGAATGTAGTTAATTTGGGTGAGCCAGGATATAATCAGACCGGTCGGAGTCCGTTTTATCAAACAGACAGTATAGAGACGTTGTATTATAACACAAAGAATGTGACGATATATAATGCTGCATTCCAGAGTAAGAAGAAGTTAAAGACAGTTATCATCGGCGACAGTGTTGAGACATTACCTGATGGTTTTTTGATGAACTGTACGGCATTGACGGCAGTGAATATACCTCCATTGTTGAAGATTATACCATATCAGGCATTTTACGGATGTAAGCAGTTGAAGGAAATGGAAGCACAATTGCCTGATAGTATAGATACGATAGGAGGGCAGGCATTTTATGAATGTGAGAGTTTGAGTTCAATAAAGTTTAATGATAGTTTGAAGTATATATCATACGAAGCGTTCAAAGGATGTAAGGGTTTGACGGAGATAGTTATTCCAGACAGTGTAAATACGTTGGCACACTCTGCATTTAGTAATTGTGATAATTTAAAGGCGGTGACATTAGGAATAAGTGTTGCAAATTTAGGCGAGCCAGGATATAATCAGACCGGTCGGAGTCCGTTTTATCAAACAGATAATATAGAGACGTTGTACTATAATATCAAGCATATCACAAATGGTACTGACGTATTTAAAAGCAGGACTAAATTAAAGAAAGTAGTATTCGGGGACAGCGTGGAATATTTACCTGAAGGATTTTTAAGCGGCTGTAGCGGTTTGACAGAAGCAAATATACCTGTACTATTGACAGGTGTCCCGAAGCAAACATTTTATAACTGCAACAGTTTACCGTCAATAGAGATACCGACAGGAATCAAGACGATAGGCACGGAAGCGTTTGCATATTGCAAAAGTCTTACAGAGATTACAATTCCTGATAGTGTGGAGACATTGATGCACAGTTCGTTTGCAAACTGCACGAAGTTAAAGACGGTTACCTTGGGTAAGAATGTAGTTAATTTGGGCGAGCCAGGCTATACTCCTTATGATCAGAGTCCTTTTTATAATACAGACAGTATAGAGACGTTGTATTATAACACAAAGAATGTGACGATATATAACGCTGCATTCCAGAGTAAGAAGAAGTTAAAGACAGTAGTCATAGGCGACAGTGTTGAGACATTGCCGAGTAACTTTATAAGCGGTTGTACTGCTATCGATTCCATTATATCTCATGCAAAGGTTGCACCGACTGCACAGAGTAATAGTTTCAGCCAGGTGAAGAAAGACATTCCTGTGATGGTTCCTTGCGGCAGCCAAGACAGTTATAAATCCGCTAACTATTGGAAAGAATTCACCAATATCCAAACGAAAACTTACGACACTTCTGTAACGATGTCTTTATGTTACGGCGAAACTTTCAACAGTCGCACGGCAATGCAAAGCGGTGTCTTCGTGGACACATTGCAAAGCACGGACGGCTGCGACAGCATTGTTACAATTAACCTAACCGTCTTCCCAATTTACGATACTGCCATCTACGTGACTACAATCGTAGACGAGAAAGGCGAAGATTATTACGACACAATAATAAATAATCTTCAGACGATTAACGGCTGCGACTCTGTTGTAACAACCATCACTTTCTATGACTATGACAACAGCATTGATACAATATATAATAATCTTACGGCAGCCATTTGCCAAGGTGAAACATATTCATTCAATAATAATGAACTGAATGCATCAGGCACTTACACGCACACGGTAAATGTTAACAAATACCGCGATAGCATTATAACCTTAACGCTGACCGTGAACCCGATTTATGATACCACAATATCGGCAACGATTTGCAAAGGACAGACATATAGCAATAACGGATTTAATACTAATGAGGCGGGAATGCATACGCTGAATCTAACTACAATCAACGGTTGCGACAGCACGGTAACACTGAATTTGTCAGTTGTTGACGGATATGATACAACTATAACGGCGGAAATATGTTCAAGTGAATCGTTCGGTGAAAACAGTTACGGCATTTATATCAAGAATCTTGTCTCTTCAGACGGTTGCGACAGCGTCGTAAGGGTTAATTTGGTTGCAAAACAGTATACGGGTGACGTTGACACTGTTCATATTCACGATACCGTAACGGTAACACAGATTGACACGGTAACATTACACGATACCATCACTAACGAGATAACAAAATTTGACACTGTAACACTACATGACACAATCGAAACAACACTTTACGATACGGTGACATTGTTTGATACAATCGAAACAACACTTTACGATACCGTAACACTACATGACACTATTGAAACGACACTTTACGATACTGTAACGCTTCATGATACAATCGAGACAATACTTTACGATACGGTAACGTTGTTTGATACCATTGAAACTACACTTTACGACACGGTAACACTACATGACACTATTGAAACGACGCTATACGATACGGTAACGCTGTTTGATACAATCGAGACAACACTTTACGATACCGTCACGTTGTTTGATACAATAACAAACGAAGTAACATTGTACGATACTGTCACTTTAACTGACACTGTTACCGTAACGCTGTATGATACAATCAACACAACTGACACAATCGTTTTAACGCAAACCGATACCGTTACTTTAACAGACACTATCACCGTAACGTTGTTCGATACAGTCAATACAATAGATACTGTTTATCTTCACGATACCATAACACCATGCGGTGTGACAAGAACGTATATTTATGCGGAAATAAATGCCGGTGAAACCTACAATGGTTACGGCTTCACTGAATCCGATGCTGGTGAATATACACTAAATCTGCAAACGGAGGACGGATGCGACAGTATTGTTACATTAATATTGCAAGTTACGGCAGGAATTGAGGAAATCCAAGCGGAGAGAGTAATAAGTATTTACCCAAATCCTGCGCACGACAGAGTAACTATTCATGCAGACGGCGATATTAAGATTATTGACAACAAAGGACAGGTTGTTAGAGAAATTAAGAACGTTAATGGCGTTAAAGACATCAATGTTAGCGACTTTGAAGCGGGAGTTTACTACATAAATGTAGGAAAACATACGCAGCCACTCATAATTGAATAGTAGCGAATTACAACTTACGAAAATAATCAGCGATAATAAAAAATTATTATCGCTGATTATTTTATTAATCTCGCAGATTAATTTACTAATCACGCAGATTAAAAAATTAATCACGCAGATTATTTTATTAAAATGCGTGATTAATATTTTTTTAATGCGTCTTTTTTTCGCAGTAAATAGAGACTAAAAAATATTACTTGATTTTTTTGCCGTCGGAAAATGCATTGCCGACTTTTTCGCCTATAACGCGGTAGTAATGTTTGCTGCTGTCGTACATTATAGGTTCCATTTTGTCCAAATCAACATTGCCCTCGGCATCAAGAATAGATTCGTCTGCCTGCATATTGACAATCTCGCCTACAACTCTTGCCCCGCCTTTGCCGTCTTCTTCAAAAGTGATGACTTTACATTCAACAGTCAAAGGATATTCGTTAATAACCGGAGCATCAACAAAGTTACTTTTTGTAACCGTCATACCCGCTTTTTTAATCTTGTCAGGCTCTTTTTTAGCCGATACAACGCCGAAATAATCACTCTCCACTACATGTTTTTTATCAGCAAAAGAAACGGTGAACGCTTTTTTCAGTCTGATGTTTTCGGTAGTCTGATGTGCGGAAAGCTCAAAAACTATGTGTTTAGGTCCGCATTGTCCGCCCCATGCGGCATTCATTGCATCGGGATTGCCGTTTGCATCATAGGTTGCGATAATCAATACAGGTAAAGGAGTGATTACTGCCTTTGAAGGGAAATTTTTCTTTGTGTTTTGCATGGTCGATTGTGCATTTAATGTTGTTAAGCCTATTATCAAGGCACTTAATACTAAAATTACTTTTTTCATGGCCGTTTATTTTTGATGTTTTACTGACAAAAATGAATATTGCCTGCCGTATACGGCATATAAACAAATTAACTAAAACCTTAGCGTCATACCCAGCGAAGGCATGATAGGCAGTTGGTCAACACGTTCGGAAGTAATTCTGTCATAATAGAACATGTTGTTGCGGTTATATACGTTTGTAACGCTCGCTTCAATCTCAAAGATTGAGTGTTTGAATACATTGAAGCGTTTTTTTGCCGAAACGTCAAAACGGTGGTACGAAGGCAGGCGTCTGCCGTTCAGTTCGCCGTATATAGCCGTCAAACTACCCGATGTGGAGACATAATCGCTGATAAGACCGTCGGAAAGCGGCAGTCTCTCGCCGAAACCTGATGTAGGAGTGAACGGAAAGCCCGAACCGTAGTTCCATCTTGCGCTTACTTCCCATGAGCGGTCAAGTCCGAGTTGGTAAGAAGCCAAGACATTGACATTATGTCTTCTGTCGTAGTGCGGGAAATAGGTTTTGGTTTCGCTTTTCTTCTCAACTTTTCCCAAAGAATAGATGGCCCAGACATACAAACGGCCGTCGGAATATTTCAAACTTATATCGCCTCCCCAAGCAGTCCCTTCTTCTACGGCGAAATTCTTTCTCAAATAGTCAGGGAAGGAAGAATGCGAAGAATCGTTGTCAAACAATCTGTCCCTGTTGATGGATATAAGGTTTGTCATGGTTTTGTAATACACTTCGGCATTGACTGTTAAAAACTTTGATATGTCATATTCCATTCCGAAGATATAGTGGTTGGATTTTTCCACGAATTTATCAACGGCTTTGCCTCTGTATTGCGATACTACACCGCCGTACAAGTCAGGACCTGCAGTTAAATAGCCCGTAAACAAGTTTACGATATCCCTGTCGGATTTAGTGTCAATGACTGACTGCGAATATTTGCCCACAGCGGCTTTTAGTCTGAATCTGTCAGAGATATTGTATTTTAAAGACAAGCGCGGTTCAAGCGATATTTCCGAAAGAGATGCATAATAGGAAAATCTTATACTCGGTTCGTATAAGAAATTACCCAACAATCCTTTGAAAATAAGGTAAGCACCCGCATCGGAAGAATAATCAGGGTCTTCGTCAGTATCGGAAGTGTAAACAGTATTAGTAGTATTCCACATTAGGTCAATACCGTAACGCAATTGGTTTTTTTCAAAGAATTGCGTTATATCCAAATTACCGTTGAAAGAAGATATATTGCTTTTTTGATAATTCTGCGTGCTTTTTTCGTCCATTTCCATGGTGTAATCGGAATATGCCAATACAGCCTGAACGATAGAGGAGGAGTTAGCAGGAACTATTATAAAGTTTGCACCTACTCCTGAATTTCTCCAGTTGAAATCCGCTATGTTTTTATAACCGTTTACCTTATCAGTGAAATTAAAACCGAAGAGATTGACTTTGGAACCTGTTTTAGATGTAAGCGACAATTTGCCGTACAAATCAAAGAAATCATAAGGCAGTTCGTTGTCAATATAGCTGTATATGGATTCGGATGTATGGGAAAGGTAGGAGTTTTTGGCAGTAAGCAAATAGGACATTGAGAAATCTTTGTCGTCGTTATCCGCAATGATAGGGCCTTCTATAATTGCCGATCCGCCGAAAGTGGAAAGCGAAAGCTTGCCTGAAGTCGTTTTTTTGTTACCGTCTTTGGTCGTTATGTCCATTATGGATGATAATCTGCCGCCGTAGCGTGCGTTAAAACCGCCTGTATAAATGTCGGCGTTTCTTATCACATCGGTTTCAAAGACGGAAAACAATCCTATGGAGTGGAATGGATTGTAGATAACCATTCCGTCCAATAATACTTTGTTCTGAATAGCCGAACCGCCTCTTATATATAATTGTCCGCCTTGGTCTCCTGAAAATACGACACCGGGTAACACCTGAATATATTGCGCAATATCAGCTTGTCCGCCTATTGACGGCATTTTTTGTATATCCGTTGCGCTTATTTTCTTTACCGATACACGGGAATCGGTTCTTACTGATTCCTGACGGCCGTATATTTCTACGGTTTCCAATGTCTTGGATTCGGGGCGTAATTCCGCCTTGATGTTTATCGTTTTGCCTGCCGTAATATCGATGCTTATCACCGTATCGGCAAAGCCTATGCTTTGAATGTGCAGATTATGCGCTCCTTTCGGGATTTTGTTGATAATAAAAAATCCGTTAATGTCCGTACTTGTTCCGAGTGTGGAATTTTCGACGATAATGTTTGCAAACATTATCGGATCTCCGTTAGACGAATTGTAAACAAAACCTTTTACACCTCCGTTTTGTGCTGATGCAAAAACGGATATAAGTGTAAGACAAACTGTAAAGATAAGTTTTTTCATATTTATCAGATGTGTATTATTTTAAAAACCAATTCTTTCATCAGGCCTGCATCCGTTTTAAGCGGGGATACGCCGATGCCTTTGGATTTTAAATCGTATTCATTAAACAATGATATAATATTAAGTAATTGTTCCGTATTGTAAAAATTAAGAGGTGTGATGTAGTCTTTAGCAAAATAGGAGCTTATACCTAAAGCACCAGCTATGGTATTGGAGTTTTTTAAAGGAAGCTGCGAAGCTATCAGGAGTTTTACGAAATAAGCAAATAATATAGGCAGAATAACTTGAATAGGATTGTCTTTAGGGTTCTTTTCAAAGTAATTAATGATCGTATTTGCTTTTACGGCATCTTTCAGTCCCAATGCTTTCTGCAGTTCAAAGACGTTATAGTCCTTACTTATTCCGATAAATTCCTGTATGTCAGCAGTAGTTATATGTGTTCTGCCATTAAGATTAAGGATTAGTTTGTTTATTTCGTTGGCAATGTTTTGCAGATTATTTCCAAGCAATCCGCAAAGGATATCAACCCCGCCGTCATCTATTGTAAAGTTGATGCTTTTGATGTAAGAGGTAATCCATGACGGTACATTATGATCTTTTATTTTTGCAGATTCTATTACAACGCCGCCTTGTTTGGTTATAATGTTTTTTGTTTTTACATCAACAAATTTTTGAGACTTATAACAGATAACAAGGATTGTCGAACTTAATGGTTTATTTAAATAAATGGCAAAGTCTTCCCATTCATTTTTAGGCATTAATTGAGCTTCTTTCAGAATCACAAGTTGTTTGTCACCCATAAACGGAAACTGTCGGCAGAGAGTAATAAGTTGTTGAGCCGTTGCTTCTTTTCCGTATATAACAGTTTGATTGAAATCCCTGTCGGAGGGATTGATTAGTTTAGTTTCAAATTCGTTGCATATTAAATCAATATAATAGGCTTCATCTCCTTTAAGTAAGTAGATAGGAGCCAAAGTATTTTTCTTTATATATTCTTTAATTTGCTTTACTTGTGTGTCTATAGAGGAAGCCATCGTAAGAAAATTAAAAAGAATCCCATGCAATGTGCATCGCATAAGATTCTTTTTTTATTTACAATAATCTGTCAAATTATCAGATAATTATCTCAAATGCGATTAACGTTTTCTTAATTCTCTTGAACCAACTCTGTCCATTGCACAACGGAAACCTATCCAATCAGTGCTTTGTGCTTGGTCAAGATAACGTTTTTCTCCAGGAGACAAATATAAAGCACGGTCTTTCCATGAACCGCCTTTAACAACTCTTGCTTTGTCATTCAAAAGAGAATGTTTGCCGTATTCGTACATTCCGTTGGAAATTTCGTTATTAGAGGACTCTTCATCATCTTCGCCAGAAGAAGCAACTTCTTCATCCTCTTCGTCACCGCCTTGAATCCAACTGTCAGAATCTATAAGCTGTGATTCCAAATCACCGTCCAAATAATTTATATTGTCAGCCTGTTTGTAATTACGTCTGTTTATATTGTCTTCAGCCGTTACTTCTCTGTAAGTAATACGTCCCAAAGAATCTTTTTCAGCTATCATGCCATCGGCATCCAAAACTTTAGTCATATAGACGTTACCTCTGTAAGGATTGATATCACCTGCATCGCCAGGAGTGTTAGGCCGGTATACATCCATCACCCATTCCGATACATTGCCCGCCATATTGTATAAGCCGTAATCATTAGGGAAGTAGTAATTAACAGGAGCTGTATATTCCCAGTGGTCGTTCAATACGCTGGCAACACCCATACCGTCACCTCTTGAACGTTTGAAGTTAGCTAACATTTCTCCGTAATATTTCTTTTGGTCGGTACGTACTACATGACCGTTCCAAGGATAAATTCTTCTTTCTATTATACGGCCTTCTTTTGTCGTATTGCCTATAAGACCCAATGCAGCATATTCCCATTCGGCTTCTGTCGGCAGTCTGAATTTAGGGAATAATATTCCGTCACCCATTTCTACCTTACGGGTACCTTCACTGTTCGGGTTAAGATCACGTAAATCCTTTTTTACATAACCTTCGTATTGACCAGCCAAATAAGCATCGGTGGTAAATACATTGTCTCCCTGTTGATCAGGGTCAAATTCCAAAACGCCCGCATCTATAAGAGCTTTTTCGTTAAGTCTGTCAGTTCTCCATGCGCAATAATCGTTTGCTTGCAGCCATGAAACGCCGACAACAGGATAGTTTGCCCATGCAGGATGGCGGAAATAATACTCTACCATAGGTTCATTATAGGTAAGTTTTGATCTCCAAACCAAAGTATCAGGAAGATTTCTTTGATAATATTCAGGATATTCGGAATAAACTCTGGAAATCCAATACAAATATTCCCTGTAGTCTTGATTGGTTACTTCGCATTCGTCCATGTAAAAAGACGATACGGTTACTTTACGCGGTTGGTTGTCCCATTCATAACGTACATTGTCTGTCGTACGTCCCATGATATAAGCACCGCCTTCTATAAACACCATTCCCGGAGGTGTAGCCTGTTCCGTATTCTTTGCAGACTCAAAGCCTCCCCATTTAGGGTCATCATAATTCCATCCGGTAGTACGGGATTTGTTTTTGTTGCCGCAACCTGCCACCAATAGCAGTGTGCAAACGCCTAACATTATTTTACCTATGGTTTTCATATTTGTTTATTAGTTTTATTCTTTATTAAATTTTACGTAAAAAGTCAGTTATGGTTTCAAATTTTGCCGTTAAAATGTCGGACACTTTATAGCACGTATCTTTTTGTGTTTTTCAGGACAAGGGAATTTTGCACCCAAAGAGATTTCATGTGCTCCTCCCGAAACATTAGATAAAGATGAAACCGTAATATCGTAACTGTATCCTATCTTGTAATCACCCCATTCAAGTCCGAATAAAAGAACCAAAGCGTCTTTGTTGGAAAATGCCATTGATTGACGGAACCATGCTCCGAAAATGAACGGACTCCAATCTAAATAAGCACCGTAATTAAGTGTGTTGAATTTGCCTTGATGCTGGAATATTATATTAGGAGAAATGACAGGTTGCCCGAATAATGCATTTGTTCTTCTGGCATCTCTTTTCAAATTAAATCTCATTCCCGCATTTGCAGTAAATTTTACAGGCAATCTGTTATAAGAAATAAAACCGTCATCAGGTCTTAACAAATTAACTGCCGCAACACCTGCATACCAATTTTCGGAGAAAATCACTGCACCTGCTCCTACGTCAAAGTAAGTATGTGAAGTTTCATCAGGATGTTCTGCCAATGTACTTGAATAAATAACACCGTATCTTGTGTCAATTTGATCAGGGAAAACCAATTTGTCCCAATCCAAAGAGTTGTTGGTGATGTTTGCCTGTGCAGCCAAATTAAGCGTTATGTTATTTGTAAGTTTTACACGCAACGAATAAATCAATTCAGCAGTGTTTATTCTGTAAAAATCACTCTGTTTGTCACTCATGATATAAACTCCTATACCTCCTGATATGGCGTCAAAATATTGGTCGTAACTTGCAGAAAAAGTTTTGAACGCACCTAATGACGGCCATTGGTCCCTGTAAGATATTCCTACCCTTGGACAGATGGCTGAACCTGCAAATGCAGGATTCGTATATATAGGATTGGCGAAAAATTGTGAAAAATGAGGGTCTTGAGCCTTCAATCCGTCAGTGAAAAACATTGCCGTACAGGCAAGTAACAAGCAAAGTATTCTTTTTTTCATTATGTTTGATAACATGTTCTCTTATGTTGTTAAAATTCTCTAAAATTTCAAGTGGCAATATTACAAAAATTTTGTCACATAACTGCCGTTTTTTAGAAAAAAAAGTAAAAAAATATTTTTATTGCGTCATTTTCAGTTTGTTTACACATGCTTTATTTTATACTCAATACATGTCAAAAAGGTTACATTTAACTATTCTTTTTTCAAAAGACACACGCTGTAAGCCGAAATTCCTTCGCTCCGCCCTGTAAATCCCAAATGTTCGGTGGTTGTAGCTTTTATGGTAATATCCTCACAATCCAAGTTCAAAATATCCGCTAAAATTTGTTGCATTTGAGGAATGAATTTGCTGATTTTGGGCTTTTGTAGACAGATTATGGAATCTATATTTTCAATACTGTATCCCTTTGCAGTGATTTTATCAAAGGTGTCTTTCAAAAGTTTTTTGCTGTCTATATCTTTATATTCTTCTTTGTTGTCAGGATATTGAAAACCGATGTCACGCAAATTGGCAGCACCCAATAAAGCATCTATCACGGCGTGGATAAGACAGTCGGCATCCGAATGTCCCAAAGCTCCTAAAGGCGAATCGGGTATTTCCGTTCCGCCTAAAAAGAATTTTCTGTTTTCTGTTAATTGATGTACGTCGTAGCCTATTCCGACTTTAAGTTTCATATATAAAAAAACGCTTATGTCTTTATGCTGAAATAAAACGCCGTATTAATTTACTGAAGCGTTGTTTTAATTTATTAAAACGCCGTTTTATTTCAGCATAAAGCCCTGTTGTTTAAAAATCAAATGAAAGTGATACTCTTAAAGTGTTTTTCAACGGGTTATTATTTTGCGCCGTAGGAACCAAGTATGATAAATCTATTCCAAGGGAATTATATTTCAGACCTAGACCCAATGTAAGGTATTGTCTGTCTCCCTTCTTTTTGTTTTCATAGAAGTATCCGCCTCTTACAGCTAATATATTATTGTACCAATATTCCGTACCGAAAGAAATGTTTATTTCCTGCAATTCTTCTTTGAATCCGTCTGGGGCGTCATAGAATGATTGGAAAATACCTTTTACAACACCCACATTATTTTCTTTACCGTATACAATTTTGGTGTTATCATCCGGATCTCTGATAGGAGGAGTAGGAACCAAAAGCTTGTTAAGATCAAGCATGAATGAGATTTTATTGAATTGGTCCATCTCGTATGAATATCTTCCGCCGACTCTTAAGTTAGCGGGCAAGAAGCTTGATTCCGTGTTGTCGTCTGAATAGGAGATTTTGTTACCCAAATTGGAAATTTGTGCACCTAAAGCTATTTGTTGTGCATGTTCGGAAGATATGTTTTGTTGATAATAAATACCCAAATCAGCGGCTACGGCATTTGCAGCATGGGTTGCACTTCCTGCAACGTCCTGTCCTTGCGTTAAATCAGACCGAATATATCTTCCTGTTACCGATGCCGATAAATTACCTGATAATTTCATTGAATAAGACATGTCAATTGCAAATTCATTCGGGCTGTATATTCCTATGGAATTGCCTTGATTGTCCGTAAACTGAATATCTCCTAAAGAAAAATATGTAAGGGATGCTCCTACGGCACTTCTGTCATTTAATTTATAATAGCCTGCCAAATATGCCAAGCCTATTCCGTCCACTATTTCCCTTAACCAAGGCGAGTAAGTGAAAGTTGCGGCAAAATTCTTGTCGGCAAAAGCCAATTTTGCGGCATTCCAGTGGTTTGAATTAGCATCAGGAGTCGTTGCAACACCCAAATCACCCAATGCGCCTGCCCTTGAATCTGGAGCAATCAATAAAAGAGGAACGCCTGTAGATATAATTCTCGCACCGTCTTTCTTTTGACTTAACAGAGTGAATGCAGTACCTCCGTCATCAATCTCGGGGCTTATTTGTGCCTGCGTAAGTGTTGCACAAATTGTTGCAATAATTGTAATAATAAACTTTTTGTTAATTTTCATATCAGATATTTTTTATTTTAATGATTATACAAACGTAAATAAGTTATTTTTAGTATTTTTACTGCCTATTTATTAAGCATCACCATCTTGTTTCCTTTCACTATCTTATCACCTTCATTTGTGTGCATGATAATGCTGTAAAAGTATATACCTGCCTGGATCTTTGCTCCGCCGTTTGTCTGTCCGTTCCAGATAAAAGGTCCTATTGTATAGGTGCCTATTTTGTCTGAAATATCTTGCTGAAATACCAAAGCTCCCTGTTGATTCATTATCTTGAGCTCGGCAGATGATATACTTTGCGGTTGGTTGTAACGCAGTTCTATTGCAACGGATTCTTTGAACGGATTAGGGTAACTGATTGCCTGATATTCGTCTTTATCGGATGAAGCAACCGTGAATGTTATCGTTTTCTCCGAAGAATAGTTGTAAATATTCCATACTTTCAGCGTAAGGGTATGTTGTCCCGATGAAAGATTTTTGAAAGGATAGGTTATGTATCCCGTATTTGCGTCGGTGTCGTTCACGGTGTAGTAGTCATTAAGGATAAATGTGTTTGCGGCATTGTCCAACCGTGCAACGATGTCGTGACCCAACCCCGAACCAACTGTATTTATAGGAACGGTGTCATATATTATTGCATACAGTGAAGGATTCTCGTTACTTATGCCGCCGCTTACGAAATTGGTGTCGTTAAGGTACAGACTGATTTGTGGACGTGACAAATCAGTGCCGTAATCAGCCGTATCTATTCCGCCCAATATGAATTCGGTGCAATAACCCGTCGCATCGGAACTGTCTGACTGCGCATAATAACTTAATTTTCCGTTACCGTAGTTGTAAGCAATGTCTTTAGGAACAGTGAACGTATGCGTAAACTCTCCGTTTACCACTTCGGCATAACCTTTATGCAAAATGTTATTCTGCAATTCGAATTCCAAAATTCCCCTTGACGGGTCTATGTTGGAGTTGTTAAGAGTATAATATTTTGTTTTCTTATCGTAAAGCGATATTTGTATTTTACCGTTGAAATTCTCTATTTTGTTGCCTTTGAAGTCCGTTATTTCACCCTGTACGGTGACGGTTGACAGTGCCCTTACGGTATCCTGTCTGTCAAAAGCATCGGCTTGTCGGTTGTAAGAGGTTCCGTTAATCTTCAATGTCCGTACATTATATTCAGGAAGTGACAATCTCAATGCAGGATCACCTATCAAAGTTATACTTCTTTCCGCATCGGAAAGTTGAAACTTATAATAACCCGTATTGACAAGGTTCTTGGCATGTTTCATCACCTGACCGAATGTTAAAGCTCTGCCGTCTGCTTGTCTTTCAAGTGCATATTTGAAAAGGGCTCTGTTTATCGGGTCATTGGAAGATATGTTTCTTGCAGCGGATATAAGAGCAATTCCCGCACCTTTGTCACTTGAGAGGATGTATTCGCCTGCCGCCTGTCTGTCTGCCAAATCAAATTTGTTAAACGAGCATGTCGATGTTATCATAAGGCAGAGTTTGTTATAGTTGCTCCACGAAATAATATCCGTTATGGTTATAAGCCTTTCGCTTGAAAGGTTGTCAGGCGATCCGTGTCCCAAATAATTGAACAGAAGACATCCTTTGTTCATTCTGTCATTGATTGCTTTCGAAGCGTCAGGGTAAGTCGCACCTGATGAAGAGGTGTATTCTTTGTATGCATCTTCGTAAGCTTTTTGTACATTGAGTGTCGGGTTGCTTTCCGTGATTTGATCGTAAATGTTTTCGGCGTTATGGATAAAGTAAAGCTCACTTACATTGTCCGCATCGTCGCTTGTAAGCATTACGGCGTTTCTCCAATCACCGTTTTCGTTGTTTTTTAAATCCGCTTTGGTTAAATATCTCTCGCATTTGTCCACAATAATTTCCGCAGTAGCGGTATCACCTGCCGTAATACGCCCTATACCTACAAAAAGAGTGTCGCCCGCCGAATTTATAGCCCCGTAACCTATCGCAGCTAACATATCGTCCGAAGTTATACCCGGCGAATCGGTGTCAACATTGTTGTGGGACTGGTAAGTAGGCATATAATTATTATTGTATTGCAATATATTTTTGTTATCAAACGTTCCGTCTCCGAAAAGAAGCAGATTCTCTGGTTTTGTGCCGCCGCTTTTTTGATACATCATGGCAATAAATTCCCTTATGGCAAGGAAATCCCGCGTTCCGGAGGAAAATTCATTGAACACTTGCTGCAAATCCACAACCGCAACCTTTATGCTGTCGTAATCCCTGTGCAATTGAGCCAAACGTTCAGCCTGATTGCGGAATCCTTCATAAGTAACAATTACAAAATCCGCCGTATCTATTGCATGAAGGTTCTGATTCTCTATCGTATCTTCCAAAACGGGAGCGGCAAATGAGTTTCCCGCCAAAACAACCAATGTTCTTATTGTATCGGCAGGCACTTTGAAGGAAATATTGCTGCCGTTTTTCTCAACCTTTGCCACGCTTTGTACGTTAGAAGCGTCAGTTACGTCCCATACCGCATAATTATCCGTCTGTACACCGCTGACCGAATATTTTATACACGAGTTATAAGCCGTGTCAACGGAATAAAATTTCAGGTAATTGTTGTTAAAAGAAAGTTGTTTGGTGTAATTTACCAATATATTGTCCAACCATCCCTGTGAATTGGAACTTCCTGCATTGAAATGAATGTTTACGGTGTTTGCCGCCGTATTTAAATTGCGCGAAAACACCAAACTGTTGGTCCTTGTGTTGCGTACTGCGCTTAAAGGCGGGAAATAAAGCCTGCTTACGGCTTGGTTGTTAAGGCTTATGTCGCATGAGGAGTTTTCTATGCGTTCGACAACCATTTTTACCTTGAATTCCGCAGGGTAATCAGCCGAAACATTGGTCAAAGATATAGGAATATTCAAATCGGTGGATGTGGACATAACTTTTTCACCCAACCAATCCCTGCCTGAAGAGAAATAATTGAACAGTTCCAGCTTATGGTAAGCGAAATCCTTCGCCGTATTTTTCTCCGATGATACCTCGCCCATGGCTTCGGATGCTTCGGAGATTCTTTTCTTCGAGCCTATGTTTTTATCAAACGTTATAAAGTAACGGGTCTTGTCCGCATAAGGATGGAAAGTAAAATCAAACTGCCCCGATGCCGCATCAAAGGTATCTTTCACCGTTGCTTTGGCGTAAAACAGCGCATATCTTTCCTGTTTGTTCACATAGATGGCGTTTTCTTTCAAATCCGAGCCTTTATACCGTGAATGGATATCGTCAATTGCCTGTCCGCCGTTACCGAATATTGAAAGATTGTCAAAGTCTATTTCTTCGGCGGGAACTCCGAGCGAAATAAAGTCATTGTACGACAATTTGTAAACTCCGTCAGATGAGACGTTGACGCTATACCACGTTCCTGTTGCAAGGACAGAGTTGTCGGGATAGTTAAATGTTTGGTTTTGAGCATTGAGTGCCCAAAAGAGTAATATTATTGCCGCTGAAAATTTCAATCTTTCCTTCATAAATGAAAATCTTTTAACACATATAAAACACAAAAAAGCGGATTTTATTGTATAACCGTTCAGCAAAAAAGATACCGTTTTATTAAAAAATCAGCACTGTTTTATAATAATTTACCGAAATGACGTTTGTGGCTACGGTGTCGGTTTTGTAAGCCGCACATTGGGTTTGTTACGGAAATAAAAGGCAATGTTACCGATGCTTTTTAACGCAAAAATGCCGCCTTATGCCTCATCGCTGCCGCCCCGTGGCGTTTTATTTCAGAAAAAAGTGTTTTTTTAGGGTAAAAAATCAGTTTTTTTGCATCAAAAAAACAGTTTTTTTCGGATTAATACGCCACGGGGCGGCGGTAAAAAGATTTAAGGCGGTATTTTCAACGCAAAAGGCAGCACTTTAATGCTGCCTTATCAATGAAGAATGTTTTAAATTAAAATGAAGAATGTTTTAAACTAAATTAAATAAATATAAAATGAATTTCACATGGTGCTATGTAAATCGGAAAGCGTGTTTAATGAACTTAAAAAGCTTATTTGATGATTTTTTCGGTTACTGTACCGTCGGCAGTTGTGACTTTGACAAGATAAGTTCCCTTGGCAGCATTGTCAAAAGGAATCTTGCAGGATTTTTCATTTACTTTGCGTCTGTAAATCCTGTCTCCCGCAGGATTAAAGACCTCAATTGCCTTGATGATTCCGCGGCTTGTTACATTCAAAACATTTGTAACCGGATTAGGATATACGCTTATGTCATTATCAGGGGTGTTTACTTCCTTTAAATCAGATAAAGGATCCTGCATTTTGTAAGGTGCAAATTTCAAGATGGCGTCACTTTCCAGTTGCATGTAGACACATGAGTTTATCATCCTGACATTGGTTAAGCCTATTGTGTTCGAGGCGGAGTATCCGCCCAAAGGGAACTTTTTAACAAAGATAATGCTGTCCATATTGAAGCAAGCAATGGTTAAAAACTGTCTTACGACACGTTTTTCGTCAAAATCCCTCAAGATAAAACACAAGTAAATGGAATCAGGCGTCTGATAAACCATATTGGATTGGTTTATTAAGCAGGAAAAAGACTCTCCCGTATCAAGATAATCATTGTGGACACCAGTGGTAATCTGCAATGTTTTTTTTGACAGTGAGATTGTCAAGGTCAATAAAGTGTACAAAGACTTCTGTAGTGGTGTACCATTCGGAATACAAGGTTGAGTTTGAGACGGAATCCATAGTTTTTATAAGTATTGTATCACCTAAATTGATGTAAGAGCATGTGCCGGGTACGTAAGACATAGGGTCGCGCAGCGGGAAGGATAATTTGCCTGTTATTTTGAAGTCATCGTTAAGCAGATACATTACCGAAGAATCTATGGTATTGTGGAATATAGTCATTTGGTCATTATACAATATCGGTGAATAGTGAAGTTCGAATTGATTTACGGGATAAGGCATTTGTAATATTGCAGAATCAATAATTTCTCCGCACGTATCAATTTTCATAATGGAAAACTCTTCTGATGTAAGATTTCTTCCTATATGACGGTACATAACAAAATTACTGTCACAGAATTGATGAAAAGGAGAGTATGACCAGCCTCCTTTCTTTTTGCTTAAAAGGTTTGTATATAACTCCTTGTTGTCGGTGTTTTGTCTTATAAAAAGTGACCTGCAAATATAATCATCATGATACATAGCATCAGAAAAATCATCTACAAAACCGAAACAGGTCTTTCCCATCATAAAAGGTATTCTGATACCGTGCAAATCACTGAACAATTCGGGTAAAGGTATCGTATCTTTAATAACAAGATTTGTATCAAAAATACACAGGTTGTATTTATAAAACGAACCTGTGTATTCATTAGTTAATGAGTCATAAATATCTCTTTTGCCTCCTTTAAACAGACATATGATATTTGGATTCTGTTCACACGGCAAAGCATTGTTTATCATATTGCGAAAATTTCCTTCGAAGCGGTGAATTAGTAATTGATCATTTAATAATTCAGGATAAGTGTTTTGAGCATTTATCATCACCGTATTCAACAGAAGCAATATT
>JAGBOF010000023.1 GCA_017633985.1 Bacteroidales bacterium
TATGCAATATGTAAATCGCTCTTGCGTCATTCAAGCAAAGGTTTTATTGAAACATTCCGATATGTCGGTGGCGGATATTGCCCAAACATTGAATTTTGCCGACACTCCGTCATTTTCAAAGTTCTTTAAACGCCATTGCAATCAAACCCCACAAGAATACCGCAACAGTTGAATATTGCAAAACTGCAAAAGAAATATGCCTTACTATAAAAGAATTCTGTCAAATTATAAAAGAATTTTGCCACTTGCGGAAAGAGTTTAGAAAAAAGGGGGTATTTTTACCAAAAAGACCGGGTATTTTTACTAAAAAGAGGGGGTATTTTCGCTACTCTTTCCGTAAGTGGCAAAAACAACATCACTTTTAGCAGAAATGTTATATCAATTAGCAATAATGAAACTCTGTTTTATAGAATAAAAGCGAAGTTCTGTCTCAATAAAACAGTGCTGCCGTGAAATCAAGCAATGTATTTATTTCCTCTTTTTTGACCTTTTGGTACAATTAAAGCAATAAATTTTTGTCTTATGTCGTTTTGCTATTGTTGTTTTACTCAATATATCAATAATATTATGGAAGAATTTAACAGAAAAATACGTGCAGGAAGTACATTTTTATATCGTAAGGACGGAGTGGAGAGTCAGATTTTTGAGGTGAGAATGAAAAGCCGTATCAAGGACAATGCTTTAAACGATGCGTGTCGAATGGCTTTTAAACGGTATCCTTATCTGAATACAAAACTACGTCTGCACAGTGACGGACTGTATTATTTGGACAAATGCCCGTTTAAACCTATCCCGCAGCGGAGAAAACGTTTCAGGGCGTTGGGCAGTATGTCTGTTCAGTATCATATTATTGATATAACGGTGAATAAGAAAAGTATTTACATTGCTTTCCATCACGGGATGTGTGACGGTTTGGGTATTATGCCTTTTATTAGAACTCTTATCTATTATTACCTTTCTTATCCTAATTATAAACGCAGCAAGTTGCAGGTTCCTGGATTGCGTTTAGCCAAAACGCCTCTGTTAGAAGGCGAAACGGCGGATCCGACAGTGGACGGAAATTTTGAAATAGACGCTTCAAAAGTTTTCCGTTATGAAAAACCGCAATGTTTCCGCTTACCAGAATTAGAAAGTGAGCAAACGCATTATTGCCGCTGGGAAATAGAGTTTACAGAAGATGATTTTATGAAAGTATGTAAGCAACTGAATTGCACGCCTGTGATTTTAACTTCATTAATGTTGCAAAAAGCCATTGCAAAGACCAATAACACCGACGGCAAAACTATAATGAGTAACGTTGTTTGCGATTGGAGAAAAGTTTTAGGTGTAGAAAATACATTCAGAAATTGTGTCAGTTGTGTTTATTTGCCTTATGGTGAAGAGGAAAAGCAATTGAGTATCGGAGAGTTCGGAGTTAAGAGTAAGGAACTTTTAAATAAACAGCGTGAGGTTGATTCAGCCCGTACCAATGCTATGATTATGAAAACCGTTGCCGATAAATTGGAGAGTATGCCGTACGATGACAGGGTTAAGATGATGCAACAAATGAGCGGATTCATTAATGACACCTTTACGATGAGTTATTTAGGCAGGGCGATGATGGGAGATATGGAGCAATACATTGACGGGCTGCATATATACACAAGCGGCGACAGGGGATTGACGATAGAGATGATTAACATTGCAGGTAAATTCGTTATTGACTTAAAACAAAGTTTTCTTACTGATAAATACGTCAATGCTTTTATGCAAGAATTTCAAAATATCGGACTTAACGGCACTGTTTCGCCGAGAATAGACTTTCAGATACCCAAAGACAAAACTACTTCTATGGATTTGTTTGAATATATTGCATATCTTTACCGAAAGATAAGAAGAAAATAATGCTAAAACAGGTATAAATTACATAACACCTCTTTTCATAAAATTAAAGTCGCACTTTATTTCACTGAAGTGGGACTTTAATTTTTTTAATCACTGATTTTTATTAAAATTTATCTCATTGAGCGGGCGTTATTCACTAACCGTCTGCCTAATTGATAGGCATTATTCAAATCAACATGGAAATGCTCTTCCCTTTGTTTTCGCTTAGCCTCTTCGTTGAAGACATTGACGGCATATTTAGAATAATCATTGAATTGATATGTATCACAGGCACACAGAGTTTCGCAGTTAAGAAATCCTGCTTTCATTTGCTCAGAGCAAGTTCCCAAGAGAATATCATAA
>JAGBOF010000024.1 GCA_017633985.1 Bacteroidales bacterium
ATCGCAAAAGAATATGAGTAATAAGCTACGCTACGCTCCGTTTATTGCTCATATTCTTTGAGTTAGCCTATGTTTTAGCCTACTTTTTGACCAATTGACACTCTAGAACGCAAATTCAGCCTACTTTTTGACCATTAAGCCGAAAGTTACAAGCCCTTAAAATAATCAGCGATAAAAATTTATTTTTATCGCTGATTATTTTATTTTTCTCGCTGATTATTTTATTTTTCTCGCTGATTATTTTCGAAAAATAGCGTATTATTTCTCTGCGGTATCTTTTTTAAGGACGGAATCGGTTGAGTGTTGATTTGTTTTTCGCTAAAAATTTCATAAAAACGACTATAGATTGCTTAAATTTTCGTATTTTTGCAACTCATTGTTGCAATAGCGGGATTATTACCGCATTGACTTCATTTGCATTAAATAATAAAAGAAACTGATAGACTATGGCTGAAATTGAATCTAAATATGTAGCAAAGAATGTAGAACAAAAATGGTATGACAAGTGGATTGAGAAAAATCTTTTCCACTCCGAACCCGATGATAGGGAACCTTATACTATCGTAATACCGCCTCCTAACGTTACGGGAGTGTTGCACATGGGTCACATGCTTAATGAGACAATTCAGGACGTACTTTGCCGTAAGGAAAGGATGAACGGTAAGAATGTTTGCTGGGTTCCGGGTACCGATCACGCAAGTATTGCTACCGAAGCGAAGGTTGTCAATCTTTTGAAGGAAAAAGGTATCAACAAAAGCGATCTTACCCGTGAGGAATTCCTTAAATATGCTTGGCAATGGAAGGAAGAAAAAGGCGGAATAATACTTCAACAACTCCGTAAGTTGGGTTGCTGTTGTGATTGGCAGAGAACCAAGTTTACGATGGATGAAGATATGAGCGAGGCTGTGGTTGATGTCTTTTGCAGATTGTATGACAAAGGTCTTATCTACCGCGGAGTGCGTATGGTGAACTGGGATCCGAAGGCTTTGACCGCTGTAAGTGACGAAGAGGTTATTTATAAGGAACAACACAGCAAGTTATATTACTTACGTTACTATTTGGAAAATGAAGACAAGTATATAGTTGTTGCAACTACGCGTCCCGAAACAATAATGGGCGATACTGCCGTTTGCGTTAATCCATTGGATGAAAGATTTTCATATCTTAAGGGCAAGAAAGTGATAGTGCCTCACGTAAACCGTGCAGTTCCTGTCATATTTGATGAATACGTTGATATGACTTTCGGTACGGGTGCTTTGAAGATAACTCCTTGTCACGATATCAACGATTATAATATAGGCAATAAGCATAAACTTGACGCAGTCAACATCTTTAACGACAACGGAACGTTGAATGAAAACGGCATGGAGTACAAAGGCATGGACAGATTCGATTGCCGCAAAGCCATAGTGAAGGATTTGGAAAACGAAGGGTTGATTGAAAAGATTGAAGACTACGATAATAAGATCGGTTTGAGTGAACGTACCAGCGTTCCTATTGAACCGAAACTCAGCATGCAGTGGTTCTGCCGTATGGAGGATATGGCAAAGCCTGCGTTGGAGGTTGTAGAGACTAATACGATACAGTTCTGGCCTGAAAAGTTCAAAAATACTTACCGTCACTGGATGGAGAACGTTAAAGACTGGTGTATATCGCGTCAGTTGTGGTGGGGTCACCGTATTCCTGCATATTATTTGCCTAATAAGGAAATTGTTGTCGGCAGAACGAAAGAAGAAGCCTACAAAAAGGCAATTGAATTATATCCTACGGAGAATTACACCATAGAAGACTTGCGTCAGGATGAGGATGTGTTGGATACTTGGTTTTCTTCATGGCTTTGGCCGATGAGTTGCTTTGACGGTGTGCGTGATCCGAAGAATAAAGAAATTGAATACTATTATCCTACCAACGATTTGATAACCGCACCCGATATTATGTTCTTCTGGGTTGCCAGAATGATAATGGCAGGTTTGGAATACAGAGATGAAATTCCTTTTAAGAACGTTTATTTCACAGGAACGGTAAGGGACAAATTGGGAAGGAAGATGTCCAAGTCGTTAGGCAACTCTCCTGATCCGTTGGATCTGATAGAAAAATACGGAGCCGACGGTGTAAGAATGGGAATGCTGATGGTATCACCTGCAGGCGGTGATTTGTTGTTTGATGACGTCTATTGCGAACAGGGACGTAACTTCTCCAACAAGATTTGGAACGCTTTACGTTTGGTAAAAGGCTTTTCGGTAGAACAAATACCGCAACCCGAGCATTCAAAACTGGCTCTTGATTGGTTCAAACAACGTATGAACGTAATGATTGAGTCAATTAACGACGATTTCTCCAAATACCGTTTATCCGAAAGCTTAAAAAATATTTATACATTCATTTGGGACGATTTCTGCTCATGGTTATTGGAGATTGTTAAGCCTGAATATCAAAAGCCTATCGATAATCAGACCTACGAAGCGGTAATTGACATCTTTGAAGACTTAATGAAAATTCTTCATCCGTTTATGCCGTTCGTTACGGAGGAGATTTACCACAATTTGAGGGAAAGAGACGAAAATGATTTCATAATGAACGCATCTTATCCTGCGCTTACAAGCAATGAAAACCCAATGGACGGCGAGTTTGCGTTTATTAAAGAAATTATTACGGCAATACGTGGATTGCGTAACTCCAAAGGCATTTCCCCTAAACAGGTATTGCAGTGCTATGTCAAAGTTTCAAACAGCAAAGATTTGATTTCAAAGTACGAAAGCATAATAATAAAGACTGCAAACGTAGAGAAAATCACTTTTGTTGACGAAAAACAAGAGGGAACCCTGTCTTTGATGGTAAGAACCACCGAAATGTTTATCCCTATTGCCCAAAACGTCAATAAAGACGAGGAAATAAAGAAGATAAACGACCAAATAAAATACTACGAAGGCTTCAAAATGTCGGTAAGTAAGAAACTGTCCAACGAAAAATTCGTTTCCAACGCACCTGCTAACGTTGTGGAATTGGAAAGAAAGAAATTGGCTGATTGCGAAAGCAAACTATCTGCATTGAAACAGGAATTGGAGTCTTTAAAATAGGTCTCATTTTCATATAATTACATACTGCAAAAAAATAACGCCGTTTAAAGAAATTTTTACGGCGTTTTATTTTATTAATCAGCGATAAAAATTTATTAATCACGCAGAATAATTTCTTTAAACGGCGTTATTTTTCAGCGGCGTGATTTGACAGAAATTTGCAGTGTGAAAAATTATTCGTAAATTTGCAAAACATTACGTTAATTGACGGTTTTAAAATACGCAGCAGAGGAATCAAGTTATGTTTATAAGAAGTTTAACGCTTAATAATTTTAAAAATTTCACGCAAAAGGAATTGCAGTTCTCCGAAATCAATTGTATTGTCGGTAATAACGGTGTGGGCAAAACCAATATATTGGATGCTATATATTATCTGTCTTTTTGCAGAAGTTTTTTGGGATGTGCAGACAGTGAGATAATAAATTACGGCGCTGATTTCTTTTCCTTACGCGGTGATTATCAGTTAAACGACAGTTTGCAGGAGAGTTTTACGGTTTCTTTGAAAGAAGGCGGACGCAAAGTATTGAAGCACGGTAAGCAACCGTATAAAAAATTTTCCGAACATATAGGAAAAATTCCTTGTGTGGTAGTTTCACCCGGTGATCATATATATCTGACAGGCAGAAGCGAGAGCAGACGTAAGTTTATGGATATTGTCCTTTCCCAAACGGATACTGTGTATATGGATAACTTGATTAATTACAATAAATGTTTGCTTCAGCGTAATAAGTTGTTGAAATATTTCTCCCAAAGCGGATTTTATGACGCCGTTCAGCTTGAAATATGGGATGAAAGGCTTTCTGCATGCAGTACCGTGATTCAAAATAAGCGCAAAGAGTTCTTTAAGGAATTTATAACACCGTTTAAAGAAAATTATGCATACGTTTCGGGCGGTAATGAAGACATTGATGCAAAATATGAGACTTACGAAGGCAGTCTTATAGAGATTCTTAAGCGTAATAAGGAAAAGGAAAGAATTCTTTGCTACACTTCATGCGGTATTCACAGAGACGATATACTTTTTACAATAAACGGACACAACGCTTCGCATGCTGCATCGCAGGGACAGCAAAAAACATTTATTTTAGCACTCAAACTGTCGCAGTTTGATTACATACAGCGTCATAACAATGTGTCTCCGATATTGCTTTTGGATGATATTTTTGATAAATTTGATTTCTTACGCGTTCAAAAGATACTTCAATTGGTGGCAGGTGAGAAGTTCCCGCAGGTTTTTATTACCGACACACATCCTGACAGGACTGAAATGATAATTCCTGCCAATAAAAAAGACCAAAGCACAATCATAAAACTATGAGCGGATTAAACAAATATTACGTTCTGGAGAAAAAGCGCAGGGGCCGTTCAACGGCTACGGAAGCTCCTATATATGAAGTATTGAATCAGTTTATGAAGAAATCGCATATAGATTATAATCCGTACGAAGATAAGATTATTGAAATATTTAAAGAGATTGTCGGTACGGTTGTCGTTAATTTTATAACGGATATACGTTTGAAGGGAGCGATATTAAACGTCAAAGTATCCTTGCCTTCGGTTAAGGCGGAATTGTTTATGGTAAGGGATGCGATGAAAGACAGTATAAACCGCAGACTGAAAAAAGACGTGCTAAAAGGAATTGTTATTAAATAAAAAAGCAATAAGCGGGTGCTTTTGCATTGTAATAAAATATAAGTTTTTTGTATTATTACAGCCGATTGTCATAATTTTTTACTAATTTTGCAAAATCTTTTAAGGAATAATTTTAGTAATTTATTTAATTTTCTTTAATTATGAATAAGAAATATGTTTACACTTTTGGGAACCGTGAAGCCGAAGGTGATGCGTCAATGAAAAACCTTCTTGGCGGAAAAGGTGCCAATTTAGCACAGATGTGTCTTTTGAAACTTCCTGTTCCTGCAGGTCTTACAATTACTACGGAATGTTGTACGGATTATTATGCCAACAACTGCTCACTTCCGCAGGGTTTGATGGAAGATGTTTGGGCAGGTATGGATAAGATAGGTCAGATAATGGGTGCCTGCTACGGAGATAAGGACAATCCTTTGTTGGTTTCCTGCCGTTCGGGTGCAAGAATATCAATGCCTGGTATGATGGATACGGTATTGAATATCGGTTTGTCAAGCGAAACTATTCCGGGATTGATTGCAAAAACTAATAATGAGCGGTTCGTATACGATTCATACAGACGTTTGATTATGATGTATGCGGACGTTGTTATGGAGAAAGCAGAAGGTAAAGAACCTGTACAGGGCAAAGGTATAAGAAAACTATTGGATGAGTATTTGGATGATTATAAGAAACAGCACAAATATAAATCCGATACTGAATTGACTTCGCAGGATTTGCAGTATTTGGCAAATAAATTCAAACAGATTATAAAGAAAGAGTTGAAGGTTGATTTCCCTGATGATGCAAAACAGCAATTGGAAGGCGGAATCAAAGCCGTATTCAAATCATGGATGGGAGATAAAGCTGTATCTTACCGCCGTATAGAAAAGATTCCTGAAGATTGGGGCACAGCTGTTAATGTTCAGGCTATGGTTTTCGGAAACATGGGTGAAGATTCTGCAACAGGTGTAGCCTTTACAAGAGATCCGGCAACAGGTGATAACAAATTCTACGGTGAATGGTTGATTAATGCACAGGGAGAAGATGTTGTTGCAGGAATACGTACTCCTAATCCGTTGAATGACGAAACTAAAAATGCACATAATAAACATCTTGTTTCTTTACAGGAGAATATGCCGGAAGTTTATCAGGAACTTTGTCAGGTAAGACAGAACCTTGAGGCGTATTACCACGATATGTTGGATATTGAGTTCACTATTCAGCACAAAGTGTTGTACATGTTGCAATGCCGTGTAGGTAAACGTACGGGAACAGCTGCCGTTAAGATGGCTGTTGATATGCTTGAAGAAGGATTGATAGACGAAAAGACAGCTATTTGCCGTGTTAATACTAATCAGTTGGATGAATTGCTGCATCCTGTATTGGATGTAAAAGACGAAGCAACCAAAACTGTTATCGGTCACGGGCTTCCTGCAGGTCCCGGAGGCGTTTGCGGAAAGATAGCAATGACAAGTAGAGAAGCAATGCGTTTGAATGATTTGGGTGAGACTGCTATATTAGTACGTGAAGAAACAAATCCTGAAGATGTGGAAGGTATGCAGGCTGCAGGTGGTATATTAACCGCACGCGGAGGTATGACTTCACATGCTGCATTGGTAGCAAGAGGTTGGGGAAAATGTTGTATTGTCGGCAGTGAAGATTTGTCTATTATGGGCGATAAAGTCGTAAAAATAGGTGATAAGATATTCAGAGAAGGCGATACTATTTCACTTAACGGTTCTAAAGGTTATGTTTATGAAGGTGCTATCAAGATGGTGTCACCTACAGACTCTCCTTTGTTCAAACAGTTTATGTCCTTGGTGGATGATATCAAGACGATAGGCGTTGAAACCAATGCTGACAACCCTATTGATACACAACAAGCACTTGATTTCGGTGCAAAAGGAATCGGTTTGTTCAGAATAGAACACATGTTCTATGGAAAAGACAGCGAAGTTCCTTTGGCAATCATGCGTAAGATAATTTTGTCAGACACAACCGAAGACAGACGTTCTTACCTTTATGCATTGCTGCCTTATATGCGTGAATCAGTAAAATCCACGTTGAAGATAATGAGCGGACATCCTGTAACAATACGTTTGATGGACCCTCCGCTTCATGAATTCACACCTAAAGATGAATCACAACAGAAGATTATTGCCAGGGATTTGGGTATTACTATTTTGGAATTGCAGGACAGAATAGCAGCATTGCAGGAAGTAAATCCTATGATGGGTATCAGAGGAGTAAGACTTGGAATCCTTTATCCTGAAATATCAAAGATTCAGTTCCGTGCATTGTTTGAAGCATACTGTGATGTTAAGAGCGAAGGTTTTGACCCACATCTTGAAATAATGATACCTTTGACTATATCGGTAGAGGAATTGAAACATCAGAAATCACTTTGCGATTACATACATACGAAAGTTGAAGCAGAAAAGAAGATGAAAATCGAATACAAATTCGGTACTATGATAGAGGTTCCGCGTGCTACTATGGCAGCAGGTGAGATCGCTAAAATGACAGACTTCTTCTCTTTTGGTACAAACGATTTGACGCAAATGACATTCGGTTTCTCAAGAGACGATGTTAATTTAATTTTGGCAGCATATACAGAACAGAAAATATTGCCTAACGATCCGTTCCAAACTATTGATAAGGACGGAGTAGGGCTGTTGGTTAAGCATGCAATCAAGCACGGCAGAAAGACTAATCCTAAATTGCGTATAGGTGTTTGCGGAGAACACGGAGGCGATGGCGAAAGTGTTAAATTCTTCTACAACAGCGGCGTGGATTATGTGTCATGTTCACCTTACCGTGTGCCTCTTGCACGTTTGGCAGCAGCACAGGCAGCCATTGAAGCTGAAAAATAACTGTGTAGAAATTTTTGATTTTTGTTTCGGCGGATTGATTGTTTCATCAGTCCGCTTTTCTTTTGTCTTTATTTTGTGTTATTTCTTTTGCCTGATAATGATATGATGAAATTTTAAGGCATTTTATTTTTACTACATGCAGGATTAATCTGAAAAGATACAAGATTAAATTAAAAAGATGCAGGATTAATCTCAAAGAATGCAGGATTAATTTAAAAGGATGCAGGATTAATCTTAAAAAAGCGCAGTGTTAGTCTAAAAAGATGCGTATTTTCTAATAAAAAATGGCTATTTTTTAGTAAAAATCACGCTATTTTTTAAAAATTATTCGCAGATTTTTTCAAGATGTTAGCTATAAAATCGGAAGTGATATGCATTTAGGTGATAGCAACAACGCATTTATGTGTGATTTTCATGAGGTATTAGTCTATTTTATTGCAAAAGGTTAGGAATGAAATGTTGTAAAAATGCAGTGGTAAGTACAAACGAAATTAGATGTCAAGCATTAAGAACATTTTGCCGTCAGAAAATAGCTTTAATGTGAGTTCCTCTATGGTTAAATGGGGAATTGCGTATGAATTTTTGATGTTTTGCACAGTTGAATTGCAGATACGGACGGTTATGTTGTTCTGTGTGATGATTTCATCGGTGATATGGAGCGAAAAATCTTCATTATAGTGCTTTGATGCATATATTTCAAGGAGTTTATGGGCATTTAGAATCCTTAACATACCGTTTTGATGTTTCAATATCTTAACATCCTTTTTGTAAGTAAACGCAATAAGCGACAAAATGGCCTCAAGGGCTTGGCTGTCAGTGTAGTTAATGTCAATTAATTCAATGAAATCCTTGGTTTTACGCCCTATGGCAACAGAACGTAGGCTTCCCTGATACATGACAGCGTATTTCAGATAGTTGTTATCATATAACGCTAAAGTTTCAATGCTATGGCTTACTGCATTATCCCTTCTGGAAAAGAATCTTATGTAACGGTGGTCCGTCAAATCAATGTCTTTGAGCAGGAAGTAGCTGTCGATAAGGGATTTATTGATGTTTCGGCGGTTGAAAATCACTTCTTTGGTAGGATTTATCTGCACAAAGCCGAATTTTTTGTAATATTCAATCAAATTTTCATCAGCTGCAATAAGTCCGCACAGCAAAGTGTCGTTTTTTGACAGTTTATTAAGGCTGTTTGTTATCAATTGGCTGCAATAACCCTGTTTTCTGTGATTTTTATCTGTGAGTATGCCGCTTAAATATGCAAAGTCAAACAATTCTTCCTGCCAAAACCACTTATATTTGCATGCAATAAGGGCAGAAATAAGTTCTTGATTGCTTTGATCAGTGGTTTCTGTGTCAGTGATATGGCAGAATGTGTCATCGTTAAGGAACTTTGAGAAATATTTGTCTACAAATGCCAGATTATCACCGAATATTTCAACCCACAACTCTTTGTATTTTGTTACTAATCCGCCGTTTTGCATCGTTTATATTCAGTTTTTCAGCGTTGCGATGTATTTTTCTATCAACATAAAGGGATGATAGGACAGTTTTGCCTGTCTTAAGCCCATTATACCCTTGTCTTCTTCACGGTTTATGTAAACAAAATCTTGCGGAATGTGAATTGCCATCTCTTTGTTGATAACTGTGTAAGCACCCATGTAGTTTCTGTCGGCTTTTTCGATATGTGTGTCAAATGTATCTTTGTTTATAGGACTTCCCAATGAGAATGCAATCATTTTACCGTCAGTATAAATTGCTCCGCCGTATATTTCCAACTCATCAAACCAGTCAAAAAGGTATTCAATTACTGATTTCTCATCGTCATAATCCCTTTTGTATTCAGGAGATATATTCATTTCCTGTTCTCTCCATGTTTGCAACATCTGCAAACACGCTTGTTTGTCCTGTTTGGACAATTCTTTGTATTGATATGTGTATCTGGCATTGAATTGATTGATATGATTGCGTTTAGGTTGGTACTTTTTGCCTTTAAGGTTCATCAAATCCTCTCGTAAATACAGATAGTCAAACATATTTCGGTTTGCATTGATGTCAAATTCCTTACAACAGCATTGTTTCAATATTTCAGGATTGTCAATTACGAAACTTAATATGTAATTGTTGCTTTTTGCATCATCGATAAGCAACTGTACTGTGTCTTCAAGCAAAGATAACTGCGTCTTGTCGCCGTAAGATTCTTTTAAAGGCGGGTAATACAGAATGTGTTTGCCATAATCAAGGTGTATACGGGTAAGTAAGATTTCGGAATTCAGTTCACAGTATTCTCCGTTATAAAGAAATGAATAGCAACAGAGGTTCCCGAAAGAGTTTTCGGCATTGCGTGAAGTTTTGTTGTAATAATAGCGTTTGAATAGTCCGCTTTGTTGAGGTGTTATTGCTTTAAAATCTAACATAATATTGATATTTTTTGCAAAGATAATGTATTTTTTCCTATCTTTGCACAAATTACTGATGCAAATGACTACTATAATAGAACAACAAGCAGGTTTTTGTTTCGGAGTTGTCAGGGCGATAAACTCATTGGAAGAACAATTGAAAAAAGACGGCACATTGTATTGCATAGGTGATGTGGTGCACAATTCAATGGAGGTGGAACGTTTGGAGAAAAAGGGTTTGAAAACTATTTCCTTGCAGGAATTTTCATTATTGCATGATTGTAAAGTTATGATACGTGCACATGGTGAGCCTCCTTCCACTTATGAGACAGCCAAACGTAATAATATAACGCTTATAGATGCAACTTGTCCCATGGTATTGAAGCTTCAAAAGGATGTATTGACAGGTTATCAAGATATGAAGCAAAAAGGTGGACAAATAGTGATATTTGGCAAAAAAGGACATGCAGAAGTCGTAGGGCTTGTAGGACAGACAGACAATACTGCGGTAGTTGTTTCAAACGAAGATGATGTTGATAAAATAGATATGGCAAAACCGCTGCATATCTTTTCGCAAACAACCAAAAATAAAGAAGATTACTTGAATATTATAGCACTTATAAAGTCTAAACATAAGACAGGGGATATTTTAGTTACAGATTCTATTTGTAAGAAGGTGTCTTCCCGTGCAGAGAAGATAGAAGAATTTGCTAAAAGCGTCGATTGTGTGCTTTTTGTGTCAGGAAAACATTCTTCCAACGGACTTTATTTATACAATCTGTGCAAATCCTGCAATGAACATACGTTTTTTATAACCGATACGCAGGATATTGATATGGAGAAATTGAAAAAATTCAATACAGTTGGTATTTCTGGTGCGACTTCAACGCCTATGTGGCTTATGAAAAAGACAGAAGATTTTATTTTATCACAAATACATTCCTAAAAAACAGTTGATTATAACCTTATACAATTATATTCTATTAAGGATGTACGGTTTTCTTTAAAAATTTCTTCAAAGCTATATTACCTTCTTTAGCAAATATGTTTACAGCTGTTCTAACTGCTGGAGTACAGACGGTACACAGCGTTTTATATTTGCGTTTAAGAAACATTTTCCATATTATTTTTAGTTTACCTCCGTTTTTAATGAGTTCTTCCAATATGATTTTGGTATCTTGATCGTCTCTTAAGGTCGCAAGGTTTTTAATTTTCTGGGCTTTTGAAACATTTTCGTAAAATACGGAGAAGAAAATCAATTTGAAATGAATGGTAAACCACGAAGGTTTGCAGTTTTCCGGCCATGCAAGCTTCAATCCGTCAATATTAGCACGGTAATTAATCCTTTGTTTACTAAAATCGTGCATAAATTTCTTCGGACTGAAATTATTAATGTAGTTATAAGGGAAATATTTTCTGTTATAGGCTACTTCTTTCATTTCTTTTAGGTATTGCATCATGAAAAGTTTATCGTCACCGTAGAAAATATTTTCATTAAACCGCAATCTGATTCTGTTAATCGTCTTTCTATTGAAAAGTTTTCCCCATACAGTGCCGTTTTTTTGCAACTTGTCAAGCATTTCTTGATCAACCTGTCCGCTATAATATATACCCCTTACTTGTTTTAAGTCGTTTTCTGAAAATCCTTCACGCTCACCTGTTATGTATAAGCAATCTTTGTCCAATCTTTTGCGATATAAGAAAGAAAATATATAACTTCTGCCTACAAAATCATCAGCATCGCAGAATGTTACCCAACTTCCTTTCACATTGTTAAGACCAAAGTTGCGTGCCGAGGATTCTCCTCCGTTAGGTTTGTGAAAAACTCTGACCCTTTGGTCTTTTAAAGCATATTCTTCGCAGATTTGTCCTGATAAATCAGTACTTCCGTCATCTATAAGCAATACTTCAATGTGAGGATACATCTGATCCAACAAACTGCTTACACAACGACGCAACGTTTTCTCATTATTATAAACAGGAACTATTATTGATATTAACTCTTTCATTAAATTACTATAATAAGATTGCTTTTTTAGTGAAAAACTTTCTGCAAAGATAATATAATTTTCGGAATTTGTCTGTCTTATTTGTTTGTTTGGCACAGTTTTTCAATAATTTTATTATAATTTTGCAAAATTAAAACTTGGTATATTATGAGAAAGGTAATTTTAAGTGCAATGATGTTGTCTTTATGTATGACTGCAGCAGCACAGAATGAAATAAAAAGTAGATTAGATAAAGTAACTGTTTATCCTAACAGTGCTTTGGTGGAAAAAAGCGTTAAGGTTAATCTGCAAAAAGGCAGTAATAAGTTTATAATCACCGATAACGCAACGGAATTTTCAAAACAAAACCTGCATTTTGCACAGAATGAAGATTTTTTTATTACTTCTGTCAATTTGAAAGACGTAACCAAATCTTTTAATCAAGTAGCTAAAGAGAATTTTACACCAAATGTTTACAATCAGATAACTTCTTTGCGAGATAAACTAGAGAAAACCGAAAGTAAAATAACCGATAACAACCTTCTTATATCAACTTACAACCAACAAAAGACAGCTTTGAGCAATATAAAAGCCGTTAAAAACCCACAAGCAATAGATACTGTCAAAACCCTGCAGGATCAGTTCGCATTTCAAAGGGAAGAAGGTATTAAACTCAATGCATTGATAGGTAAAGCAAAGAAAGAAAACGAAGAGTTGAGATTTGAAAAGACACAATTGGAAGATGAATTGGAGAGTTTGATAAAACAATATAACGGTAACTGCAATCTGACTTCCAAATCAAAGAATATAACTGTCAATATATACTCTAACCGCAATATGACTGCCACTTTGCATTATGATTATTTGGTTTCAGGTGTTTTTTGTGACTATTCGTATGACGTAAACCTTAACGAACAAGACAAGAATGCTGTATTCAACCTAAAAACCAATGTTCAACAGTCTACAGGTGAGAATTGGAAAGATTGCGAAATAGTTTTTTCTACCAATCAAGGCGGTTGGGCAGGAGAGGATCAGGAGTTGTATACTTGGTATCTGAATAACGAACCGAAAGTTCAGTATGTGGGAGCCAAGATGTACAAAAGCAGAGCAGTAGCCAACAGCGTTAAAACCACAACAGTGAACTTAATGGCAGAAAGTGGGGATACAGAATATACAGTTGATGCAGAAGAATCCTTTGATGCAGCACCTATGCTCTCTGTTGCAGCCTCTGAAAACCTTACCTTGAGCAAAGAATACACACTCAATACCCAACAAGCTGTAAGTTCCGCTGATAAAGCCCTTACAATACCGCTTACATTTGATACTGTGAAAGCAGAATTCAAACATTTTTCAACTCCTAAAGCAGCAGAGAAGGTTTATTACACGGCATTGTTACCTGATTGGGAGGAATTGACATTGCAAAACGCATCATGTGATATATTTTTAAATGGAAAGTATATTGCTAAATCATACATCAATACAAATTCCGTCAAAGATACATTGAAATTCTCGGCAGGGGAGGATAAAGGTGTCAAAACTATAAGAAAGGTAAGAAAATCATCACCTGACAAAGGTTTTTTGTCCTCCAATGTAGAGGAAACAGTAACCGTTACAATCAATGTGAAGAATACCAAAAGCCAAACAGTGGATTTGGAAATCAAAGACCAGATACCTGTTTCGCAAAATGCTGATATAAAGATTACTAATGTTGATAAAGGCGAAGGAAATCTTAATTCCAATACAGGTATTATCAAATGGAATCTGCAGCTAGCACCAAAAGAAACCAAGCAGTTGCAATTCTCTTATACAGTTAAATATCCGAAAGAGTTTTCATTGATTCTTAATTAGGGCAAATAATAAAGAAGATAGGGAAAAGTAAAGCGAAAAATCAGCAATTTATCAGGACAAATCTGCGAAGAATATGCTTTAAATTCACCTAAAAATCGAAAAAAAGTGCGAATAATTTTTAAAATTTACGCATCTTTTTGCTTGTAAAAGTTTAAAAAATTTAAAAAAATTTAAGACGGCGTTTTATTCAACTCAAACGTCGTTTTGTTTTACTCAATCGCCTTAAAAATTTACTGAAACGTTGTTTTATTTTCATAGCTTGTATTTACTTGATTCTGTGATAGTAAAATAATTCTAAAATAATTTGGATAATATAAATTTTTTACATATCTTTGCAGCGGTTAGTAATTCAAAAACTTAAAAAAAATGAAGACATTAAAAAGATTTGTGTTTGCAGTTGGTATGATATTGTTTTCATACACTGCGTTTGCCCAGAGCTTTTTGAGGGAAAGTTTTGAGGGCAATTTCTTACCTGAAGGCTGGAAGATATTGAATTCTTACGGCGATATGCAATGGCAAAAAGACAGTAAGGAGGCTTTTTCGGGTAATAATAGTGCAGCTCTTAATTGGAGTTTTGACGGATATGACAGTTATCTGATAACACCTGCGCTGCATGTAAAACAAAAGGACAGTATTGTCTTTTATGTGTTATCTGCATTTGAAGTTGAACGTACGCAGACTTTTGAGGTGTTGGTTTCAATGACAGATAATTCTAAAGTAACTGCGTTTGATCAGACTTTGGCAAAGATTGATTTGCCTGATGAGTGGACACGCTATGCTTATTCGCTTTCCGCTTATGCAGATGAGGATATTTATATAGCTTTCAGGGTAGATGATTCAGGTAATGGGGCTGTAATTTATTTGGATGATGTGCAAGGTCCGCAAATGATACTTCCTGAGTGTATTAAACCCTTTGATTTAGAAGTTAAAGACGTATCTACAACCGATGCAACGTTGTTTATCAATGATACATTGGAACATGATTCATGGCAATTTGAATATACGGAGGATAAAGATACTTTGTGGCAAAATTCTGTTGTAATGACTGTTAATAATCCGCTAGTAACGCTTAATAATTTGAAAACAGCAGTAACATTTAAAGCACGTGTGAAAGCTTTATGTGTATCTTCTTCAAGTAATTACACAACAGATGTGCAGTTTACTACACAATGTCCGCCTGTTAGCGAAGATAATTTGCCTTGGTTAAGTGATTTTGAGGATGAAACTTATGGTTGTTGGCAGGTTACCGAACCATACGTGTTTGATTTGGGATTTGCACAGTTGGTTTATCCATCTATAACTAATGACGGTTATAATTCTAATTGGTCTTTGTCATTCGGATGGGGCAAACAGACAATAGTTTCTCCTATTATAGAGACACAAAACAATGCAGAAGACATAGTCATTACCTTTTATGCTAAAAGTATGAGCCATTCAACAGGGCATGATTTGTATTTGGGTGTAATGAAAGATATTTATGATACAAGTACGTTCGAACCAATCAGTACTGTTTCTGCGGATACTGTATGGACAAAGAATATTATACGTTTGGGATCTCATTCCGATTATATTGATTATAATGGTAAGCATTTAGCATTCCGTTTGGATTCAACAGGTTTGATACAAGTGCAGATAGATAACATTTTGATAGAAAAAGAGAGTGATTGTCCGTCTCCTGTTATTAATTCTGTGCGAGTAAACAAGGTTAATGACAATTCCGCTGAAGTTTATTGGCAGGATAATAATACGGAAGCTACGCAGTGGAAGGTTTATTATAAGAAAAACGATCTTAATATTCCTAATTCACAAGCAAATATCATTACTTCTAATCAGCAAAGTACTGTACTTACCAATTTAGAACCTGCACAAGAATATATCGTTTGGGTAAAGGCTGTTTGTCCTATGGGTGAGAGCTCTTCAACTTATTCAGTTGCATTTAAAACAGATTGTAATAGACTAACACAGGAGGATTTACCTTATCAAGATGGCTTTGAAAATTCTTATTTCACCGATATACAATGTTGGCGTATGGTGTATAACACTCAGTTGTTTACATTCCAAGGTCAGCAAAAGCAATACGCTGCACAGGTTATTAATTCTTCTTCTACGCCGCATGGAGTTTTTGAAGGAGATAAAGCATTGAAACTTGTCAATAAATGTATGTTGGCTACACCTCAATTGGATATTGATATACATACATTGCAGATGACATTCCGTTATTTCAATAATGTGCCGGATTCATTAAGCAATTTGTATGTTGGTGTTATGTCCGATGTGGAAGATACTTCTACTTTTGAATATGTGATGCAAGTGCCTTATGGTAATTTGTTAAGTTCTTGGGAAGAAGTGACAGTAAGTTTTGAAAATACAGCATTGTCTTCTACGGGTAACTATATTGTGTTTAAATATGTTATAGATGAAACAGATCCTTCTGACACTATGTTTGCTTCATCCGAATATTTAATAGATAATGTGGTGATAGAAAACATTGCTGGATGTAAATCTCCGGATAATCAATCTATTCAAATATATAATATAACAGATCAGTCGGCAGAGTTAAGATTTGATGACAATGATACTTCGCATGATTTGTGGAAAGTGTATTATAAAAATTCTTACGAAGATGATTATACGGTTATAAGCACAGATGAAAAATATCTTACGCTTGATAATCTCAATCCTTCATCTTCTTATGAACTTTATATTAAAACGGATTGCAACGATGAGTCACTGTATTATGATTCTACGCATATGCAATATTTCTATACTAAAAGCAATTCCATTGTAAACGAAATACCTTTTATTCAAACGTTCGAACAGTTAGAAGAACTTACACAATGGGACTTTGTTACCAATGCACAGACACGTTGGATTGTAGGTAATGCTGCATCAAAGGATGATAATGGTTATTCATTGTATATATCAAACGATAATGGCAGAACATGCGGATACAATAAACTTAAATCTGTTAAAGCTATTGGAGTTATGAACGTAAAGTTTGAAGATCAAACGGAATATACTTTGTCATTTGATTATAAAGTTGAGGGTGAAGGCACATTGAATAACCCAATGGATTATCTTTCCGTACACATTATTGATGATACAGTAGACATCAATCAACCTTTTTTTCTATACACAGCTAAAGATACATTGGTTAAACCTATTGTTAAATCCAACGGTTGGCAAAAAATATTTACCGAACTAAAGAATGTACAAAATCAAAGCAAGAAGATATTGTTTATGTGGACAAATAATTCAGTAGGAGGAAGTGATTTTGCAGCAGCAATTGATAATATAGAGATAACAGCATCTGATTGTAAAGCTCCAAAGGATTTATATGTTGATGCAACGGATAATGATGCCCAATTGTCATGGTCTACTGTCAATGATTGTGTTTGTTATCAGGTAAGACTAGATGCAGATGGTGCTATAACAGATGTCTATTCAACTAATTATACATTCACAGGACTTATTACCAATCAAAATTACACAGCTTATTTGCGTACCAAATGTTCAGATGATAGTTATTCTTCATGGCGTACGGTTGTTTTCAGAGCTAAATCTCCTTGTCAAACTATATATACAGATATAGAGAAGGAATTTTGTTATGGAGAATATTATAATTATCACGGATGGATCATATCCGAAGGGGGAGTGTACGAGTTTCCTTATATAAGTGCTCAAGGCTGTGATTCTGTTGTAAGACTATCACTTACCCAGCGCCCACTAGATGATACAACATTCAGCGAAATAACATGCAGCAACTATCCTTATCAATTAGGTAGCCGCACATTGTATCAAAGTGGCACATATACAGAGGTAATGCAGAATATTTACGGTTGTGATTCATCAGTAACTGTTCATTTGACCGTATACCCAGCCTATGATACATTGATTATTGCAACAATTAAAGAGGGTGAAAGCTATAATGAGAATGGATTCAATGTTGATTCCGCAGGCATATATACTTTGAACTTAAAGACACTAGAAGGATGTGATTCAACTATCAATTTAAGACTATATTATGAGCAGTCTAATAAGGATATTGTTGATATTAATCCGTTAAGTATTTATCCTAACCCGGCAAAGGACGTTATTACATTGGATTTAGGAGATTGGATATTGGATAAAGATGCTACGGTTACTATATTTAACAATGCGGGACAAGTAGTTTATCAGTCAAATATCACATCTGAAAGATTCAATATCAACATTAGTGCTTTTGAAGCAGGAGTTTATTATATTAAAGTGCGAAACCATACACAGCCATTGATAATAGAATAGTAATAAATAATAGTTGAATAACACATAATTACAATTCTTTAAAATAATCAGCGAGATTAATAAATTAATCAGCGATAAAAATTTTCTAATCAGCGATAAAAATTTATTAATATCGCTGATTAATTTTTGTTAACGCCGTCTTATTTTTTACAAACATCTTTTTAATGCAAAAACATATCTGTTTATTATAAGAACATATCTTTTTAATTCATTTAAAATGTAAAAACCGATGGTTTTTACATTTTTTTAATGTAACTTTGCAAAATTTACGTAGTATGTCTTACGTTATATGTAATATGTACTCCGTACTACATAACACATAAAACATAATTTTGGTATGAAAAAGATTTTTTTATTGATAATATATAGCTTGATAGCTTTCGGAGTGTTGCTGACATCTTGCATCAACGAAGAAAAATATTCGGAAGATACTTCTCTTAAACTTGTCTTCTCTGCTGATACGGTAACTTTTGACACCATTCTAACCACCGTCGGCAGCGTAACAAAGCAAATACGTGTGTTTAACCCTTCTAATAAAGCTGTTAAACTAGATTATATAACCTTGGGCGGTGGTGGTAATTCTGCTTTTAGGTTAAATGCTGATGGAGATACTTCGCTTATTGCTAGAAATATAGTAATAGGTGCCAAGGATTCGGTATTTGTATTCATAAGAACTGAATTAGAACCTAACAATCAGAACAATCCCCTTCTAATAGAGGATTCAATAATCTTTGCTTTCAACAAAAAACAACAATCCGTTATCTTAATGGCGTACGGTCAAGATGCTTATTATCATTTGCCTACAAGAACATTGAATTCTTCTGACACACCTATTGCTTATTCTTTAGCAAACGATGGCGGAGATAAGGCTGGAGTAGTTGTAAACGGCAACAATATAACATGGAAAAACGATAAACCTCATGTAATAATAGGCACTTGTGCAGTAGACAGCGTTTATACTCTTAATTTAACGGACAACACTGTAATATATATGGGTAACAATGCTGACTTTTGGGTTTATAGCGATGCAACTCTTAAAGCTCAAGGCACATTAACCAATCCTGTTGTTTTCCAATCCCTGCGTATGCAAGGTAGGTATGCTTCTATACCAGGACAATGGGGTAAGATTTGGTTTTGGGTGCGCAGTAAAGATAATGTATTGGACAATGTTAAAATAAAGAATGCGACCATAGGAGTGATTGTTGACAGTTGTGTAAACGAAAACCCTACAATTAGCATGAACAATGTGAGTATTGAGAACTGTTCCCAGTTAGGTCTTTACTCTAGAGGCAGTAATCTTTATGCAACCAATCTTATGATTCAAAATACAGGCTCTTATAGCCTTGCTTTAACGCTCGGTGGTAGTTATGAATTCATCGGTTGTACGTTTGCAAACTATTGGAGTTATGACAATACAAGAAATCAAACGGTTTTATTGCTCAATGATTGGTATGAAGCCTCTGAAGGAAGCATACAATATAGACCTATAAGCAAATGTAACTTTTATAATTGCATAATATACGGTTCGTTGCTTGAAAACGAAATAGAATTTGACTTATTGAATGTTTTACAAAACCCGGATAATGCATTGGAGTTGCAGAATATTTATTTTGATCATTGTCTTATCAAATCAACTCTAATCAAAAACAATAACAACAACATAAGGGATTGCATATTTAATAAGGATCCAATGTTTAATGATGTGACGCAGAACGATCTTCATATATTAAAGACGTCGGCTGCTAAATCTTCTGGCAACAGTTCTTACAATGCGGTTGTTCCATATGATATTTTTGGAGTTTTACGGTCAGCCCCACCAGCAATAGGCGCCGCCGAATACACCGAACAATAAAATTTACGTAGTACGTAGTATGTAATATGTAATATGTAATATGTAATATGTAGTATGTAGTATATTGTATATTGTATATTGTATATTGGATTTAGTATATTGGATGTAGTATATTTGATATATCGTAACACCGTCAGGTTACATACTCCGTAATACATATAACATATTACATACTACATATTACATATTACATATTACATATTACATAATTAGAAGTATATGTCTCTTTGACCTTGTTCAATATCCGCAAGGTTCTTTTCAATCTTCGGTATCAATTGCTTTTGATCATAGTCGTTAAGCATCTGTTTTATCAATGCCATACCCTTAATACGTGTATCTTCATGGGCAAAGTCTTCCAAATACTCTTTAAAAGTAAACAAAGCATTAGGCAGACAGTATTGTTTTATCAATCCTGGCTTTGCTAAATCCATAAAATCTCCACCCACTCTGCCTTTACGGTAACATCCTGTGCAAAATGACGGAACATAACCTGCATCTATAAAAGAATTGATAACATCTTCCATTTCTCTATGGTCTCCTAACTCAAATTGACTGCCTGTTTTGTATTCATCTTCTGCATACGCACCAGGATTAGTTCTAGAACCAGCTGATATTTGTGATATTCCGTAATTGATAAGTATGTTTCTCATTGAAGAGTTTTCACGTGTTGAGAGAATCATTCCTGTGTACGGCAAAGCAATACGGATTATAGCAGTAAGTTTTTTAAAGTTCTCATCACTTACAGGGTTAGGAACGTTTTCAGCATCAGGAGCTCCTTGCGCAGGCTCTAATCTAGGTATACTTACTGTATGAGGACCACAACCATAACACTCTTCTAAATGATTAGCATGCTCAATCATAGCAAGAACTTCAAACCTATAATCCGTCAATCCCAATAATGCACCTATACCCACATCATTTATTCCACCTTCTTGTGCTCTATCCATAACAGTTAGACGGTATTCGTAATCACTTTTAGGAGTTCCTGCAGGATGAAAGCGTTTGTATTCTATAGGGTCATAAGTTTCTTGGAAACAAACGTATGTTCCTATCTTTTGCTCGTGCAACCGCCTAAAATCTTCTACTTCCATTGGAGCTAGCTCAATGTTTATTCGTCTTATATAGTCTCTTGAGCCTCTTTCTTTGACATTGTAAACAGTTTTGATGGCTTCACACATATAAGAAGTGTCATTTTTGTGATTTTCTCCACATATCAACAGCACACGTTTATGACCTTGACGCAGCAATGCACGTGTTTCGTCGGCAATTTCATCCATTGTAAGGATTTTTCTTTTCAATTGGTGATTATCTTTACGGAAAGAACAGTAAGTACAGTTATTGCAGCAAACATTTCCAGTATAGATAGGAGCAAAAAGTACCAATCGTTTGCCATATATTTCTTCTTTAACTGTGTGTGCGGTCTGCATAATCTTTTCTATCTGCTTTTCATCTTCTACTCGCAACAATGCAGCCACATCTTCAAGCGAAAGACCTTTGAGTTTCAAGGCTTTGTTTAATATTTCATTCAATTCACTTTCCTGCGGAGCTTTTCTATCCAACAGATTGTAAAGTTTATCACGATCGATAAATACCTTATTTCTTTTTTCTGTATTCATACCACTTAATTATTATATATTTGTTCCTTAATTTTCTTTTAGTTATAGTTGCGCACCATTAGATATAGACTAAAAAGCCTAACACTTGTGCACCTAAAACCAAATTATATTTTAGTCAGAAGGCATTTTACATCAATGTCTTTCAATTTGCCTAATTTACCAGTAAGAGAATTGATATCATTCATAGGTGCTTCAATGATTATATTGATAATATTCACACCTTTGTCTCTTAACGGAAGACCATTACGAGAGAGTATGCAATTGCTATAAGAAGAAAGTAAGGTATTTACTTGCTTTGCGGCGGTAATGTCATAGATTACAATGTTAATTATACCAGTTCTCTTTTCCATCAGTACTCTAGCCTTTTTAAATTTGGCAATCTTTTGAATCAGATTGTAATTTTATTTTGTAATATACTTTGATTTTAGGGTCATTTCAAGCGATAAAATCCCAAGATTTGACAACCCGACTGCAAAATTACAAAATACTACATAAATTACGCAATCTTTTTCCAGAAAAACAAGTTATTTTCACTAAAAAATAGCCTAAAAATTAAAAATTATTCGCATCTTTTGTAATAAAATCACGCTCCTATGCATTTCACTTCTGCCCCTTGCCGTAATAATTTGAAAAAAACTATTTTTTCACCCTAAAAAAACCCTTTTTTTACCTCAAAAAAACTGTTTTTTCTAGATTATTATGCTACAGGGC
>JAGBOF010000025.1 GCA_017633985.1 Bacteroidales bacterium
GTAACGGAACGATGGTCATATTTCACAATATGCATTCCTGCCCATCGAAACATGGAATACATAAAATCAGCAGTCTGTCAGGCAATTACGGGAATAATCTCCACGTTCGTCTCACCCTTGATTTCTTGGTTATATTCCCCTATAAAAGTAACACTGTTAGGTATTTCTATACTTGTTAACCCTGTACAATAATAGAATGCAAGATTACCAATAGATGTCACACTGTTGGGTATCGTTATGCTTGTTAACCCTGTACAACCATAGAATGTATAATCACCAATAGATGTTACACTGTTTGGTATATCAATACTTGTTAATCCTGTACAATCCCAGAATGCCAAAGTATCAATAGATGTCACACTGTTGGGTATCTCGATACTTGTCAATCCTGTACAATTATGGAATGCTCCATAACCAATAGAAGTAACACTATACGTTTTATTATTATATTTTACTGATGTCGGAATTGTAACGACTCCTGAATAAGAAGCGTAACCTCCTCGATCTATTGCTACGGTAGAATCAGAAGTGATGTTGTAATAAATTCCGCCTACTTTAAAGTCGTAAGCCTTTGCACCCAGTCCCGCAAGTAAGAGGACTGCTAATAAAATAATTTGATAAACTTTTTTCATCTTTTTTTTGTCTTATTTGGTTTATAACTCTTAATTTTCTTTATTGGTAAGACATAAAAAGAAAACCGTGGTACTTTTCTCTGTTTACTAACTACCACAGGTTTTCCACGACCTTTATCCATTTCTAAACATACGAAGCCCACGATTTCTCGTGAGCGCGGCTTGATGTTCTTAAATGGATCTTGCTAAATTATTTAGTGTGGATTTCGTGATAGTTTAGCATGAACACAAAGCTAACGCTTTTTTCTTTATTATGTCAAATATTTTCTCTTTTTTTTACATTCTCAATATAATTTTAACTCAACTGACAATCTATATATTAAAACTTAAAACGAACGCTTCATTATAGTATGAAGTTCCTTTGTTGTGATATTTGTCTTTTCCGATTTATCATAAATATAAAAGAATCCTATTGAAGATTCATCTTGGGAAATCAATACATTTAAAGTTATCACTCTTGCACCACCGCTTTTGCCTCTGCCTTTAGATGATATTGCCATCCTAATTTTCCTGAATCCGTTGCCCATATCATCACCCAACAAAGGATTCTTGGCTAACTCTTCGGCAAGTTTTTCAACATCTGCCCTTAAGGAACGATATTTTTTACCTAACCGCTTCAATTCAGAGGTAAATACCGGATAAGATATAAATTTATAATTCATTTAGCACATCCTCCAATGGTCTGCCTTCCAATTTCCCTTCTCTTGCAAGCCTTGCTTCTTTAAATGCCTGCTCCAATCCTGCAATCAATTCTTCCTTCGTCAGTTCATGATATTCTTCATCATCCCTTACCGCTGCTCTCTTTTCTTCTCGTTTTATATAATTATCAAAACGTTTTAAAAGTTCGGCGTTATCAATATTCATAACCCTGCGGATGATATCATGCCTTTGTCTTTCTATCGTCAAAGTCTGCATATCTACAAATATTTTTTATTATTTCTCCTGCAAAAGTACAAATAAATTTTCAATTACAAAGAAAATCAATAAATAAAACTGACAAAACAACATAGCGTATGCTTTAGTTACACACAATGCAATTAAAAAAAACAACTGTTAAATTTTACTAATTCACAATAGTTTTGTATTTTTGCAAAACGTAAAAGTTAAAGGAACATAAAATGAATAACGTTCATCCCGTATACACGGAGAAAAATAATTGCCAGGACTGTTACAAATGCATAAAAGTCTGTCCTGTTAAGGCAATCAAATTCGAAGATTATTCGGCAAGCATAGTGCCCGAACGTTGTATTTGGTGCGGTGCTTGCGTGGAGATCTGTCCGGCGGATGCTAAAAAGGTAAGAAATGATGTCGATTCGGTGCTTCGGGCTTTGAAAAATAAAGAACAAATCATCGTTTCTTTGGCTCCGAGTTATTTAAGTGAATTTGCGGACATTGACAAAAATATTTTGATTGCAGCATTTAAAGATGCGGGCTTTTACGGAGTAAGTGAAACGGCATTGGGTGCGGAACTTGTTGCTAAAGCTGCCAAGCAGTGGTTTGACAAACAAGACAAAGGTGTTTATTTCTCTTCTTGTTGCCCAACGACTGTACAATTAGTTAGAAAATATTATCCCCAATACTCACAAAACATTTCACCTATAGCATCACCCGTTGAAGCACATGCCAAATTCTTAAAACAAATATATCCGGACTGCAAGATTGCTTTTGCAGGTCCTTGTATTGCAAAAAAGACAGAACTTGACCTTAAAGATAATTACCTTGATTACGTGCTTACTTTCCGTGAGGTTAAAGAATTATTTGAAAACATAGGCGTAGATTTCGAATTCCAAAAACCAAGTGCAGATGATACCTTCATCCCTATGAAAGCAGGAATGGGAAATCTTTATCCTACCGACGGTGGAATGCTTACCTGCATGATGAACGTAGGCAATGATACGGTTGATGTAGGATATGAGAAAAACGTCCAATATCCGAAAGCAAATACACAATACAATGAATATCTTACAGTGTCAGGCGTAGATAACGTAAGGGAAGTTCTGCAAGACGCGGAACAGTTTGATAAAAACAAAAAATATTTCATTGAAATTTTAGGCTGTCAAGGCGGTTGTGTAATGGGACCGCAGGCAATAAAGAAAACTTCTCCGCTTGTCAAACGTATGCAGGTTATTGATAATATAACTCCGAAAGATGACAATATTTTATACGATAAGTTATTCACGACCGACATTTCCTCTGATTTTGATAATATAAACGCTTTTGACAAGAAAACTTACAGTCAGAAAGACATTGTTCAGGCACTCAAACGCGTTAATAAGGTAAGTGACGAAGACTATTTAAACTGCGGAGGTTGCGGATACGATAATTGCAAATCTTTTGCAAGTGCTTTGCTTGACGGTTTAGCCGAAAACGATATGTGCGTTTCTTATATGAGACGTGTTGCAAGAGACAAAACCAATATTTTGCTTAAAAAGATGCCACAGGGAGTGGTAATCGTGGATGAAAACCTTAAAATAATACAGGCAAACGAAAAATTCGCAATAACTTTGGGTAAGGAAATGGAGGAACTTTACAGTATCAAACCCGGATTGGCGGGATTGGATATTACCAAAGAACTTTCTTTCCATAAATACTTCTCACGTGTACTTAACACTTGTGCCGATATATCAGAACAAGATATCAGGGACGGTGAGAATTATTACCGCTTAAGCGTCTTTTCCGTTCAGGACCATCAGCAGGTTTGCGGAATAATTGAAAACATGCATGCACCTGAAGTAAGGAAAGATATTGTACTTACAAGAACGCAAGACGTTATTAAACAAAATATGAAAGTCGTTCAACAGATTGCTTTTCTTTTGGGCGAAAACGCATCTTATACCGAAAGCATGCTGAACTCTATCGTTGAATCCCATCAAGGTAAAGAAGAAGATAACCAACCCATAACTTTTGATTTGAATGTCTGATAATATATTTGTAGAAGCGGGTAGTTTCCAATTAAACAAATACGGAAACATTGCATGCGGTGATACGGTTTTGCTGCATAAGTTCCCTGAACAAGAACGTTGCATTGCAGTATTGTCAGACGGATTGGGAAGCGGAATAAAAGCTAATGTCTTAAGCACGATGACAGCTTCAATGGCGATGAATTTCCGAATAAAAAGAGAACCTATCTTAAGGACCGCACAAATAATTATGGACACTCTTCCCGTTGACAGCAAAAGAAACATATCTTATTCCACATTTACTATAATGGACATCGACGTAAACGGGGAAACGCGGATCGTGGAATTTGACAATCCGCCTTTGTTGCTTGTCCGTAACGGCAAAGTATGCCATATCAATTCAGAAACATTTAAGATAAATGAGAAAAACGGCGAAACATCTTACGAAAGGGTTGTAAAGCATTCTTTACTGTCATTGCAAAAAGGAGACAGACTGATTGTTTATTCGGATGGCGTAAGTCAAAGCGGAATAGGTAATCCTAACATGCCTTTCGGATGGGAAGAAGGCGTGGAAACATTTATTGAAGAACTGATAAAAGAAGACAACAATATTTCCGCAAGGGATCTGACCAAGAAAATAGTCAAGAAAGCGGAAATGAAAGACGGATTAAAATCCAAAGACGACACATCATGTATTTGCCTTTATGTACGCGAGCCGAGAAAACTTTTGATTTGTTCAGGTCCTCCGTTCACTGAAGAAAAAGACAAATATTTAGCAGAAGTTATATCGTCATATGACGGCAAAAAAATCGTTTGCGGCGGTACTACTTCACAAATTATAGCCCGTGAATTAAACAAAGAGATTGAGGTTGATATGGATCTGGACAAAATAGCGTCGGGTCTTCCTCCTGAATCACATATTGAAGGCATTGATTTGGTAACCGAAGGCATTATTACCCTTGGTGCATTGGGCAAAATACTTGAAGAAGATAAGTATAACGAACCTGCAAAAGATGATGCGGCATGGAATATTTTAAAATACGTCATGGATGCCGATATAATAGACATCTTGGTAGGTACGAAGATTAACGTAGCCCATCAAGACCCGTCATTACCCGTAGAATTGGAGATACGGCGTAATGTAATGAAAAGAATAAAATTCTTGATCGAAGAGAAACTTTTAAAAACGGTCAATCTTGAATTTATATAATGAGCTTTGATGCTTTAAACACATTAAGGACTTTAATAAAGAAATAAAAAGGAACAATTAAAATAACAAAACAATGGTAACAGTTAAAGTTTGCGTCGGAACGTATTGCTATTTGCAGGGAGGACAACAACTTGCACAATGGAGAAATTACGTCCCGAAACATTTGCAGGACAAAGTAACTTTTTTAGGTTCTGCATGTTTGGGTTGTCAGGAAGACACGGCGAAACCTCCTTATGTAAAAGTGGGTGAGGTATTGATCGAAAGAGCGACAAGCGAGAAAGTAGTTGAAGAAATTGAAAAACAACTCGAAGGAAATTTGGAATTGTAGGATTGAAGCGGTATTACGCTTAGAAAAAACATGTAATTACTGCATCGGCGGGCATTAAGAAATGTGTACCGTACCTTGTTTAAACATTTTGGAAGCAAAAAAGCGGTTTAAAAAGGATATTTTCTGCAATCATGTAACATTTTTAAGGTAAAAACAAACTGAATCTTTAAGAAGATTAATAATAAAAATATAAAGGTTAATAACTAAAAGAAATAAGAAACACGGAAAATGGCTCAATTTAATAATGTAGTCGAAATAAGAAGGACGATTCTGCAGATGTTGGCGAAGTTGATTTACGATGGTAATGTCATGGAGAAAATCGACAGACTTCCTTTTGATATGTATCCTAAAGGTACGCAACACACACGTTGTTGTATTCACAAAGCCCGTGCCGTTGCCAAATACAAAACGATGGCTATTATGGGTTTTAATGTGGATGATGAAGTTGATGAGGCCGATAATCTTTCGCATTATGCCAAACTGGCCAAAGAAAGGGAGAAAAGTACGGAAGTTATGCTTACCGTAGTGGACGAAGCATGCTCTTCATGTGTCAAAAGCTCGTATATAGTAACCAATCTGTGCCGCTCATGCACTGCCCATCCTTGTACATATGCCTGCAAGAAGGGTGCAATGATAAAAACTGAGCATTCGCAAGCACATATCGATACTTCGCAATGTATCAATTGCGGATTGTGTATGCAGGCATGCCCTTATCACGCTATAATATTCCAACCCGTACCTTGCGAAGAGGCTTGTCCTGTAGGTGCAATCTCAAAACGTGAAGACGGAGTGGAACATATTGATCCCGAAAAGTGTATTTACTGCGGCAAATGTATGGTTGCCTGTCCGTTCGGGGCTATATTCGAAAAAAGCTTCATGTTTGAAATCATGGCTGCCATAAGAGGCGGTAAGGAAGTGATTGCTATGGTTGCTCCTTCGCTTGGCGGACAGTTCAATCAGCCTTACGGCAAAGTTCTTTCGGCAATAAAACAACTCGGATTCGCTGACGTAGTGGAAGTAGCAAAAGGTGCGAACATGACAACGGAGAATGAAACCCGTGAATTCGAAGAAAGGATGGACAAAGGTGAAAAATTCATGACTACATCGTGCTGTGCTTCCTGGCGGGAGTTATATAAAAAACATCTTACAGAGATTCAGCCGTATGTATCCGACGCTTTAACACCTATGGGCTATACTGCAAAATGGTTAAGGGAAACAAAAAAAGATGCAGTCCTTGTTTTCGTATCGCCGTGTGTGGGAAAACGCAGCGAATGTCACTCCAATCCTGACGTAAACTACGTATTGTCTTACGAAGAACTTGAGGCGTTGTTGAAAGCCGCCCAAATAGACATCGCATCCTGCGAAGAAACCGTTTTGGATGACCATATATTTGGACACGGCAGAGGTTTTGCGATGATTGCAGGCGTCACGGCGTCGGTAAAAGCGACGGCGAAAAACCCTGATATGATAAACGACATCGTAATCGACGGTTTGACCAAACAAAGCATAAGGGAATTGAAGATGTGGGCTAAAAAAGGCGAAGCACCGGGCAACTTCATTGAAGTTATGTCTTGTCCGGGAGGATGTGTTAACGGTTGCGATACGATAGCACTGCCTAAAACGGCAGCAAGACAGATTGTCCCTATGACAAAATAAAGCAATAAATTTTTATTAATACATCTTGAAAAAATAATACGGCGTTTAAAGAAAATAAAACGCCGTACTATTTTTTTAATCACGCAGAATAATTTTTTAAAACGGCGTCTTTTTCCCGTCTTTTGCAAGATGCTTAAAACTAAACGCTTAAAAACGCCTTCCGAAAGCGGTTATAAAACAAAAAAGAGCGGATTTTTTCTCTCCGCTCCGTGATTTATCCATTTATTTTTACTACAAACTTATCAGGATTAATATCTGTGCTGCGAATATCCGCAAGAACATACTCAAAGGATACACCGTAGCGTATGCAGTTGCAGGCTGGTCGGTTTCAGTCGCCCCGTTCAAAAATGCAAGTGCAGGCGGATCGGTATGCGATCCTGCAATCATTCCCGCAATCGTATAATAAGGGAATTTAAACACCAATCTTGAAACAAGCGATACGATGAATATAGGAATGACAGTAATTAAAAATCCGTACAATACCCACATATAACCGCCGTTGACGATTGTTTCAACGAACGTATCGCCGCATGTCAAACCAACTGCCGCTAAAAACATGGCTATTCCTATTTCCCTTAACATCATATTGGCAGAAGAGGTAACGAAAGTAACGACTTTGTACATAGGGCCGAAGCGTGAAAGAAGTATAGCAACGATTAAAGGTCCTCCCGCCAAGCCTAATTTAACCGGTTGCGGTATTGCCGGGAATTTTATAGGAATCAATCCCAATACAACGCCCAAAAAGATTCCTAAAAAGATAGGAATAAGGTTCGGAACGTCCAACTTCTTAAGCGAATTACCCAAAATAGAAGCCGCTTTATTGATATGCTCTTCGCTTCCCACCACTTTGACGCGGTCACCCAGTTGAAGTTGAAGATGATCGTTAGGAACAAGTTCCACACCTGCACGTATAACGCGGGCAATAGTTATATTGTACAACGTTTCAAGGTGCAAACTACCCAAAGTCTTCCCCTGAATTTCTTTATTGGTTACAACGATTCGGTGAGCCTCCAATTTACCGTGATCAATATCCCATTCCTTTTCCTTAACCTCGCATTGCTGACCCAAAGTCTTTATAAGCTCATCCTTATACTCGGGCAAAACTACCACACGCAGCGTATTGCCCGTATTAATAACCGTATCCTTGGTTGCAGGCAATATAAGACCCTTGTCATTCTTTATTCTGGTTATCGTAGCCGGCTTGTCAAACAATTTTAAGAACTCCCCTACCGTCAGTTTGTCCCATTTATCGTTGGTAACTCGCACCGCAATGCCGTCAGGTTTGATTTTGGCTTTGTTTTTAGCCGCATCTTCCTCACTTTTTACGTTTATACGGCAAATACCACGTACAATCATGGGAACGAATATTATTCCTATTACAGCCAAAGGGTAAGCCACGGCATAGGCTGACGATAAAAATGCACTTTCTTTGCCTGCGTCGTTAAGGGTCTGTTGTGCCGCACCGAGTGACGGTGTATTTGTCACCGCACCTGTCATAATTCCCGTCATAACATCCAACGGCGTACCGGTAACAACGCTTATTACAGCTGTGACAATACATGCCAAGACAATGACACTCAACGCCATCATATTAAGACTCAATCCTCCCTGACGCAAAGAGGAAAAGAAGTTCGGGCCTACCTGTAATCCTATCGCATAAACGAAAAGTATCAAACCGAATTCCTTTATAAATCCGAAGATCTTGGGATCTACGAACATACGGTCACTTATTCCGTTAGCTATAAGCAGTTGATGTCCGAAATGACTTAATATTATGCCGATAAACAGCACCCATGTTATGCCTAAACTGATTCCTTTTACTTTGAATCTGCCTAAATAAATTCCCAAACATATAGTTGCCGCCAACATCAGCATGGTTTGTCCTATCGTTGTGGCTCTGTCTCCTATATTAAGGAAGATTCCTTCTAACCATTCATTCATTTCTTTTACGTTTTACTTGTTGTTGTTTATTATTTCATCAATTTTAAAAAAGTATTAACGGTTTAAATTCACTTTTATTTTAAAAAAATCGGTTTATTTTGCAAAATATATTACTATATCGGCTACTTACCGCATGCAAAGCACTTTACAAATCACGGATCAGCCACCTTGTTTCTGCCCTTTGGCTTATCTTCGCCGCCCCGTGGCAAAAGAATTTGAAAAAAACTGTTTTTTTACCCTAAAAAAACCCTTTTTTGGAGTCAAAAAAAAAGGGTTTTTTCTGAATTATTATGCGACGGGGCGGCAATGATACGGCTTAAGGCTGTAAAAACAGGGTTTAAGGCAGCAAGAAAATGCCGCAAGGCAACCGTCAAAACCCCTCTTATAAAAACAATAGGCGGCGTCAATAAATTGCCGCCGCCTATTAAATCATTGTATTCTGCTGTCACTTCATTTTATTTTGCTATCACGCCGATATCAATGCTGTTTACGTCCTCCCAACCCTGAACCGTATTTTCCTTACCGTAACCTGTCACGATAACATTATCTTTACTCATGCCGGCTTTCACAAGTATGTCGGCAATCTGCGAAGCCTGTTTGTCGGAAAGTTGTTTGGCGTCCATCTTCTGCACGGGCTTTACCGCATGTACGCCTATTGTCACAATATAAGGCAAGTTATTGAAACAATCAGCCAACAATTCCAGATTCTTTCTGCCTGCGGCGGTTATATTACCGCTTACATCAAACGGCGATTCTAGTGTTATCAACTCCTGTTTGCTTACCGTCTGCTCAACAGAGTATATCCTCAATCCGTTTTCGCTAAGCGGCGAAAAATAATTGCGTTTGTAGGCTGCAATCAACACATCCTTTTCAGGTTTTATGAATGCGAAAAATCCTTTTTCGTCAGGGCGTGTGACGTTTTTAAGTTTCAGGGTCTGTTTGTCGTAAATATTTATCCTCAAACTCTGCGGCGAGGAAATAATTTTGGTATCCACCTTACCGCTTATACGTTCGAAATCCGTATTTCCCTCCAAATATATATTGTTTTCCGCCTTAAATTCCGCATCTTGGGATATTACCAAAATATTTCCGTTAAGTCCTACTACGTAATCGTCGTCTTCGGTATTGAAATCCTCACCCAAAAGTACGGGTTCGCTCCATGAATACCAGTCATTGACGTCTTCGCGGAACGAAACGTAGATATCTTTCTTTCCGAAGTTAAATCCCCTGTCGGAAGAGAACCAAAGGGTTTTCTTATCTGCTGAAAGAACGGGATTACACTCGTCATAACGGGAATTAATTACGGAAGGCAAAGCAAAAGGTGTGCTCCATTTGCCGTTTTCAAGCAAACTGACAAAAATATCCCTGTTATTACTTCCCTCATACCACCCGTATCCGTTAGTATCTGATTGTGCGAAAATCTTAATATCCTTATACGAAGGCGTAATATCGCCGCCTGCTTCGGTAAGAACGAATTTCATTTCCGTATTTTGCGCATTCTTGAACTGCAAATAGGAATAATCATTATTAAGACCGAAATTCACGGCTTTGTTTCTCGGTTGTTTGGAATTTAATTCCTCAAAGGTTTCGAAAACTTTCGCTGCCGTGCGGGCATTTAAGCTTTTGAATAACTGTTTATGCTTTTTGTAGTCCTCCAAAGTAAGTTTGGGTTTATTTTTCAACATATCCAATACCTCCGCCTGCTTTTTCGCTTCCGCAACACTTTCATCGTCTTCAAGCACAGGGAATGTTGATATAAGGAGGTTGATATCGTGAAGATCCAAATCGGATATGTATCTTTTGGCAAATTGCTTCAACAGTTTTTCATCGGGTTGCAATTGCTGAATCTTCGTCATCGCAGTAAGGGAATAATGCTCCGTTGCGGCAAGTGACAGTTTATCGAAAACCTCTCGGTAGTTTTTATCATCGGTACTGTGACTGTCAAGATAATATATCATATCCGTGATACTGCCTTGCGAGACGTATTGTTCATATTGAACTTTCTCTATATTATTGCGCGCCATTTTCACATAATTACCGTCAGGGTATTCTTTGATATACGCCATATAAGAATCTACAGTATTATCTTTTAACGCCTTTGTGAATGCCAGACGGTCAATTTCGCCCAATGCTTTGGCTTTATAGGATTCCGACGGAGTTGTTTTGGCAAATAATTTCAATGAATCTATATTTCCCTGTTGCATATAGTACTGAAAACGGTGTTCATTCAGCCATTGCAAAGCATCTTCTGTCTGCGCTGCATCGGGATATGAGTCTACGAATTTTTGATACGCCTCTATCGTAGGACTCTCCTGCAAGTTCTCGTAAGCAATTTGATTTCTTATTCTCGTAGCTTCCTTATTCAGTTCGGGATGATCAACCGACAGTTCTATATATTTATTAAACCGCTCAACGTTACGCTGTCTGTAAACCGATGAAAGCAGTGATTGCGCCAATTCATCATCAGGAATTTTCTTTTTTGACACACTGTTATATTGTAACAAATATCTGTAAGCCTCCAAAGAATCTACATCAGGATTGTTGCTGTCTGCATAATAACGGTAAAAGATATAATAATAGTCGGAATTAGCTGTATCACTCTGATAAACCTTACCCATCAAATCTTTTACCCTGTCAAATTCCCCTTTATCCAATAACTTCATCATATCGGACATCTGCGAGAAACTTACAAATGGTAATATAATAGTCAAAATAGTTATAACCGCTTTTTTCATTTCTACAATTACATTTCAAAGTCAAATGATTCTGCCTTTTTTCCTTTCATTACAACGGATATTTTGTACTTTCCTTTTTTCAAATCCTTATAAAAAACTTCTCCGTTTGTTATATTGTCTGCCGTTGTAAGCTTATTATCTTTGTAATTCAATATTTCCACTTTGTCAATTGCATTAACGCCGTCATAATACATCAACAATCTGCCGTTATCCTTCCAAACACACAAATCTTCGATTGCAAAATTTTTGTTTTTCTCCGCTACGGATTGCAAAATATGAAGTCTGTACTTTTCTGACGTCCCCGCCTGCAAATAAGTCTTTATTCCGCCGTCTTTACACATATTATAAAAGGTATGTTGCTCCGTATCCTCTATAAATATACGCACATAATCAGGCATAATGGACAGATTGTTCAAATTAATCTCCACATCGGACGGATTACCTATATAAAGACCTATATCATATACGGCGGGATAATCGGGAAATACGTTTACGGAGTATTCATCATAGCCGTCTTTCAAATATATATCGGGCATATCTTCATTATTGCCGAACATCTTGTGGCAATCATATTCATCAAATCCGTAAGAACTGCCGTCTTCCATTCCAAGCAGAACATATTGCCAAGATTTACCTTTGGTTACCGATAATTTAAGGTAATTCTCATTTGTCCATGCAGGAGTTACGGTCTTGGGAATATATTGATGCGAACGTTTAAAGGTTATCTCGGAAGAATTATACAATGCCTCAACAAAGAAACTCTCCAATGAAGGTATCATAACCTCTTCTTTATTGTCTATTATAAGAGGATTGTATACTTTTGTTTCCCTGTCAAACATCATTATCACGTTACCCTGAATCTTTCCGTCAATATCATCAAACAGCTTTTTGCTTGATAAAGGTGCCGTATAAGGATTTCCTACCAAATTCCATCTGTCTTCTTTGGTAAAAACAAGTGGTACGGTTACATTCTTACTGCACAAAAGACCTTCATACTTAACATCAACGGGATTATGCGTATAAACAGCATAACCTCTGCCGGGAGTAAGCGGAAATTGCGGATCGGTAATATAGTCACTCCAGTAATCGTCCAATTTACTGCGTTTACCTGTATTGTATTGCATAAACCACGTATCGTTATCCGATGAAAAATTCTTCATTGAGAATATTGCGGCGTGGGCTTGATTGACAGGTGACGAAATATAGTTCCAGCGTGAAGGCATTAAACTTTGATGAACCGTAAACCAAGCATTCTTATTGTAGAAGATATCATTTGAAACATAAAACGTTTTGCCCGTATTGATTGACACATTGGCACTGTCATCCAATATTAACATACTGCACGAAATATCATCATCCACTTTGGCATTCACGCCTTTGCTTATAACGACGAAATCTTCCGTATTAGGCACTGCTGACGATTGCCAATTATCCGCATCGGTCCATAATCCCGAATGAATCATCGTCTTTACTTTCGGAGACCCGAAATAATAATCTTTCATTACGATATCCCTGTCTGCCGACAGTTCAATATCCAATGACGTGGCAGCAACGGGTGATTTCAATGCCGCACAGTATTCATATTTCTTTACCGTATCATACATTGAAAACAATAACTTATCATCACGATACCATCTGTAACGGATTTTTATTCTCTGGAAATTATCTTTGCTTTGGGTAATTCTGTATTGATAATCCGTATTGGAGAAAACGGGCACTGTATACGAAAATTGTTTTCCGTTATCATTGTTTTCTGGCAAAAGGTTCTCACTGTAATCGGTATGTTTGGCACAAGAGCCCGTCAATATGATTTCTTTTGCCTGCGGCAATTTAGTTGTATTGAATATCAACCTCGCTTCATGTCTGCCTTCTTTCTTCGGATTATATGCAACGCTTATTATACGTTTGGCAGTTCCTGCTTCAACGGATGATTGCGATACGGAGAAATTGGCAGCATCATTGCCTATTATCCTTATTGTTATGCTGTCCCTTATATTCTTCCCCTCAACAGCAACACGCCTGCTTTCGGGATAAATATACGGTAAAGGAATCTTATTAAAATTTATTTCGCCTAAATTTTTCTTGTCCGCATCACTGTTATCGTATACAGCAATCTGTGCAGGCACTCCTTGGAACTCGTCATACTCCGAATAAACGGTAATATTATTAAAATGTATGTCAGGATATCCCGATTTATTCTTGCCGTAGGTGTCTATCAACCATGAAATCTGCACAAAATCTTTATTGTTACATTCTGCGGGAAGCACAATCTTATCAAAACTTCTTGAATAACGTTTCTGTGAAGTCACAAACTCCACATTGCGGCCCTTACTGTCCTTTACATCCTTCCAATTATCACTTTCCGACAAACGGTACTGAAGTCTTGCGAACCACTTAACCTTTGTTTTCTTGGTAAAGGAGTTATGCCATCCAACCGTGATATTTTCTTGGTTTAATGAAGAAACAGTATAAGTCAATCTGCCCGGTATTGCCGAAAAACTTTTGCTGTCTGCGTACTTTACCGTCAGCGGATCATTCTCCAAATTGTATATATTGTCCTCTTGAGCACTTACTTTGGGCAAAGTAATTACACAAACTGCAACATAAAGTAATAAAACAGATAAATATTTTATATATTTTGTCAATAATTCCATTGGGATTTTATTTTATAATTATCCAATTTGTATATTGTTGCATTGCCGTTTTGCCAACCTGAAGACGAATCATTGCGGATAAACCTGTATCGGCTTATCATGTCCTTCTGATTGTTTGCTACGGGTTGCTGAATAAACTGATCGCCTTTGTCTTTAATCAAAGGTATGAAGAACATAATTATATCATACCCCAAAGCGGCATAAATTTTCTGCGGTTCGGTTTTGAAATTACGCCTGTAAACGGAAGCAAACTCCACAAAATCCGAATTAGTATAATCATTATAATAAGAAAGCGGAAAATGAAAATCCAGATCCTGCAATTTCTTATAATCATTACCCGCATAATCCAGCCAATCATATTGAGCGCATAAAGTAATGTCAGATTTGGTTTGCAATAATGTATTCATAAGATTTTGCGCATACATCTTATTATCTCTTTCCGATGGTTTATCCGTCAGATTAACCACCACATTATTTTCCGTCTTTGATATATAATTTTTAAGCTTCGCCGCATTTTTCCTATAATTCAATATAGTCCAATTATCGGTTATCTGCGGCAGATTTTCTTTCCAATAATTGATCAACTGCGGCGGAACGTTCTTATCATCATATATTACGATAATTTTTGATGCCTTGCATTTTTGCTCTATATATTTCATGATGCAGTTGGACATTGCCTCGCCGTCGGGTTGTATTTTAAAAACGTACGGGTTCTTCAAAATAGAATTATCCTGTGACATAGGATTGACAAGAGGTATCCCGTTAGTTTGGCAAAAAGCCGACACAGTCTCAAAACTCTGCTTAAAAACCAACGGAATTATCAAATCCATTTCCTTCATTGCGGGATAATCCAAAGCCTGCTGCATCTTCCTGGCGTCATTCTCCCCTACGTCAAAAACATACAGCGATACCTTGTATCCTTTCTTCTCCAAATTATCCAAAGCAATCCTCGCACCTTCGTAAAATGATATGTAAGAAAAACATTTATAGTTCTTACCTCTTTTTTCGTCTATATTATATTCATTAAACGACAATTCATCAATGCTTTCGTAGAATAACGGCAAAAGCATCGCCACCTTTATGTTTTTATGCTCCGTATCGGATGTACTATGCAATATGTTTGCCTGACGGCAGTATGAACTTACCGATACAAATATTAATAATATTACAACGATTATTCTTTTCATATCATCAAGTACTCAATATACATATTACATACTACATCCTACGTACTACATATCACGCACTACTCCCATTCGATGGTTGCAGGAGGTTTGGAAGATATGTCGTAACAAACGCGGTTCACTCCTTTAACCTGATTGATTATCTTATTGGAGACTTCGGCCAGGAATTCATAAGGCAAATGACACCAATCAGCCGTCATACCGTCCACACTCTCTACCGCACGCAAGGCAACAACTCTTTCATACGTTCTTTCATCGCCCATAACCCCCACACTCTGCACAGGAAGCAATATCGCACCTGCCTGCCATACCTTATCATACAAATCCCACTGTTTCAAAGAAGATATAAATATATGATCGACTTCCTGAAGTATCGAAACCTTTTCTTCAGTTATATCTCCGAGGATGCGTATAGCCAATCCCGGACCCGGGAAAGGATGTCTGCCCAAAAGTTCCTGCTTCAATCCCAATTCTTTGCCCACTCTGCGGACTTCGTCTTTGAATAATAAACGAAGCGGTTCGACTAATTGCAATTTCATATAGTCAGGCAATCCTCCCACATTGTGATGTGATTTTATCGTTTGCGAAGGTCCTTTAACCGATGAGGACTCTATAACGTCAGGATAGATTGTTCCCTGTCCCAACCACTTAACATCTTTAAGTTTGTTAGCCTCTCGGTCAAACACGTCTATAAATGTTTTACCTATTGCCTTACGTTTCTTTTCAGGTTCGGTAACTCCCGAAAGTACCTTGTAAAAATCCTGTTTCGCATCAACGCCTATAACGTTCAAACCCATGTCTTGGTAAGACGAAAGGACATCCGAGAACTCGTTTTTGCGCAAAAGACCGTTATCAACGAATATGCAGGTAAGATTTTTGCCTATCGCACGGTGCAAAAGCATTGCCGCAACCGAAGAATCCACTCCCCCGCTTAAACCTAACACCACTTTATCATCACCGAGTTTGCGTTTTAACTCTTCAACCGTCGATTTAACGAAATTGGCAGGGGTCCACGTTCCGTCACAACGGCAAATGTCCAACACAAAGTTACGCAGTAACTGACTTCCGAACTCACTGTGATGTACTTCAGGGTGGAATTGTATTGCGTATGTGTCCTCTCCTTTTATTTTGTAGCCTGCATTTTGCACGTCCTTGGTAGAACAAATTATTTCAAAGTCGCTCGGCAATTCCAATATGGTATCTCCGTGGGACATCCACACTTGAGAATCCTTTTTCACACCCTTTAAAAGCGGACAATTATCATTTACGGACACCAAATTAGCACGGCCGTATTCCCTTATAACGCTTTTTTCAACTTTTCCGCCTGATTTATGAACCATATACTGTGCTCCGTAGCATATACCCAGAACAGGCAATTTGCCTTTAAAGAGTGACAAATCCGTATTGGGTGCCTGCGGATCGGTTACCGAATAAGGGCTTCCCGAAAGGACAACTCCTTTTATGTCGTCAGTGATTTGCGGTATTTTGTTATAAGGATGGATTTCGCAATAAACGTTTTGTTCCCTTATCTTGCGTGCTATCAGTTGTGTGTACTGACTTCCGTGGTCTAAAATCAATATTGTCTGCATCTTTTTCAGTGTTATATTTCAAATAACGGTCACCGAACGCCGCCGTATATATACTTTATTGCCGTATATCCGCCGTTCAATAATCCATATTCATTATATTTTGCTACAAAGTTACAACTTTTTCGCCACATATCAACAAATTTTACACTTAAGGTGCATTAAATTTTTTATAACCCGCCGTCTTACAACAGTTAAAAGCCTTTGTAAGGCGGCAATTGCGCAAAATTTTTCCGCCCTTTGGCTTTTCAATCCCGCTTTAAAGCATGTTGCTGCCGCCCCGTGGCGTGTTATTTTGAAAAAAAGGGTTTTTTCAGGGTAAAAAAACTGTTTTTTTGAGTCAAAAAAACCCCTTTTTTGAAATTAATACGCCATGGGGCGGCGGCAACATGCCTTAGGGCAGAATTTCATTGCCGTAAGGCAACAATAAAACTCACCCTCAAAACGGCGTTTTATAAAATCTCTATATAAATAAGGTATAAGGAAAAGGTAACCCGCCCTGAAAACGGCGTAAAACAAAAAATTTACGGTTTATTTTATTGCAATAATAAAATTTTTCTTACCTTTGCAACCGAATATAAATGTATCATTAATAAAAAAGGACGGATATGAACATTGGATTGACTTTTATTACCTTTTTATTGAGTTTGGGGATAAGTCTTGTGCTTATGCCTCCGTTTATTAAATTGATGGTAAAATACCGTATACTTGACAAAGCCGGCGGAAGGAAGATTCACACGGGCTATACGGCACACATGGGCGGTATAGTGATATTTATATCCTTTGCCGTATCGGTCGTAGCGATGATGTTCGCCTATAAATCGCAGGATTCTCTGTCACGTTTGATTTTTATAGGCATTGCTTTGACGGGAATGTTGTTTGTGGGCATCCGCGACGACATGCACAATATTTCACCGTGGAGCAAACTGTTCTTTGAGGTGATTATCGGTATTTTGATGTCGTATGCAGGCGTCAGATTGACTGATTTGGGCGGTTTTTTAGGTATTCATGAGATTCCGCAGTGGTTCGGTTACAGTATAACCACATGCTTTTTCATCGTTGTGGTAAATGCTTACAACCTTATAGACGGTATAGACGGTCAGGCGGGAATGCAGGCAGTCAATGTGTTCTTCTTCTGTTTTCTTTTCTATTTGCTTATCGTCGGTGACAAGCCGTTGGATCATAACATAGCGTCTCCTGTGTTTATGTATATATCAGCTTTGGCTATTTTGGGAGCCGTGGCGGGTTTTTTGAAATACAATTGGCAGAAAGCGCGTATATTTATGGGCGATGCGGGCAGTCTTTTCATCGGTACGCTTATTACGGTGTTTATTATCGTCAGTGTGAAATACGCAATGCTTTGCAACAAATACGACATATTGCACGGGGAAGACGTTCACAACTTTTTGGGATATAATCTCAAGGCTACAATCGCTCCTTTCTTGTTCTTGTTTTATCTTCCTATGGCTGACACATTGCGTGTGTTCATCAACAGGGCAAGACACGGCAAATCACCTTTCCATCCTGATAAGACACATATCCATCATCTGTTTATACGTTTGGGATATTCGCATCAAAGATGCACGCTTACCACTTTTACGATTTCTTTTTGCGTTTCGTTGATAGGATTCGTGCTTGCATTCTTCTTTGATGACAATATATGTATTCCTGTTATAATTTTATCGTGGTTTTTATACGTTCAACTTCTGCATCTCACTGTGATAAAGCGAGTTAGGGGGGGGTATTGAGAAAAAACGCTGAAAAAATCTAATGTTTTGCAATGGAAAATAATAATGAACAACTTTCGGTTTATTTAAAAAACGTTTGTTTGGCTTATGATAAGACCGTACTTACCGATGTTAACTTACAAATCAACAAAGGAGAGTTTGTATATCTTATAGGTAAGACGGGAGCGGGCAAATCCACCCTTTTAAGATGCTTATATGCCGATTTGCTTATAGGCAGCGGCGAAGGCACTGTATGCGGATTCAATCTGAAAGATATTCCCAAGAAGAATATTCCTTTGTTGCGCCGTAAACTCGGCATCGTCTTTCAGGATATACAACTTTTAACGGACAGAACGGTATTCGATAACCTTGCTTTTGTTCTCAAAGCTACGGGAATAAAGGACAAAGCAGTTATAAAAGAAAAGGTAATGAATGCTTTGTCACTTGTATCGCTTGAAAACAAAGCTACGGTGTACCCTTATACGCTTTCCGAAGGCGAATCGCAAAGAATAACCCTTGCACGTGCGTTAGTAAACAACCCCGAAATGATTATAGCCGACGAACCTACGGGCAATCTTGACCCTATCACAAGCGAGGAAATAGTAAAATTACTTTTTAAAATCAACAAGGAACAAGGCACTACGGTATTGATGGCTACGCATGACTATCTTATCATAAACGATTTCAGAAGCCGTGTCATTTCATGCGAAGACGGAAGAATAAGAGAATAATAACATTGAACTGTATTGACAATAAAAGACATTAAATTCATTTATGAAAAAAAGATTGCTTACCTTTACTGCTCTTATTTGCAGTATCATTAGTTTAAATGCACAAAGCAACTACGTAGACCAATTATATTTCAACGCCCGAGGAAGTTTTAATTTCCAGGAAGGCAAAGATTGGGACGATAAAGGGGCAAAAGCCGAATTTTTTAACTTTAATATGAGCGGTCATATAGCAGATAATATTACCTATAGGGTACGCCAACGGTTTACAAAAACGGTTACTGCTGACAATCCGCTAAATGCAACCGACTTTTTGTATTTTAATTGGGATATAAACGAAAAATGGTCAATGGCTTTCGGTAAACAGGAGATTTTTATCGGAGGATTTGAATACGACTACGCACCTATTGACGTTTACTTCTATTCTGATTTTTGTAATACTCTGCCTGAATGTTACAGTTTCGCAGCAAGTGTATTTTATAACATAAACAAAAATCAGCAATTGGTGTTTCAATTGAGTAACTCCCCTTATTACGCCGATTTTTCCAACAAACTTTCCTATAATTTGGCGTGGTTCGGCAATATTGCGCCGTGGTGGAAAACCATTTGGTCGGTTAATGAAGTTGAATTCGCTGACGGCAAATATATGAACTATATTGCGCTGGGTAATCAGTTCAGTTTCGGAGATTTTACGCTTGATGTGGATTTTATGAACCAGTATTGCAGTGACTATGACGATTTCTTTTTCACTGATTGGAACATTGTAGGCAAACTTAACTACAATTACAAAGATTTTAACTTCTTTTGCAAAGGCGGTTACGACAAAACACCTGTCAATGCACCCGTATGGGCAATATCATCGGCGGTTTATGACGGAGATTATTCCTATATAGGCGGCGGATTGGAGTATTTCCCTCTTAAAAACAAAGACCTGCGCCTGCATGCAGTCTATTACTGGCAAGATAAAGCCGAGGGAGTGCACAATATAAGCATAGGTGCTACATGGCAACTGAATGTAATAAACAAGAAATAGCAAAAAAGTAAAGACAACGGCTGAAACATATTCCTAACAAATAATAAAATAATAAACAAAATGGCGAAAAATAAATTAAAACCCTCACAAAGAATAATCGTTGAGGCAATTGTGTTTTTGGCAGTGCTTATAGGCTGCGGCTGTGTGCTGGGCTGGAAAATGGGAACTGCCAATATGCTTAATACAATAATGAATACTGCCCACAACTTGCTGATGAATACCTGTTTTTACCTAATGGGTATAACGGTTTTGACGGGTGCGTTAAGTAAATTGTTCGCAGAATTCGGCGTAGTCAATTTGCTGGAAAAAGTTTTGCGTCCTTTGATGAAGCCTTTGTATAATCTGCCGGGTGTTGCTGCATTGGGCGGCGTTATGACATTTCTTTCCGACAACCCTGCTATCATCGCATTGAGTAAAGACAAAAGATTTGCATCTTATTTCAAGAAATACCAATTGATTTCCCTGACTAATTTCGGTACTGCATTCGGTATGGGATTTATTGTAATAATTACAATGATAGGATACGGCCATGCAGACGGTGCAATCATAGGATTCATAGGTGCAATATGCGGTTCGGTTATCTCAACCCGATTAATGCAAAGATTTATCCTTAAATCATACCCTGAACTTAACGAACCCGTATCAAAAATATCCCCTGAAGAAGTAGAACAAGAGGAATTGGTTGCCGAAAGCAACGAAAGCACGTTTATGCGTTTCCTGAATGCTTTGCTTGACGGAGGAAAAAACGGTGTGGAACTGGGTCTTGCCATCATACCGGGAGTTCTTATCATAACGACAATGGTTATCATGGTAACCTTCGGCCCTGATGCGGTAACGGGAACATACAACGGCGGAGCGACTCAAGGCGTGCCTATTTTGCCTTGGCTTGCCGAAAAAATACATTGGGTGTTTGAATGGTTGTTCGGCTTTAATCACATGGAGTTAATCGCATTCCCTATGACGGCATTGGGTTCAGTAGGTGCAGCATTGGGTTTGGCAAAAACTTTCTTTGAAAACGGATTCTTTGACGGCAATGCCGTTGCCGTATGTACTGCAATAGGTATGTGTTGGTCGGGATTCCTTTCAACCCACACGGCAATGCTTGACTCTTTGGGATACAGAAAATGCATTTCCAAAGCTCTTTTGGCGCATACCATAGCGGGTCTTTGCGCAGGAGTGATTGCACACTTCGTTTACATGGCAATTTCAATGATTTTTTAGGCGAAATTTCGGTCTTTGTACCGCATTGAAAATCAGCATCAATCAAAACGTAAAAATAATCAGGCGTTTTAATAAATTATTCTGCGTGATTAATAAATTAAAACGCCTGATTATTTTCTTTAAACGCCGTTATGATATTTTCTTACCTGTAAAAACAGGTTTTTTTATAACATCTTTGGCGTAAAATCGCCTGCGGATAACGTTTTATAACGTTCTTTTTTGTAATTTTGCAAATTATGAAAAATTCGGCGGCAGATTACTCCGGCACAAACTTCGTAAAAGAGCTGGTAAATGAAATCACAAAGCCTGCAAACAAAGTAACCATCAATACTTTGGCAGGATCTTCTTATGCTTTTCTGATTGCAGGTGCAATAAACCTGACAAAACAATTCAACCATCTGATAATACTTCCCGATAAAGAGAGCGCAGCCTATTTTGCCAACGATTTGGAAGAAATTTTTGATGAACGGGATTTGGATTATACGCAAAAAAGCGTGCTGTTCTTCCCTGCCTCTTCCAAAAAACCGTATGACAGCCAATCATCAACGCAAAACGCTAACGTCATACTGCGTTTGGAAACCTTGAACAGGCTTAACAACGGCGAGAAACTCACGGTTGTTACATACAGTGATGCAATCAGCGAAAAAACTGCCGCAAAAAGTACGCTGAACGGCAAATCCGTAATCATACAACGCGGTGACATGATATCGGTTGATAACCTGATAGACATATTGGACGAATACAATTTCCAGAGAGTTGATTTTGTAACCAAAAGCGGTGAATATGCGGTAAGGGGCGGCATCATTGATATTTTTTCTTATTCACTACAAAAACCGTGCAGGATAGAGATGTCGGGCGATGAGGCAGAAAGTTTGCGTTTGTTTGATATTGTGACGCAGATGAGCGTATCGGAATTGGACAAATTGGTAATCGTGCCCGATTTGCAGTCATCACAAAACAACGGAACCTCATCTTACGAAAGCCTGTTGTCATATTTCGGTGGCGATACTGTTATCTGGACCAAAGATTTATCGATAACCGCAGGCAAAACGGAAGAATACTATAATACGGCAGTAAAAATATACAATGAATTGCAGACAACGGTTGATTACCTGCCGCCTGAAAAACTTTTTTGCACAAAAGAGCAGTTTTTAAATGCGATTAAAAAATATAATACCGTAGAAACAGGTCTTACTTTGTGGGATGCGCAATCCAAAAAGATGGATTATTCCGTACAAAGCCAACCTTTGTTTAACGGAAACTTCGATTTGCTTGCTGAAAATCTGCAACAATTGACTTCAGACGGCTATACGAACCATTTTCTTGTAAAAGATGACAAGCAAAAAGCCAGAATAGAGAAGATAATTGAGCAATATACGGCAAAACAATGGCTGATAAACGTGGATTATCTGCCTTTGAGTATATCGCAAGGCTTTATTGACAACGAAACAAAACAGGTTTATTTCACCGACCACCAACTTTTCAACCGTTATCACAAGTATACTGTTCAGGATAACTCGGAAGAAAACGAAAAACTCACTCTTGAAGACCTTGTAACGCTAAAACCCGGAGATTATGTGGTGCATATCGATTACGGTGTGGGAATGTTTTCGGGTTTGCAGAAGATTGACGCAGGCGGCAAGTGGCAGGAAGCCATCCGTTTGATATATAAAAACAATGATGTGCTTTATGTATCCATCCATTCGCTGCATAAAATCAGCAGATATTCGTCCAAAGACGGTGCGGAGATAAAACTTAACCGTTTGGGGTCTTCTGCATGGCAGACATTGAAGCAAAAAACCAAGAAGAAGGTTAAAGACATAGCCAAAGACTTGATTAAACTTTACGCCCAGAGGAAAGCGAGCAAGGGTTTTCAGTTTTCGTCAGACAGTTATCTGCAAAACGAACTTGAAGCTTCGTTTATGTATGAAGATACCGTAGATCAATTCAAGGCCACGAAGTCTGTCAAAGCCGATATGGAGAAACCTTATCCCATGGACCGACTTATTTGCGGTGATGTGGGATTCGGCAAAACGGAAGTGGCAATACGTGCAGCCTTTAAGGCCGTTTGTGATTCCAAACAGGTAGCAGTGCTTGTTCCTACGACTATTCTGGCATTCCAACACTGGCAAACTTTCAGCGAAAGGTTGAAAAACATGCCGTGCCGCGTAGATTATATCAACCGATTCAGAAGTGCGAAAGAAAAAACGAAGATTCTCAAAGACCTTAAGGAGGGTAAAATAGATATATTGATAGGTACGCATAAGATTGTGGGCAAAGAAGTGGAATTTAAGGATTTGGGATTGCTTATAATAGATGAAGAACAGAAGTTCGGGGTAAGTATGAAAGAGAAATTGCGGCAATTGAAAGTCAATATAGATACTTTGACCCTTACTGCAACGCCTATACCCCGCACATTGCAATTCTCGCTTATGGGAGCAAGGGATCTGTCCATTATCAACACACCGCCTGCCAACCGTCAGCCTGTTGCAACCGAAGTCTGCACGTTTAACAAAGAGGTTATACGTGATGCCGTCGTTAAGGAACTCAGCCGCGGCGGTCAGGTGTATTTTGTCAATAACCGCGTGCAGAATATTTACGGTATCGCATCGCTTATAGAATCTCTTGTGCCTGATGCCCGCATCTGTGTGGGACACGGACAAATGGAAGGCACACAACTGGAGAACATAATGATGGATTTTATCAATCAAGAGTATGACGTATTGGTTGCAACGACAATCGTGGAAAACGGATTGGATATTCCTAACGCCAATACCATTATTATAAACGATGCGCAGAATTACGGTTTAAGTGATTTGCATCAATTACGCGGCCGTGTGGGAAGAAGCAACAAAAAAGCGTATTGTTATCTGCTTGTACCGTCAAAAGAAATTATGACCGAGCAGGCACAAAAACGTCTTTCCGCCATTGAAGAATTTTCTTCGGTTGGAAGCGGATTTGCAATAGCAATGCGGGATTTGGATATACGCGGTGCGGGAAATATATTAGGTGCCGAACAAAGCGGATTTATCTCCGAAATAGGCTATGAAACCTACAACAAGATTCTTTTCGAAGCAATGCAGGAACTCAACGAAGAACAATTAGCCCAAACAGGCGTTCCCGTCATATCAAGCGACAATATGTATGAAGGCAATGCCGCTATAGGCATGATGAATTACTGCACTATCGAAACCGATCTTGAAATCCTTATCCCCGATTCATATATAAGCAATGTCACCGAACGTTTGAAGATATACAAAGAGCTTGATTCTATGACGCAAGAGGAAGAACTGACTGCACTTTCCGCGGAACTTTGCGACCGCTTCGGAAAAATACCACCTCAAACGCTGGATTTGTTTGATACGGTGCGTATACGCAGAATGGCAACACAGTTAGGAATCGAAAAACTCATACTTAAACATTCCAAGATGTTGCTTAACTTCAATTCCTCGTCAGTTAATTTCACCGATGAGGGCAAATTTCAGAACGTTTTGCTGTTTGTAAACCAATATCCGCAGCATTGCCAACTCAAAGAGGACGGAAAAATTCTCCAATTGCAGATAACAGGAATTAAGACCGTAAAACAAGCTTTCGGCGTGCTGTCACGGATAATTAATATGTAGTTGTTTTTCAGCAACAGGGCAAAGCACAAAAATAAAACGGCGTAAAAAAAATTTTTTACGCCGTTTTATTTTATTAATCACGCAGATTATTTTACTGACATCGCAGATTATTTTTGTGTAATAATTTTACGTTTTCATATCAAGGCTGAAAAGCCGCTTTTGATGCTGTTTTACGTTGGCAAAACCTACATTATAAAATGTATTTTCACACTCTGCAGAAAGCATACGCCATGGCGGAAAAATATTTTTATAACAATAATTCTTCACTGATGATTATTTTTCGTAATTTTGCAACTCTGTTACAGAGTGATAATAATATAAACCATCACGATATGAAAAGAAAAATTATTATGGGAGCCTTATTTGCGGCTCTTGCATTTACAGGTTGCCAACAAAAGAGCGTAAAAGATAAAGACGCTATCGGCAAACCGCAAATTGAAGTTAAAGACGGTATGTTAAGCCCTGAAGTTTTATGGGCATTCGGTCGTATAGGAGACGTAAGCGTATCCCCTGACGGAAAGAAAGTGTTGTATACCGTTACTTACTACGACATTGAAAAGAATAAAGGTAATGCCGAAGTTTATATCATGGATGCCGACGGCGGAAATGTTAAACAACTGACCCAGACGAAAAATTCGGAATTCAATGTTATATTCAATCCGCAGGGAGATAAGATAGGATTTATTTATGCGGACGGAGATGACGTCAATATCTATGAAATGAACCTTGACGGGACTTCAAGAAAAAAGATTTCGGACTTAAAGGACGGTGATTTGGAAGGATTTTCTTACGCTCCCGACGGAAAACACGTTGTTTATGTGCGTGCTTTGCCAAAGAAAGACAAATATGAATACCTTAAGGAAGGTTTGGAGAAGACTACGGGCAGAATTAACGACGATTTGGCATACAGACATTGGGACAATTGGGTAGACAACGTTCCTCAACCGTTTGTTGCGGAATTTGACGGCAAGACAGTCGGCGAAGGCGTCAATTTGCTTGAAGGAACAGAGTTTGAAAGTCCTATGCGTCCGTGGGGCGGTATGGAACAAATAGCATGGAGCCCCGACAGCAAGAAGATTGCTTACACTTGCCGCAAGAAAACGGGTAAGGATTACGCATACTCAACCAACAGTGACATATTTATTTATGACATTGCCACCAAACAAACCGAGAATATATCGGAAGGTATGATGGGTTACGACCAGAATCCTGTTTTTTCGCCTGACGGCAAAACCATTGCGTGGGAAAGCATGGAAAGAGACGGATATGAAGCCGACAAGATAAGATTATTCGTCTATGATTTCGCAACAAAGAAAGCCCAATACATGACCGAACAATTTGATCAGAATGCCAACGGTCTTAAATACTCATCTGACAGCAAATACATATATTTTGTTTCGGACTATCACGCAAAAGACAATATTTATAAGTTGAATATTGCAACCAAAGAGATAAAACAAATAACCAATTCGGTATGTGATTACACTGCAGTTATGCCTGCGGGCGACAAATTGATTGCTACGCGTATGAGCATGAGCAATCCGATAGAAATTTGGTCGGTTAATGAAGCTGACGGCAAGGAAACAAAGATTTCTACGGTAAATGACGACCTTATGGCGAAAGTTAAATGGGGTAAAGTGGAAGAACGTTGGCTGAAAGCTACTGACGGCAAAGACCTTCACACATGGGTGATTTATCCTCCTGACTTTGATCCGACTAAAAAGTATCCTACGCTTCTTTATTGCGAAGGCGGTCCTCAAAGTACGGTATCACAGTTCTGGTCTTACAGATGGAATTTCCAGATTATGGCTGCCCACGGCTATATAATAGTTGCTCCTAACCGCAGAGGCTTACCAGGTTTCGGTCAAGAGTGGTTGGAAGAAATTTCGGGCGATTACGGCGGACAGTGCATGAGAGATTACTTCACTGCTATCGATGAATTATCCAAGGAACCGTATGTGGACGTTGATCACCGCGGTGCTGTGGGAGCAAGTTTCGGAGGTTACAGCGTTTATTGGCTTGCAGGCCATCATGATAAGAGGTTTAAAGCCTTTATCGCACATAACGGTATGTTCAATTTGGACCAACAGTATCTGGAGACCGAAGAAATGTGGTTTGTTAACTGGGATCTTGGCGGTCCTTACTGGAGTAAAGACCCTAAAGTGCAGAAATCTTACGCCAATTCACCACACTTGTTCGTTGATAAGTGGGATACGCCTATTATGGTGATACATTCGGAGTTTGATTTCCGCATCGTTGCTTCCCAAGGTATGGCTGCTTACAATGCTGCATTGAACCGCGGAATTCCTGCAAGATATTTGTACTTCCCTGACGAAACACACTGGGTTTTGAAACCACAGAACGGAATTCTTTGGCAAAGAAACTTCTTTGATTGGCTTGATAAGTGGCTTAAAGAAGGCAATCAGCAAAGCAAAACAACTGAAAGCGAAAATAAATAATAATTAAAAAAACCTCTGCATACTGCATATTATAATAAGCACCGTTTCTAAATATTTTTTACAAGAAATAAGATTTGTAATACGCAGTATGCAGAATTTAGAACAAACACAAAACAGTATGAAGAGAATAATAACAAATTTTAGAAACCTGTTTGCATTAGCGCTGATCACATTAACAGGAACATTAACATTCGTTGCATGCGGAGATGACAACGAAGAAATCAAAAAAGAGGACGCTACCGAACTGGCAAGTGCTTATAGCTTTGCAGACCTCAATGTTAAACGAACCATGGCATTGAGTCAATTAATTCCGATATTCCAAAATGACGGTCTTGAACTATGGCAAGAAGAAGATTACTACGAAGCAACGAAATATGTCAGCTATCAAGGAACGCTTTTAAAATACAAAGTTGCTTTTTCTTGTCAGGACGGAACGAATCTGACAAATCATGCGATAGAGTTCTGGGTTGAAGACATTGAAAAGTACGCTGATGCAGAAAGTATATTAAAGTTCAAATTAGAAGAAGAAGGCTCGTTTGCCACAGAAACTGCAACAAACATCACTGTCTATGCTCCTGCGGGAACAAAAACGTTTACAAACAAATCCGATGCTACTGATTGGTTCTTAAGTCAGTGTAAGGCAACTGACGATGATGTATGCAAGATAACGTTTTCGTATAAAAATATGACTACATTTGTAAGATATGAAAGCCTTCTTGACAAAGCGGACGAAATTCTTATCACATACGGCGTTTCCGACTGAATGCAGTATAACAAAATAAGCAAATACAGAGAACAGGGACGTAAAAATTTATGTTCCTGTTTTGTTATTTTCATGCAAATTAAAAAAAAAATCCGTAACTTTGCAACTCAATAGTAAAGTATAATCATAAAACAATAAATACAATGGAAATAATAGGAAGATTATCAATGTTATTGCCTGAACGAAGAGGTGAAGGAGCAAGAGGACCTTGGGTAAGAGGCGGATTTGTTATAGATACGGAAGAACAATTTTCACGCAAAATTGCCTTTGATGTATGGGGTGATGACAGAATTAATGCAATTAAAGGTATTCCAGCAGGAACTCAAATAAAGGTTGTGTTCACTATAGAGTCCAGAGAGAATAACGAACGCTGGTATACCTCATGCCGTTGCACCAATGTGGAGACTTTCACTTCAGCAATGCCGCAAAATCCTTACGGACAGCCGCAACAAGGTTATCAGATGCCGCCGCAGGGTTACGGACAGCCAACGGGACAACCTCAAATGCCGCCTCAAGGCTATAACCAACCGTCTGCGCAGCCACAAATGCCGCAACAGCCAGCTTATCAGCAACCAGCACAATCACAAATGCCGATTGAAGACACGCAGGTACCTTACCAACAACCACCTGTTACTCCGCAATCCATGGGAGGAACGATTGAACAAGCATCTATGCCTGAAGAAACTGATGATTTGCCGTTCTGATATATCCGAACAACATAACACTGCATACAGAAGACACAAAAACCTTCTGTATGTAGTTTTTTTTATCCTGCTGTTCAATATCCCGAACCTGCATTGCCAAACAGACTCTGTAAAACATCTGCCTAAAGAAACAATATCTTATGCCACCGAAACACTGCTTGAATCCAATACTTTCAATTCGGTTTATATTGCTTTACCGCTGTTTTGCCAAAGCATAACGTACCGAAATTACGGGGTACATCTGCGTGATATGCGCATAAGATACTTCAACAACTTCTCTTATGACTACGATACCTACTTACAATTCGTTCCCTTCGGACTGGCATATGCACTCAAAGGCTTCGGACTGCAAAGCGAAAGCTCATGGACGCAAATGATAACGGCGTCGGCACTTGCTTTTACGGTAGGATACGGTTTGACATCACTTTTAAAGAATAATATTGAGGAGCGAAGGCCTGAATATGCAGCCTATAAATCATTTCCTTCGGGGCATACGGCAATTGCATTTATCGGAGCGTCGGTTTTAAGCAAGGAATACAAAAACAAATATCCTTGGATAAGTGTCGGCGGATATATGTTGGCTGCCGCTACTGGTATTTCACGTATTGCGAACAACCGACACTGGCTTCACGACGTCTTTGCAGGTGCAGGTTTAGGCATATCGGCAACCGAACTGGCTTACTCCTTAACTGGAATTCTTTTCAACAAACAATATTCGGGTAATTTCTCTGCGGACTATAACGATACGCATAACGAGCATCCTAATTTTGCCAATCTGTCGGTTACCTATAATATTAATTTTTTCAACAATCCGCAACAACTTAACAATTCCACGTCTTATTCCGTCAGAAACGGTATCGGGGCTTGTGTTGAGGCGGCATATTTTCCTTGGAAGCATTTAGGGCTTGACGTTAAAACAAAAATAGACGCCTATATAGTGGATAATCAGAATATCTGGTGGCCAGAAGATTCGGTTATGTTTATAAAATCTTTTGAAATAGGTCCTGTATTTGCTTATCCCGTAATTTCCCGCATTTATACAGGTATTCGCTGCGGCATAGGTATGAATCATGTTGACGGCAACCAACTACAAGATGACGTTCCTTTGAAAAGCCAAAACAATATGCAATATTCTTTCGGTGTTTTTGCTAATATCTGGACTGACAGACATACTTATTTACGCCTATTTGCCGATTATAATTACACTTGTTTGACAATAGAAGACGTAAAGCAAAAATTCCCTGTTGCAGCGTTTGGTTGCTGTTTCGGATTGCACTTTTAAAACCAACCGTAAATCAATATATTACGACAATACGTCAAAAGGCTGAAATAATCAGCGATATTATTTTACTGATCTGCGATAATAATTTATTAATCTGCGATGTCAGTAAATTAATCTGCGATATTAATTTTCTAATCTGCGATATTATTTTTGCATAAAGCCTTTGTTTTATTTTGCGGTGGTATTTCGGTAAAATAAAAATACGTTTTGAGGGCATTTTACGCCGCATCGGAAATTTATTTTGACTTTTAAGTAATGTATGTTGCAAATATTTTATAATTTTGCTGATTGTTTGAATTTATTAAAAATCAAATGAAAAGAATAATTCTACTAAAAGGTTGTATTTTATTGGCCTCTACCGCCTTTTATTCATGTTCACAGAAGGATGCGGCGGTAAGTAAATCAGACATTAAGTCCATGCGGGACTCCGTATCGTATGCTTACGGATATTTGATGGGAATGCAATCCCGCAATCAGGGACAGTTGGACATTGATTCACGGATATTTGCGGCTGCGTTCCGTCAAGGCTATGACAACGACACCGATGCTTTGTTCAAACAAGCTGAATGTGCGGATATTTTGGATAATTATGCCCGTACGAAACAGGAAGGGGTTGATAACAACGTAAAAGAAAAAGCCGTAAAGAACATTGCGCAGGCTGAAAAATTCTTAAAAGACAACCAAACAAAGGACGGAATAAAACAAACGGAAAGCGGATTGCAATACAAAGTAATCAAACAGGGCAAAGGCGTCAAACCGCAGACAAACAGAGGCGACAGGATACGTTTCCGTTACGGTTTAAGCGTTTTGGACGGCGACGGCAAAATAAGGAAAGTGCAGTCTGATTTTGACAAACCCGATTCTCCGCCGCATTTGCAGGGTGTGGATAACTTTATAAGCGGATTCACCGAAGCGGTACAAATGATGAATGCGGGCAGCAGATACACCGTTTGGATACATCCCGACCTTGGTTACGGATTGCAGGACAATCCCGAAATACCTGCGGGAAGTCTTTTGATATTTGACATAGAGGTTACCGACGTATTGCCGGGCGAAGGCGAATAATTGCAATTTGTTGCGGTTTTTCTTTGTCAGAATAAAAAAAGTTCTTAACTTTGCAACTTCAAAATTAAGTTATTAAATAATAAATTTTAGTAAAAACAAGACAAAATGTATTTAACAAGCGAGAAAAAGAGAGAGATTTTCGGTAAGTTCGGCAAAAACGAACAGGATACCGGCTCTGCAGAGGGACAGATAGCATTATTCACGTTTCGCATTCAGCACTTAACTGAATATTCCAAGCAACACAAGAACGATAACTTCACCAAACGTGCATTGGTACGCCTTGTGGGCAAAAGAAGACGTATGTTGGACTATCTGAAAAAGAAAGACATCAACCGTTACCGTGCAGTAATAAAAGAGTTGGGTCTAAGAAAGTAATTAAACTAAAAATTGGTTACTTCAATTTAACAACAAAGAAAAATTCAAAGGCAATCAATCATTTTGCGATTGCCTTTTTTGTGTTTATATCAAATAACAGCAGAACAAAAGAGCCAGATGTAATTATTAATGTGTGTCCTTTTTAGGCTCTTTAGGGACAAGATGAAATTAATTAAAAACAAAAGATGATTGGAATTAAAAAAGTCTTCTCTTTGGCTGACGGAAGACAGATTGAAATTGAGACGGGCAAACTTGCAAAACAGGCTGACGGCTCAGCAGTGGTTAAAATGGGCGATACGATGATACTTGCAACCGTTTGCGCAAAGAAAGAAGCAGGCGCAGACGTTGATTTCATGCCCCTAAGTGTGGATTACCAGGAAAAATATGCCGCAACGGGTAAATTCCCGGGCGGATTCTTTAAACGCGAAGCCCGTCCGAGTGAATACGAAATACTTATAGCACGTTTGGTAGACAGAGCGTTAAGACCTTTGTTCCCTTCAAACTATCACGCAGAAGTTCAGGTTCAGATAACTTTGATTTCGGGCGATCACCAAAACCCGCCTGATGCATTGGCAGCCCTTGCTGCGGCAGCGGCTTTGGCTTGCAGTGACATACCTTTCGAAGGTCCTGTATCGGAATGCCGTGTTGCAAGAATAAACGGCGAATTTATCATCAACCCTGATTATTCCCAACAGGAAGAAGCCGATTTGGATTTAATCGTTGCCGCAACAAAAGACAACATCATGATGGTTGAAGGCGAGATGAAGGAAGTCAGCGAAGATGTTATGTTAAACGCATTGAAGGCTGCACACGAAAGCATCAAGATTCACTGTCAGGCATTGGAGGAATTGACTGTTTTGGCTGGCAAAACCGAAAAACGCGAATACTGCCACGAAGAAGATGACGAAGAAATAAGACAAAAAATGATTGATGCCTGCTATCAGCAATGTTATGATCTGGCAAAACAAGGCATCAAATCCAAACAGGAACGCAGCGAGAAGTTCGACGCCGTTTACGAAGCATTCCTTGAAACTATTGACGAAGAATACAAAGAGCAGCACATCGTTATGCTTAACCGTTACTTCCACGACATACACAAGGAAGCAATGCGTGACATGGTTTTGAATGAAAGAGTCCGTTTGGACGGCAGACAATTGGAAGAAATACGCCCTATATGGACAGAAATAGACTACTTACCGTCGGCGCACGGTTCTGCAATCTTTACAAGAGGCGAAACGCAGTCTCTTTCCACCTGTACGCTGGGAACAAAACTTGACGAACAGACCATAGACGGAGCAATGATTGAGGGAAGCAACCGTTTCATATTGCACTACAACTTCCCGGGTTTTGCAACGGGCGAAGTAAAAGGAAACAAATCCACTTCCAGAAGGGAAATAGGCCACGGCAATTTGGCAATGCGTGCTTTGAAACAAGTCTTACCTAACGAAGAAGACTGCCCTTACACGATACGTGTGGTAAGCGACATATTGGAATCCAACGGTTCCTCATCCATGGCAACCGTTTGCGCAGGATGTTTGGCTTTGATGGACGCAGGAGTTCAGATAACCAAACCTGTATCTGGTATTGCTATGGGATTGATTGAGAAAAACGGTAAATGGGCTGTGCTTTCCGACATATTGGGCGACGAAGACCATTTGGGAGATATGGACTTCAAGGTTTGCGGAACCCGTGACGGAATTACGGCATGCCAGATGGATATTAAATGCGACGGTCTTTCGTACGAAATACTTGCACAGGCACTTGCACAGGCTAAACGCGGAAGGGAACATATCCTTAACATAATTACCGACACTATTGCCGCTCCCCGTGAAGACTACAAACCGCACGTACCGCGTATTATCTCGATGTTTATTCCTAAAGAGTTTATCGGTGCGGTTATCGGACCTCAAGGAAAGAACATCCAGCAGATACAGACGGATACGGATACGGTTATCGTTATTGAGGAGAAGGGAGATTACGGCGTTTGCGAAATATCTTCGGCTAATAAGGAAGGAATCGAAATGGCTGCAGCACGTATCAAAGCCATTACAACCGTTCCAGAAGTGGGCGAAGTATACGATGCAACCGTTAAATCCATTATGCCTTACGGAGCATTCGTTGAATTTCTTCCTGGCAAGGAAGGATTGTTACACGTTACGGAAATCGACTGGAAACGCATTGAAAAAGTTGAGGACGTATTGAAAGAAGGCGACGAAATCCGTGTTAAACTTATAGGCATAGACAAACAAAGCGGTAAATTCAAACTTTCGCACCGTGTATTGATACCTAAACCAGAAGGATACGTTGATAACAACTCCAAACCGAGAAATAACAACCGTCCTAACAACAATCACGGCAATAACAACAGAAATAACGGCGGCGGAAGAAACAATAACCAAAGGGAATCGGCACCCCATCATATTAACAACATTAATATCAAAAGGGATAACAGATTCTAATCCGAGGTGATTATATACCGATGCGGCATTATGTTACATGCCCTCGGTACCATGAAAAAACAATGTTTTTAAGTGCGTTTTTCTCTTACAGAAAACGCACTTTTATTTTATTATAAATCAACTGGTTGTAGAAACACGCCGTTTGAGCAAATTAAAACGCCGTTTTATTTTATTAATCACGCAGAATAATTTATTAAAACGCCTTATTATTTTTACCGCACAACTGTTGCATAAAACCAAAAGCCTTAACAAGCAGCCTAATCGGACAGGACGGACATTTTTTACACGATAAAATCCGTCGGACAAACATGTCCGCTGTTTTTTGGCACAGGTTATGATGTAAAAATAAAAAAATCATAAATTTTTATCAATATTTCATTTTTTATATTTATCTTTGCAAACGTTTAAAACAATGATATAAAATGAGAAAATTAATTTTGACGGTTTTGTTTACCCTTTTGGCTTCGGGCATATTTGCACAGGGTGAAAAAAGTTGGTATCCCGCTTATTTCAGCAAAGATTATGTTGTCGTGGCGGTCAATGCCCATACGACCGATGAGGAACTTTTGCAAATCAGGAAGAACATTCTGAAATATTCCATGATACGTTTTACCAATTTTGACGTAATCCGTGCCGCTGACGGCTCTATTTACTTCCTTTCCATGGAGGTTGATTGCCGTGACGGATATTCGGGAAAAATTTCCCACGCCTTTGAACCCGGCGATACGACATATTACGGATTTGTAAGGGACTATTCACTTAATACGTATAAGAAGCCGTTTTTTATCGGTAATCTTTTGTCGCCTTATTCGGGCATAAACCATGTGGAAGAATATATTGCAACAAAACAAGAAGAAGATAAGACGGAATAACACCCGAAGACAAGTCAGACAGAAGCGGACGGACGGAACTTTATAATAAAGTTCCGTCCGTCCGCTTCTGTCTGACTGTCACTTCAGGGCTGAATTACCGGCTTATGTACGTAAAGTGCGAACCGTAACGTTCAAACGCTGCTTTTTCCAGTTCTTCCCTGTGGTCAGGATGTGCAACGGAGATAAGCAAACGCGCTCTTTCCTGAAGACTTTTGCCGTATACATAGACAGCGCCGTATTCGGTCACAATCCAATGGATCATACTTCTCGGAGCTCCGCCTACTGCACCCGGCATAAGCGTAGGCACTATCTTGCTTTTGCCTTTGTTGGTAGAAGACGGCATTGCCATTATGTTCTGTCCGCCTACAGACAAAGCCGCACCTGTTACAAAATCTATCTGTCCGCCTATTCCGCTGAAGAATTTGGTGCCTATACTCTCTGCACAGACTTGTCCCGTTATGTCTATCTCTAATGCGGAATTTATAGCCGTCATTTTCGGTTGCTGGGCGATAATACGCGGATCATTAGTAAAGCCTACGTCCATCAATCTTACGGCAGGATTGTCGTCTACGAAGTCGTAAAGTTTTTTGGTACCCATGACAAATGTTGCCACAACTCTTGAACGGTTTACGGTTTTGCAAGCACCGTTTATAATTCCTTTCTCGATAAGAGGCAAAGCTCCGTCGGAAAACATTTCGGTATGTATACCCAGATTCTTATGGTTTCCAAGATGTGAAAGAACGGCATTAGGAATTGCTCCTATACCCATCTGCAAACATGCACCGTCTTCTATCAATCCTGCCACATGGCGTCCGATTGCGTCCTGAACGTCATCTGGCGTTGCTACGGGTGCTTCCATTACAGGAGTGTCATCATCGACGAAAATATCGATCATAGACATAGGGATTATGGAGTCACCGAAGGTTCGCGGCACATTAGGATTGACAACAGCGATAACTGTTTTGGCTTTTTCCACTGCAGCCAATGTAGCATCGACACTTGTTCCCATTGATACGAAACCGTGTTCATCTGGAGTAGATACTTGTATCATGGCAACGTCACAAGGCAATACTCCGCTGCGGTATAAACGCTGCGTATCCACCAAATTGACAGGTATATAGTCTGCAAAACCCGATTGTACTGCTTTGCGGACGTTTTTGCCTATAAAAAATCCGTCGTGTTGGAAGATTCCTTCGTATTTCTCATCCGTATAAGGAGCGGGTCCTTCGGTATGAAGGTGATGGATGTATACATTTTGGAATTCTTTTCTGTCCGCCCTGTCGCACATTGCTTTGATAAGACATTGAGGGGCTGCCGACACCGAAGACAAATGTACATGGTCTCCGCTTTTGATAACTTCAACTGCTTGAGCTGCCGTTACTGGGTTATATTGTTTAGCCATATAAATATTGTGTTTTGTGTTTCTTCTTTCGTATTAAGTGCTGATAACCTGTTGTAGCATTATCATTTATCGGTAAAACACCTTTAGTGTGCAAAGTTATGTAAAATTTCAGTCATTGCAAAATATTTAAGGAATATTTTACAGCCAGTTGTCACTGATGTGCGGAGTTATTTAATTAATACGGGAAGACAATAAAATAATCCGCAGCATTATCTCAACTAAATATGCTGCGGATATTCTTTTAAAAGAAAAATTCTTTATTATATGTACCCTTTGATCAAGCCTCTGTCGGCACGCTCCATAAACGTAGCGATAATATTGGTGTATTTGTTCTGTCGGCGTGCTTTAATCTCCTCCAAAGCCCGCGTATAAGTCAGCCCTTTTTGAAAAACGGTACGGTAGATATCCTGTATCTCGTTGATGTCTTCCTGCGGATATCCTCTGCGGTGAAGACCCACCGAATTGATACCGCAATATGATGCGGGTTGTTTGCCTACCTTCACATACGGAGGAACATCCTTATCAAGCAATGTGCCGCCCGAAGTAATGGCATGCTGACCAACATGTACGAACTGATGGATTGCCGTCAAACCGCCTGTAATTACGAAATCCTCTATCTCAATATGTCCAGCCAATGTGGTATTGTTCGCCAATACGCAGTTATTGCCTATAATACAATCGTGGGCAATATGAACGTATGCCATAATCAGGTTGTTGTTTCCTATCTTCGTGGCACCTCTTGCGGCAGTTCCCCGGTTAATGGTAACGTATTCGCGGATAGTGTTATTATTGCCTATTTCTACCTTGGTGTATTCGTTATCAAATTTCAGATCCTGCGGAATTGCAGCAATACTTGCACCTGGGAATATTCTGCAATTATTGCCTATTCTCGCACCTGGGAATATTACTGCGCCGCTGCCTATAGTGCAGTTATCGCCTATTACAACGTCGTTATGTATAACCGCAAAGGGTTCTATCTGTACATTCTTGCCTATCTTGGCATCGGGATTTAAGTAATATAATTGTCCGTCCATACCCTTCTATGCTTTAGTTACCATTGCCATCAGATTAGCCTCCACACAGACCTTATTGCCTACGTAAGCCGTACCTTTCATCTGAATAATGCCACGTCTGATTGGTCCCATCTGTTGCAGTTTCAACAGCAGCGTATCACCCGGAACGACCTTATTACGGAATTTGACTTCCTCAAATTTCATAAAATAGGTATTATACTTTTCACCTGGTTTGGCATCTTTCAAAACAAGCATACCGCCTGTCTGTCCCAAAGCCTCGACTACCAAAACACCGGGCATAACAGGCTCTTCAGGGAAATGTCCGTTAAAAAAGTCCTCGTTACCCGTCACATTCTTCAATCCTACAATATAATCATCACCCACTTCTATGATTTTATCAATCAAAAGCATAGGGAAACGGTGCGGAAGTCTTCTGCGGATTTCCATAATGTCAAACACAGGTTCCTTATTAGGGTCATAAACAGGAACGGAATTCATTGTATCCATATCTTTCTTTATTTGTTTTGCAAAATCCGTATTGGCAGCATGTCCTGGACGCATAATAATAAAATGTCCCTTGATATTACTTGCCGCTAACGAGATATCGCCTAAAAAATCCAACAACTTATGACGTGCAGGTTCGTTACTGAACTGCAGTTTTATCGTATTGAGTATGCCTCTTTCCTCTTTGACTTCGCTTTTATCCTTACCGAAAAACGCAGCAATCCTGTCGGTGGCTTCGGGTGTCAAAGGCTTGTCGGCGAACACTATCGCATTAGCCAAATCACCGCCTTTAATCAAATTGTTGTCTATCAAAAATGATATTTCGGACAAGAAAACGAAAGTTCTGCACGGAGCAAAATCAGAAGTAAACTCTTCAAGGCTTTTTAGTTCCGCCGTCTGCGTACCTATAAGCTCCGAATTGAAATCAATAGTGGATGTAACCCTGAAATCCTCCGCAGGAACGGCGTAATATTCGGTCTTACCGTCATTAGCCGTGAAATGAACGGGTTTGTTTATCACAAGCCAGCGTTTATCTTTCTCCAAATCCTTTATACCTGCCTTATTGATCAGTTCCACCCAATATTTACCGCTTCCGTCCAATATAGGAATTTCCGCTTGCGAGACTTCAATACGCATATTGTCTATACCGAAAGCGAAAAGAACAGCCAAAAGATGTTCAACCGTAGATATGCTTACTCCGTTTTCCGTAAGGGTCGTACCGCGTGCCGTATCGGTCACATTAAATGCATCCGCATGTATAACGGGAGAGTTTTCAAGGTCGGTTCTGACGAAGTAAATACCTTCATCTGCGTTTGCAGGACAAAGATTCACCTTCGAAATTTTGCCTGTATGCAATCCTTTGCCCTCAATACTTATTATATTATTTATTGTTTTCTGTTTAACCATATTAATTTGCAAAATTACTGCTTTTTTGCGTTATGACAAAAATTTGGTTACAGTTTTTAATCCTTTGTAACCAAAAGAACGTTTATTCAGACCTTTTTACAAGGATTCCATTCGCTTTGCGAAAGTATCACGGAGATAACGACAATCAACACTCCTATCACCTTACGCACCGAAAAAGTCTCCATACCCATGCCCACTGCCGCAAAAACCGTCACAACAGGCGCAACATTATTGAAAACGCTCACTTTCTCCACTCCTAACTGCGAAGAAGCAAAGGCATACAGCCCGTATGAGCCTGCAGAACACAACACGCCCAAACAAACAAGGTCCGTCAAAGCGGCACTGTCCCAATTCAAATCACCCACATAAGGAAAATCGAAAATAAAAAACAACGGCAGATACATCAACGCCCCTATCATGTTCATATAAGCGGTAACCGTGAAAGCGCCGTAGGATTTGAGCAGCTTTTGAAGCACTATATTGTACCACACTGCCGCACATAATGCCAGAACAAACAGCAACACCCCGCGTATATCGTACATAAATCCTCCGGAATCGAAACTCATCAAACAGATACCCGCCAACGATACAACAGCACCGCCTACCAACCGTTTTTTTATCTTTGTTCCGTAAACAAAAGGCACTGCGAAAGCAACCGCAACGGGAACCAATGCCATCATTACCGATGCGAACGAAGCATCCGCATATTTCATTCCGAAATCTTCGCCTATAAAGTATATGAAAGGTTCTCCCGTTGCCAAGGCAATCAAAAACAACCAATCCTTACGCTTTATCACTTCAAGTTTGCCCGATAGTTTGAGAACAGAAAGCAAAAACGCAGCCCCTATGACCAGCCTTATCAAAACTATCGTAAATACGGGGAAACCGTTTTCCAATAAGCGTTTGGTCCATACGAAACTTATTCCCGACAGACACAGAAAACTGCATACGGCTGCATATCCCAAAACAGTGTTCTTATTATTTTTCATTACCAATGACGGCGTTTATTCATCAATACTTTGTTTTCAATAATTTTTCTTAAAAAAGAATTTGCAAAGATAATAAAAATTTTCTGCCCCGAAGCGTTTTTTGACTGCCTTAAGTTGTTTGGCTTCCGCCCCTTGCCGTTTCATTGGAGAAAAAACTGTTTTTTTGACTCAAAAAAAGGTTTTTTTACGGGTAAAAAAAGGGTTTTTTTGAAATTATTATGCGATGGGGCGGTGGCAAAACGCCGTAAGGCGGAAATTAAAAGATATAAGGCTCCTCTATGACTTCTTGCTCTTGCTGCGAAACGCCGAGCCCGATAAGCCGTACGGACTTCTGGGTGTAAGGAATCTTCTTGATAAGTTCCTTGGCAAGCGGAAGGATGCGGTCTTTGGTGTTAAGGATGCGGTCCTGCGTCAAACTCCTTGTCTGAACAGTGAAATCATAATATTTAATCTTCAACGTAAGCCGTTTTCCCTTGAAATCCGCTTTCTCGATGCGCTTGGTCAAATCCAAAACAACGTTGTACAGTTCGATAATCATGGACGTTGTATCCGAAATATCCCTTTCCAATGTATGCTCACAGCTTACCGATTTTCTGACCCAATTGCTTTCTACGGCAGAATTATCAATGCCCCGCGCATAATCGTAAAATATTTTGCCCGCTTTACCGAAATGACGGGTAAGTTCGAACAGGGATTTCTCGCGCAGTTGTTTGCCCGTAGTGATTCCCAATGCGTGCATCTTCTCAAGCGTTTTCGGTCCCACGCCCCACATCTTCTCCACCTTAAGATTATCAATAAATGCGATTGCCTGCGAAGGGTGTATGGTCTTCAGCCCGTTAGGTTTTTTCCAATCGGATGCTATTTTCGCCAAAAACTTATTGTAAGAAACGCCAGCCGATGCGGTAAGGAAAGTTTCGTAAAAGATTTCTTCCTTTATGCGTTTGGCGATATTTACTGCCAGTTGCTCCCCTATTTTGTTATCAGTTACATCCAAAAAGGCTTCGTCTAACGATATGGGCTCTATGATATCTGTGTATTTAAGGAAGATTTGGCGGATGGCGGCGGAGACCGCTTTGTATTTTTCGAAATCAGGCTCCACTATTATCAAATCCTTGCAAAGTTTCTTTGCCGTCTGTACGGGCATTGCGGAATGTACGCCGTATTTTCTGGCTTCGTACGACGCCGTTGCAACAACCGAACGCGGCATATCACGGCCTACGGCAACAGGTTTGCCGCGCAAAGAGACGTCATCACGCTGTTCAACGGACGCATAAAACGCATCCATATCTATATGTATTATCTTACGCATCTAAAACCGCATGCCTATTGTCAGAACGAACGGGAAAGTCTTTATATGCGAAGCAACGTTTGGCTGCGATTTGTAATAATCGGAATAATACCAGTCGTCATCCTGCTGATAATGTATCTTGCTGCGGGCAAACCGCAACATATAAGTAAAATCAGCGAAAACATGTTTGTATTTCAGTTTAACGCCGACAGGCAACGTGCCCGTAATCTGATAATACGAATCCTTGTAAAAATAAGATGCGGCATCGTCCATATAAACCAAGTCCCAACTGCAACCGATACCCGCATGGGGAGAAAGAAACATTGCGCCCGAGGAATCAACGGGGAAATTGTATCCGCAATTGAATGCCACGGCAAGGTTAAGCATGTCGTTGTCCGTTTTGGTTGCCCATGCGTAGTCTATTAAATATGAAAAACCGCCGTCAAATCCCTTAACGGTAAACAGATATTGCCATGCATGTATGCCGACAGTGTTCCAATGGCCGCTGTTTGCCGTCCCGTAATAAAAAGAATTGTCAGCCGTCATACGGGAATACGATATGCCTACATCATAGAACTGTCCGCCGTAAGCCAAATCCATAACGGAAGTCATAAACCCGAACATCTCCGCTTGGGGTTTGGCATTAAGTGAGCAAAGCAACGCAAAAAGGATTACAAACGACTTTTTCATAACTGTAAACAGTGTTTTTAGTGCAATGAAACTTACATATATTTATTTGTATTGCAAAAATAGAATAATTTTCCGATAAACCAATAAAAAGCGGGGAAAGATTATTCCCCGCTGCGAACGAATTTATTAAACAAAACTAATTTATGATGATTTATTTAAATTAGTCAAAACTATTTTATTATTATCTTCTGCGATTTTGTGCCCTTTGCAGTCTCTACTACTACGACGTATGTGCCTGCTTCTGCGCCTTCCAAATCAAAACGGTGTGTGCCGGAGTTGATGTTCGCCTTGTAAACTTGCAGGCCTAACATATTCACCACTTTTACACTCTTCAAATCTGTTCCGCTAACCGAAACGTTACGGTCGTAAGACACAACGTTCGCATCAGCTTCGGTAACATCGTTTATTCCTGATTTCTTATTGATGAATTTTATCTTATATCTGCCTTCATTATCGCCTTCTTCTGCTGTAAAGGTGAATGTGCTGCCGTCAGATAACAAGGTTTCGGTCTGTTTTGCCAAATCAACGATATAAACATCCATATCCTGCGGAACATTGCTTACAGAGAATTCGGTCTCACTCTGTTTTGCCGCATGGAAGTTTATTTCTGCCTCATAAGGCAACGATTTAAATACCGTTGAGAATATATGTTGATTGTCTACAAGGAAGTATGGCTGAACAAATTCTTCTGCCCCGTCAATTACCATTGCGTATGAATCCAAACCATCCATTCCATTGGAAGCATCTTCTGCCTGTCTTGCCAATAATTCCGATGCAGTACCGTTTGCTTTTACTGCAAACTGAATTCTTTCAATGCCGGACTTCTTTGCTTTTACTCCTGCAGATTTCTTTGATGATTTCAAAGTAAATGTCTTCTCGCCGTTGGTTGAACTTAAAACAACAAATCCTTGGTTACGTTCTATTTCTCCGCCGTCCATTTCGGTTTTGAACCAACCGTTTGTACCGCCTGTCTTAACAGGATTATAAGTATAAACAAATTCTCCGTAACCTTTGTTCTTCAAAACACTTAAATCTATCTTTGAATCAGCACCTGCTGCCAATGCATATACATATCCTTCGTCAGATTTCTTTGTCAATGAATTTAATTTAACAGTTGTCTGTGTCGTTCCCGTAGATTTCAAATATGTAACAGCATGTCCGTCTTTGGAATCAGGGTTTGTCAATGCCAAATTGCTTTCTTCTTTAATGGCTCCGTCGTCATATTCATATTTCTTATTAGGATATACGTATACAAAGTATGCATTACCTTCTGCCAATTGGTCATCCTTTGCAACTTTCAAATATTCCCATTCGCCTGCAGTATAATCATAAGGAGCACATGTAACATCATTCGCATAAACATTATTGTCACTTGCCGTTCCGCCTGAATTACTGTTAAGAACCTTTACATGACCGCTTGCACCTATCAAATTCCATTCGCTTACATATAATGTTGTAAATGTAGTACCGTTTTCTAAATCTTCTTGGCTGATACCTGTGCTTTGTGATATAGCACCTAATTGGCTTTTCAATACAGGGTCTCCGTCAGGATCCAAAGGATTTTCCTTAAATACGTCAGGCAACGCTGTTACAACCTTATCTTTCAACTCCTCGTCAGTATCACATTTAATTGTCTTATTTCCGCTCTGCAGGTCATCAGGATTTCCATTACCTCCGTCCTGTTTCGGTGAATTTTGTTCCTTTTGTACATACCATTCCTGAACGAAGAACAAATCTCCGCTATTGTCTTTAGCCACACCTGTCGGGTTTGTATTTCCTTCAACAGGACCTACTGCACCCTGTGCTGTGGTAGATTTTACTTTCGTTGTAGTATAACAAGCTATAATTGCACATCCTTGATTACCTAAACCTACAAGACCGCCGGCATAATTGTTAGAACATTCTACCAAACAGGTTTCTTTTTTATCCTCATCTACGGATACATAACAATTCTGAACAAGAACTAAATGTCTTTTACTTGCATCACTCAAACCGTTTCCTACTCCCTCTTTACCGCTATTAGCATACATATACTCCTGCGCTCTTCCTACAATACCGCCGACATTGTTTTCTCCTTTTACATTACTGTTCACGATAAAACAATCCTTAACGTAATATGCTTTCTTTAAGCAACCGACAATACCGCCGACATTATCTTTGCCGACTATAGTAGCATTCTCCAATCCGACATTCTTTACATAAGTTCTGACAGGATCATCGTAATCATCTACATTATGTGAATCATCAACTACACCGAATAAACCAACGTTGTTTTGAGACGGCAGATTTATAGTTAAGTTCTTTACAGCATGTCCTTGTCCGTCAAAATGTCCTTTAAAAGGATAAGATTCAGTTCCTATAGGTAAGAAAGAGTATGATACATTTTTATAATAAGTATACGAGTACGTATACTTTTCATATATATCATCATATTCATCACCTCCTGATTGATTATAATCTCCACAGCCATTCCAACAATCCCATGTCTTATAGTCTTGTTTTTCTTCTACAAGCACATAGTCACTTGCTGAATATTCCTCAAATGCATCAGAATAATATACTCTGTTTGTATACTCACTGCCTTCTAATGAAGTTTCTGTTGTTTCCAAAACAATAGGATCACAATCTTTGCGGACCCAGTCGGCTTTTCCGTCAGTATGCTTTGTTAATCGTTTTACATGTTGTTTTTTTCGAGCAACAGAAACTTTTATATCAACATAGTTATATGTTGTGTTTGACATATCGACATCTGCAGTCATTTGAAAATAAACTCCTTCAAAAGAATTATTTTGACTTTGATTTGATAAATTTACTAAATCAGCTGCAGTGGATATTTGATAAGGATTATCTTTTGTACCGTCTCCGCCCGAAAATTGTGCGAAAACCGATTCAGGCAAAAGGAACACTAATAAAAGCATTACACTTAACATTCCTACAAAACGGCTTTGCCTGAAACCATTTAGGAACTTACGCTTGACCATTGCCGGAGCAACAGTCCTTAAACTTGATTTACTCATCATTTTACGTTAATTTTTTATTTGTTCTTTAATTTGTTTAATTCGTCTTATTCAGAACTGCAAAATTACTTCAATTTTACTTACTGACAAAAAAATTTCACTAAAAATTTTATTTTTCAGGCTAAAAATACCTGTTTTTACGGCATTTTGTTCCTAAAAACAGCCTGAAAAATGCCTTAAAACAGCATTTGATTTTCACACAGTTACAAACCGTAAAAATAATCACGCAGATTAAAAAATTTTTATCGCAGATCAGTAAAATAATCAGCCTGATTATTTTCATCAAACGCCGCACTTTGGCGGCAAAAAACGTTTTGAATCGAATTTTTTTTGCTTTTGCCCTAAAAAAAGCAAAAAAACGGGCATCTTCTAATTAAAGATGCCCGACACAATCATTCTTACAAATAAGTTTTACTCTAAAAAGTCAGATATTACTTGATAACGACCATTTTCTTCGACTTCTTCTTGCCGTTAAACTCGGTGATGTAGTAGTAAACGCCCTGCGGCAAATCGGAAGCATCGAAGTTAATGGTGTGATGTCCTTGCGTGAAGTGCCAAGAGTTGGTGAAAACTATGCGGCCTTCGGCAGAAGTTACGTAGAACGTCACCTCCCCTGCCTCTGGCAATGTAATGCCTATTGCAGTCGTGTTCTTCAAAGGATTAGGTACGTTTTGCTCCAATTCAAAGTCGGATATATTGCCCTCAACAATAGAATCCAGACCTATGTATGAGGTTACGATAACTATATTGGTCGTATCGTTGGAGCGGTTTTCGTCATTCGGATATTCAATCCATGCAACGATGTCGTATTTACCGTCTTCCGAACGCGGAACACCTTGGTCGAAGTTCATGTATTCGGTCATTCCGTTAGGCTCGTCGTGTGTCCATTCGAATGTCTGGCGTACAGGGTTTGCCCAATTGCCGTTATAAACGTATGCAGCACGCACGGTAGTCTTTCCGCCTATGTTACCCACGTTATGGGCACGCAACTGAACGGTGGAAGTCTTATTGACATTGTGTTCCACCATTATGGAATCAGCCTGCGCATCCCTGTAAGCGATATAAACCGAACATGTGGTGTCGTTATCAGGGTTTTCATCGTTTTTAACTATGATATACGCACATACGCTTTGGTACATCTGACGCGGAATCCTTCTTGAGAACATGTGGTATCCGTAAGAGTTGGAACGAAGGGTTGTTCCCTCACGGTAAAGTTCCTCTACCGTTGTAGTAGGATCGCCGTTATAGTAGTAACCTACGGTTATATTGTCCACACCTACGTTGCTGCGGTTGTACATTGCTATCTGAACGCCCAAAGTATTAGGATCGGTTTCATCCAAAGTTATCGCCTTGGCTTCAACGTCCACCGTGGTATTCGTTCCTTCCAAACGTTTGTACAAAGTATCGTTGTCGTGGTAGTTATCACCCTCCAAACCTATCCAAGCCTTAAGGTTGAAACGTCCGAACGATGAGCGGTAAGTTTGTTTGAACTGATAAACGTATTCATCGCTGTTATTCAACGGCGGATTGAAGGTTATCACTTCGCTTACCTGCGTATTATTGGCTACCGAGTAGTAGACAGGCAATTTTTCGATAGGTGTAAGACCGTAATTCTTAACACGTATTGCCACCGAGATATCGTCATTGGAAGCTACCTTGGCAGTAGGTTCTTCAATAGCAAGGATTGCCGCATCGGTCATAAGAGGACCTATAACGCAGGTAGCCCATGCCGTGTCGTTATCGGTATACAAATCTTCAGGATTCAAGCGTGTGTATGCCATAATCGTGAACGGATCAGGCATGGATGCGCTTAAATAACGTCCGCTATGGAATGTGTATTCGATAGTGTCGTTTACAGGCACCGTTCTGTCAAATACGTCTTCGCATTGCGGTATGTGCATATCTTCGGCTACGTAACAAACCTTAAAGGTGGTAAGTTCTTTCTTTCCGTAGTTTCTTACCGTTACTTTAGGGTAGAAATATTGTCCGTAGTTAGGAAGTTTTTCAGGTGTAAGCTCTATCTTGGTTACTCCCGCATCGCTGTCTCGTCTTGCTCTGCCGATAGAGAATTCGTCTATTGCAACTCCGTCACCTACTCTGCCTTCGCCCGAAACGAATACGAAACGGAACTGAATGCTTGAGCCCAGATTGCCGCTTATTCCGTCTAATGAATAAGCCACTCTCTCCCATGTAGCGTTGGTTTTGGAGAACCCTTCGTCGCTGTCATACCAGTTATCGCCGTTAGGGTCTTTCTTGCTGCCCAGTTTAACCCATGTACCCGTGTAATTGGTGTACTCAACATACATGTAAGCCTTTGCAGCCATATCCTTACGCAACATAAAGGAAACAGTATCAGGTTTTACTTTGTTAATATCATAAACAGGGCTATACAGTACGCTTGTGTTGTTTTCAGGATACTGTCCGTCAATATTGGTCTTCCAACAATTAGGTTTCGAATATGCAGACTTGATAATCTTATTGTGTGCATCGCCCGGTTTACCGAACTGCCAACAATTGGACGGGGCTGATAAATCTGCTTCGTATGCGTGGAAATCAACATTGGAGTTGACGGTTTTTTGTGTTATCTCACCTTCTTCCGTTTCCGTTTCTATTGTTTCCTGTTCGTCGAAGTCTGTTAAGAACGGAACGGTATAGGTATGGAATGTAAAGTTAGTCAAAGTAACCGTATCGTTATTGTGATATTCGTCACCCTCCAAATCGATATAAGCTTTGAACTCATTCAAACCGAAATTCAATTCGCCGTCCAACAAAACAACGTCTGCCGTCTGTGAAGAAGTAAGCGCACCTTCCCAATTATATACATTGGTGTCTCCGTTATATATCCATGTTATGTCAGCCTTCTCCATAACCGATTTACCCGAGTTCCTTATACGCACGGTAACCTGTTGATGCTGTTCAAAGGTCATGCGGGCAGGAGATTCGAAACGTATCAACTCGGCATTGGTGTTTTCTATCGGGCTGACAAATATCTTGTAGTCTTCTATTTCGCCGCCGTCTATTGAAGGAGTCTGTCCGTTACCAGGAGTTGCCCAGAACGTATGTTGTGAATCGTTTTGGGAAACAATTATACGCATCAACGTATAACCCGTATGGGCATCTTCAGGAATAGTCACAAGTCCGCTGTTAGGTTGCCCCAATATAACGGTATCGGAATAAATACATTCGGAAGAATCAAACACTCCGTCTCTGTTCCAGTCAATCCATGCTTTCAAATAACCCTCGATAACGGTATTTTCAGTTATGGTCATATCAGCTGCAGGCTCAACGGTAACAATCAATGAATCCTCCAAACCTCTGAACAGTGTTGTCGGTTCCAATGTTTTGGTAAAGTCGGAATAAGCATCCGATCCGTTACCCGATTTATTGTTAAGGGTTGCAAACTGAACCTGTGTTATATCCAATGAAACACTGTTCGAGATTCCGTGTCCGTCTTCCTTAACACCGTCCAAACCTTTCGTCTTTATATAATCACACGTATCATTCTGCGGAGAACAATCATTAGGATCTGCCGTCCATGCACGTACCTGATAAGATTTGCATTCCTCTTCTGCAAAATTAAACATAGTCTTAAACGGATATACAATAGTATCATTAGGTGCCACCGACATGTCGCAGATTTCTTCCGTCAATACAGGTACAGGGTCATCTTCCGACAGACATGTGATTTCACATACTACTTTGAAGTTAGATTTAGTTTCAGAACCGTAATTGGTTATTGCAACCTTCACAGTATCCGCTTCCATAAATATATATGTGCTCGTATCCGATGCAGGCGGTTCAACGACAGCCACTGCAGCCAAATCGGTAGCACAACGCGGACGGATGATAACTCTTACCGAATCGAAATAACTTGGGCAACTTACATTACCTTTTCTGTCTACTCTTAAATAGAAAGTGGTATCTCTGTACATAGGTCCTATATCATAAGCGGTAGAATTCTTATAAGTACCCGTTGCTCCCAAGAACGGTGCTATATCAGTAGAATCTTTATACCATTTGATAACAAGTGAATCCACCTGCGAAGCCTGCGGTCTTGCCCATGTAGCATAATTAACCGTATCATTATGTCCCTCAGGTTTTATTGCAGGAGCCAAAACTTCGTAAGTAACTGCCGAAGAAGTATCATTACCGTATCTGTTATCGCCGACAAGTCTTACCGATGTACGTATACTCCAGCTGGTATCCCTGCCGTTTAAAGGCATCAAATTAGGTTTATTGTTTTTGAAGATGAAATATTGAATAACTCCGTCAGGTTGCAAATCCTGTATGGTTTGGGAAACACCCACGTCGTTAGTGTAGGTATAAGGGAAAGATAATTGTTCAGTTGCCTGGGTTAGTAATTGTCCGTCCTGTCCTCTTACTTCATAAGACACTGTTATCACATCACCGCTGCCGACAGTCACACTGCCCACGTTTCTAATAACAGCCGCTATCTCCTGTGCAGTCATCTGCTGACCGCATTTGGATTGTCCTGCATCTTGCTTACGTGTTGCAGTACATGACAAGTCTTTACCGACATTTACCTTTATCTTTACGGAAGATGTATCATTGTAATTGATTGTATCATTCTTCAAATCAACATAAACTTCTATATAAAGCGAATCTTTATCAGGAACGTTTAATTGAGCCGTGAAATACTTGTTAAACGTATAGTGGATAGTATCCAAAGAAGCAATAAATCCCGTATAAGTCTCACGGATTGAATCAATACATGAAACGGAGTCTTTGTTACGTTTGAGTACCGCAACGACATCCATAGTGTTTATGGTAAAGTTACCGAAGTTCTTAATAACGGCAGTTATTGTAACAGGATCGTATTCGATATACTTTGTTTTGGATTGCGGAGATAATAACTCAACTACTCCTGCATCGTATTCCTCAAATTGATACTCGTATGCACCTATCGTAGGTTTAGGAGTTGCAGGACGTATACTGTCATTGATATCCGTTACAAATTCTTCCAAAGGTTCTGCCTGACGTACTATATCGGTAGGATAACGCAACATCAGACAAGTATCGCTCTTAAACGGATTGGTTTCACTAACAGAAGAAGCATCGAAGCTGTTAGCCGCTTTAAGCGCAGTTAAGTCAGAAATATTTGTTGTCCAATAAGCGAACAATGTACTGTTGGTTATATAGTTGTTATTATCCGACAAAGCAACAGGACTGTTGGCTGCTTCCACATAATAAGCATATCCTTTACTTTGGTTATCCAGATTGTTATTTCTTACATATATATTATTAGATGCTTTTCCTACGGCGATATTCTTGGATTTTGATTTACTGTCCGTAACCTTTAATAATACTGTATTGTAATAAATCTGAACATAATTGGATGAATCAACGTCTATACCCAAAGATGCATTGCTGCCCGTTCCTATTATTGCAATTTCATTGTTTACAATATTTAAAGGACTTAAATCAGAGAAATCAGAAGACCTTACTACTATACCGCCTCTGTTTTTCGTAGTTTCGGTAAGAATTATTCTGTTAGCCAATATATGGGATTGTCCGCTTATATTGCTCAAACTAACGGCTTCACCTGCTTGTGTCGTAGTATGCGAACGGAAATAATTCTTGGATAGTTTAACATTGTCAAAGTCCGATACTCTTACAGCATCTATTATAAAGTCCGTAAACTTACAAGCGGATATATTCAAACCGTTAGACACGGAAACATTGTCTTTGGACAATATCGTTACCAATGAATAAGATCCGTTTATAAATTCATCCTGATCAAAGGTTATGTTATCATTTTTACCCGACAAAGTAACAAGATTTACCACTTGTTTATTGTCTGAATTCATAGTAAAGACAACATTCTTAAAGGCTATATTAGTCGTATTCTCCAACAATACATCACCTGAATTATTGTCACCTTCGAAAACAATATTTTCAAAGGTTATGTATGAGCTTCCGCTAATATTCAGGATATTTTGATTGTCACTTGCTTCGGAACTTTCGGAAGATTTTAATGTAACATCACCCGAAGTTGTAAACAATATTGTATTTTGTTTGGAAGCTCCGTTAATAAGTCCTATATTAATCTGCTCGTCATAAGTTCCGTCTGCTATGTTAAACACAACAGGTCCGCAAATACCAGATATCTGCAATGCTTCAACGGCTTTGCCTATTGAAGAATATTCTTTATCTTCACCTATTTCAAAATAGGTTACCTCGCTGTCAGTTCCCAAACAAGCCGATAAGTATCTTGACACAGTGTCATTAGCCGTTATTGTGTCTTCACAATCGGCAACAACTTGTGCTTCTATGCAAACTGCACCAGAACTGAATTTATAATCACCCAATTCTATTACAACGGTTTCGTTTTGTGCAATGTCTCCAGTCCAAACAACATCTTCTTGCTCTTGGGAATTTACTTTCCATTTTATGGTTGCTTTCTGTAAATTATTAGTTCCGTAATTCTTTATTTCGACAGAAACAGGAATATCTATTCCCGAAGTAATATTATCTTCTTCAGGAGATACGATCTTAACCATTGCCGCATCACAAGAAGGCGGTTCTGCTACATTAACCACAACAGGAACTCTTTCACTGCGGCAGCCCGACAACGACATATTGAATTTCATGTAAGGCATTTTATTGTTATAAGATGCCGTCGCATCGGAAACCCATGAACAAACTTCAGTCTTGTTGTCCCTGCGTGATCTGGCACACATGTATGACGTTGTAGTGTTGTAAGTATAAACTTTGGCGTCATTGTTTTCTGCTGTAAAGCATATCTCAACAATTATATTCGAAACTCCGTCCCAAGAAAACGGATTGTCAAACGTAAGTTCTTTCCAACCTTTAACATTTTCATCAAAAGACAACTCTGCAGTATTGTATACTTCCGTCAAATCAGTCTCCCAATCATTCAAAACATCATTATCCGTCATACCTATCTTTACCGAATAATTATTCCAATTAACGGCAAGTTGGTTTTTCTTAAGTTCAACAGATGATATATTGAATAAAACACCGTTTATCTGTCCTTCGTCATATCCGTAAGCCAACAATGAATCAGCTCTTACCAGATATTGTTCTTTGACGTTGGTATATATAGTGTTAAACGGTGAAGGATAGCCGTTAGAACTCGATTTTCCTACAAGGGAAGAATCCGTTCCCATTGCCTGACTCCAAGGTATCTGCAAAAATGCTTCAGTATACAATGTTTCTGCTTCATACAATACAGGAGTTGTATAGGAATTACCTCTTGCCAGTTCTGAATCGCTGTCATAGTCAGAGTACCAAACAACGATATGATCGGATTCTGCCGTTACGGTTCCTGTAGATGCATACGGAATAAGTATATCCTGTGCAACAGGAGCTGACGGGGTTTGTAATGAAGTAACAGAAGCGTATGCCGTATCGTTAGTGTGGATTATATCTGCTTCCAGACTTGTATAAACCTTTACTACAATATGTCTGTCACGTTCCGAAGCCGACAAATCAACTTTCTGACTTAAAACATATTCTGCAGATTCTGATTTTGCCAATAACTCGGAATAGCTTTCCGTTATTGTTTGTATCTTTTCTCCGTCATCATATATTTCACAAACGATAGGAATTACTGTCTCTAAATCTTTAAGTCCTGTATTTGTTATTTTCACCTTTATTTCAGATGTAGCTAATCCGCAACCTGCCGTATCACTTACATCCGTAAGTTCAACATAAGCAATACCCGGATCATATTCAGGAATATTTATAATCTCTATATTATAAGGAGTGAAAAATCCGAAACAACCGTTATCAGAATAAACCGTCAGATTTTCGTTATAAGTACCTATTGACATAGGATTTGATCCCGATGCAACCGTCCAACCGTCAGATGTATTGGAGTTTGCATCATTTCTTATAATTCCCGCAGTTTCCGAAGTAACATCTATGGATTTGTCTGTATTCTTCCAAATGCTTTCCGGTATTTTCAACGCAATTGCGAATCTTGTTCCGTTTACGGCAACTGCATCTACAAATTCATCTTGAGCATTTGTTATTGCAAATCCGACTTTGGCTGTCGCTGTTGCCTTAAAGTTATTTGTATTTATTGCAATTGCTTCGTCTTGTGCAACTGAAACCGATGCCGTTGGCACCAAAACAACTGAACTGTTTGCCTTTAATACATAATTATCAGGGAATGTATATGCCGCCGCAGATGATACCAAAGAATCACCTTTTGCTTTGTAATATAAGAACTTATATTTAGACATATCTATATCTCCGTTACCGAAGTTTGATATTTCATAAGCATTTGCTACATTTACATAACCAGGCAAATTAGGTGTCAAACCATCCTTTGAAGTATTGTTGGAATATTGTATTTCCGATATTTTAACAACGGCTATCTCTTCTTTTCTTGAGAAATACATTGTAGTATCGGAATATAAATTATCCGTTTCGAATGAATGTCCTTTATAGAAATAGACACTGTCATCCAAATGATAGAACCAATATACACTGTCATTAGGAACTAATTCTGATACATCTACAAGAGCCGAAGTATTATAATCAACCTTTTTATTCACCGCCTCAAGTGCAGGCAACTGATACAAAGAAACAACTTCCGCAAATGCAGTATCATTATTTTTAACGGAATCTTTATCCAATATGGAATAAGCTTTTAATTCAAAAATCTGGGTGCCGTTTACAGAGGTGAAATTATATTTATTTGTAAACTCCACATGATATAAAGAATCTGGCAATACCTCATCAGTAAATGTATAAGGTGATGACGTCGTTCCGTCAACGCTGTAATTCAATTGCAAAGTATTTGCAGGTATGGTATCAGCACTTATATTTCTAAATTCCACAAATACGGTTTCATTCTCAAAATGACAATCAGAATAAGAGTTCTTTCCGTCAAACGTTCCAGAAGTAATACCTGTTTTGATTACATATATATTACTTGGAGGAGGATTAAATTCTCTTGAACCTATACAAGGATTCTTTTCGGTTTTAGCAGGACGGTCATCACCGTTATAGTCATCAGTCACTCCGTCTATATGCGTTCCGCCTTCGCAAAGAATAATATTTGTCGTATATAAATTATTCCATGCTAAAAATATAGGATCATCTGTATAATAGGAAGAATCGTCATTTGTTTGTTCTTTCCATGTATCCAATGTCGTACTCAAATCTCCGTTATAACTGAATAAATAAAGATTTGGAATTATAGATGTTTTGTAGTAAACGTTATTTGAGAAATCAAAGCTATTATCTGATGAAGGACGTATTGCAACAGCATAACCATAACCGTCACTTACAATAATATTGTTCTTTATTATATTGTTTGTTACAACCGAACCTGTATAACCCATGTTCAGACCGTAAACACGCTTATTACTCTTATTAATACTGCTTCCGTAAATATTGTTATATACTATCTTATTATTCTGTCCGGAAGTCATATTCAAACCGTAGCAATTATATGCTCCGTTGGTTGTATTTTCATTCTTTATACTTATATTATTATTGGCAACAACGGAATTATTAACCGAAGCAAATGATAATACACTTGAACCGTATATAGTAAATGTATTCTTATTTATGTTTGCACTCTCGGCTGTATTCATAAGAATAACATATCCCGTACTTGTCAAAGATTCGTAAGATGAAGGCTGCATTGTAGAAGTAAACGTATTTTTAGATATCGTTACATCTTTTGCATAGCGTGCATAAACAGCATTTTCAACATATTCTGGTTTTTCATCCCTTACAATTGAAAACGAAGAATTCGTTACCGACATATTTTCTGCCAATGACGTAGGCGAAACTCCTTCAAAGTAAACTTGATATTTGGCTGGAGCATCAAATACGCATTTGTCTATCTTTACATTCTTTGCAGAACCTATGTTAATCAATCTGTTTACACGTTCATAATATTTGTCGCCTCTGCCGTAGTTTATAAATGCACAGGAATCAAAAGTTATGTCGCTTGATGATGAGCTTAATCTGACCATATCAAATGCTGAATGGGAATACTTGCTTACCGATTCAATCGAAGAAAACTTAAGATTCTTAAATGTGAAATATTTTATTCCTGACAAATCAAATATAAACGGATTGGAATCAGATTCAGTAAACACAACATCATTTTGACTGTCATTTACAAACGTTAAAGTATTTGTTGCCGACAAACCCGTCAAACAAGAAGGGAATACCCAACTACCTTTATACAATGTATCTGATTGGGAATATATTTTAAATGTACATGCTCCGCCTATACCTGAATTAATCATCATAAGGAAAGCATCTTCAAATGTCTTGTAAGTTTTGGTTGCAGGAATACCGCTAATATTTCCTCCGATGGCATAAAATCCGTTCATCTCGCCTTCGGTTACTATAATCTTAAATTCCGCAGTGTCATTATCATAATTCCAATCTATCAACGTATTATCCGGCATCTCTGTCCAAATCTTAAGCTCATGAACTCCTGCAGGAGGTAAGAAACTTGTAGTTGCTGTATATATCGTAGCCGTATCCACAGCTTTCATATTAGAGTCCAAACCTCTCATCAGTCCCGTCCATATAGATGAATCCAAAGTTGAAATATTGTCATCCAACATCCATTTTACTTTGACTTTTGTCAAATCATCCACACCGTCATTTCTCAACATCACTTTCAATGTAGCCGGAGTTCCTGCCTGACATACCGCCATTTGTCTTAATCTACCGTCACAATTCACGGCATTTACAGGAGACAAAATAGTATCCGTTCTTATTCCCGCATCAGTATTGAAATGGCATATATCCACGAACTTAAACCTTATATTAGGTTTTCTGTCTATAAACGGAGCGTCTACATTCAATGAACCCGAACATGCAGTAGTCGAAGTTCCTGAAGTTGCCTCCATACGCCGTGTTTTATACTGATCGTCCGATACGGAATATGATTCCACTTTCGTCTCACCTGCAGTAGTAGTTCCGTTAAAACACATCTTTAATATAATGTCACTCTCTCCATCCCAAATAAATTCCACATCTTCGTCAAACTCTATATATTGCCATCCAACAGGAGGAACTACAAACTCCGCTTGATTAAGCACATTGTACAATGTACCGCTGAATACGGAATATTGCGATGCAAATTTTTCATCCGTATCCATCATTCCTATATATAACTTATAGTTCTTCAATACGGAACCCGATGACTGTTTTACATTGACATACATTCCGCCTATCTTTCCGGGTGTATAACCCGCATCCCTCAATTCTTTTGCTGAATATCTTATCTGATGCATAGCCAACATCATACTGCTCGGGAACAATAACTGATAAGACTGTGAACTTTCTTGCTTTATAGGATCACTTCCTATATAAGGTCTTACGTATTTAAACTCTGAAAAAACTCCGGTATAAGGATATGTAACCTTATTACCCAAAGCATCATTGATAACAGCCTTCCAAAATACAGTGGAATCAACACCTGCATAAGGAATATGTGCCGAATAAACATATCCTGTATCTCCGAATGTTTTGGTAAGTTCCAAATTAACCGTTTTGATTGTTGTATCACCAGGAGTGTAATACATTAAATATAATGAATCCGCAGTTTTGGACAATCCGCTGCCTATATCCGCACACATGTAAGAAACTTCGGCATCGCTGCAATAAGGATATTCCTTCATGTCAGGTTGAGCGTAGATTTCTTTTATTATAGGCACACCCACTTCATTACCGTCTGCAGATGCCACATATATCTTTACATCGTCTATCAACCAACCGTAACAGGTTTTCGTAGAACCTTTCGGCAGGGCGAACTGTATTTGAAAACTTGTGGCGTTATCCAATTTGGAAGACAAATAAAAGACCTCATGTCTCCAATATGCAGGCTTAACCGTCTTTTCATCAGGAAGATTTCTCCAATATTCGCTACCCTTTGAGAAACTTCCCTGAAATACATTCAAACCGCCGTTATTCTTATCATAACAATTGGCTCCTGTCAAGATGGCTTTTTCTTCACCGTTTACTATCAATTTGATTTGAGCGGTTGCATCCGATGGCACCATTGCGATATGATTGAATTCCAATCTTACCTGACGGTTCGCAGGTACCGTAATAACAGGCGTCTGCAAATATTCAGACTTTGAAACGGTTGTGTTATGATTGATTTTAACACATTTAGTTCCCGATATTACGACATCGGATTCCTCTATTGAGACTTTATCCGAAGATGTAGTCCAACCTGTAGGAATACCGTTTTCGAAATCGGCACTCAATTGCAATGTCGGCTGCGCAACGGTAAACACTGCCGCCAACATACACCAAACCGAGATTAATACAGATAATCTTTTCATTGTATTTAATGTTTTTATTATTATCGCTTTATTATTTACAATTTTCAATCGGCACAATAACCCAATTTTCAAACTACAAATTTACATATTTTTTTCGTACCGATAAAATTTTTTTCAATTTAATAAGAATTTTAATCGAAAAAAGTAGGTAATTTTTTCGGAAAATTTTTATATTTTCTTGTTATTTTTTCATTAAAACGCTAATTATTAATTTATTAAATTTAAAGAAAAAAACATTATTTCTTAAAAATTTTCTTTCAAATGCGTATTTTAGAAATTTTTAACTACTTTTGCATTTGTAAAACAACTAAAAACTATATCAATGAAAAGAATTTCAATATTTATAAGCATTTTCTTCGCAGGCATTTTTGCTTTAAATGCGCAGGAAATAACGGAAAGTCTTGAAATAATCGAATCTTCCGTAAAAGACAGCACATATTACAACTTTACAATATCGGGCGACGGTTATCTTTCCTACAATTGGGGAACTGATGACGATAATCTGACGGTTATCACCGTTGATTTGGCAGGCGTTACGATATCAAAAGATTTTTCAATATCCAAACCGAAACTTTGGATCAATTGCATTGACGGCAATACCTGCATAAACGAAGAAGGAAGAATAGGTGCAGCCGACGGAATGTACTTCAACTACTCAAGAACATATCTTCCGTGTAAATCCGAAGATGATTTAAATGCCATGTTCCTACAAATGCAATATCTGATAAGATATTCCACGGGACAATAAGCGTTTATCAAAAGTTTATTTCTACAAACGGTATAAAAAAGTTGCGGTCTTATATTACAAAGACCGCAACTTTTTTGCTCATTGCCGCTGTAAAACGGCACGAATAGGCAAATCCAGTTAATAATTGGTGGCTTCCCTTTCAAAATATGCCCTCGGATGATCGCAGCAAGGACACTTTTCAGGTACCTGTTTGCCTTTGAATCTGTATCCGCAGTTTCTGCAAATCCAGCATTGTTCTTCCTGACTCCAAAAAACGTCATCTTTTTCCATTCTCTCAAGAAGTTTCAAATATCTTTCCTCATGACGTTTTTCCACTGTTGCTATCAAACGGAATTTTTCCGCAATTTCAGGAAAACCTTCCTTATCCGCAACCTCTGCACCGTAAGGATAACCCTTTGTCCATTCTTCATTTTCACCCGCTGCCGCAGCTTTAAGGTTTTCTTTGGTATTTCCTATCACTCCTGCTGGATATGAAGCCGTTATTTCCACATTGCCGCCTTCCAACATCTTGAATAACATTTTTGCATGTTCTTCTTCCTGTGCTGCAGTCTCTGCAAAAACAGCGGAAATCTGCTCGTAACCGTCCTTCTTGGCTTGTTTGGCAAAGAATGTATAACGGTTTTTGGCTTGGGACTCACCTGCAAAGAAGGTAAGTATGTTTTTCTCGGTTTGTGTTCCTTTTAAACTCATTGTTTTTCTGATTTTTTAGGTTAATAATGTTTAATACGGCAAATTTAATTAAATTTATTGAATTGAAAAAATATTACGCAATATTTATGCATTTTTATGTATAAATAACACATAAAAACAGGGTCAAAAACAGCCTCTGTAACTGATTGATATACCGTATAGTTGCAAAAACACGCCGTTTGAGCAAATTAATGTGCGATAATATTTTACTGAAACGGCGTTTTAAAAAATTAAAACGCCGTCTTATTTTGCCAAAACAATTAAAAAATTTTAATAAACAAATATTTTGTCGTACCTTTGCAGCATAAAAACAATTTTTAATATCAAACTATCATGAAAAAATTAACTTTTATCATCATGGCATTAGTCTTAAGTTCATTGACTTTTGCACAAAACAAACCCTATGACGAAAGCATAGACGTGGTTAAACAAATCCAAACCGCAGTTACCAAAGCCAAAGCGGAAAACAAATATGTCCTTGCACAGGTCGGCGGCAATTGGTGTCCGTGGTGCCTTAAATTTGCACAATATGCGCAGGATACTAAAGCGGTAAAAGAGATTATTGACAAAAACTTCGTATATATCCACGTCAATTGGTTCAGAGAAAGAGAAAAGAATCAGTATGTAACCGATAATTTGGGTAATCCGGGACGTTTCGGCTTCCCTGTATTCGTTCTTTTGGATGGTGAGGGCAAAATAGTGCACATCCAAGACAGCGAGTATCTGGAAGAAGGACAAGGATACAGCGAAAAGAAGGTGGTAAGATTCCTTTCAAAATGGACACCTGAAGCAGTTAAGACAGCAAAACGTTAGAAAAACAAACGCAACATCATTTCGGTTATGAAAGAGGTCAATTTAAATATATCATTTGCTTCACTGGCAATTGCAATAATCATTTTAGGCATTTTTATCTGTAAAGGGTTACGTTCTTTTGCCGACAAAGAAAGAGTTGTTACCGTAAAAGGCCTGTCGGAAAAGATTGTAGACGTTGATTATGCCAATCTGACAATACGTTATGCAGTAGGCGGCAACGAAATGGGCGAGGTATTGTCGGTAATTGAGCGTAATAACAAAAAGATAAGGGATTTCGCAATATCAAAAGGGCTTTCCGAAGATGAAATATCGGTAAACGTTCCCAATATCAAGGACAAAAAGAATCAGGAATACGGCTCTGAAATGAATATCACGTACCGTTATTACGCAACGGTGAAGATCACGCTTATCAGCAATAAGGTTAAAAATGTCAGACAGTTTGAAATGGACCAGTTCGAATTGTTTAAAGAGGGCATAAACCTGATTAAACAAGATGATTACTACGGTGAAGAAAACAATAAGACATATACTTTCACCAAATTGAATGATATCAAACCCGAAATGATAAAAGAAAGCATTGCCAACGCTAAAAAGGCTGCCGATGAGTTTGCGCAAAGCAGCAATGCAAAGATTAAAGATATTAAGTCCGCACATCAAGGTCAATTTGAAATAATTCCGACGGATGATGCGCTTAAAGTAAAACTGCGGGTAGTATCTACAATTGAGTACTTTATAAAGTAAACAAAAAATAAGGCGTTAAAATTTATTAAAACGCCTTATTAATTTATTAAAACGCCTGTTCATTTTACTGAAACGGCGTTTTATTTTTGCCTTACTGCTTCTGCGCTTTTTTATTTGCAATTACAAGAAAAAATGCGGCAGTTTCTGCGTACTGTTTTGCGAAAAATACACCTCTACTGCCGCAAACACAAAAAGTATTATGAAAAAACGCTTGGCTGTAAAGCCTAAATCATCCTCTATTGTACGGTAACATTGCTGACAAACACTCCGTCATTAGTATAAACCTTCAGAATATACAAACCTTTCACAAGATCTTTCACGTCAATCACCGATCCGTTTGCCCGAAGTGACGAAAGATAAACTTTTTGTCCGCAACTGTTGTATAATTCAATCCTGTTAATAACATAAGGTGAAGATACAATCAATTTATCCAATACGGGATTAGGGTAAACCGATGTTTTAACATTCGTTATATCAGTTAAGGCAACACTGCTTGTGGTGAAGGATTGCACGTCACCCTCCCCCGCTTCGTTTTTACCGTTATATGCCAACGCCACAACCGTATAAGAGGTTTCGCTTTGCAGATTCGGAAGATTGCCTTCCGCAGACGAAGTAAGTTTGCTTACATATTGTTGCTGTATCAAGGCGTCTATTGAATTTTTAAAGAAGTTCAAATCCGTCAAACCTTCGTTCTCCAAATTTTCGGTATAACCCGCAAGGTAATAAAAGTAAGATGTCTGGTCGTTTACAATAAACTGCAGTTTGGCATTTGATGATGTAACTTCCGTTATATTGATTTTAACCTGCGCAATGCCGTCCTTATCGGATTGGGAAGCATTAAAACTCACCGTTTGATACGAGAACACGGAATCTGCCGACGTTCCGATTGCCAATACTGCGATTTCGTAATCTTTTGAAGCGTCTAACTGAACCGTTGCTTTGGTTATAGGTTGGTTAGGCGTCACATCCTCATAAACAGACTGCCCTTGTGCTTGATATTGCTGCTCTGCAATCTCAAAAACTGCGGAAGGCATCATACCGCTTTGCACGGCACCCGAAACAACTCCCGCCTCCTGAACCAATATCCCCACTCTGACACATTCATCATTAGGAGCTACGGTATATTGAATATAATTGCCGTATTGTGCATTATTACCCGTAGATACATTTGACAATACGGCAGCGGCAGATTTTACTACGGAATGTTTATCCGCAATGTCAATACGCACCAAACCATTGTTTACGGGATGCGGATTGTCTATTGTTTTGATAATTTCTATTCTTTGGGCATACGAACTTACTAAAAATCCCAAAAGAAGTGTAACAAACGTAACTTTTTTCATTTTTTACAACAGTTTTTATCGGCGGTGTCTCCGCTTTTTGCATTTAAATTTTACTTTTGCAAAAATAGAAACTGTTGTAAATAATTAAAACAGAAAAATATACAGAACTGATAAATATTATTTCCCAATCGGTAAATTCAAACACCGAACCGTTTGCAATATTCAGCTATTAACTTGCATTTTCCACCCACGCCAGAAAACCGGAAACCGCATCCCTGCTAACCGTTATCACATCGTCTTTATATTCAGGCTCCAATTTCAAGCGCAATCTGCCGTTTAAATACTTATCTATCGCCTTAATGGAATCCACGGCAGCAATACACGTCCTGGAGATTCTGTAAAATCTTTTCGGATTCAATTCCTTAAAGACCGAATCCAACGTATAATTAACTATATATTGCCTGTCATCCTTGGTATACAGGTAACACACCCTTTCCTTTGATATAAAATAAGCAATATCACATTCATTGATAACTATTATTTTGGTGTTTACTTTGACAATGAACCGTTTTTTGTACTTGTTCGGGGTGTATTGCTTTAACATCTCAACCAAACGCTCCGCCTGATTATCACTCTCCTGCAAAGGAACCATTTTGTAATACTTTTTTATCGCACTTACTATCTTTGATTCAGTAATAGGTTTGAGTATATAATCAATCGTATTGGACTCAAAAGCCTTAAGCGCATATTCGTCATACGCCGTAATGAATATAATGTACGATTCTATACGGACTTTCTCAAAAACGAAAAAACAATAACCGTCTTTCAACTGAATATCCATAAAAATCAAATCGGCAGTCTTTGCAGAGAAATATTCAGCTGCTGATTCTATGCTGTCCAAACATGCCGTAATCTCTATTTCCTTAAAATTCTTTTCTATAAGAGTCTTAAGAAACTGCTGTGTCTGCTGCTCGTCTTCTATAATTACTGCTTTCATATCATAGGTATTTTAACCGTGAAAAACTTTCCGTCATCCCTTATTTCAATATCCCGTTTGGTGTAATACTTATAGCGGCTTGAAAGATTGGTCAGCCCCAATTCCGTTTTTTTAACGGAAAATTGTTCCTTTGGATTGATATTATTTTCAACCACTATAACGTCTGTTTGTTCATAAACATTGATTGTAAGCGGACAATCCTGCCTTGCGGCGTTATGTTTAACCGCATTCTCAATCAGTGTCTGCAAACTCATAAACAAAACACTTCTGTCAAGGTTTTGCCTGCTTATATTAATATGCAATTGCAAATCTTCACCGAAACGCTGCTTCAAAATATCGGTATAACTCTTTGTAAAATTCAATTCTTCGCTCAAACTGATAAGGTTCTTCTGCTCATTGCTTAAAACATACCTGTACATATCCGCCAATGATGACACATACTCGGCTGTTTCTTCCGGTTTTTTGGAATAACACATCGCCGAAAGGGTGTTCAATGCATTGAAAAGAAAATGCGGATTTATCTGACGTTTGAGTTGTTCGTATTTATATCTTTCGCGTTCCAATTCAAAAACTTTTTCCCTGTCATAAAGATAAAAGACCTTTGTGAAAATCAATACAAACAACGACTCCATAAGATCTATGAAGAAATAACCTTTACTTGCCCGCAGCTCTATCCAACCCCTTATCGTAAACGGAACGCCCGCCCACTTATAATTAATATAAGAATCCACCAAAAGAATGACAAACAATATAACAAAAAGAACGGAACCCTCAATAATAAACCTATAAACCACGTGCACCGATTTATGTACGGTATTAAAGTAATCGACAATCAATATGCAACTCAAAACAAACGGAGTGTAGACGGCAAAATTCACGATAAAATATTCCGCATTGATTCTGACCAATTCATTGTACACCAAAATATCCACAGGAATGAAAACAAGCATGGAAACCGTCAATATGACTGCATAATACAATAAAATCTTTTTGCCCGTAAGTGAAATAAATTTCATACAATTAATTTTGTTAAAAGGTTTCAGTTTGCAAATATAGTAAAATTTTATTTCACGGTACAAAAAATGCATTTTATTTAAATTTTTTATCATCAGATTTTCACGCATATACATAAGCCGAAAATAAAACGCCGTTTCAATAAATTTTCATCGCTGATTAATAAATTTTCATCGCTGATTAATAAATTATTCTGCGTGATTATTTTCTTAAGACGGCGTTTTATTCTTCCGTATTGATTTTTTGCGTAAATTTGCAGTTCAAATATAAAATTATAATGAAAGATATACTTGATTTTTTACGGCTTATACGCATTAATAACAACAGGGAATGGTTCCATGCGAATAAAGACATGTACCTTAACGCAAAAGAGAAATTCGAAACAATTGCAGGGCAACTGCTTGAGGAGGTTAAAGCCTTTGATCCTTCGTGCAGGGAACTTGCTTTGACGGATTGTCTTTACCGTTTCTACCGTGATACGCGTTTTTCGAAAGACAAAACGCCTTACAAAACACACATGGGCGTTTATATATGTCCTAAAGGCAAAAAATCATTATGGGCGGGTTATTATTTCCATATTGAACCAGGTTATCCGTCCGAAACTCCCTCTACGATAGCAATGCCGACCAATCATTTGCTTGCATGCGGGGCTTACATGCCCGACAATCCTATGTTAAGGTCGATACGTGAGGAGATTTTCACCAACGGTGAGTCTTACATGAAGGCCGTAAAGACTGCGAAGAACTTTTATTTGTGCAAAGAGCCGTCTTTGAAAAAGCTTCCCAAGGAAATACCGAGCGGTAAGTACGATGAGTACATCAAATTGAAGGCACATCTTTTGGAATACGATATAAGCGAAGATTTTTTGATGCAAAAAGACGTTGTAAAGAAGGTTGCAAAGGAATTTAAGACAACATACAATTTTGTAACATTCATTAACAATGCCATATCCTACACGGGAAACTATTAAGACAGGTTATAAGTTTAGGATTTAATGCTATAAACGGACTGTAACAGCATGCCACATAACTTTAACCGCAAACTATAAGCTTAAAACCATAATCAAATGGGCATTCAAGCAATAATACCGAAACTAAAAACGCAAGATACGATAGTATTTAACTATTCGCTTTTCACAAATGAGGACAAACTTATCTTGGCTCCGATGCAGAATCTGACAAGTTTGTTCTTCAGGAAAACGTTTTCGCAATTCTTTCCGTCAAATATTGATTATGCCGTCTCGCCGTTCATATCCGTCAGCTCAAACAACCAAAACCCTGATTCAATTCAATACAAGGATATACTGCCAAAGGAAAATGAGAACTTAATGCCGCTTGTTCCGCAAATTTTGGGCAACAAACCTGACGAAATACTTGAATGTGCTAAAATTATCGAACGTTTGGGTTACAGAGAAATCAATCTGAATATGGGTTGTCCCAAGAAGGATATTGTCTCTCATAAACGCGGTGCAGGATTATTAAGGGAAAAAGAACTTATAACGCAAATCTTCGAAACGGTTTTCGACAATACTGCATTGCAATTGAGCATTAAGGTAAGGTTAGGCATAAACAGTCCGCAGGATTTGGATAATATTATACCGATATTAAATGCCTTTCCTTTAAAATCCGTTTGCATACACCCCAGAACACAAATCCAGCAATACGGGGGCAGTGCCGATTTTGAGGCATTCGGTTATTTTGCTTCAAAACTGAAACATACCGTAATATATAACGGAGATATTTTTTCGGCAAGTGATTTCGCTGCATTAAAATCACGCTTTCCTGATATAAAACATTGGATGATCGGACGGGGATTACTGCAAAATCCTTTCCTTTGCGCAGACATAAGGGGCATTTATTATAATAAGAAAGATACATTGTCGCTTTATTTAAACCAATTGCAGGAAAATTTTGTTAAATCATTGCATCACTACAACGAAATCACTGTGCTTAACAAGATGAAGGAATTTGTAAAATATATTTCTTCGGGTTACGGTTTTGACGCTACGGAATTATTGCGCAAAAGTTCGCTTAATGATTTTAATCAGCAATTAAACCGAATTTTATCTGATATATCACAAAGATAAATCTCGTTAGCTCCGTTTCAATATCACGTCTTAAAATATCTTTTTATAAAAAGAAAACGGCGGGATAATAATATTCCGCCGTAATAAGTTAATTATTTTATTTCTGTTAGTATTCCCACATATCCTGTTCTCTGTTGAAAATCTCGTCTTCAATATATTGAGACTCCAATAAAGCATCCAAACCCGTCAAATATCTGTCGATTTGCCTGTTGTATGTATTAGATGTACGGTATACGTAAGATGTGAACAAACGCTTTACAAACACATCATCATAAGAACGTCTGTCAACGTCATTTTTAGGGTTGAAAATCTCATTGTTTGCCAATAAGTTTCTCACTGCAGGTTCGTTGTAACGGATCCAACCCAATACATAATTCTGCGGAGGATCTCCTTCGTTTTTACCGGGTTTGGCAAGAATTAATGCGAATCCCAAAATACGTACGTCACGTACTGTACGCTGTTTATCAACATACCAATCCTCCTTTATACGCATTGACTTTATGTCCAAAGGATTCATGACCTCATTAACCCATTCTTCCCTTTCTATTGTTTCGCCCGGATTATCCAAATCATCCTCATAAATGGTAGTCCAGTGTCCTCCGTTTGCTCCGGCAAGGATAGAATCATAACTTATTTCTTCTTTGAACTCATCATCTGCATAACATTTGATTGTTCCTTCCCTTAATGCACGGTCCAAAACAGTAAACAAATTCACACGGCCTTGAGTATCCTGACTTGAATCGGTAGGATAATAAAAAGGTTGGTTCATTTTTTCCCTAAAATCAACAAGCCTCCAAACCCTTTGCTTCCACACAACATCTGCTGCACGGACATAAGGATAAACAAACGGTTTTTTTGCTTTGTTGTTATTTGATAACTCATAGAATGAATCAAGGTTTTCACCTTCTGGTTCATCGTCTACAACCTGTGCAAAAGTATTTCCGCCGAATAACAGCATCATTGCACTTAATACCAACAGACTTGTCTTTCTCATAATATTATATTTTAATAGTTTTCAGTTTTATTGTATAGTAAACACCATCTGGTTATTACTTGCAGATTTTTCTCCGTCAGGTCCTTTAACACGGATATTTTCTATATTTATCTTATTTCCGCGTCGTAACTTACTTATCTGATTTGTCATTTCAGGTGTAAATTTATTTCCCGTTCCTCTCAACGGAGCTTTCATATCACCGCCTGTTACAAAAGACATTTCATAACTTGTTACGGTATATGTTACAGGAAAATCAAATCCTTCCACGGTTACACGGAATCCTCCTTGAGCTGCCAATTCTTCTTTGGATACACGTCCTCCCTGAAGATTTCCTATCTTAACCGTAGGTCGCGGAATTGTTTTTACACGGTATTCCATTGCACCCAAATTCTTCATCTGTCCGCCTATTTTTGCAGACACTCCTATCGTTGCTTTTCCTTGGGATTTAACCGTTGCTATATATTCTCCCGTACCTGTTTTGCGTATTGAACCTCCTGCACCGTTTAATGACACTTGCAAGTCTTCGCTTCTGACTCCCGGAGCTCCCACCGATATAGGATTATCAACACCTATATACAACACATTCATTTTTGTTGCCGAAATGGTTGCCGATGGAGCGGCTACGAAATATTCGCCTGCAAAATCATAAGGCATTTCACCGTTTTCCTTTTTGACAAATACACGTCCCGTATATTTTTTAGGACCAAGTGCACCTGCACCCATTTTCAAACGCAATGTTCCCGAATCGGTAGCGGTAAGTGTTGCTCCTGCAACTTCTCCGCGTAATTGGGATCTGGAATCGTACGCAGCGACGATAACGTCAGCCTCGTAACTTCCGCCCTGCATAATATAGGTTTCTTTCGGTATAACCTTCGCAACGACTTTGTCAAATTTAAAGTCATCAGCAGAAATTGCAGAATACAAATTGTTTACAATATCATATTCCTGATTAAGGATTTCTGATTTCAATTTATTCAAAACAACTATATCAGCAACCAAAACGCCGTGATAAAAGTTATATTGCTGCCAGTTACATTCCTGATGTGAAGCATTCTGAAATTTCTTTTTTGTGTCTATCTGCATTTTTTTCAACTGTTCGTGAAATCTCGGATCACTCAAAGAAATCATCTTGTCCTGATATGCTTCTATCTTTTTTTTCAATTCTAATGCTTTTCCCTTGCTTCCGTCATCTGTGTCACCTAAAAAATAACGTGTAGGAGCAGAGAATTCGTCTTTTTTCTGAATTGCTCCGTAACCTTCAGCCGTCATCTGTTTCTTTGCCTCTGCAACTCCTCCTTTATACTTCTCCACATCAGCAATAAGTTCATATTTCATATTGTCAATAAAAGCGACAAGTTCCTTACTGTCTTTTCTCACTACCTGTGCCTTATCCCAATTCTCCTGAATTTTTCCAGGATTATTGTTATATGCATTTTCAAACATCTGGTAAGAACTTGCGGATTTGGAAAGCAATAAGTTGTTCGTTACCTCCAAAGAATCACCGACAGTTACAAAGCCGTTCAGGATTTCAGCAGATACATTCAGTGCCAACATTGCTGTATACACCAAATACATCATTCCTATCATTCGTTGCCTCGGGGTCTCCGGGCAGTTTGTAGCACCCATAATCTGTTAATTCTTTTAATTAAACATTATATTTAATTTATTGATTTATGGATCATCAATTAACCTTTCACCTGCATTGCAGCAAGCATATTTCCGTAGATGTCGTTAAGAGAACCGACTTTCTTGGAAAGTGCATTAACCTGCTCTTTATATTTAAGAACATTTTCTGCCGTATCTGCAAAATTAGTAACAAGGTTATCAATTCTTTCCTGAACATTCTTCGTTGCTTCAAGTTGTGCGGAAGAATTTTGGATCTGCATTTCATACAAAGCATTAATTGAAGACAAACTTGAAGCCATTGTCTTTAATTCGTCAATATATGAAGCATCCCCTACTGACAATGTATTAGCCGTTTCTTTATAAATATTTGCCAATGTAGACACTGCACTTGTAGCCTCTTGTACCGATGCCAAATATTCGCCAGAAGCCAACAAATCTTTATTCAAATAATCTGCAGTTTTCTTATATGCAGCAGTCAATCCGGTAACTTGTGTTGATGCTTCGCCTACATTCTTGATAAATGTCTCTGAAGTTTCGGCAGCCTTGGCTACAGAACCCAAACCGCTGGTCGTATCTGACAAATTCTGAAGTCCTTTTCCTAAACTTTCTATCAATTCAGGGCCTATCTTTGCATCCTCAAGCATTTTATCCAATTCCTGCGAAACACTTGAAGACGAAGCACCCAAAACGATATTGCCGCCTCCTTCAACGGTAATTCCGTCTGATGATTTTTTTGCCAAAGCATCACGTTTTGCCTGCTTTTCTTCTTCCGTCATGTCTTCCATTCCGGCCAATTCTGGATAAGCCAATGACCAATCCCATTCAACATGTAACGGTTCGAATGCCGATGCAAAGAATATCAAAGATTCTATACCCATGCCGACAATCAACATCGGTGTTGCACCAGGCCAGTGCTGAATTTTAAACAAAGCACCTACGATAACCACTGATGCACCCCAACCGTACAATTTAGCCGTAATCTGTTTGTACGTCTTACTTCTTACAAAACTGTCTATACCCATAATAAATTAGTTTTTAATTTTTTTAGTTATTGTTATGTTTATTGTTTTCTTATTTTGCGCAAAGCCACCGGTCTTTATTACAAGACCGATGCTTTTACTGTAATTTTCATTTTAACGTTTATATACATTTGATGATGTCTTCGGATTGTCTCCCCTTACACGTCCCAAATATGACTGAACGCAACGGAAACCTATATAACTCTTACCCGAATCCTGATATTCGTATGAACGGGTTGAAGTTTGAATGAAGAACTTACTGTCTTTCCATGAACCGCCGCGGATAACCTTTCTTTTCATTATTATATCATCATCGTCGGATGCACGGTAAAGATTGTATTGATTCAAATCGTGTGCAAAATCGTATGAAGACTCATTGTAAGCATCTTCGCACCATTCAGCAACATTGCCTGCCATATCATACAATCCGAAGTTATTAGGTGCATAGTGTGCAACAACTATTGTAGTAGCACCGCCGTCTCCGTCATAAGCACCGCGTAACGGCTTGTAGTTTGCCAAGAAACATCCTCTTCCGTTATTTACGTAAGGACCTCCCCATGGATAAGGTGAGCCGTCAACTCCGCCTCTTGCTGCATATTCCCATTCAGCTTCGGTCGGCAAACGGAAATCTCCCATACGTGCGTAATCATTCTTTTCCAAATAATCGTTCATTTGTTGTGTTCTCCAATGAGCAAATGCCTGTGCCTGCATATAACTTACTCCAACTACAGGATAATTGTCATATTTCGGATGGTCAAAATAAGAACGCGTTGCCTCATCGTTATAAGAATATGCAAAATCATGAATCCAGCATAGAGTATCAGGATAGATATTTATCTTTTCATGATTGATTAATTGCTTACGCGCACCTTTCAATTGCGAAGGACGGTTGTTAAATCCCGATCCTCTGTATTCTTTTGCAGACTGTTCTGCTGCAAAATCCTTCTGTGCTGCCGTATGATAATCTATCCATGTGTATTCATAATTCAATTTTGCGGCATCCAACTGTTGCTTATTGTAGAAACGCTCGTCCGTCTTTATGTACAACTCGGACAAAGCTTCTCTTTCGTCTTCGCTTTTGTTGTTATCCCAATTAATCTTTGCTTTCCAATTGATAAGCGGAGTTTCCAAATCCTGTCCCCATTGGTCAGCTTCAATAAGATAAGTTTCAGGAGATACCTCGCCCAACAATCTGTATGCTAAAGAATCTCTTACCCAATATACGAACTGACGGTATTCATTATTTGTAATTTCGGTTTCATCCATCCAAAAAGACTGTACCTGAACCGTCTTGGGAGCAAACGTAAAACTGTGGTTTACATCCTCGTCAGCAGATCCCATTGTAAAACTTCCCTGCGGAACATCCACCATTCCGTACGGTTGCATGTCCATAGTTTTCGGTCTTTCCTGTACTCCGATAAGTTCACCGTTATCGGAACTTGAGCAACCCATCATTACCAATACCGTTGCCACTGCCAAAACTAATTTCTTCATATCTATATCTCCTAAATTTTATTCTTTATACAATTTTTATTAACTTTTACGTCAAACTTTTATGCTTGGTTGCATTTTTAATGCATTTTTTCAAATTAATCAGCCGTATTATTTTACTAAAACGCTGTTTTATTTTATTAATCAGCCGTATTATTTTACATTCTGATAGTATTTCTGTAAATCGTAGGCGGATTAGGCGAAGATTCTATCTTGAAGCACCATCTTAAGAACACTTCCAACGATCCCGAAGCCTTGGTGGATATACGTGATGTCGGAATATCGTAAGACAAACCCACTTTGAAATCCTTAAACGTCATTCCCGTAAGAACCATTATAGCATCGTCCACACGGTAAGACACTCCGCCCCAAACTTTATGCTCATACTCCACAAGCAACGATGCGTCCAATTGATAAGATGACGAAGATTTAAAATCCGTCTTCAATAATGCAGAAGGCATCAATCTCCACGAAGGATAATCAGGAACGGTCCATTCATATCCCGCCAAAACATAATAAAACCTTCTGTTATTCCACATCATCGTTTCGCTTTTGGTTTCCATCAACTTACTTGCGGCAAATCCCAAATAAACTTTACCCGGAACTTGGTAATATATACCCAATCCCAAATCAAACAACATGTCTTTTTCCTCTGCCTTCCCTTGAATCAAAGGGTCTTTGGATCCCGATATAGGACCGTCATCGACAGGTATATCATCCGAACCGTAAAGTTTTGAAAAATCTAAAGAAGAATTAAACAACTGTCCCTCCAAACCTATCGCCAAATTACCTGTAGGCAGTTGTATTCTGAATGCATAATCTATTTTCGCATAAGTATTATCATAGTATCCTATCTTATCTGAAATAACCGTAGCTCCCAATCCTCCGTGAAGAAATTTTACAGGCATGTCAAAAGAAATATTCATAGTCTCTCCAGAAGAAGCTCCGGTTGATTGTCCCGTATAATCTACCAAATCCAAACCCAGCCATTGGTTTCTGTAAAATCCGGTAATGCATATCGCCCCGTTACTTCCCGCATATCCGGGGTTATACGACAGACGATTAAACATATATTGTGTAAAATGCGGCTCCTGTTGTGCATGGGTTGTGCCTGTCCATATCCAAGCCGTAAGGAATAACATTATAAAAATATTATATTTTGTCTTACCAATCATATCATACAGTTAAATTAATTACCACTCTTTCATTATTAACAAAGAGAATGTGCAAAAGTAACATTTTTTTTCTAAAACTACTTATAATCCATACTATTTTTTTAATTTTTTTTGCAAATATTTTTATCTTATTATTTTTACTGTCCGCACTATCAATATATTACGCAGTTTCAAGAGTTATTTTTTCTTTCTTATCAAATGTGCTAACGGATAATCTTTTTTAAGTTCATTCAATGCCGAATTTGCCTTGTCCTGCGAAGAAAAAGGTCCTACATCTATATAATAAAAATCTTCATTATAAACTTTGTCTTTTTTTACAATGCTGCGGAATCCTGCAGGAATATTGTCTAAAAAACCGTTTGTTTCGCTTTCCCTTACAGTAGCCAGCCTTATAAAAATATCGCAATTTAACATCACCGCCCTGTCGGCAAGCAACGAATCGATAACACCATCTGCAAATGCCGTTTGTTCACTGTCGGCAAACATTTCATTTTGTTTTTGCCAAATATCTATATAATCCTTACCCAATACCTCTATGGATACCTGTTCCGATCCGTTCAGCCCTATCCTGTCGGCGGATATTTTCGACATGTCTATTATTCCGTTTCTGCCGCATCGGTCATTGATTTTAACCAATACGCTTTTCCCCGTTCTCAAATTGGTGACCTTAACCACTGTCTGCAATGCAATGGTACGGTGGGCTGCAGTATACAGTTTTTGCGAGAACACTTCACCGCTTGAAGTCTTGCGGTTTTCAAACTTATTGTGATAATAAGTAGCCCTGCATGTAAATACTTTATTTTTATTTTGTCCCCAAACCGTAATACCGCCTAATAAAAACAATAAGCAGAATAATAATTTTAATCCGTATTTTTCTTTTAAATTTACCACGCTTTTGAATCTTCGTTAAACCATTGGTTTTGCAATCTCAAAACCTGTTCTATCACATCTCTGACGCATCCGCAACCGCCGCATTTGTCAGAAACATAATCAGCCGCTTGTTTTATTTCATATGCTGCATCCGAGGGACAACATGCCACAGCGGCCGATTGCATTATATCATAATCGGGAATATCGTCCCCCATATATAATACGTCATCATTTACAAGATTGTTATCTTTCAAATATTGCTTATAAACCTCCAACTTATTTGATGCCGAAAGAAAAACATCCTTAACGCCCAACATCTCCATCCTTGCCGATATGCTTTGCCCGCTTCCGCCTGAAAGCACCGCAACTTTATAACCTTTTTTTATTGCGTACTGTATTGCATATCCGTCTTTCACATTGCCGCTGCGGAACATCATGTCTTTATTGACCGTATATATATTACCGTCACTCAACACTCCGTCATAGTCAAATATAAAAGCCTTTATGTTTTTCAATTTTACCTTGTAGTTCATAATCAATAATACAAATGTTCTTTCAAATAATTCTGTACATAATCCTTCACACCTTCTTCCAAAGAATGTATTTTCTTACCGTAACCTATATTCTTCAATCCGCTTATATCCGCCTGGGTGAAATATTGATACTTATCCCTTATATATTCGGGCATAGGAATAAACTCAATATCGGGAGTAATACCCATTGCATCAAATGTACTGACCGCTAAATCATAAAAACTTCTCGCCTTACCCGTACCTATATTATATATATTGCTTTGCGGTTTATTTTGCATCAAATAAAACATAATATCAACCACATCTTTTACATAAACGAAATCCCGCAATTGCATACCGTCTGCAACATCCTTGCGGTAGGATTTAAACAAACTGACTTTTGATTGCACGTTTATTTGATTGAATGCATGCAAAATGACGGATGACATTTGGTTTTTATGATATTCATTCGGTCCATAAACATTAAAAAACTTCAATCCCGCCCAAAAATCAGGTCTTTTGTCCTGTGAAAGTTGCCACAAATCAAATTCTTGTTTGGATCTGCCGTAAAGATTAAGCGGCTTTAGTTTGTCTATTCCTTCCGTTCCGTCTTTATAACCGTTTTCTCCCGCTCCGTAGGTCGCTGCCGAAGATGCATATATCAACGGAATATTGTATTTTGAGCAAATATCCCATATCTGTTTGGAATAATTCAGATTAAGTTTCAAAAAAACATTCCAGTCGCTTAATGTAGTGTCAGACCTTGCCCCTAAATGGAAAACACCCGTTATTTGACTTGCATTGTCTTTAAACCAATCAATAAAATCTTCTCTGTCTTTTTTTAATGCAAATTTCTTATTTATCCAATTATTCTTTCTGTCCTCACGTGAGAAATCATCAACGATAACAATATCATCGATACCTTCCCCGTTGAGTTTGCTCAACATACAACTGCCTATAAATCCCGCTGCTCCGGTTAATACTATCATATCATTTATTTGTTTTTATATATTGGGAAATATATTCCGTTTGTTTCTGATATACCTGCCTCCATCCCTGCCATATTCTGTCTGATGACAACGATTCGTTATGCCAGATACTTATAAACTCCCCGCCTACGGCTTTGACCGCATCTATAAATTTCTGCATTACTTCAAATGCTTTATCTGCCTTAAGATTCATTCCGTTTTTCAATGCAACGTCCATAAACATAAAAGGATGCAAACGCAATTTGGTCTCACAATCCTTTTCCAAATCATAGAAATTATAAGGCACGCAAATACCTGCCCTAAAGCCTGCAGTATTGGCATATCCCATTGAATAGTCTTCATGTATTCCCGAGGCAATAAGATTTCGGTATGACTGCGGTAAAGAAAACCGTAAATAATGGAAACGTGAACATTTAACCGATTTGTGAATAACATCTGACAATCTTTTTATCTGTCCGTCCACTTCACCGGGATATTCTGCCGAAAAATACGAAGGATGTATGCCTATGGTTGTATAATCACTTAATTTTTTTATCAACGTCAAAAACGAATGATTATATACCGATATATTCTTATCAAACCGTGAATGTCTTGCAAACAAAAAGAAAAATATTGTATTGAGTTTATATTTGGTTTTTACATTCAACAGATAATCAAAACAATCGTACGGGTCTTTTTCCAAAGTCAAAAGCACCTTTATTCTGTCAATACATGCACGGAAATCTTTTTTTGAGATATCCCTTGCCAATCCGCCCAAACTGCGGTACAAACCCTTGCCTTTGTAACTGTATGCCTGGTCTACGTCTATCGTATTTACGAAATTAAATTCCCGTTTTTTGAACTTCAATTCAGGATACTTTGCCGCAAGTTCTTTTTTCAAACACTCCGCCCAAATATTCACGACGGGTTTATCCAAGAATCCGTTTTTATACGCAATGCTGTCGGTTGCACAAAAACGTGAATGTTCGTCTTTAATAAACGGCAAATGTTCTTCATATCTTGAGACCATGTAAAAAACCGCCGCAAAAACATCAAAACCCAAAGAATCGTCACTTTCTCGGTTAATAAATATTTTAGGAACCGAATCTTCGGTTATGCATTCCGTATCAAATGAATATATATTGGTTTCAAACAATAAATCCTTGCAGGCAATGTGCAATTCATCATATATTTTGTTCTTACAATACGAAAGCTTTGCACCCGAAAGGGCTATAAACTGGTCGGTAGAAGTCGTAACCATGTAATCAACTCCCAACAATTCATTAAATATTAAATTAATTGTATACCCCAACCTGTTCGTCTGTCTGTCCGTATATATAAGTAACATCGTTTTTATCTCAATTCAAAGTTGTCTCCCAAATATTTCTTTCTTACCTGCTCGTCGGCAGCCAATTCCTCGGGCGAACCGCTCTTAAAGACCTTTCCTTCTATCAACAAATAAGCCCTGTCGGTGATTGTAAGTGTTTCGTGTACATTATGGTCGGTAATCAAAACGCCTATGTTTTTATCTTTAAGTTTTTTTACTATATATTGTATATCCTGCACCGCAATGGGATCCACTCCCGCAAAAGGTTCGTCAAGCAAAATAAACTTCGGATTGCTTGCCAATGCCCTTGCTATCTCAGTTCTTCTGCGTTCGCCGCCCGAAAGCTGATTGCCTTTGCTTTTTCTTATCTTTGTCAAAGAAAATTCTTCCAACAAACCGTTCATTCTGTTGATACGCTCCTGTTTGGTCATATCCTGAAATTCCAAAACGGACATAATATTGTCCTCTATGCTCAAATTTCTGAACACCGAAGCTTCCTGCGGCAAATAGCCTATACCATGCTGCGCCCTTTTGTACATCGGCATATCGGTTATATCAGTATCATCCAAATAAACATTACCCGAAAACGGACGTATCAGTCCCACAATCATATAAAACGTCGTTGTCTTTCCTGCTCCGTTAGGACCCAACAAGCCGACTATTTCGCCTTGACTGACTTCTATCGAAGCCTCATTGACAACCGTCCTGTTTTTATATTTTTTTACGACTTTATCTGTATATAACCTCATTATTTCAAGTTCTTTTATCTATCTTTGCACTTTGATAATAACGTTCGGTACAATGCAAAAAACGTTCAGAATAAGACAATACATAAAGTATATAATCCATGCGGAAAATGAGTTTTCCCTGCATTCACCCTTTCTGTTCAAATTCTATACCAATGTTATTAAACGTAAAAATGACAAAAAAAGTTCAAAAAAAGAGCAATTAATTTACAACATTAATAAAACTTTTCCCGACTTCCAAGTCATAAATCCCTGTATCCAAACCAATTATCAACAAATTGAGGAAATAACCCAAAACGACAAAACAATCATTATTTTGGATGATATTCACGCAAATAAAGCAAATCACAATGTCTGGGAAAATATCGTTGCCTGTAACCGCAAATTCATCACAATTGATTTGTTTCACCTCGGCATACTGATTTATAACACCGACATTTTCTTTCCGCAGAACTTTATTTTACGTTTTTAATCCGCCTGAAAAAGCCGTTTGATGCACGTTAAAAGCGTTTTGAGGGGCGGGGAAACGTCCGAAATCAAAAAACTTTTTTGTTGCCTCAATGGTTTTGAATTATCAGCGGGCAGAAAATTTTTATTTTCCGTCTCAATAATTAAATATACCTGACAAACCGTAAAAGTTAACAGTTGAGGAGGAGGACGGAGTATATACATTCAAATATACTCCGTACTTCTCCTGTTAAGAAATCGGACGGACGGACATTTATATATAGTTGTCCGTCCGTCCGCTTTTTATTTAACAACA
>JAGBOF010000026.1 GCA_017633985.1 Bacteroidales bacterium
ACCAAGGACTAAACCATTACTAACTGCAAGGGTTGTATGATTTTCACTATAACCTTTAACTAAGCCATGAGACAGTACCTCTCCCGTATTCTTATCATATTTTATAAATCCACTATGTTCCCAACCACGACCTTGCATATTGTCGTAATTCATAGGTTTTGACAATAGACTGTCTAAATATAAAACATGTTGGTTTTCATTTACACCGCGTATTCTATATGGTACATATAAATAATCCTCCTCTATGGTAGGTTTAAAAAATGCTGAATATAGATAAGGTTGAACATATTCATAAAAATTATCAATATAGAACTGTCTAATCCATTGAGCTGTTCCCGATGTATCATATTTTATTACAAATCCAGCATTATCAGTCAATCTGTTTAAGTATAACTTTTGATTATTACCGAAATCTACAGTGCCGTAGTAATCCATTTCGTTAGGTAGGTCTGAAGACTCAATAAGTCCTGCTAAATATATATTATCTTCACTGTCTCCCGTTAAATGTAGATCCCGTGGTGTTGCATAAAACAGACTGTCATATTCATATCCGTTGCTTTCAATGTCGCTTATAATTTCCTTTGCCCAAACTAATTTTAAATCCGGAGAAAGTTTCAGAAATTTATGAGTAAAACAGGTATCGTCATTAAAAGATAAAGTATCTTGATCATTGATAATAAGGTCAAACGAATGCGTACCTTTAATACCTGTAGTAAGATTGATGAATAAATACAAATTTCTGTTTTTATCCACAAAGAATGGTATAAAGCAAAAATCCAAAGCTTGTAGTATTGAGTTAAAATCCTCACTTCCGTGATATAATGTACGGAAATAATTTGCTGTAATTAGATGCCCGTCTTCTGTATCAAGTTCTAATAAAGCATCGTGACCACATTTCTTTTTAGGAAACGGAAACGTGCACTCTGTATAGTTTCCTCTGATTATGGTGTCTAAAAAATACATTCTATCTTCCTTACTGAGATAAGGAGGGTGTATTTCCGTAAAAACCATTAGAGATGAATCATTCAAAAGTTGTATTTGAATTGATGATGTTTCATCCAACTGTGATACAATGGATTTTTTCCATATTACAGTTCCTTCAGAATCTATTTTTGCAATAAAAACACCGGGTTTACTTGAAGGAATACCGAAGATGTCAGAATCATCCATTACGGCACCGCCGCCACCTGCCCGTCCTGATATATATAAATTTCCTTTGCTGTCATAAACAGAACTCATGATGCTATTATTAGAAGTGGACGTTCCGCCGTTATAGCTTTTCGCCCATTTTATTTCTTGTGATGTTGCCATTAGCGGCACAAGGCTAAATAGTATTAAAACTAATGGTTTTAGTTTTAATGCAACGTGTGTTACTTTGTTTAAGGATAAGGATTTCATATCGTAAAATCCTTTTTGCTGTGCAGTCTTGATGCTTGCTGCATTCTTTAACCTACTTGTTGTTTCCATTTTCTTTGTATTTTTAAAGTTAATACTATATGTCATTGTTCAAAAACTTGCTAAAATTCGTTGCTTTTATATACATAATAAACTTTCATCCAAAAAGTAGGTAAAAATTTTGAATTATTTTTAAAAAATCTTCACATAGAAATAAAACAGCGGTATGTTACTTAACTGTAACATACCGCTTTATCTTCAATAACAAGGCGTTTTATTTTTCGATGTTGTTTGTTTGTGGAGCAGCGGTGTTGAATTTTCTTTCCAAAAAGGATTGCAGATAACTTGTCGTGATTCCTTGTCGTATTATTCCGCCTTCGGCGATTGATATCTGTCCTGTTTGTTCACTTACCACCACGGCTATAGCATCCGTATTCTCTGTTACTCCCAGGGCCGAACGGTGCCGAAGCCCCATGGACAGAGGAATATTCGTTGCATGGGAAACAGGCAAAATACAACGGGCTGCCTGTATCTGTCCCTTATCAATAATAACAGCTCCGTCGTGAAGCGGTGTATTTTTAAAGAAGATTGTTTCCAATAATTGGCTTGAAAGCGAACTTTTGAACATTTCTCCCGACTGTATTATGCTTTCCAATTTATTTTCCCTGCAGAAAATTATCAATGCCCCCGTATATGTCTGTGACATGTGACCGCATGCCTGAACAATGGCATTTACATCCAAATTTTTTTCTACATGAGCACTCTTCCAAAAGAACAGCTTCCTGCCTCTTTCTGCAAAATTACGGGAACCTAACATAACAAGGAACCTGCGTATTTCGGGTTGGAAGATTACAATCAGCGCCATAAGTCCCAAAGATATAAACTGCCCGAGAATTTCACTCATTATACGCATGCCTAATATGGAAACGATTTTCCAAATAATATAAAGAATGAAAAAACCTATGAATATACTTATTGCGTTAGTGCCTTTGATCATCTTAAATACGAAAAATAAGACAAGGGCAACCACGAATACGTCAATAAAGTCTATGACTGTAAAAGCGGGCAGGCTTTGTATTATATCTAAAAGTATCATTTTTGCTTAAGGTTTAATATTTATAGTTTTAAGTTCGGTGTTTGCGGTATTTTATTTAATATGTATAACCTAAAAATTGTTTTTCTTTAAATTCTAAACGCTGTACATAAAACTATCGTTGCATTTTGAGCTGTAAGTTTGGAATTTCTCATAAAGTAAAAGGCAATTTACAGTTGTTTTAACATCGTGTACCCTCAATATATCGGCACCGTTTTCCAATGCCAAAGCATGTAAAAATGCCGTTTCGCATTGAACATCCTGCGGAGTGAGATCTAACGGGCGGTATATCATGCTTTTTCTGGATATTCCCGTAAGTATAGGCAGCCCGAATACTGCAAATTCCTTTTGACGGGCAAGAAGTTCATAGTTCATGTCAATTGTTTTTCCGAAACCGAAGCCTAAATCCAATATTATGTCATTTACTCCTTTATCTTTTAGGATATTGATTTTTTCAGAGAAGTATTTACACATATCCAAATACAGATTGTCGTAGTGTATTTCCTTTTGCATACGGTCGGGTGTGGTGTTGGTATGCATAAGTATGTAAGGAAGTTTATGTTTTGCCACGGCATCAAACAGATTCTCATCAAACTGTCCGCCGGATATGTCGTTTATTATATCCGCTCCGCAATCTGCAACGGCATCTACCGCATCCGCCCAGACCGTATCAATACTTATCAGAATATCAGGGTATCTCTTACGGATTTCTTTTACAACGGGCACAAGTCTTTGTATTTCCTCATGTTTATCCACCAATTTGGCTCCAGGACGTGTGGAACACGCTCCTATATCTATTATATCCGCTCCTTCGGTTATAATATTCTCCGCTCTGATAAGTGCTTTGTCCAAAGTGTTGTATCTTCCTCCGTCAAAGAATGAATCATCGGTGATATTCAATATACCCATTACGGCAGGTTTTTCCAAAGAAAACATATTTCCTTTAATATTTATTTTCTTGTTTTGTGAAAATTCCGTAATTTTGCCTGTTGAAATCATAGCAATATGTAATTATTATTAAATATTATTTTGCAAAGATAGAAATTTTATGGCAAATACATCCGTTCAATACGATAATATTATTAAAAAATCACGTGATCTGTTCGTTAAAAAGATGAAAGATTACGGCACATCGTGGAGAATATTACGTCTTTCTTCCCTTACCGATCAGATTTTCATAAAAGCCAAACGTATCCGCTCTATTCAGCAAAGCGGTGTCAATCTTGTGGGTGACAATACCGAAGGAGAATTTATTGCGATTGTCAATTACGGCATTATGGCGCTGATTCAATGCGAACTGGGTACTGAAAATTATGACGAAATACCGTTTGACAGAGCCGAAGAATTGTATGACAAATATGCGATGCAGACAAAGGATCTTATGTTGAAGAAAAACCACGATTACGGTGAGGCTTGGCGTGATATGCGTATAAGCAGTATGACGGATATTATACTTCAAAAGATTCTGCGGTTGAAACAAATTGAGGATAACGCAGGTAAAACCATCGTAAGCGAAGGTCCGCAGGGCAGTTATACTGATATAATCAATTATGCGGTGTTTTGCCTGATAAGAATGGATGAAGAAAACAGCGTTAAATAGACATGCAAAAATAAGACGCCGTTTCAGTAAATTATTCTGCGTGATTAATAAAATAAAACGCCGTATTAAAAAATTTTTAAGCCTTATTATTTTTAGTAAACATAGAGTATAAAGAAATAATAGTATAAAGCGATATGAATAAGCAATTTAAGACTGTATTGAATTACGTGCTGCGTATTTTGTTCGGCGGGGTGTTTATTTTTTCTGGCACCGTTAAGGCAATAGACCCTATGGGTACGGCATTCAAGATAGAAGAATATCTGTCGGTATTCGGTTTTGATTGGTTGACGGCGATGATACCGTCGGTACATATAATATTAAGCGTACTTTTGTGTTGTGCCGAGTTCCTTATAGGCGTAACCGTTTTGTTGCATATATATAATAAGGTAAACAAATGGGCAGCGGCTGCGTTTATGTTGTTTTTCACCGTAACGACTTTAATAGACGCTTTGACCAATAATGTGTCGGATTGCGGTTGTTTCGGCGATGCTGTCAAATTAACTAATTGGCAGACATTTTTCAAGAATATAATTTTGGACGTTATACTTGTCGGCATCTTTATAACGGATGAAAACAAACCACAACAGTTCAAAAATCCTAAAAACTGGCTTGCCTTATTGGTGTTTGCAATATTTATATTGGTATTTTGCATAAGAAATATAATGTATGAGCCTATGGTGGATTTCCGTCCGTGGAAAATAGGCAACAAGATGGCACCTAAAGAAAGCGAACAGGCACCTGCGGTAACTTTTGCCACATATAAAAACAATCAGACGGGAGAAGAAAAAGAATTTTCGATGGATGATTTGATGGAGTTCTCACAAAAGGACACCAACTTTCAGCAACATTGGACTTTTATCGCTTCCCGCTACATTAATCCTAATGAAATAAAAGCTGACGGGTTTTCTTTGACGGCTTTTGAGTCAAACGAAGACGAGAGTTTGGCACTTTTGTCCGATACCACATCATCGTTGTATATTTTGGCAGTGGTTGATATAAATAAGGTAAGCGATAAGGGAATGAAAAAAGCGCTTAAGTTCCTTAAAGATAAGTTTGAAAAAGGTGAGAGGGTGATAATAATCACTGCGTCATTGCCTGATTTGTGGTATAACTTTCAGGAGAAGTATAATCTGTCGGATTATATGATTTATTCGTGTGATGACAAGGCTATATTGGCAATGGCGAGAAACAATCCGTCAATTGTTCAGATCAAAGATACAAAGGTTGTGAATAAATGGGGCTGGCGCAGTATTCCTAAGTGATGTTGAAATTTTGATATCGGATGTTAGACTTACCCAGGCGGGATTAAAATTTTGTAATCCGTAAACGGATAAATCCGATATCCGAATTCAAATATAAAAAATAAGGTTGTGTTAAATTATATTCTAAAAAAAATAGGTTACGGCGTACTTGTGGTTTTCGGAGTGGTTACTCTGGTGTTTTTTCTTTTCAATATATTGCCCGGAGATCCCGCAAGAATGATGTTAGGACAACGTGCAGACGAACAATCAGTGGAAATGATTCACAAAGATCTGGGATTGGATAAACCATTATCCGTTCAGTATCTGAATTATCTTAATGATCTTTCCCCGGTTTCGTTTCACAGTACGGTAAGTACGAGTAATTTTTTTCTGGACAGTTCAAAATATACATCTTTTACCACTCTTATTAAAGCAGGTTCTGACCGCGTGATATTGAAAAAGCCTTATTTAAGACGTTCTTATCAAAGTAAACGCGAAGTATCCCAAATCCTTAAACAGGCTTTCCCAAATACCATAATCCTTGCGCTGGCTGCCATGGCAATAGCATTTATTACGGGCGTGATACTGGGAAGTATTTCGTCGCTTTACGCCAATACTTGGGTGGACAGACTGATACAGTTTTTGACATCGGTAGGTATGTCACTGCCGTCATTCTTTGCTGCGATAATTATCGCATGGCTGTTTGCCTTCGTGCTTTCGGATTACACGCATTTGAGTATGTTCGGTTCGTTATACGCAGTCGATGATTTGGGAGGCGGAGAGCATCTGCAGTTAAAGAATCTGATTTTACCCGCACTTACATTGGGAATACGCCCGCTGGCAGTTATCACCGAATTAACCAAAGCCACTTTATTGGATGTATATTCGCAGGATTACATACGTACAGCCAGGGCAAAAGGTCTTAATAACCGTCAGGTGATATGGCGTCACGCATTGAAGAATGCGCTTAACCCCGTGATAACAGCAGCAAGCGGATGGTTCGCTTCGCTTATTGCGGGAGCGGTTTTCGTAGAATATATCTTTGATTGGAAAGGCGTAGGCGTTGTTATCGTAGACAGTTTGGAAAAATATGATTTCCCCGTTGTGATGGGGGCATTGCTTGTGGTGTGTGTGCTGTTGGTGTTGATAAATATCCTTACCGATATATTGTACGGACTACTTGATCCGAGGGTACGGCTGCAATAAATATTTTTACGCTGGTTAATCTTTTTTAGGCGTCATTTTGTGCGGATGTTTTTATGTAAAACAGCCGTGTTTTGTGATGCGTGAAAAATATTACGCCGTTTTGCAAAAATAATCAGGCTGATTATTTTATTAATCACGCAGAATAATTTATTGAAACGCCGTATTATTTTTGCGTTTTGCAAAGCCGTGAAAATAAAGTGATTACAAAGGGGTAAATTTTGCCTTGAAAAAGGGCTTATTTTTAGTAATAATCCAGCCTGTTGCGGAAGTCGTTACGTTTTTCATATTTCAAATCCTGCAACATGGAGGCTTTGACGTTTATAGTGAAGTTCCAACCCGTGCGGTAGCCGAAAGGCACCCAGTTAAAACGCATTTCCCAACAGTGCAAATCCCTAAAGAAATCCACGGATGTATATGTCCAGTCTTTATTTACGAAATCGTAACCCGTACGCAGACCTATCTTCCAATTGTCAGTCACTGTCAAATTGCCGTTTGCCGATAAGGTGAACGATTTATTGGTGTTATAGCCCGCTATTGCTACGATGTAATTGCTTAAACGGGAGAAATTGCCGCTTAAAGACAAATCCCACGGTACGGAAAAGTCAACAACATCGGGTAAGGTCTCCAAATTGTTCACAAACGGGGAATATTGCATCTCCTGCAAGGAGGTTCTTTCCGACGGAGAGTTTTTACTGTATGCTTTTGAGTTCAAACTCCATGACAAAGACAGGTTCCATTGCGAGGATTCGCGGGTGAACAGTTTGTTTTCTTCTTTATACAGGAATTTGTTGATAATCCTGTTGGACGAATCCATGACATACGGCGTGAATGATGCGGAATAATTCACCACCAACCTTTTTAAAAGCGTCGTACGTGCAGAAATTCTCAACGGTTGCCAGTTGCAGGTGTCTTTGGCAAGGTCATAGCCGGTTGAAAATGCAAGGTTTTCCAACAAAACGATTTTTTGTGTTCCCGTTACGGTATCCGAAGCCGATTTTACTTTCATCTCCAAAGAGTTGTTGATAGTAAAATTAATCACACCGCTTTTGGAAGACGGCGGAGAGCCGAATGCACCGTTTTCGGTCTTGCTGTAATAGACTTTTTCGCCGTTTTTGCCTATGTAATAATCGTAAAATCCCAGTGAAGGGGAGGAAAAATCAGGCGTAAAGGTAAATGATAATGACGGATTGATGACATGGCGCAATGCTTTGACGTATCCTTTTTTGAATACGAACATTCCGTATATTCTCGTGTTTACGGAAGATGAGAAATTAACGTCCCTGTTGGCTATAAAGCCGAATACAGTATCTCTGTCAACAAGTTCCGTTTCGGGATTGTAGGCTTTTTTGACTGAATGCAGATACCATCTTTCCGTATAGTTGATGGAGTTTGTCCAATTCAGATATTTCAGTATTTTTGTGCTTGATTGGATAGGTATATAGTGTTGGATTCCGTTGTTCATGCGTTTGAAAATATCTCTTTCAAACAACAAGGAGTCATAAGTTTGTATTGAATTGACCAGATTTAAGCGGTAAGCAATTGTTATGTCTTCATACCAACGGGTTTTACCCTTTGATTGTTTTCTTTTCAGAGGATGGAACTGCGAAGAAGATAATGTTGCCGACGGTAAATCCAAGGATATGAATTTATTGTTTACATTATACGATTCACCGAGGTTTATACTGAAATTCCATGCGGATCCGAAGCGCGTGGAAAATGCAACGGATGATGTAGTCGTGTTATTGAAATAATCTCCCAGATTAACGGAATTCTGATTGTACTTGGAGCTTACAAGATTTACGTTTGCCGAGAAGGTTTTATACGGATGGGCTTTGGCATCTTGTGTATGGGACCACTGCAACTTGAAGTCCCTTGAAGAAGTCCACGTGTCGGTGTTTTTCAGTCCCGAATGATTGTTTTCAAATCTGATTAAAAAGTTACCTTTGTATTTATAGCGTTTGACATAATTGCTTCTGGCATTTACGGCGTATGAAAGGTTTGTGTAGATATCGCCTTGCAGTGCCAGATCAAAATAATCGCTTATTGCAAAATACCATCCCAGATTCCTTAAATAATAACCTCTGTTGCTGGCATAACCGTAGGTAGGCATAAGAAGGCCGCTTTTTTGTTTGTCAGTGAAAGGAAAATAAGCAAATGGCAATCCTACCGGTAAAGGTATGCCCATTATTTGAATGCCTATTGGTCCTGTTATGATTTTATCGTCAGTGACTATTTCGGCTTTGTTGAACGTAAAACCGAAATGCGGATTATTTTCATTGTCGCATGTAGTGAACGTTCCGCCGGAGACATACAGCGTGCTGTCATTTATTTTTTTTATTTTTTCTCCGTGCAGAAAACCTTCCTTTTGTGCAGTGAACATTCCGTTTATTATACCCTTACCGTTATCAGTGTTGTATGTAAGTTCTTTGCTCTTATACGAAGTGCCGTGATCGGAAAATACGGGATATTGCCGCAGAGAATCAGCTACGGTATCGTTGATAGGACGGGCATTCAAGAAGTTTGAATCGAAATTTATAGTTATCAATCCTGCGGAAAGTTCGATTTGATCCTGTTTTACGTTGCTTGCGTTATATAAAAAGATATTTTTTGCATCCAAATCGAATAATATGGAATCTTTAGCGAGATAATTTATCCGTTTTTTGATTTTTTTTGTATCCGTTATAACTTTTACGGAGTCGGAAGTAAGTAAAGAGTCAGATAAAATTTCGATTGAGGTTGAGTCAGGCTCGTAAAAACTTGTTATCTTTGCATTTACGGATAAAAAACAAAGATTTAAAAAGATTAAAAAGAGACCTTTTTTTAAAATTTTATGTACTTTATTGCCTTTAATCAACCGTTATAAAAATTAAATTGCGTACTTTTGTAAATAATTTGCAAATTTAAAGTTTTTTTTACTAATAACAATATAATTAATGAATAAACAAGAGCGGATTATCATTATTTTTTTAATGATGTTATGCAGTCTGACGGATTGCAACTCGCTTTTTGCACAGGAGAATCAGAATGTTTTTGATAAAATAGTGATAGATGCCGGACACGGAGGCAATAAACCGGGAGCCATAGGAAGTAAATATAAAGAAAAGGATGTTACTTTGGCTGTTGCAATCAAGTTGGGCAAACTTATTAACGAAAATCTCAAAGGTGTTAAGGTTTATTATACCCGTGTAATAGATCAAGACATTGATTTGTACAAAAGATCTACGATTGCAAACAGGATTAATGCGGATTTGTTCCTGTCCATCCATTGCAATTCCGCAACTAATAAATCTGCAGGAGGAACCGAGACATACGCTATGGGATTGGGTAAAACCGAAAGCAATCTTGAAGTGGCTAAAAAGGAAAACGCCGAAATTCTTACCGAAAACAATGCGATTCAAAACTACGAAGGATTTGATTTGAATTCACCCGAAAGTGACATACTGATGTCTTTATACCAAAATGCTTATCTTAACAATTCCCTTGACTTTGCTGCGAAAATTCAGGCGCAATACCAAAAGAATGTTCCGTTTAAAAACCGCGGTGTACATCAGGCTAATTTTGTCGTCTTGTGGAAAGCAGCGATGCCTGCCGTACTTACGGAGATAGGATTTATAAGTAATCCGAAGGAAGAGGAATATATAGGCAGTGAATACGGGCAATGGGTGATTGCTTCGTGTATTTTCCGTGCTATATGCGAATACCGCAACAAAACGGACAATATTAATGACCCTATACCGTCATTGGAACAACTTATACCGAAGGATGTGCAGGAGAAAGAGCAATTGAGAAAAGACAATGAGCAGTTGGAAAAGAATCTTGCTTTAGCTTCGGGTTCTGATACGGCAAATCAATCGGATGTGCAGGCAAATAACAAATCCGAAGAAGCTGTTAAGATGACTCAGGCAAAGAATGATTCTATACAAAACATACAAAAATCTGGTTCGGAGGTGATTTACCGAATTCAGTTTATGTCTTCTCCGTCCAAATTGTCTTTAAATGACGGCAGATTCGCAGGTCTTGAGGATATTTTCGCTTATCAGGATAACGATACGTGGAAATACACTGCGGGAATGTTTGCTACGCAAAGAGAAGCATTGGATTATCAAAAGTCGGTTAAAGAAAAATATAAAGATGCGTTTGTTGTGGCATTCCATGAAGGCAAACGGATAACTATAGTAGAGGCACAAAGATTACAAAAGAAGTAAACGGGTAATGAAAATACGCAATGAATTTAAGATAGGTCTTGTCGGACTGATTACACTTGTGGTTTTATTCTTCGGAATAAAGTTTTTAAAAGGCACTGATATTTTTTCATCGGACAGAAGTTATTACGTGATATACGATAATGTTGCGGGAATGCACGAAAGTTCCTACATATATATCAATGGTATGAAGGCAGGGTATGTAAAGAGGATAACGCCGATGGACAAACTTAATTCACGGTTTTTAGTTGAGATAGCGGTGGATAAAAAAGTCTTTCTACCAAAGGACTCACGCTTAACATTGTTTTCCGACGGATTGTTGGGCGGCAAAGCATTGAGAATAGATGCGGGAACAAGTACTGCGGCACTTACGGAAAAGGATACGCTGATAGGTTTTATTGAAAACGGAATGATGGACGGGCTTTCTTCCAAAATAGACCCGATGATGACTGATTTGTCTTCCGTTATCAAACGTATAGATACGCTGACCAATTCGCTTAACAATACTTTGAACGCACAGACACAGGAAAATATCCGCCAAACACTTAACAATATCAATTCGGCCAGCAAGAAACTTGACCACATTGTGCTTAATGCCGATAATTTAATAGAAAACGACAGACATAAGCTGGATAAAATCGTAACCAACATAGAATCCATTACCGAAAATCTGCTGTCCATTACCGACAGTATCGATGCTACTAAAATTTCATCGGTATTGGATAATGTTAATTCGGCGGTTGTAAGTTTGGATTCAATATTGAAAAAGGTTGATAATTCGGAAGGAAATTTGGGATTGTTGCTTAATGACAGTAAGTTGTACAATAACCTAACCGAAAGCACTAAAAACCTTAATGAATTGATAGAAGACATAAAGAAAAATCCTAAAAAATACATTAACGTTAAGGTATTTTAAAACGCTGTAATTTTAGGCAAAAATAAAACGCCTGATTAGTAAAATAATCAGCGATAAAAATTTACTGAAACGCCGTTTTAAAAAATTTTAACGGCGTCTTTTTCTTTCGTATTGTTATTCAGTATCTTCCGGACGTTAAATTATTCCGTTTATTTGCATCGGAAATTTAAATATATTTTGTAATTTTGCGTTATATAGTGAAATTGGCAATATTTTATGAAAATCGGATTGATTACGGCAATGGAATCGGAGTACAAGAGGTTTATTCCGTTGCAAAAAGAAAGCAGTTTAAAAGACAAAACAATTGTTTTGCATCAATGCGGCATAGGAAAAGTGAATGCGGCAATGAATGCTTTTGATTTTATAGTGAAACAACATCCCGACATTGTTATATCCACGGGAGTTGCAGGCGGTTGCTCCGATGAACTGAATATAACGGATACGGTTTTTGCCCAAAGTGTATGTTATCATGATGTTTGGTGCGGACAACCCAATGCTTTGGGACAAATACAAGGCATGCCCGACAAATATTGTGCGCCGAAGGAAGTTTTAAACAAAATAAAAGCGGAAAATTTTCCCAACGTACATTTCGGACTTACCGTTTCGGGGGATTGGTTTGTGGACAGTGCGGACAAAATGCGGGAAATCAAAAAATCGTTTCCCGATGCGATGGCTGTGGATATGGAATCCGCTGCGATAGCACAGGTGTGTTACACAATGAACGTGCCGTTTGTGTCGTTGAGAGTGATAAGCGATATTCCGTTAAAGGAAAACAATTATCAGCAATATAAGGATTTTTGGAATGTTATAGCCGATAATTCTTTTGATACGGCAAAAAAAGTTATTTTATCATTGTAAAAACAAAAGAATATACGGATTTGAAAAACTTTATGGACTGATTGAAAAAGTATTGCGGAATATGCTTTCTGGGATTGACGGAATTATGGTTTTGATGAATTTTATAAGTAAAGAATTTAAATAAAAAAGTATCTTAATCAGGTGTTTTATAAAATTAAAGCAGAAAAATTACGTTATCCGAATGACCGATGTGTTTTGCATCGCATAAAACAGACAAATTGAAATGTTGGAAGAAAAACTTTATTATTCTATCGGAGAGGTTGCCAAGGAGTATGATTTGACTCCTTCGACTTTGCGTTTTTGGGAAAAGGAGTTTACGTTTTTAAAACCGAAGAAAAACGGACGCGGCGTAAGGTTTTACACTAAAAAAGATAAAGAAAACATCGGTAAAATAGTATATTTGATAAGGGAAAAGCGTTTGACGCTTGACGGAGTGAGAAAAGAATTCCGCTCGGAGCGTATACACGGAGATCAGGACGATGTTCTGCAAACACTTTTGGAAACAAAACGGTTTCTTTTGAAGTTGAAAGAAAATTTGAATTGATATTTATGAAGACTATAGCATTGGTTTGCGGCGGTTATACGGGAGAATATGAAATTTCTTTGCAAAGCGCCGAGCAGGTTTACGAAAAACTTAAAGACATTTACAATGTTTATAAAATTATTATAGACAAACAATCTTGGTATTACGACAATGACGGAAAGAAAGTCGATATTGACAAAACGGATTTCACACTTACATTGAATAATGTAAAGATTCATTTTGATGCGGCGTTTATTATCGTACACGGAACACCCGGAGAAAACGGTTTGTTACAGGGTTATTTTGATATGTTGGGTATTCCGTACAATACATGCGGTGCTTTGGCAAGTGCGGTGACTTTTGACAAGGTTATATGCAACGCAGTGGTAAAACAAATGGGTATAGTAAACGTTGCAAACAATACCTATGTTTACCAAGACGAAGGAAAGATTGATACAGACAGCATTTTAAGCAAAGTAAAACTACCTGTTTTTGTCAAACCTTCGCAAGGCGGTTCATCATTGGGCACGTTCAAAGTGACGGACAGCGGAGATTTGGAAGAGAAGATAAACAAGGCTTTTGAAGTTCACGGTAAGGTTATAATAGAAGAGTATATCAAAGGGCGTGAATTCAGTTGCGGAGTGATGACGGCGGATAATAAAATCACGGCATTGCCTGTTGCGGAAATATGTCCTAAAACTGATTTCTTTGATTGGCAGGCTAAATACAAGGGATTGAGTGATGAGATAGTACCTGCACCTATTGATACACAGACGACACGTCTTATCCAAACTACAAGTGAAAAGATATATAAGAATCTTAATTGTAAGGGAGTATGCCGTGTGGATTATATATTGGAAGAAGAAACTGGAAAATTATTTTTCCTTGAAATAAATACCACACCAGGACAAAGCAAAGAAAGTATAGTTCCCAAACAGATAAGATGTATGGGCAAAGACGTGAAATGGTTGTACGAGATTCAGATGGAAGCTGTTTTGCAGCAGAAAAGATAAGATTAAGGCACGTATTTTGTAAAGAAATTTAACGGTATGGCATAAGACAAAAATAAGACGGCGTTTCAGTAAAATAAAACAGCGTTTCGTTGAAATAATACGGCGTTTTAATTTGGCGGGAAGGCTTTAAAATACGGACAAGAGGTGAAAAATATATTCAGATTACTTAAATACATCGGGAATTACAAGAAAGAAGTTGCGTTAAACATTATATTTAATGTTTTATACGTTCTTTTCAACCTGTTTTCCATGGTAATGATAGTTCCTTTTGTCAGCGTATTGTTCGGTTTGGTCGATGCACCAGCATCAAAGCCCGAATTGTCTTTCAATAAAGATGCAGTAATAGGTTACGTATCCTTTGAGTTAAAACAATTCAGCGACGTTTACGGATTTTTCCATTGTTTGGCATTTATTTGTATGGGATTTGTGCTGTTTACATTGCTGGGTAATGTTTGCAGATATCTGGGATTTTATTTTCTGTCGCCTATACGTAACGGTGTAGTACGAGATTTGAGAAATGACGTGTATTATAAATTAACTGTTTTGCCGGCATCGTTTTATTCTTCGCATAAACGCGGGGATATAATATCCAGAATGACTTCCGATACATCAACCGTGGAATGGAGCGTGTTTACTTCTTTGCAGATGGTGGTAAAAGACCCTGTGATGATTATTGTTTATTCCGCAGCCTTGATATTGGCTTCGTGGCAGTTCGTGGTTTTTATTCTTATAGTGTTACCTTTGCCGTTTTTGTTGATAAAAAAGATAGGCGATTCTTTAAACCGCAATTCCCTTACGGGACAAAAGAAAGCCGGCGAGTTACTTTCTTTGGCGGAGGAGTCTTTATCAATGGTTAAAGTTACCAAATCACTGAATGCAGAGGCTGTCTTGGCTGACAGATTCGATGTAAGGAATAATTCTTATGCCAAAACGGTTACCAAGATAATAGCCAGAACGGAATTAGCCTCACCTTTGACGGAATTTTTCTCCATAATGATATTGGCAATAGTCGTAACGGCTGGAGGGTTGTTTGTTTTAAGCGGCCGTATGCACCCTGCAATCCTGATAGCCTTTACCGTAATTTTTTCGCGTATAATATCGCCCGTAAAAGAATTGATAACGGCATATTATAACTTCAGAAAAGGCGAAGCTGCGGCAGAAAGAATCAATCAAATCTTGGATGCAAAAGAAGAAGACGGCGGTTTGCAGACAGATGTTGCACAATGCAAGTTTGAAAAAGAGATAAAATTTGAGCATGTGGGCTTTTCTTACAAAGGAAATGACGGATTCAGTCTGCAGGATGTAAGTTTTACTGTTAAAAAAGGACAAAAAGTTGCCATAGTAGGTGCATCGGGAGCAGGCAAAAGCACGGTGTTTGATTTGTTTGCACGTTTTACCGACCCGACAAGCGGAAGAATTACAATAGACGGCACGGATATACGCAAGTTTTCACTTAAGGATCTGCGTTCTTTATACGGCGTGGTGACGCAGGACAGCATACTTTTTAACGACAGCATCAAAAATAACATATCATTCGGATTGACTGACGTAAGTGACGAAAAGATTCAGGCAGCGGCACGCATTGCCAATGCAGATGAGTTTATCAAAGAGACGGAAAACGGTTATGATACCGTGACAGGCGACAGGGCGTTGCAATTATCGGGAGGTCAAAGACAAAGACTTTGTATTGCCCGTGCGGTATTGCGTAATCCGCAAATACTTCTTATGGATGAGGCAACAAGTGCAATGGATACCGAAAACGAGCATAAAGTTACTGCGGCAATAAAGAATGCCATGCAGGGAAGAACGATGGTCGTTATAGCCCACAGACTGTCTACTGTAGTGGACAGCGATTTGATTATAGTTCTTGACAGAGGAAAAATCGTTGAAACTGGATCTCACGAAGAACTTTTGAAGAAAAACGGATATTATACCAAACTTATTAAATTGCAAACATTATAAACTAACCATGGATATAAACAAAAATATAAAAGAACTTAATTCCAATATAACCAAAACTGTAAGGAGTGTATTGCCGCTGCAATTGCAATATATGTTCGGCGTTTATTTTTTAGGATTGTTTTTTATGCTTTTGTACAGATTTGCAAATTTTGCCGTACATTGCTTTATCTCCTTCTCGGATTTGAATATTATACTTTTGATTCGCAGTTTGCTTATAGGAATACGTTTTGATACCGTGGTTATGTGCTGGATGACGGCGGTGTTTGTGCTTTTGATGGCAATAGGTACGGTATTCAATATAAATAAGAAATGGTATTACCGTCCGCTCCATCTGATAATATGTTTTGTTTTCGCAATCGCATTCTTTATTATTGCTGCAGATGTTGCCTATTTCATCTATTTCAAAAACCATATTAACATCATAGCACTTTCTTGGATTCAATCACCATCTTATATCAGTTCTTTGATATTGCGCCATCCTGCATACCTATTGTATTTTGCTGTATTCATGTTTTCATTGGCGTGGTATTTATGGCTGATGTACTGTTTGTATAACGCAACCTTGTTTAAAGTTATACCGCCTTATAAACAACAGACTTCATTATCGGGAAGAGTGGTATTTTCCCTTATTACTGTTTGTCTTTGCGGTCTGGGAATGTACGGAAGAATCACGGAAAAACAACCACTTAACGTTTCGTCGGCTTATTTTTGTAACAGCAATTTTTTTAATCAATTAGGCGTAAGCCCATTGTTTAATCTGGAAAAAAGTATAGAGGAAGAAAGTTTTTCGGTATCGCAACCTTTGGCGGTTATAAGCGGTGTTGAGACAAAAAGAGCGGTAGAGGAGGAGTTCTTTTCGCGTGAAAGCCGCCCTGCATCATGTCCCGTTTTACCCGTTCATACAAGTGTGGTTATGATATTGATGCAGGATGTGAACTTAAGGGATGTTAATTACAAAGATATGCCGTATCTTACCTCGCTTCAATCAAAATCATTGAATTTTACCAATGTTTATCCCGACGGAGAGTTTGATTACAACGGCGTATTTACGACTCTGTTTGCTTATCCGAATATTCTTTCCGCCAATTCAATGAATTCGACGGTTGTTCCTAAATTCAGCGGAATTACAAACGTATTAAGCGAAAAGAATTATACAAATCTGTTTTTTACGACATACAATCAAAAGAATAATAATGCAGTACGCTTCCTTTACCGTAATGATTTTAACAAGATTATTGCTGACGGTGATTTGAATACGGAGGATGTGCTGAAGGAATTGTCGAAAATTAATAAAAGTTTCTTTGCCTGTCTGCTTATTAATAATGATAAAACCAGCAAGCATTTGAAAAATACGGATAAAAACATAAAACAGTTTATGCTTGCCTCACGTTCTGCGGCGTGGTATTCCAATACATTGTTTGTTATAGCTGGTTGTAACGGCAAAGAGAGAATTCCGCTTATTATGTATATGCCAGGGCAAATTAAAGCTGCTTCAAATCCGTCTCTTGCATGCCAAAGCGATATTGCGCCGACTGTTTTGTCCATGCTTGATGTGAATTATATACCTAATGAGATGTTGGGAATGAATATTTTCTCTTCGCAGCGTACTTATGCTCTGTCGTCCTATCCTCACAGGATAGTTGTTCAGGACAGTGTGTGGAAATATGTTTGGCGTGATTCGGGATACGAAAGTCTTTACTACAAGGACAGCGATAAACAGGGGGTAAGTTACATTAAAGCCAATGCTTCAAAGGCTGAAGAAATGAAAACATACGCCTTTGCAATGCTTCAATATACCCAGTATACTGTTTCGCAAATGAAGATGCAAAGAAAATAAATTCTTATAACAATATTTTTCTTTATAATGAAGTTTAAATCAAGTATTTAGTTGCAGTAATAAGATTAAATAATATTACAGTAAAAAAAGACGGCGTTAAAAAAAATTAAAACGCCGTTTTATTTTACTGACGTGGCGTTTTAATTTTTTTTAACGCCTTATTATTTTTACCCCTTATCAGATGCTGTTTTTTTACATATATTATACGTTTGACAGATATATGTTGAGGTGCTTTTTCAAGGATTGAGACATATTTTTATACTGTTTTAAAAGATTTTTCTTATGCTATAATGGTATTAATGCAGGATTTTATGTGTGGTAATCAGTTCTTTAATTTACAGAGGTAAGCAAAAAGTTTAAGAAAAATTTGGAAATAACAAAAAAAAGTTGCAACTTTGCAAAACATAACGGAATTTAGCCTCATTAAGAGATATGATAAGTGATAAATTCCTTGTGTACAACGAATTGAAAGAATGAGATAAATAAAAATATGTTTAATTAATACCAATTACAAAATGAAAAAAATGTTCGGCTTTTTGTTAGCGGTCGTATTTTTACTGAATGCTAATGTTTTTGCCCAAAAAAACGACGATTCCGGAGGCGATGACTCCAAATGTGAGAACATCTTCCTTCCTTATTACTCCTCTTTTGAAAGTGATGAAGAAATATCGTTCAGCGATTGCTTTACGGTGGTGAGTTCTGCATCCATGGGAGGTGTTACTTATCCGGGTTTGATAGACGGTGCCATTATCGCCCATACGGGAACCAAATGTTGTTTGTTCCGATTGGGTGACGGATGTTTGGCATTGCCTTATTTGGGAGACTGGACGGACCTTTCTTATTTGAGGGTTCAATTCTACGCAAAGTCAAATACATCCAATGCAGGTAATTTATTCGTAGGTTATTTGACTGACGTTACCGATGCGTCTTCTTTTGTGCAGGTTCAGGAAATTACCGCACCTGCCGCAGAAGAAGCATGGACGGAATTATTGACTGTTTCGTTTGAAGGTTGGTCTATTCCTTCGGGCAGTTATATCGCTTTCCGTTATGAAGCCAATCCCGGCTCTGTTGCTTGGTGGATTGATGACATAAAAGTTGATTACATTCCTAATTGTACGGGAATTGAATATGCTTCGGTTTCCGTATCAAACGTAGAGGAAAATTCCGCAACGGTATCATTCGATGATTACAATTCAGCACATAATAAATGGAAAGTATTTTACAAGAAATACAACGATACGGATTGGTCAAGTGAGACTACGGAACAAAAACAATTAACGTTAAATGATTTAGAAACCGCAACACCTTACGATGTTTTTGTCACAACGGTGTGCGGCAATGAAACTTCACCAGATACATCACGTATAGTATCGTTTTGTACTTCGGCAAAAACTACTTACGCTCCGTTTGAATTGGATTTTTCGGACGAAACACTTTATGACGGATATATATACAGTGTATCAAACAGCGTAAACCGTTGGTCGGTAGGCTCGGCAACAGGAACCGGTGATACTCCTAATGCAATGTACATATCTACCGACGGAGGAGAAACCGAAAGTATTGAGAAATCTATTGCAACCAATGCTTATGCAGCATTAACTATTGAGTTTGACGATGAGTTTGAACAAACTATTTCATTCGATTACCAATGTCATTCAACCAACAGATATTACGGTTCATTGACAGCATTTTTAATCAGTGCCGATGAAGATGTCCCTACTTCATCCATCCCTAGTGATGCTATCGTTATTTTGGACAGAGCGGTTAAGCAGACTGATTGGGCAACCTGTACTTATTCTTCTACGGAATTGACGGGTAAAGCATACAAACTTGTATTTTTTTGGTTGCAGTCAAGCGGATACTCTTATGTTAATACTGAAGGTAAATCTGCAGCAATTGATAATATTACCGTATCTTCATCCAGTTGTCTGAAACCGTCAGACGTTACATTAAGCGAATTGTCTTATTCTTCGGTTCGTGTATCTTGGACGGACGAAAGCACTCCTGATCAATATAAGGTATATTACAAAAGAGTGACTGATGAGAATTGGGAAATAGCATCGACTAACGATAAATCAATCCTTTTGACAGATCTTGATCCTGAAACCGATTATATATTGGAAGTTGCTGCAACATGTCAGAATAATGAGTCGGCACATTCGGACGCCGTTTCATTCAAAACAAGATGCGAAGAAGTAACGGAACTTCCTTGGGCAAGGGATTTTGATGATAAATCGTTGGATTGTTGGATAAAGGTAAAAACATATCAATATTTTTCTGAATATCCGTACGTATATTTTAATAATACGTTGGTATTTTATAAAGATAACGTGATTGCAACTCCTATGTTTGCAAAAAATATTAATGAATTGAGAGTTGCATTTGATGTTAGTTTTGCAAGTTACAACGATGACGAAACCTCTGACGGCGGTACATTGTCTGTCGGTGTTATGAGCGATCCTACTGATGCTAATACGTTTGAAGAAATAGCAACGGTTAAAACAGGTGCCGAATCCCATCAGGTAATAGAATTTACGGATGCCAAATATACAGTAGGACCTCACAACTACGTTGCATTTAAATTTGTGGGAGCTACTGATGAATATGCTTATATAGACAATGTTGTTGTAAGCGGTATTCCAACTTGTCCAGGGGCTGATTATCCTCTTAATGTTTCCGATATAACGGATTCTTCGGCAGTTATTGAATTTACAGATTCACACGAAGATCATACAGATTGGAATGTTTACTATCAGGCATACGGAGCTGAAGATGCCGAGGTCGTAAGAGTTCAGACAAAAACGGTGACTATCGATTTGGAACCTTCCACTCAATATTCAATCTGGGTAAAAGCTTTATGTTTCGAAGATGACGAAAGTGATGATGCTACGGAGATAAAGAAAATCACAACGAAGGCAAGAATATTGAATCCTGACTTTGAGGTGAATTTCGAAGATGCTAAAGACGGTGAAAAAGTATTGTCTGTTTCGTCGGGAACTAACCGTTGGGTTATAGGCAAGGCTCCGGATACCGAAGAAGACGATACCGAAGAAGATATCGCTGCAAACAATACTTCTTTATATGTATCACAGGATGACGGAGAGTCATTTACTTACACGAATTGGAGTGCAACTGATGCTTATGCGGTGCTTGACATTCAGTTCGGCGAAGAAGTTGACTACACGATAGCCTTTGATTATAAAGTAGGCGGTGAAGCTTATTATGATTATCTTTCCGTATTTTTGATTGACGGAGATAAGGACATACCTGCATCAGGTGAACCTGAAGGACAAAGATTGTTGGCTAATGCACACGATGTTGATTCCTGGGCTTATTTCGAATATAAGGTAAGGGGTATCGCAAATGCATCCAAAAGACTTGTATTTTATTGGCAGAATCAATATGGAAATGCAACTGACGGAATACCTGCGGCAATAGATAATATTAAGATTATAGGCGAAGCATGCGGAGATGTAAGAAACTTTGTTTTAAGAAACCGCGGTAATAATACGGCTGAAGTTTCTTGGTCTTATCAGGGAGCAGATACCTATACGGTAGAATATATAGAAACTCAAAATCAATCAAGCGGACAATGGACTTCTGTGGTTGTAAACGATACGGTTGCCAAACTAACGGGATTGACACCCGGAACAGATTATACGGTAACGGTACATGCTGATTGCGGTAACAATCCTTCGGGAGGTTACATTTCTTTCAGAACATTTGCCGATGTAATAGTTGTGGGAGAAAACGGATATACGCAGAATTTTGAAAATGCGTCTTCTTTGACAAGTTTGGATACCTTAAAGAGTTCAATTAACCATTGGCTTATAGGTTCTGCACCTTATGATTCTTTGCATTCAAACGGTAAAGCATTATACATTTCTGATGACGATCAGGGTTCTTGGCATTATTCAATGGACGGATATACACGTGCCTACGCTTCGTTCCCTATACAATTCGGCGATAAACCTGAATATTCGATTTCATTTGATTATATAGTTAACGGATCGTTATCAAGCGGATATGACAATGAAAGACTGTATGTTTACCTACTTCCTTCAACTTATGAGTTAACATCTGATGAATTCATTACAGCATCTGATTCTGCGTTGTTATTAGCAACCAGCGGAGTAGTGGATTGGACTGCGTTTAAATCAAATCCTTTGTGGAATGTAGCAGGTAAGACATATCAATTGGTATTTTGCTGGTACATGCATTGGTTGACAGAACCTAAGGGAAACAATCCTCCTCCAGCAATAGACAATATTAAGATTGTAGGATACGATTGTTCTTCTCCTGCTGATTTGGAATTAGTAAAAACAGACAAGCAATCGGCAACTATTTCTTGGAAAGAAACGGGTACTGCGGAGAAATGGACTGTTTATTACAGGACATTACCTGAAGAAGAAGAAAAGACAGTTGTTGCTACCGACGTCGAAATGAGCGAAGACGGTACTGTGACATATACTTTGATAGATTTGAAAGACGGACAGAAATATGCAGCTTATGTATATGCGTCATGCGACAAACGTTCCGCATATCCGACAAACGAGATTATATTCGGTACTCCTGGTGAGGTCATAAAAGACTTCCCTTACGAATTGACGTTTGAAAATTCCGAAGAAAACAATGTTTTTGAGTTCAGAGGCAGCGGCGTTAACCAATGGTTTGTGGGAGATGCTACGGGAATTGAAAGTATAGAGTATGACCAAGAACATGCATTGTATATATCGGACGATATGGGTAAAAGCAATCATTATTCAATAGCATCATCAGAAGTTTATGCTGCAATGACAGTTCAATTCGGAGACAATATTCAATACCAATTAGATTTTGATTATCATGTAGGCGGTTGCCCGGGTTATGATTTTATGGAAGTTTATTTGGTCGATAATGAAGTTGCATTACCTACTTCAGGTAAACCTACCGGTACTGTTCTTTTGAAAGAAGCTTGCGGTGTAAATTCATGGGTACATTATTCATGTCTGTTGGAAAAAGTGACGGGTAAGACGTATAAAATAGTATTCTATTGGAAAAACGGAGGACATTATTTAGGTCGTTCGAAAGAACCTGCAGGTGCTGTTGATAATATACGCATTGTCGGTTCTGACTGTGCAGCTGTTTCCGATATTACTTTGACCGAAAAGACAACCAATTCTTTGGACTTTACATGGAAAGACAATAATGAAAGTACTGAATCATGGACTGTTTACTACAAACAGCAGAACTGGTCGGAATATGAAGATTCTGTTACTGTTTATGACAAAGAAGTATCATTGTCAGGACTTAATGCAGGAACTTACTATGATGTTTATGTAGTTGCCAACTGCAGCAGAACATCTCATTCGGTTACTTCATATATTTTGGCAAGTACAGAATGTGCTCCTATAGAAGCATTGGAAGGTTGGTACGAACCGTTCAGTGTTGCAGACAACCCTTATGACGGTATAGTTCCTAAATGTTGGACCAGATTGTATGCATATACATTCGGAGGAACGCAATATCCTTATCTGTCTACATTGGATGACGGTTACGGCGGCGGTTCGGATAACACCAGACTTATTTTTGATAAAGAGGGAACGATAGCAACTCCTTTCTTTGAAAGTGATTTGAGTAACTTTGAACTTTCTGTAGATATTGCATCCGACGGTTATATAGAAGGAATAGGTGACTACATGGCAGTAGGTATTTTGATCTATGTTGCTGATGATTTGTATGACTCCACTACATGGGAAGCAGTTGATTGGATTAAATTTGCACATTTCAGAAGTTCATACCAGAACTTCAAGGTGCCTTTGACCAATATAATTAACAAAGGCGGCAACAAAGCCATTATTTTGAAGATGTGGCAACCTTCTCATTTACATGTTTATTGTGACAATTTCAGATTGACGGACATAAGCCATGACCAAAGAGAAGATGCATGCAGTGCTCCTGAAGTAACCGTAAGCAATGTTATTGCCACAGAAGACGGTGTATCCATTGTTGCTGATGAAAACAGTGCTACAATCACTTGGAACGGCGATGCAACGGATTATTATTGGGATTACAAACTTACTTCTTACGGACAGTTCTATTCAAGCAACCTTAAATCGAGAACGTTTACAGGATTAACACCGGGAACCGAATATACGGTATATGTACGTACACGTTGTACCGAATCCAAAGTAGAGCAAACTTCTTCAGGTAATGATACGGTTATCGTAACCGAAACTGGATATGTTTCTCCTTGGAAGGCTGTTACATTCAAGACTGCAGGTTTGGCTCCAGACGAATGTCCGAGAATCTCCAACCTTACGGCAAGTGATATTCAGGATACTGAAATAAGCGTAGAATGGACTGCAGACAGATTTGCAGATTCTAAATGGCAGATTGCAATAAGTGATTTGGGCGGTGCTGAATTTTTAACTTCAAATGAAATTCAGACAGTCACTGAATCCGAAAAAACGTTTACTTCTTTACAGGATGCACATACATATACAGTTTATGTACGTCAGGTTTGTGAATACAATTATTCTGAATGGGATTCTTTGACTGTAACTACATTGAAGACATATGTTCCTGCAGATGTTTTGACGGTTCCTCAAACTGATTTAACCCATAATTCGGTTAAATTACGCGGTAAAGTTACTCCTAACGATGACACTGTTCAAACAAAAGGATTTGAATTCAAATTGGCAAATGCTCCTGTAAGTACTGCTGATACATATACTCCTAATACGGAAGAATTCGAATATACCGTAACTGATTTGGATGAAGAAACCGATTATTCATACCGTGCTTATATAACCAACCAATTAGGTGTTACTTTGTACGGTGATTGGGTATATTTCACAACGGATAAATACATGCCTGTACCTCCTACTGTTACCACATTGCCTGTTTTGACCGAAGATTTGGATTCTGTATCCGTTGTACTATACGCTGATGCAGTTGCAGGAGAAGAGTCTATTTTGTCGCAGGGATTCCGTTACAGAGAGTTGTCAACGAAGGAAGAAATTGATGTTAAAGTCACTCAAGAAGACGAATTTGTTGCAACTGTTACGGGGTTGAAACCTTCAACGGAATATAAGGCTTATGCTTATGTTACGACGGCTACTTATAACGGCGATTTTATGGTTAAAGGAAATGAAATAACCTTTATGACCCTTGATTCAGGTGAACCTGAAGTATTACCTCTTGTTGCAACAAACGCTGCAACTAATATATCTTATGATTCCGCAACATTGCATGCTGTTGTTCAGTTGGGCAATGTAGCTGTAACCGAGCACGGATTCGTATACAAATCAAGTGCAGAGGATTCGGTGATAGTCAGAGTCGGAGAAAATGAAGAGCTTGTGTTTGAAGACGATGATTTTGCTGGTTTACTTGTTGCATATACCGTAAAAGGTTTGACTGCCGAAACACAATACACGTTCTATGCTTATGTTAAAGCTGGCGGTAATATTATTGCGGGCGAAGAAAAGACATTCACTACTTTGGCTGAACCAATTGTTGAGACTGATCCTGTTGTACGTACGGCTGATGCATCGGGTATTGATTCAGTTAAGGCTACGTTGAACGCAGCGGTAACAGTTACAGAAACTTCGAAGGCAATCGTATCTTCGGGCTTCATGTACAGAAAAGCTACCGACAGCGAATACACAACCGTTGAAGCTGCAATCAATAACGGCACGATGACCTACGAACTTACAGGCTTGACTCCTGATACCGAATATCAGTTTGCAGGCTTTGTAAACACTGCTGACGGACATTTGATGGGTGACATCAAGACGTTCAAGACGTTGGCTACATCGGGCTTGGCAGAGATAGCAAACATGATGTTGATAAGCACATATCCTAACCCTACGACAAGCGATGCAACCTTGAGAGTTGAAGGTTTGAATTCAGACGCACAGGTTATTATGACTAACACCAACGGTCAGATAATCAGTACGAAGACACTTGCAAAGGGTCAGACGGAAATGAGAATTGAGACATCAGGTTTGGCTGCAGGCGTATACTACATCAGAGTAATATCTGACGGAGTTACAAGAACTGAAAAACTTATCAAAGAGTAATCGCAGTTTTTTGAAACTCTGATACATAACCAAGAACGGGGAAGCAAATGCTTCCCCGTTTTCTTGTTTTTTGACAGCACATTTTTACGTTCATACCTTCTGATTTAACCTTGTCAAACGGAAAAAAGAAGTCAGGGATTATACTCTGACTTCATAACCATTGGCAGCAAATGTGTCATTCATGCCGGTCATTCATGACAAGATTCGGTACATTGTAGCCTTCGTAATAATAAGACTGCTCAATACCTTTGAATATTATCTCTCTGTTGTCGTATTCCGAAGTAAGGTTTTCTTTTAACAAAGTTCTGATCTCCAAATCATTCACAGGCGAACGTTCCATTGCCATCAAGTACAAATCTTTATCCACTTTCTGCCAATTGACAACCATTTTAAGGTGTTTTTTCAGCATCATATCCAACCAAATACGCATACTCCTGCCGTTACCTTCCATAAAAGGATGGGCAATATTCATCTCAACGTATTTTTCTATGATTTGCTCAAAACTATCTTCGGGCATTTTTTCAACGGCTTCCAATACAGGAATAATATATAATGAGTTAGCGAAACGGAAACCGCCTTTTGAGATATTGACTTTGCGTATCTGTCCTGCAAAATCATACAAACCGCCGAACAAATAACGGTGTATATCCTGCAAACCTTTAACTGTTCCGACCTCAATATTGTTTATATCGCCCGAGGCGAACAATCTTTTGGCGTTCTCTAAACTTTTACCGTCAATATCCCGCATAATTACAAAAAGATTTTATTTTGCAAAGATACAAATTCTTTCAGTATTTTTAAATTTATTGCTTGCTTTTATTGTCTGTCTGCAAAATTTTATATTTTTGCAAATAACTAATAATTAATACTGTTATGGCAAAGCGTGATTATACAAACGGCGAGATAGTCATTCATTGGGACAGCAGCTTATGCGTAGGTGCAAAGACTTGTTGGCAAAAACTTCCTTCGGTATTCAAACCTAAACAGCGTCCGTGGGTAGACCCTTACGGAGCAACGACACAGGAAATCATCGATGTGATAAATCAATGCCCCAAAGGTGCTTTAACATGGGAACGTGTTAGCGGATAATTCTAATGTGACGAAAACAACACGCCGTTTTAAGAAATTTTTACGGCGTATTATTTTACTGACGTGGCGTTTTAATTTTTTTAAACGGCGTGTTTTTAAGGAACAATTATAATAAAGTGCAAATTGTTGGTATTGAGGTAATACAAATCTTATAAGAAATAATAATTACCGCTATTTTGCGGCAGATAAATTACAGTTTAATTTTCAGAAATATTCAAACAAATATTTATCATCTCAAAAAACTTTCTTAACTTTGCAGGTGCTTATCGGAGGGTAGGCGTTAATAATCATTAATTTGATTGTTATCCTGTTTGAAATATGAAAGCGTTATGCTTATTTGAAACTTGTCATCAAAAGTGTGAGAAGCTTTATCCACAAGTTGTAGCATAAAGGTCTTGTCATTGCCTGTTATGGCGTGATTTCCATTATAGTTATATCTTTGGATACAGGTTTTTTCTAATTCTCACACACCTTGATGAAAGGTATAATGAAAAGTTGTCAATATGTATTAGTGGTTTCACGCTTTCTTGATATAAAATAATTAAAGAAAAGTTCCTTTTGAAATCACGGGGAAACAGAATAAGAATAAATGAAGTATTGTTTATTAGGTTTAGCGGCATTGCAGACTTCAGTCTGTTATGAACGGGATTATAACTCCTGTCAAACTTCTGCCGTAACAGACGTAGATGCAGGAACGCATTATGTATTACAGAAAGACTCTGATTCTAAAGAAAAAGTATCAGTAAAGATAACGCCGTCGGAAATAAAAAGAACATTAAAATTATAAACGATATGAACAGTTCAAATAAAACATTCAGAATTATCTGCGCTGCGCTGTTTTTAGCATTTGCAGGTGTCAGTTGCTGGGCAACAGTAGAATCTCTCTTTTTATCATTACCCGATATTCCGAAGATTGTTTTCTGGGTAGCGGTAGTTGGTATATTCCTTCTTACTTCGTATATAACAAAGATATTGATTAATTGTTTTAATCCTAATATCTATATGGAAAAACGGGGAATTAAACTTATAGGTTGTATTCTCGGAATAATTCTTTTATGGCTGTGTTTTTCTATGCCGACCAACACTCACACTTTCTTCTATAAGAAGATGGCGAAAGATATTGCAAAGAAGGAATTAAACTTCTTGAATGTAGAATTAAACAAACTTACTAACGAAGACTTGTACATTCAAAATTATAATAATGAATGGGAAAATAAAAAGTCTAAAGTGTTGAGTTTGCAAAAAGTTTATGAAGCCGAAGTTGATGACTTTCAGAAATTAGGACATGGTAAAGAGGCTGAAGAAAAACTGCAAAAAATAGAAGATGAATTAGGACTGAAACGGGGAGCTTTAGAAAGAAAGTCTGCTCAAGGAATATCCGTTCAAGAAAGAACTGCAATAAAAAAGTACTATGATAATCAAATCAAGGATCAATTAGAGATTTTGCGTAAAGAACACGAAACAAGATTGCAAAGCCAATTAAAAGGTTTCCGCAGTGAAGCAAATAAGATTAAGGATATAAAGAAAAATATATCCAATACCTTAAACGAATTGGATAACCCTGCATTAAAACAAACGGAAGTAGTCAATAAGGCGACAATGCTGGCACAGACGGGACACGCTGTACTTGATGCCAAATACGGCTATCTTAACGTGGATCCTTCATATAAGAAGCAGAATGTTTATTCTCTTGACAGGTTAAAAAGTATCACTAAAGTTTGGGGTGATTATCTTAAAGGAGAATTTAAAGATAAGAATTACGGTTTGATTTATTGGATTCTGTTATCAATAATTGTTGATTTAGCAGCATTCTTATTCTTTAATATCGCATTCAAAACAGAAGAATATTAATTAAAAACACAAATAAAACTATGCCAGATATAGATATAAACACACCGACACAGGAAGTAAAAGAATATGCATCTTCTGTGGAAGATAAAATGCAGAATTCTGTATCCGAAACCATTGATGAATATGATTCAGATAGTCAAAACTCTGTAACATACGATGGGTATAATGATATTACAGTCAGTATCAAGGACAAAGATACTCCGATTGTAATACTTTTCGGTCCAAAATCTTGCGGTAAAACGATGACGCTTGTACGTTTATCCCGTTATTTAAAAGAACAGATGTATACCGTTTCTCCTGACAGAACATTCAGGGATTCGGGAGACAAACATTATGAAAGGATGTGCAGGGAATTCCCGAATATGATTAATTCCGATGATGCGGCATCTTCCACTAATTTGATTAGTTTCATGCTTGCAAGTATTACAAGAAACGGTAAGAAAATATGTCAGATCTTGGAAGCTCCGGGCGAATTGTATTTTGACGAAGATAATCCTAAAAAAGATTATCCGACTTATATTAACCAGATAAAGAATTTGAGTAACAGAAAAATTTGGATATTTATGCTTGAACCTGATTGGAAGAATGAACAGGACAGGCAAAATTACGTGGATAGGATAACGGATTTCGCTAAAAATATCAGATCCAAAGACAGTGTTATTTTGCTAATGAATAAGATTGATAAATCCAATCTTGTCATCAAAGTAGGAGTTGTCAATACATCGGCATTATTTAAGGAGGTTAAGGACAGTTATCCCGGTATTTTAGAACCTTTTGTGAATAAAATACCTATACTTAATTGGTTTGAGAAGTACCGTTGCAGGATTATTCCGTTCCAAACAGGTGATTATACGGTAACGGACAGCGGGAAGATGAAATATCAAAAAAGCGATGATATTTATCCTATGATGTTATGGAGAGCAATTAGAAAAATAGTGAGGGGTTAATATTATGAATATAGAAGTTTACTTACACGGAGTGCCTTCGGGACAGAAAGTTTCTGATAACGGTAAAGATGTTCGGTATATCTCTGGTTTTTATAACGGGAATGTTTTGCATGCAGACAGAGGATTGGTTATTGAGGTCGTAGGTAAGAAAATTTATTACACATATCTTAAATATGATCTTATTGCCAATGACAACCGACAAGGTTCCTATTTCGGATTGACTTTAATGATTGATGCGAACTATTACGAAAATTACTTGCATATATATAGTCTGTTGGAAGGTATTTACAGGCAAAAAATTGACGGCAGCATCATAAAGAACAATAAGTTTATAGTTGCAGACTTTACCAAACAACTGCAAGAAGAAATTTCTAAAATCATTGAACAGGATATAATATCCAATCATACGGGTAAGATTTTTCCGATTTTAGACGGGTTCGTAAAACAAAAAGGTGAATTATTAAGGATTAATTGCGGAGAAATAAATGATTTTGAAATAACCAAGTTATTAAAAAAGAATCTTGTTATTTATCTTTCTGACCTATATCAAACCAACTTATCCAAAGTAAAAGATTTTAAGCAAAAAATAGAAAATAAAGACAATGAAATATCTTCTTTAACAAGTTCGTTGCAGAGATTAGAAAATGAGAAATCTTCCTTAAAATCAGAAATCCAACAAATGAAAGAACAGAACAAAAAACTTCAAGACCAAAAGTCTTTTAGCGAAAACATTAACAGAATAGAAACTCCGATAAAAGAAATTGCACAATATCTTCAAAAAAGGCAAACTTCGCAAGGTAGGGGTAAACTTTCGGGAAAAAAGATTTTGTTAATTATTATTGCAGTACTGTTAGCCGTAAATGTAATAATGTTTTTCAAGTTTAATACTACTTTGAAAGAGATAAACAGAAATACAACTCTGCTTGAAACAATTATTGAAGACCTTTCGGACAACCATTCACAGCCAAAGGCAGATCGTGACAGAACGGCAGAAGATACTGTTTCACATCAAACAGGCGAAGAACATAAAGAAAAAGATGTTAAAGAATAATTGCATATTATTGTTTGTGCTGTTGCTGTTTGTTTCTTGTTCAAAGAAAGAGTCACCTTCTGCGATAACTTACGGTTATAGTGAAGATGTTGTTGAAGAATATGTAGATGTAGTTGAAGTGCCGTTTAAAGAAACAGACGGAGTCAGAATTATTCCTGTATCTATTAACGGTATAGATATGACGATGATATTTGATACAGGTGCTTCAACTACATGTATTTCATTAACGGAAGCAATGTTTCTTTTAAAACAGGGATTATTAACCGAAGATGATATACTTGGGAAGGTTAATGCAACTGTTGCCGACGGCAGAATTACGCAAAATACAATAGTAAGGTTGAAAGAGGTAGTTATCGGCGGTAAGATATATTTCAAAGATGTCCGTGCTGTGGTTGTCAATAGTATGGATGCTCCGTTATTGCTCGGTAATGCTGATATTTTAGACAGAGTTGCATCGTTTAAAATCGATAATGAAAATGAAACAATACATTTTATATTAAAATAATATGAATTTTGAATTATATATATTTGAAAAGGCAATCAGTACGTACTCTCAATATGTAGAAGACTCTGCAAAAGATATTTTTCAGAATATAGAGATACAATCTGAAGAACAATTGTCAATATATCATGATGAAACATTGGTATATTATATTTATACCAAACAGACATCCGGCGGATATATCGGGTTCAGTATTGTTTTCAACGGTGTTATTTATCAAAATTTCGCCCATATTTACACTCTGTTCAAAAATCTTACAACAGTAGCAGAATTTTATAAAGTTAATGATAAAACTATTATAGGAAATGAATTTTATCAAAAATGCTTAAACATCGTAATCAATGACAGGTTTGATAAACATTTGTTTGTAACATGTGATAAACCCACTTATAATCTGGTAAATGAATCTTCTGTAAGCTGCAAAACCTTTGATACATCGGGTATGATGTCCATCCGACACGTGGAGACACAAGCTCTTATTAATGCCATAAGACAGTATAGATGGGTTTTTATAATTCCGCAGGAAAATGAAACTGTTAATCAGTCGGTTATTGCTGATAAAGAGGTTTCGGATAATACTGCAAAGGAAAATTTATCCGAAAAGCCAGAAGCAAAAACAGGAAAATCTAGAACTATACCGGTTCCTATGTTCTTGGTGTTTTTATTGGCTATCGGCTTTTTTATCTTTGTGGTTATAAACGGAGCGTTAGACAAATACGAAGATTCCAAACCTTCCGAACCTCCTGCAACAGAAGATTATGATAACCCCATAATTGATTACAACTCCGAAATTGATGACAGTGCAGCAAGAGAACAATACATGCGTGTACTGGAACTGATAGAGCAGTATCAAAATGAAAATCAAGCTGCAAAAAAGTAATAAAAAACAAAAAACACGCCGTTTTAAGAAATTTTTACGGCTTAAAAATCCGCACCGAAGTATCAAAAAATTACGGACTCTCAATGTCCGTAAAACTTTTCCAGCGTTGAAACGTTTTTAACTTCGCCTCAAAAGTCCGAAAAAACCGTCCAAAAACTTATATCAGTGATTTTGAACTTTTTAGCGTGTTTTTCTGTTGTTAAATAAAAAGCGGACGGACGGACAACTATATATAAATGTCCGTCCGTCCGATTTCTTAACAGGAGAAGTACGGAGTATATTTGAATGTATA
>JAGBOF010000027.1 GCA_017633985.1 Bacteroidales bacterium
GTTAATATTTTTATTCAAAACCGTCCGTCCGTCCAAACATATATACATGGACGGACGGACGGAATTTTAACAGGAGATGGAAGTAGTATATTTGAATATATATACTACTCCCACTCCCTCGACTGTTAATTTTCCGTTCCTACTGAACGGTTTTTAATTAAATTATTATTCTTTGAGACTGCATAAAAATTTGAACGCTTTGAATGCACAAAAAGAGCAAAAAAAATTTTCTTTTGAGGCGTAAAAAAACATCCGCAAAACGGCAAAAAACGGACAAACGCAATAAAAGCAGTTCAAAATTTTGTCATGTCATTAAAAAGATGTATTTTTGCAGGGAATTATACGCAAGAAATAAAAAGCAGCTATGGAAAACAAAATAATAGGAACGGGACTTACGTACGACGACGTATTGCTTGTACCTGCATACTCGGAAATTATACCCAAGGACGTAACGGTTAAAAGCCGCTTTTCCCGCAATATAGAGGTGAATATCCCGATAGTTTCGGCAGCGATGGATACGGTTACCGAAGCAAATATGGCAATAGCCTTGGCACAGGAAGGCGGAATAGGCGTTTTGCACAAAAACATGTCCATTGACCGTCAGGCAAAAGAAGTATTGAAAGTCAAACGAAGCGAAAACGGTATGATAACCTCTCCTTCGACATTGACGGCGGATTCGACGGTCAAAGACGCCAAAACCATGATGACGCAGTTGCATATAGGCGGTATTCCTATCGTGGATCAGGACAACAAGCTTATAGGCATAGTGACTAACAGGGATTTGCGTTTTGAAAAGGACGTCAAAAAGCCTTTGTCCGAGGTGATGACCAAAGAGGTTATAACCACCCAACAGGGAACTTCGTTTGCACAGGCTGCGGATATTCTGCAAAAACACCGTATAGAGAAATTGCCTGTTGTGGATAAAAGCGGGCATCTTACGGGACTTATAACTTACAGGGACATAATCAAACTGAAAGAACGTCCTAATGCTTGTAAGGATTCCATGGGCAGATTGCGTGTGGCAGCGGGAATAGGTATAACGAAGGATATGTACGACCGTATAGACGCCGTAGTGGCTGCGGGAGTGGACGCCGTGATAATAGATACTGCGCACGGACATTCGCTTAACGTAATCAAGGCTGTCAAAGAAGCAAAACAAAGATACAAAGACATAGACGTGGTTGTTGGCAATATAGCAACGGCAGAAGCCGCCTTGGCATTGAAAGAAGCGGGAGCTGATGCTGTCAAAGTGGGCATAGGACCGGGAAGTATATGCACAACGCGTATCATAGCGGGAATAGGAATGCCGCAATTGACTGCCGTATTGAATGTCTGCGGTGCTTTGAAAGGCTCTGGCATACCTGTTATAGCCGACGGAGGCATAAGATATTCGGGCGATATAGTAAAAGCCTTGGCAGCAGGTGCGGGAACCATTATGGCAGGCTCATTGTTTGCAGGTACGGAAGAATCACCGGGAGACACCATCATAATGGAAGGCCGTAAATATAAGGCATACCGCGGTATGGGTTCTTTGGATGCAATGCAAAACGGAAGCAAAGACCGTTATTTCCAATCGGACGAAAAAGACGTAAAGAAACTTGTTCCCGAAGGCATCGTAGGACGTGTTCCTTACAAAGGCTCGGTAACGGAAGTTATCTATCAGCTTATAGGCGGATTGAAAGCGGGTATGGGTTATACGGGCAGTGCCAATTTGGAACAGTTGCGTAACGCCAAATTCATTCAGATAACCAATGCTGGCTTTATAGAAGGACATCCTCACGATATAACCATAACAAAAGAAGCTCCGAATTATTCAAGATAATGAAAAAGAAGATTGGTTGCATAAAACATTTGTTTGTTTTGTCCGCATTGCTTTGGAGCGTTGCGGGAGCAAATGCACAAACGCTTATCACAATAGACGGTAAAGAGAAAATAAGTGCTGATGAGTTCTTGCAGATGTACAACAAAAACAGTGCTTCTGCCATAGACAATTCGGACATTGACAGTTATTTGAACCTTTATGTCAATTACAGACTTAAACTTTTGCAGGCGCATGAATTGGGATTGGATAAGGATTCTTCGGTAATCAAACAGACGGAAGATTACCGCAATTCGTTGATACGTCCTTATATCAATGACCCTGCCGTAACGGATTCATTGGTCAGACAGGCATACGGAAGACTTAATTATTTTGTCAGGGCTTCGCATATTTTGATTGCTGTACCTGACAACATTGCCGACAAAGACACGATGCAGTATTACAACAAAGCGTTGGAGGTTTACAAGAAAGCCCAAAGCGGGGAGAACTTCGACTCTTTGGTAAGGGTTTATTCAGACGATCCGTCAGCATCAAGCGAAAACGGAGTTGCCAACGGCGGCGATTTGGGTTATTTCACTTCGATGGTAATGGTTTATCCGTTTGAGAACGCCGTTTACACATTGGCGGAAAACAAAACGGACAGCATAGGAATGTGCCGCTCTTCGTTCGGATGGCATATAATAAAACTTACAGACTGCATGGAAGCGCCGTTTTCTTCGGTCACATTGGCACATATTTACATCAACGCCAAGAAACATTCCGAGCAAGAAGCCGAAGAACTTATCAATGAGGCTTATCAACAAATAGAAACATTGGGATTTGATTCGGTTGTAAGCAAATATTCGGACGATAATTTCTCTGCAAGCAGCAAAGGCGTGATAACCAATCAGAAACCGAATATGTTGCCTGCGGAATATATACAAATGTTCTCAAAAGTTCCGCTTCATACGCCTACGCAACCGTTTAAAACAAGATTCGGTTGGCATATCGTCAAATTCATATCGACCGTTCCTGTTCCGCAATTCGAGGATATTATGCCGCAAATCAAAGACCGTGTGAACAAAGACGACAGAGCGTATATTTCTTCGGAAAGATTTGTGGAAAATGCCAAAAAGGAATACGGTTATACGGTCAATGACAAGGCTTTGGAGGAATTGTCATCCGTTGTGGGCGAAGAAATATTCGATGCGACGTGGATGATACCCGAAGATTTCAAAGGAAATAAGACCTTGATGCAGATAGGCGGACAAACGTTCAGCCAAAGGGACTTTTTGGAATACATATTTGAGAACCAAACGAAGATAACGCCTATACATATATCCCGTTATTTGAACCAAAGATTCGAAGCATTCAGTTACCGTAAGGTTTTGGAATACGCATCTTCGCATTTGGAGGAAAAGTATCCGCAATTGAAACAAAGTGTGGAAGATTTCTTAAACGGCGTACTTATCTTTGATTTGACAGACAGACAGGTTTGGACCAAATCGGTTACGGATTCCGTTGGTTTGGAGGAGTTTTACCAAAGCAATAAGAATAAATATTTGTATACGGAACGTGCCGATGCTGCAATCTGGTCGTTTGATACGCTTACGGATTTGAAAAAAGCACAGAAACTGCTTGCCAAATACATGAAAAAAGGCAAAACCAACGACCAAACAAAAGATCTGCTGAATAAAAAGTACCCTAAAACGACATACGTATGGGGTAAGTTCGAAAAAGGTGCCAATAATTTGATTGACAAGCATATATTCGCAAACCGTCAGAAGTTTAACGGTGTGAAATATCCTTATTATTGCGACGATACGGCAACTGTAACAAACAGGAACTTTGTTATTGCGTTGTACGGCTTTTTGCCTGTGGATGTAAAACCTCTTTCGGCATGTAAAGGATTGGTTACAAGCGATTATCAGGACTTTTTGGAAAAGAAATGGACGGAAGATTTGCATAAAGAGCATTCCGTAGAGATAAACCAAGAACTGTTAAAAGAAATTAAACGTAATATCAATAAATAAAACGGCGTTTTAGCGTAACGAAACGGCGTTTTAATAAAATAAAACGACTGATTATTTTATGAACATACTGACAAAACGGTACAGAGAACATAAGTTGCTGCAATTAAGTTGTTTGGCTGTGTTATTTACAGTCGGTGGCTTGTTTTGCAAGAATGTATCCGCCCAACAGGAGATAGACGGAGTGGCAGCCATTGTAGGCTCGTCAATGGTGAAATTCTCCGATGTGGAGACGGCGTATCTACAGAACCGTTCCTCCAAAGAAAACAGCGAAATGTCCAGATGCGAAATCTTGGAGACATTGCTGATAAACAAACTTATGCTCCATCAGGCACAGGTAGATTCCGTAAACGTCACCGACGAAGAAGTGGAAAGCGAATTGTCGCAGCGTTTAGGATATATGATTCAGGTTTACGGTTCGCAGGAGAGATTGGAAAAACAGATGAACAAATCCATTGCGGAAATACGGGAATCGTTCCATGATATTATAAAAGAGAACATTATGATTCAGCAGGAACAGAGCAAAATTGTCGGGGATTTGACCGTAACGCCAAGGGAAGTGGCTGAATATTTTGCCAAGATTCCGCAGGATTCTTTGCCTGAAATAGAAGAACAATACACACTTTCCCAGATAGTTATTCTGCCGCAGGTGTCTTCGGAAGACAAAAATCAGGTAAAAGAACGTCTGAACTCCATAAGGGACAGAATAATCAAAGGTGCCAGATTCTCAACTCTCGCTTCCTTGTATTCGGATGATGAGGTTTCGGCTAAAAAAGGCGGGGAATTGGGCTTTTTCTCAAGGGGTGATATGGTCAGCGAATTCGAATCGGTTGCTTTTTCGCTTCAACCCGGTGAAATATCGCCTGTTTTCGAAAGCAAATACGGTTTTCATATCGTGCAAATGATTGAACGTCAGGGTGACAGAATCAATTGCCGTCACATACTTCTTATGCCTAAAGTAAGCACGGTTCAGTTGTATAATGCGAAAGAAAAATTGGATTCCGTAAAAACGCTTATAGACGAAGGCAAAATAAGCTTTGAGGACGCTATCGTGAAATATTCACAGGACGAAAGCAAAATAAACGGCGGATTGATAATCAACAAAAACAATGCTTCGGCGGTTTTCACCTTGGATGCAATAAATGCGACTATAGGTAACGTGGATAATGTGGATTTTGCGTCCATGAACCAAGGCGATTACACCAAACCCGTGGAATTTAAAAGCGAATTGTCAAATGCTTACCGCCTTATAAAGGTGAAAAAGAAGATTGCGGCACATAAAGTCAATCTTACGGACGATTTTGACAAAATACAGACGCTTGCTTTGAATGCCAAACGTACGGAAATAATGCGTGCATGGGCTTCGAAAACGATAGGTAAGACTTATATAAAACTTAATGATAAATATTCTTCATGCAATTTCACATTGAATTGGAATAAGAAATAATATGAATCAAACTCAATTATTACAACGGCTTACGGAAAAATGCGGTGAGCTTAAACAGGAGATAGCCAAAGCGGTCGTAGGGCAGCAAGACATTATAGACAAGGTGCTTATAACATTGTTTTGCAACGGACACTGCCTTTTGACGGGCGTTCCCGGACTGGCGAAAACATTGTTGGTTAAAACCATTGCACAGGCATTGGGTGCGGAATTCAACAGAGTGCAGTTCACTCCCGATTTGATGCCTGCGGATATTACGGGAAGCGAAATATTGTCTGCCCAACGCCAAATGGAATTCGTAAAAGGACCTGTGTTTACCAACATATTGCTTGCCGACGAGATAAACAGAACTTCACCCAAGACACAATCGGCACTGTTGGAAGCCATGCAGGAACACAGCATCACCGCAGGCGGAAGAACCTTTAAGTTGGACGAACCGTTTTTCGTAATGGCGACCCAAAACCCTATCGAACAAGAAGGAACCTATCCTTTACCCGAAGCACAACTTGACAGATTTATGTTCATGTTGGTGATGGATTACCCTCAGTTCGAGCAGGAGATACAGATACTTAAAACAACTACAACTGATTATAAGTACGAAATACAAAAGGTTATGGACAAGCAGGACATAACCGATATGCAACAACTCATACGGCAAATACCTGTAAGCGACAATGTGTATTCTTATACGGTATCGCTTGTAGGCAAAACAAGAAGGAATAACAACAGCAGTATTGCGGATAAATATCTTATGTGGGGTGCGGGTACAAGAGCCTGCCAATACCTGATAGCGGGTGCTAAATGCTACGGAGCCTTGAGAGGTAAGTTCTCACCCGATACGGAAGATGTCAAAGCGGTGTGCAAAGATGTTTTACGGCACAGGATTGTGCTTAACTATTCGGCACAGAGCGAAGGTCTTACCGCAGACGATATTATAGAAATGATAATGAACGGTTAGGATAAGAAATATGAAGAAAGTATTGTTGATGGTGTGTCTGACAGTATTGGTAACAAACCTTCAGGCACAAAAGAAAAAGAAAGTAACGGAACGGTTTCCTGCAAAATTGGAAACGTATATTGATTTTGACAAAGGCAGTTCGTATTACACCAAAGAAGGTCTGAACAAATTGGACAGCATATACATGATTGCCTTTGACAAAGAGAACAAACGGTTTTACAAGATGACAATAACCGGCTATGATGACGGGGAAGAAATAACGGAACAAAACAGCAGCCTTGCCAGAGACCGTGCCGTAATGGTGTTCAAGTATTTTTCGTCAAGGGAAGAGACGGAATACATCATCAAACGGACTCCGAGCTATAAGGTATCTTCATGCATAGGCACCGAAGAATACTATATCAAATACAAGATGCCGTTTGACTTCAAATGGGTCAATCTTGCCAACGCCGATAAGAGTGATCTGCCCGAAGATATCGATTGCAGAGGCAAGGTATATATTGTCGTGGAAGAAGATGAGGAAGATTGTTTGGGCAAATTCTATGATTACGACTTCCCGTCCAAAGACACGCTTTTGAAAGGTCAGTTTACCAAAGTTACGATTCCTAAAGGATACATCAATTTCGTACATCACACCAAAGATACGCTTGCTTACGAGCACACGATAGAATTTAAGGACGTTATGTTATTTGACGAATTGGCGGACAATTACTTTTTGGTGCCGCATAACAAACAATACATCCTTAATGCTGGATATATAGTAATCAAACCTTCAATTAAACCTGACTACAACACATGCGTAGGCAAAGATACCATACAACCGTTGATTGACGTGCAGGTATTTTTGGATCCGAACCAAAGAAACAGCGGTTTGAAGTTCTTCGGAAAGACGTATAAGCCTAACGGCGAGGTTGTTTACAAAGCCATAAGCACCAAGAAAATCAAGAACAAAGAAGCCGATGAGATGTGGATTCAGTGCTTTATCACTCCGTTCCAATTCGATACCATCTTTGTGGGTAAAAAGATAGAGGAGAAAGAGATGGGCGATTATTTCTATCCGGGCAGAAGCGAAGAACCTGGAAGCTTTGAATGCATGGACGGTTGGCTTAAATGCTATAAGCTGGACAAATCGGGCAAATACATCATCAAGGATAAGATGCAGGGAATATTGAGAAGATTTAAGAAATAAAACTATCTTCTTATTTCCGATACGCTGCCGTTTACAAACAGCAGAAATCAAAATAACACAATAAAAAAGCTCTCTTGGAAAACAAGAGGGCTTTTTGTAAAATTATTATCGCAGATCAGTAAAATAATCTCGCAGATTAATAAATTTTTATCGCAGATCAGTAAATTAATACGCCGTATTATTTTAATGCACGGATACGTTGGAAAGCATAGGCACGAATTTGAAGTTGCCGAATGTCTCCGTACGTATATCATCTTCCGCAATCTTGGTTATTTTGTACATCGTATGCAACTCATCACCTACGGGGATAACCATTACGCCGCCGTTTTTCAATTGTTTGAGCAATTCCTGCGGAATAAACGGCGCACCGCATGTTACAAGAATCTTGTCAAAGGGTGCAAAACCCGGCAAACCCTTGAAACCGTCGGAAAAGAAACATTGCGGATGGATATTGATTTTCTCAAACAGTCTGACGGCATTGTCATACAGCGGTTTCTGTCTTTCTATTGTATATATTCTTGTGGAAAGTTTGTACAAAACGGCAGTCTGATAACCGCTTCCCGTACCTATTTCCAGTACTTTTTCGCGGGGTTGTATATCCAGCAGTTGGGTTTGGAAGGCTACGGTGGAAGGTTGCGATATGGTTTGTTTGCAAAGTATTTCAATTGCACGGTCTTCGTATGCGACCCTTTCCAATGACAGGTCCATGAATAAATGGCGTTTAACGGAACCTATCGCACCTAATACTTTTTCATCCGTTATCCCTTTTTGTCTCAAAAGTTCAACGAGTTTGTTCCTCATTCCGGTCAATAATGCCGATTCTCTCATAATAAGTTAAGGCTGTATATCTAAATAAGTTAATGGGACTTCAATTCAACTTCCTGTGTGTTTATCAGACCGTAAAGATTCTTCGATTCAATTATTTTTTCATCCGCACGGTCGGGATTAAGCACAATAAGCGGGCAATCAATACTCAAAACGGTTCTTTGCCCTGCCTGAATGATGGATATATAGGGCAAAATACTGTTGTAATTCATTCTTCCGCTTTCATCTTTGGTGTAGGCGGCTACGGCAAAAAAGGACATAGGCGTTTTAACCGCATTTTCCGTTTTGTACAAATCACAACCTAAAGAAATATCGCTGCGTTTTTCAACGAAAACATACGATACCGCCGCCGCTGTCTTGCCTTTTTGATTTTTTGTCAAAGTGAATATCTTACAGTTTCTGCCGTCCGAGGTTACGGAATCCCGCACCGAGTACATCTGGGCGGAAGAATCTGCAGATAAAATACAGAATAATATAAATAAAGGTATATAAAAAATTCTTCCCGTCATTGTTTTTGAGATTGAATCGGTTTATTTTTCGGAATAATAGTAGGTCAATCCGGGTCTTTCACGTTCTTTAAGGATTGTTCCGTCACTGTCATAATATTCTACGCCGAGCGGTTTGCCTTCGGAGGAAAAATATTCCCATTTACCGACTTTAACTCCTTTGGAATACTTGCCCGAGAGTAATTTTTGTCCGCTTTCGGAATATACGGTGTACAAAGAATCCTGCAATCCGTCTACATAATAATGTACGGAATTGATATTGCCGTTTTCGTACCATGAAAGCGCTTCGCCTTGCGGCACATTGCCTTTAAGGGTTATACGTTCCATAAGTTTAAACGAATTAAAGAATCGGTAAAATATCTCCTGACCGTCTTTTTCTATACGCAACGAAACTGGAGTTCCCTCATTGGAAAAAGCAACGGATGTCAAAACATCGGTCTTTTTCACCAATAAAGAATCCTTGTCATATCTAACCTGCCATGAAGTACCTTCTTTTCTTTCGGAAAAGTCAGCACGTGCGAATTCAGAGCCGTCTTGGTAATAGAATTTCCATACGCCCTTACGTTTTTCACCTTCGCATTTGCCTTTTGCGCGTATCTTGCCGTCGGGATAATAGTGCTCTTGGTAGGTTCTTACCTCTTTACCGCCTTGTTTCTTGTAAAAACATGCTATATACGGATTGCCGTTGTCATATTTTGCGACTATTCTTTTTTCTCCTTTGGAACACGCTCCGAAAACGGCAGCGGTAAGGATTATCAATATTACTTTCTTTAAAACAGACATTGTCTTATACATTTTAGATAACTATTTCAAGTTACAAAATTACGTAAATTTTTACATATACGGCTGTCGGGTAAGATATTTTTGCCTCTTAAAGGACAAATATGCACCAATGCTGTCGGAAAACACCGTTTTCTAATCCCGTTTTGTGGCTAAAATGCAGCGGAACAAACTTTTTGCAATACCTTTCACCTATCAAGCAGCTTATTTGCATATAAGCGTCAAATAATTTACGCAAAAGATTATTTCTTTGTTATACAACAGATTATAAAACAAATAAACTGATTTTATATAAAAAGTTTTTAAAAATTTGCTTCATATCATAAAAAGTTTATAATTTTGCATGCAGTTATTAACCTTAAAATTTAAAAAGAAATGGCATACAAAATTTCAGACAGTTGTGCAGCATGCGGCACTTGCATTGATGAATGTCCTAACGGAGCAATATCAGAAGGACCAATCTACAAAATAGATCCTGATCAATGCATTGATTGCGGTACTTGTGCAGACGTTTGTCCTATGGAAGCAATTGCTCCTGAAGACTAATTGTCAATAAAAAAACAGTAAATCAGCCCTGCTTGATAAAAAACAATCGGCAGGGTTTTTTCATGAAATTATATATTATAGAAGATATGACAAACGGAGAATTAGGAAAACAGATCCATGAAAAAACATTGCTTTTGAACAAAGTTTTGGATAACACCACGGCGGCATTTGAGCTTATGCGCAGCCAAGCCCGTAACATCATGGAATATATGAGCGGCGAATATCCCGATGAATTCGAATTTGAGGACAAAAACCACAATGAATTCGAAATCCGTTTCGGTTCGGATATTTTGGTTTTTATGATGCACACCAATGTCTTCGAATTTTCTCGCTATCATGAGGTAATGCGTCTTCCGTATATTCAACAAGATAAAAACCGTTCATTCTGCGGAATGATAAACATATACAATTTCCTTACCGATTCTTTTGATTATAACCGCGATTATGATTTAGGTTACCTTATCGGCAGGGTTTTTATCAATATGGACAACCATTATTTCGTAGAAGGCAAACGTGAAGTCGGTTTTCTGTACAGCAATTTCAATACATCGCTAATAAGTGAAGAAAGTACGGCCGATATAGTGCGTTCGGCAATGGAGTATGCCAACAATTTCGACTTATTAACGCCTCCGTTTGACGATGTAAAGGAGATTTCGGTAGGGGAAATCCGCACTACGGCAGCAAGTAAAGGCAAAATCACTGCTAAACGTCTTGGCTTTGAGTTTCAGCAAGATAAAGAATAAAAATAAATTTTTTTGACAAAAAGTTGTGAAAAAGTTTGGTCAGTATTTCCAAATGTTGTAATTTTGCAACCTGAAAATTCAGAATGATGCCCCGTTCGTCTAGTTGGTCCAGGACGCCAGATTTTCATTCTGGAAATCAGGGGTTCAAATCCCCTACGGGGTACGAAGGCAGAGGGAGGCAAAAATGTCTCCCCGAAAAATTAAAAGAAGTTAAATAAAAAGAGAAATATAAAATGGCAAATCATAAGAGTGCATTAAAAAGAGTGCGTCAGAGCGAAAAAAGAAAATTATATAACCGTTATCATTCTAAAACAATGAGACACGCTTTAAGAGACTTCAGAGCAATCACTGATAAGAAAGAAGCAGAAGAAAGATTGCCGAAAATGATCTCCGTAATTGATAAATTGGCTCAACGCTCTATTATTCACAAAAACAAAGCCGCTAATTTGAAATCTCAATGCATGAGAAAAGTGGCAGCGTTATAATAGGTTAAAGAATTTAGATTGCATTTTACTTAAAGGTTTGTATAAATTACAGCAAAATATAGCAATATCTCCGTCTTATACGGCGGAGTTTTTTATTGTATCTGTCAAAAACGGTTATTATGTAGCATGATTAGCAGCCTCATTGACCATAATAAACCTTACATACATTATAACAAATCCATCTAACAGCACAATGCCAACACAAAACAGCAAGAAAATTTCATCCTGCAACAAAATGATTTTTTAAGATAGCAAAGCAAACTTTTCTTATAACATGACAATAACGCAATACAGTAAAGTAAACCGTTTTTATAACATGACAATAACGCAAGATAGTAAATTAAACCGTTTTCACAACACTATGCCAA